>CADBFO010000007.1 GCA_902794005.1 uncultured Bacteroidia bacterium
GGACGATAAATCTAGTTTTTTATTATTTGAACTCAACCTATTGATCTACAAATTATTTCAACCCTAACTAACCATCTTTATGAACGCAAAATCCCTTATCAAGCTTTTGTGGATAGGCGTTGTGTTTCTTGCAGTTGCAAGCACGGCGGCCTTTGCACAGGTGTCAACAGTCCGGGGTACTGTCGTTGACGAGAACGGAGAGGCCCTTCCGGGTGTTTCCATCCTCGTAAAAGGTACCCAGGTGGGCACAATGACCGAGCCGGACGGAAACTTCGTATTGACGGGTATCCCTTCCGGTTCCAAGACCCTGGTGATCTCCTTTATCGGCATGGTAACCCAGGAAGTGGCCATCCAGCCCAATGTCAGCATCGTCCTCCAGGCCGACAGTGAAGCCCTCGAAGAGGCGGTGGTCACCATCGCTTACGGTGCGGCCAAGCGCTCTTCCCTGACGGGTGCCGTGGCATCCGTGGACGCGGAGAAACTGGCCCAGCGTCCTACTTCTTCCGTCACTTCCGCCCTGGAAGGCACTGTATCCGGTGTTCAGATTAACTCCACTTACGGTTCTCCGGGCTCCGACCCGTCCGTGTACATCCGCGGCGTCGGAACCATCAACGGTTCCACTTCGGTCCTGTACATCCTGGATGGTGTTCCCTTCGGCGGGAATGTATCCGACCTGAACCCGGCCGATATCGAGAGCATCACCGTCCTGAAGGATGCCGCTTCCGCCGCCCTGTACGGCAACCGCGCTTCCAACGGTGTCATCCTCATTACCACCAAGAAGGGCCAGCAGGGCCGTCTCCAGATGAACCTGGATATCAAGCAGGGTGTTTACCAGCGCGGTATCCCCGAGTACAAACTGGCCAGCGCCAAGCAGTGGATGGAAATTTACTGGCAGGAAATGAAGAACCTCAAATTCGCCGAAGGTGGCATCACCGAGACCGAGGCCGCCCAGTATGCTTCTGCCAACATCATTACCGACAAGGCTTTCATCAACGTGTTCAACAAGCCGTACGACCAGCTTTTCAACGCTGACGGAACAATGGTCGCCGGCGCTGAAATCAGCTCCAATTTCGCAGACGATCTGGACTGGTACAAATTCGGTCTCCGCAATGGTTATCGTTCCGAGTATAACCTCAGCGGCAGCGGTGCCACGGACAAGAGCGATTACTACTTCTCCGCCGCATACCTCAATGAAAACGGTTATGTGACCAATTCCGGTTTCGAGCGTTTCTCCGTGCGCGCCAGCGCCAACATCCGCCCTGTTTCCTGGATAAAGGCCGGTCTCAACGTGAGCGCCACGCACCAGAACTACCAGAACACCACCGGAGACAGCGATGGAGGCTTTACAAACCTTTTCATGTATGCCCGTAACATCGCCCCCATCTATCCTGTCCATCTCCACTACAATGAGCTGGGTGCGGCCAATTACGGCCAGTACATCCTGGACGCCAACGGTGAAAAACAGTATGACGGCGGTTCCTATATCGATGCCAACGGCGGTGCCGTCACCACGCGTAACCAGTATGCCGACCGTCACGTCATCTGGGAGAACGAACTCAATGAGAATATTTCAATCCGCAATACCATGAACGCTACCGCATTCGTGGACATCTATTTCCTCAAGGACTTCACCTTTACCATTACCGGAAACATGAACACCCGCAGCGATGTGAACAAGACGTACAACAGCGCTGTTATCGGTGACGGTAAGGGAAATGCCGGCCGCGGTTCCCGCTCGGAGTACCAGTACCTCAACTGGCAGCTCCAGGAGCAGCTCCGCTGGGCCCACCAGTTCGGCAACCACAATGTGAGCGCCCTCCTGGGCCATGAGAACTATTCTTATGAGTACGACTATCTCTATGGTTACAAGACGGCAGAGGTGCTGCCCGGCAAGAACAACCTGCGTAACTTCACCGAAATTACCAGCCTCTATTCCTACGGCAACTTCTACAAGACCGAGAGTTATCTGAGCCGCGTCCGCTACGCCTATCAGGACAAGTACAATGTGGAGGCCTCCTTCCGTCGGGACGGTTCTTCCCGTTTCCACAGGGACAAGCGCTGGGGTAACTTCTGGAGCATCGGCGCCAACTGGATGATCTCCAAGGAACCCTTCATGCAGAATGTGACGTGGGTGAACAGCCTCAAGCTCCGTGCAGACTATGGTGAAGTCGGTAACGACGCTTCTGCCGGTTACTATGCCTATCAGGCCCTTTATTCGGCCAGCCAGAATGCCAACAAGGGTGCCTACTACCTCTCCCAGCTTGAAGCGCCCGAACTCCAGTGGGAAACCAGCCAGTCCTGGGGCGTGGGTATCGAATCCCGCATGTTCAACCGCTGGAACTTCAACATCGAGTACTTTGACAAGCGGAACAAGGACCTGATCTTTGATGTGTACAACCCGCTTTCCGCCGGTGCCACCTCCACCTCCTATGCCGAGTCCACGATCGCCAAGAATATCGGCGTCATTTCCAACCGCGGCATTGAAATCGAAACCGACGTGGACGTTGTCCGCACCCGTGACTTGCGCCTGAACCTGAGCGGTAACGTTTCATTCCTCCGCAACAAGGTGGTGACCCTTCCGGAAGAAAACCGTGAGGACGGCATCAACTCCGGTACGCATAAGATTATGGAAGGACACGACCGTTACGAGTATTTCCTCTATGTCTTCGAAGGCGTGGACCAGTTGACTGGCCGCTCCCTGTACAAGTTCAACGATGACAGGTTCTACATCACCGACGACAACACCGCCGACGGAACGGTCCTTTTCGGCACGAAGGAAGATGAAGAAGGGGTAGGACATACCCTTATGGCCGCGGAAAACTACATTGTCATCAACGGAAAGCCTTATGTGTACAATCCGTCCGCGTACGGCGCCCGTGAGTTCACCGGAAAATCTTCCCTCCCGAAGGCTTTCGGCAGCTTCGGACTCAATCTGAACTGGAAGAACTTCAATTTCTCCACCTTGTTCACCTATGGTCTGGGCGGTTATGTTTATGACGGTGTCTATGCCGGCCTGATGAGCCTGAGCGGCAACCCTACCAGCCATCACGAGGACCTTATGAACTCCTGGAAGGCTGCTCCTGCCGGCATGACGGAGACCTCTGACAACCGTATCGACCCCAACGGCATCCCTCAGATCTTCTCTACCAACTCCAGCCAGAACAACGCCGGAACGACCACCCGCTGGCTCACCTCCGGTAACTATCTGGTCCTGAAGAACATCTCCCTGGGATACACCCTTCCTAAGAAATGGGTTGCCCCGATGAAGCTCCAGGCCATCACCATCAGCGCCAATATCGAGAACCTGAAGACTTGGACGGCCCGTCAGGGCATGAACCCGCAGCAGTCCCGCGGCGGTACCCAGTACAACTACCTCGTGACGCCCCGCGTGATGACGCTTGCCCTCAATGTCCGGTTCTAAACGCTTAATACCGAATGAATATGAAACAAAATATTTTGCTCAGAAGCATTTGCGTTGTGGGTATCGCCCTGGCCGCTATTTCCTGCTCCAAGGCATATCTTGATACTGCTCCCGAGAGCGCGGAGTCTCCGGCCACCATTTTCGAGACCACGAACAACGCCAAGATGGCCATCAACGGCCTTGCTAAAATGATGACCACTCAGTACCTGAGTGTCCAGGGGATGAATGGGGAAGGTACCATCATCAACTGGTACAACAACTACATGGGAAATGACTCCCAGAAGTGCGCCCTCACCGGTTGGGCCAACACCATCAACAGTAACTGGCACGAGTCCCCGACCAGTAACTACGATATCTACCCCTGGTATTATTACTACAAACTGATCGGTAACGCCAACCAGGTGATCGCCAATATCGAGGAATCCGAGGGCTCTGAAGGCGAGCGTGATTTCATTCAGGCCCAGGCTCTGGTTTATCGTGCTTATTCTTACCTCCAGCTGGTTCAGTTCTATTGCCGCCGCTGGAAGGACGGCGTGGTGCCGAATGACGGTATTCCGCTCCGTCTGGACACTTCTACCGGAGATTTGGCCAAGTCCAACGTTCCTGCTGTCTTCGCTCAGATTTACAAGGATCTGGACGACGCCATCAGTCTGTTCAACGCTTCCGGAATCACTCGTGCTTCCAGTGAAAACTATCTTCCCGGCCTGGATGTGGCATACGCCGTCAAAGCCCGTGCCGCCATCACCCGTGAAGACTGGGCGACCGCTGCCGACTGTGCTGCCAAGGCCCGTGCAGGATATAAGCTCATGTCCAAGGACGAGTATATAAACGGTGGCTTCAACACCAAGAACAGCGAGTGGATTTGGAGTGTCTATGAGGCAGAAGACCAGACGCTGTACTATTACAGCTTCTTTGCTTATATCGGTTCCAACTCTTCGGCCAGCATCTGCCGTACGTATCCTTTCGCAATCACCAAGCAGCTCATCGACCTGATTCCGGAGACGGATAGCCGTCGCAGCATGTACCTGATTCCCACTGAGGAAGAATTTGGACAGGTGAACAAGACCACGGGCAACGCTCCTTCTTCTTCGGAACTGTATAAGCGTGCCAAGAAGGATTATGCTTCCAAATTGTACAGCACCAGCACCATTTACCAGTACATGCAGTTCAAGTTCCAGGCCTCCTTCATGCCTGGCGGCGGCTGCTTCCCGCTGTTCCGTGCCGCCGAAATGGCCTTTATCGAGGCCGAGGCCAAATGCCATCTCGGTGGTCAGGATGCCGCCGTGCAGTCCATCCTCAATGAAATCAACAAGGAGTACGACAGTGCTTACAACTGCACCAAGACGGGTGACGACCTCCTGAACGAAGTGAAGATCTACCGTCGCTTCCACCTCTGGGGCGAAGGTCAGAACTGGTTCGACTTCAAGCGCTGGGGAGACACTATGGAGCGTATCTCCATCGCCAAGGGCGGCAGCTGGCACAGCACCTTCTCCTTCGTGGCCGGTCCCGAAGACAAGAACCACTGGACCTGGATCATCCCCAACCGCGAAAGCGACTACAACAAGCTCATCAACCAGATGGCTGAGTAGGCTTTGTCTCTGAAACAAAAAGAAGGATACCGGGGCTGTGCCCGATATCCTTCTTTTTTTATGTGTCCGTTTTTTACAGCTGGATGGCCACGCGGAAGCTCATGTCGCCGGGGTTGGTGCCGGCATACAGGTCCGTCGCGGTGACGAAGATGTTGATGACACCCTGGGCCCATTCGTAGTCCACGAAAGTGGTGTAGTAGAGACCGTCCTCCGTTTTCTCCGTGCGCATGGCGGGGAGGGGAGTGGAGACGCCGTCTTCGTAGCGGCGGTGCACGATGACAACGCCCTTTTCCACCACGTCCTTGGTGATTTCGGGAACCTCGAGGGTGGCTTGGAAGTAGCCTTCGTCATCATTGCCGTTTTCCACATTCCAGACGCTCCAGTTGTTGCTTCTGACGTTGAAGTCAATCAGTGTCATGTCCAGTCCTTCCACAATGGTGTACTGCTCCGTGTAGTACTCTTTGGTACAACCGGTGGCGAGCACCCCTGCGGCCAGAAGGCCGATAAGAATTCTGTGCACTTTCATCGCTCTCGGTTTTTTTGGTTTGTTTTCACTTATCAAAAAGCAGGCCACTTCCTGCATCTGCAAAGTTAAGGAAAAAATTGCGTATCTTTGCATGATTGAGATGTGAGTTATCATGAGACCTTTGTATCTGACCAATACCCTTTCCCGCAACAAGGAACTGTTCAAGCCCATCCATGAAGGACACGTGGGCATGTATGTGTGCGGTCCCACCGTATATGGAGATGCCCATCTGGGCCATGCCCGTCCGGGGGTTACCTATGACGTGCTGTTCCGGCTCCTGAAGTATCTGGGCTACAAAGTGCGTTACGTCCGCAATATTACGGACGTAGGGCACCTGGAACACGATGCCGATGAGGGGGAGGACAAGATTGCCAAGAAAGCCCGCCTGGAGCAGCTGGAACCCATGGAGGTGGTGCAGTATTACACGGAGCGCTACCACGAGGCCATGCGCCTTCTGAATGCGGAATCCCCGTCCATCGAACCCCGTGCCAGCGCCCACATCATCGAGCAGATCGAGGCCATCAAGATCATTCTGGAGGCCGGCTATGCTTATGAGAGCAACGGTTCCATCTATTTCGATGTGCGCAAGTACAACCGGGACCACAACTACGGCGTCCTGAGCGGCCGTACCCTGGAAGCCACGCTGGAGGGCACTCGCTCGCTGGACGGCCAGGGAGACAAGCGCGCCCCCTACGACTTTGCCCTCTGGAAGAAGGCGGAGCCGGAGCATATCATGCGCTGGCCGTCCCCCTGGGGAGACGGCTTCCCCGGCTGGCATCTGGAGTGCTCGGTGATGGGTGCCAAGTATCTCGGGGAAGAGTTTGACATCCATGGCGGCGGCATGGACCTCATGTTCCCGCACCATGAATGCGAGATTGCCCAGAATGTAGCCTCCCGCGGCACGCAGGGCGTCCATTACTGGGTGCATAACAACATGATCACCATCAACGGGCAGAAGATGGGCAAGTCGCTCGGGAACTTCATCACCCTGCCGGAACTCTTCAGCGGCAGCCATCCCAAACTTGCGCAGGCTTATACGCCCATGACCGTGCGTTTCTTCATCCTCCAGGCCCATTACCGCGGCACGCTGGACTTCTCCAACGAAGCCCTGCAGGCGGCCGAAAAAGGCTACAAGCGCCTGATGCAGGCCTGGCGCGCGCTCGGGTCCGCGTCGCTTCACGAACCAGTCCGGGCAAATGCTCCGGAAGGGCTGTCCCCTTCCCCCGAGATTCAGTCCGTCATCGACGCCGTCCTGGACGCGCTCTGCGACGACCTCAACACCCCCGTCGCCATCGCCCATCTGTTCGAAGCCGTGAAACTCATCAACGGCGGCAGCCTGTCGGCCGATGACAAGCGGGCCCTCGGGGTGCTCTTCCGCGACGTGGTGGGTGGCGTGCTGGGGCTCAAGGACGAGGAAGCCGGCGCCTCCGGCAAGGCCGAAAAGGCCCTGGACGGCGTCATGGGCCTGGTCCTGGACGCCCGCAAGAAGGCGCGCGAAGAGAAGAACTGGGCCGAGAGCGACCGTATCCGTGACACCCTCGCCTCCTTCGGCATCACGGTCAAGGACACCAAGGAAGGCGCCACCTGGACATTGGAATAACTGTCATTCTGAACGAAGTGAAGAATCTCAAACTGAACGAAGTGAAGAATCTCAAATTTATCTCTTGGAATGTGAATGGCCTCCGGGCCGTGGCCGGCAAGGGATTTGCCGATATTTTCGTGGACCTGGACGCCGATTTCGTCTGCCTGCAGGAAACCAAGCTGCAGGAAGGCCAGCTGGACCTGGAGTTCCCCGGCTATCAGTCCTATTGGAACTATGCCCTCAAGAAGGGCTACTCCGGTACGGCCGTCTATACCCGCCACACGCCGCTGGGCGTCCGCTACGGCATCGGCCTGGAAGAGCACGACCAGGAAGGGCGGGTGATTACGCTGGAATATGACCGGTTCTGCCTGGTGTGCTGCTATACGCCCAACGCCCAGGACGGCCTCCGGCGGCTGGATTACCGCATGCAGTGGGAAGATGCCTTCCGTGCCTATCTGCAGGGGCTCCCCAAGCCGGTCATCCTGTGCGGAGACCTCAATGTCGCGCATGAGGAGATAGACCTTAAAAACCCCTCCACGAACCATTTCAACGCCGGTTTCTCGGACCAGGAACGGGGGAAGTTCTCGGAACTCCTGGCCGCAGGGTTTGTGGATTCCTGGCGCTTCCAGCACCCGGAGGAGGTGAAGTATTCCTGGTGGAGCTACCGCATGAACGCCCGTGAGCGCAACGCCGGGTGGCGCATCGACTATTTCGTGGTGTCCGAGTCCCTTCGCGGCGCCATTGTCTCCACGGAAATCCATAACGAAATCTTCGGTTCCGACCATTGCCCGGTGGAACTGGTAACGAACTTTTAACAAATGCTTTCCTTTACTTGCGATTATACCCAGGGGGCCCATCCTGCCATTCTGGAACGCCTCATCGCCACCAACCTGCAGCAGGAACCCGGCTACGGGGAAGATGTGTTCACTGCATCGGCCCGGGAGAAAATCCGCGCGGCCTGTGCCTGCCCCGGGGCCGATGTGTACCTCCTCGTGGGCGGCACGCAGACCAATTCCACCATCATCGCTTCGCTCCTTCACGACGTGGAGGGCGCCGTGGCGGTGGAGACCGGCCATATCGCCGTGCACGAAGCCGGCGCCGTGGAATACACCGGCCACAAGGTGCTCACCCTGCCCCCGCACCAGGGGAAGATGGACGCATCCGAATTGAAGGCCTGTCTGGAGCGTTTCTATGCCGACGCCTCCTTCGAGCACATGGTGTTCCCCGGCCTGGTGTACCTTTCCTTCCCCACGGAGTATGGTACGCTCTATTCAAAGGCAGAGTTGAAAGCCATCCGGGAAGTGTGCAGGGCGTATGACCTGCCCCTTTTCGTGGACGGCGCCCGCCTGGGCTACGGACTCATGAGTCCTGCTTGCGACGTGACGCTGGAAGAGCTGGCCGGCCTGTGCGATGTCTTCACCATCGGCGGCACCAAGGTGGGGGCCCTCTGCGGCGAGGCCGTGGTCTTTACCGGCGGTGCTCCCAAGCACTTTTTCACGATTGTGAAGCAGCATGGGGCCCTTCTGGCCAAGGGGCGTCTCCTGGGCATCCAGTTCGACACCCTTTTTACGGACGGATTGTACTTTGAGATTGCCCGCAATGCCATCGACCGCGCCATGGAACTCAAAGCGCTGTTTCTCTCCAAAGGATACGAGCTGTTTCTGGATTCTCCTACCAACCAGCAGTTTATCCTTCTGACGAAGGAGGCGGCCGCCGCTTTGGAAGGAAAAGTGGCCTATGAAGTGTGGGAATACATGCCGGACGGCCGCGCCGTCACCCGTTTCGCCACCAGCTGGGCCACCACCCCCGAGCAGATTTCGGCCCTCGCCGCCCTGCTGCCGTAAGGCTTATTTCACCAGGCTGATAGCGCCGAAAACGCCCAGGGAGGCCAGGAGCATGATGGCTCCGGCCAGCACGACGCCCGCCATGATGGCCAGGGTGCTTTTCTTGAAATCCATATTGAGGATGCTGGCCGCCAGCGTCCCGGTCCAGGCACCGGTTCCGGGCAGCGGAATGCCTACAAACAGAAACAGCGCCCAGTACAGGCCGCGACCGGCCTTGGCCTCCAGCTTGCAGCCCCCCTTCTCGCCCTTTTCCAGGCACCAGGTAAAGAACTTTCCGATCACTTTCTTATCCTTCCCCCATTCCAGCACCTTGCGGGCAAAGAGGAAGATGAAGGGGACAGGCAGCATATTTCCCAGAACAGCCACCAGAATGGAAGGGACCAGCGGAAGTCCGAAGCCCACGGCATAGGGAATGGCCCCGCGGATTTCGATGAGCGGAACCATGGCGATGAGAAAAACCCAAAAATACTTTTTCATGCTCTATTTCTGATTGGCGGCGATGAGCGCACGGATTTCTTCTTTGGCTTCCCTCCAGCGGGGAATGTCTATCTTGGTGCCGATTACCTCCACCACCTTGGCGGCGATAATGGACCCCACCTCCCCGCACACACGCAGGGGCATGCCCAGGGAATGGGCATACAGGAATCCCGCGGCATAGGTGTCTCCGGCACCGGTGGCGTCTATCGGGCTGGCCGGCCAGGGGTCGATGAAGTGGTATTCGTCCCCGGACTTGACCATGGAGCCGTCCTTGCCCACCTTGACGACGGCGATCCGGCAATGGCGGGCCAGCTCATCAACGGCCTCACGGGGTTCCATTTTGGTGAAGGCCTTGGCTTCCGACTCATTGGCGAAAACGATGTCCACATAGTTCTCCACCAGATTGTGGAAGAAGGCGTCGTTGGACTGCACCACGTTGTAGGAGGCCATGTCGATGGAAATGATGCAGCCGGCTTCCCTGGCCAGCCGGGCGGCCTTGGAAATCAGTTCCTGGTTCTGGACCAGGTAGCCCTCGATGTGGAAGTAATCATAGCCCTGGAACTGTTCCAGGGAAAGGTCTTCCGGACCCAGTTCCAGCGTGGCGCCCATGTAATCGGCAAAAGTCCGTTCTGCGTTGGCTCCGGTGATGAACACCATGCACCGACCGCTGGATTTGGTGCCATAGAGCATCTGCGCCCGCACTCCATACTGTTCCATGGTGCTTTTGAAGAGGTTGCCCAGGTCGTCGTTGCCGATTTTTCCGAGGAAGCCGGACGACATCCCGAAGATGGCCGTACAGGTGATGGTGTTGGCTGCGGACCCTCCGGGCACATACTTGACGCCGTATTCCTTGAGGGCGTCCCAGATGCGGTCCCCGGTTTCCATATCGACGTGCTGCATGCTGCCCAGGGGTAGGTGATATTTTCGGAGAAGGCTGTCGTCCGGCAGGACGGCCAGAATATCGGTAAGGGCATTGCCGATGCCAAGGATGGATTTCATAGCGAAATTTGTTGAAGGGTAACTTACAAAATTAGTCAAATTTTGCCGATTTTCCATTATCTTTGCTTTTTGTATGGGCAAGAATGTTAAAATTATCCTCCAGTATGTCTTTTGGGGAGCCGTGGCCGTCGCTTTGGTGTACTTCTGCCTCCGGAGCATTGACTGGAAACAGTTTTCCGAGGCCCTTCGATTGTGCCGATGGGAATATGTCATCCTGTCCATGGTACTGGGAACGGCCGTTTTCTGGATCAGGGGGGACCGCTGGCGCATGCTCCTGCTGCCTTTCGATCCTGCCACCTCCTCCCTTACCACCTTCAATGCCTACAATATCTGCATGGCCGTGAACCTGGCCCTGCCCCGGGCCGGGGAGGTGGCCAAACTGGGCTATGTGGTGAAACATTCTGCCATCGGCCCGGATGGAAAAAGGCTCCTGAGCTTTGACAAGGCCCTGGGCACCCTCCTCATCGAACGGGTCTGGGATGCTTTTGTCACGCTGGCCATGGGGGCTGTGCTGCTGGTGGTGATGTGGAGCAGTTTCGGCGCCTATCTCACGGAAAGCCTGGCCTCCCTGGGCGGGGCCGGCGTGCTGTGGTGGGTGCTGGGCGGGGCTGTCATCCTTGTCCTGCTGTTGCTGTATCTGGCCTATGCTTTTCGCGAAAAGGGCGGCGTATGGGGCGGAATCTGGGGCTTTGTCCAGGGAATCGGCAGCGGCCTCTCCTCTTTCTTGAAGATGAAGAAAGCCTGGCTGTTTCTCGTTTACACGGTGATCATCTGGGTCATCTACTGGCTCATGAGCGCCTGCATTGTCTGGGCCCTTCAGGATATCGAAGCCTTTTCCTCCCTCACCATGACGGACGCTTTCTTCCTCATGATTGCCGGCAGCATTTCTTCGGTGGTTCCGGTCCCGGGCGGCTTCGGTGCTTACCACGGCGTGGTTTGCGGCGCCCTCTCCAGCATCTGGGGCATTCCGATGGGAACGGGCATGATTTTCGCCACGCTCAACCACGAATCCCAAGTCATTACACAGGCCTTCTGCGGCCTGGCTTCCTATATCCACGAAAACTTTTTCCGCAAGAAATGACCCGTCGCTTCGCCCTCATCGGCCATCCTGTGGCCGGTTCGCTGAGTCCCCGCATGATGGCCGCCGCCTACGGGGGCCGATACCGGTACGACCTTCTGGACTTCGAATGCTTCGAGGAAGCCTGGCAGGCCTTTCTGGACGGATACGATGGCATCAACGTGACGGCTCCCTTCAAGCAGAACGCTTTTGCCAGGGTGGACGTCTTGTCGGAAAAAGCCCGTGCCACCGGCGCGGTGAATCTGGTCGTTCCCTGTGCCGATGGTTTCATGGGACATAATACGGATGTGGACGGCGTTCTGCTGGCCCTTCAGGAAACCGGACAGACCTTTGCGCAGGCCCTGGTGGTGGGAACGGGCGGTGCCGCCCGCGCCGCCGTATATGCCGCCCGCGCCCTGGGTTGCGAGGTGAGCGTCTGTGGCCGGTCTCCGGAGAAGGCGTCGGCCCTGGGCTGTCCGTCGTTTTCCTTCGGGGAGGCCCGTTCCTTGCGGCCGGACCTTGTCATCTATACCCTTCCGGGGCGGGTGGAAGTGCCCGAGGGGCTGCCGTTTGAAGGGGCTGTCGTGCTGGAGGCGGAATACCGGATTCCCCGCTTGGAGCAGGTGGCCTGCCGCCGGTATGTGAGCGGACGGCGCTGGATGCTCGGGCAGGCGGCTGCCGGATATCGGCTTTTCACGGATGAAGAGCCCGACGTGGAAGAAATGTTGCGGGTCCTGTAATTTTTCCGAAAAATATTTCGTAACTTGCCGGTGCGCAGCAAATGCCGCGTAAGCTTTAAACTCATTGTATTATGTCACTGAACAAAGTCATGTTGATCGGTAACGTTGGAAGCGAGCCCGAAGTACGTTACCTTGAGAACAATCCGCAAAATCCCGGGGCCAATGTGAAAGTCGCCACCATTCGTCTGGCCACAACCGAACGCTACCGCGACCGCAACGGCGAGCAGCGGGAAAACACCGAGTGGCACAGCGTGGTGCTCTGGCGCAACAACGCCGACGTGGCCGAACGATTCATCCACAAGGGCTCCCAGATTTATATCGAGGGCAAGCTCCGCACCCGCCAGTGGACCGACCAGAGCGGCAACAAACGGTACACCACCGAAGTCGTGGCCGATACCCTTCAGCTTCTGGGAAAACGTCAGGACGGTGAGGGCGCATCCCCCCAGGGCGGCTACCAGGGCGGTTATGCCCAGCAGCCCGCCGCTCCGGTCCAGCCTCAGCCTTCCGCTCCGGCGCAGCCGCCGGTGAATCCGGCCTACCAGGGCCCTCTCCCCGCCGCCGAACCTTCCGACGACCTTCCGTTCTAACCCTGCCGCTGGCGAACGGCTTCGAAAAGCAGGATGGCGGCCGATACGGACACGTTGAGGCTGTCCAGGCGTCCCAGCATGGGGATGCGGATATGCGCCGATGCAGCCTTCCGCCACACATCTGTGAGACCCGTGGATTCCGTTCCCATCACCAGGGCGGTTCCGCGGGTCATATTTACATCGTAATACAGGGAGGAATCCTGCAGCTGGGCCGTGAGGATCCGGATGCCGCGTGCCTGCAGGAAGGCGATGGCTTCCTCCGATGAGCAGGCGACGGCGGGTACGGTGAACACGGCGCCGATGGAGGCCCGGATAAGGTTGGGGTTGTAGAGGTCTGTGAGAGGGTCGCAGAGGAGGACGGCATCGGCCCGGGCGGCGTCGGCGCTGCGAAGGACGGCGCCCAGGTTGCCGGGCTTTTCCACCGACTCCAGCACCATGATCAAGGGATTCTCCGGGAGGCGCAAGTCTTCCAGTTTCAGGGGTTTATACTCCACTTCCGCGATGATGCCCTCCGTGCTTTCGCGATACGCGACCTTGCGGTACAATTGCTCCGGAAGTTCTATGACGGAAGATTCTTCGCTTCGCTCAGAATGACAGGCGGCTTGTTTTGTCATTCTGAGGAGGTCTGTCACCTCCGAAGAATCTCCAACCTCCGGGCACACGAAAACGGTGCGAACCTTGTACCCGGCCTCCAGGCAGTGCCGCAGTTCCCTTCGGCCTTCCACCACAAAAAGCCCCTGTTCCCGCCGCGCTTTGGACTTTTCCTGCAACAGCAGCAGATTCTTTATCTTGGGATTCTGGGCCGATGTGATGATTTCCATCTAGAATTTCTCCGGACGCATGGTGGGGAAGAACAGCACGTCCTGGATGGTCTCCGCACCGGTCATGAACATGGTGAGACGGTCGATGCCGATGCCGATACCGCTGGTGGGCGGCATGCCGTATTCCAGGGCGCGCACAAAGTCATAGTCGATGTACATGGCCTCGTCGTCCCCCTTGTTCTTGAGGGCGGCCTGCTCCTCGAAGCGTTCCAGCTGGTCCACGGGGTCGTTGAGCTCGGAGTAGGCATTGGCCAGTTCCTTACCGTTTACAAAAAGTTCGAAGCGCTCGGTGAGCGTGTCGTCGTAACGGCAGCGCTTGGTGAGCGGGGACATCTCCACGGGATAGTCGATGAGGAAAGTGGGCTGGACCAGGTTCTTTTCCACATACTCGCCCACAATGGCATCGATGAGCTTGCCCACACCCATTTCGGGGCTCACTTCCACGTTCAGTTGCTTGCACGCTTCGCGAAGCCGGGCTTCATCCATGCCCCTGACATCCACGCCGGCATACTCCTGGATGGCATCCAGGATTCTCAGGCGGCGGAACGGGCCTTCGAAGGAAATCTCGTTTCCGCCGATGGTCTTTTTGACCCCGCCGGTGGCTTCGGCCACACGCTGGAGCATCTTTTCGGTGAATTCCATCATCCAGAGATAGTCCTTGTAGGCAATGTACATTTCCACACAGGTGAATTCCGGATTGTGGGTTTTGTCCATGCCTTCGTTGCGGAAATTCTTGGCAAACTCGTACACGCCGGAGAAACCGCCCACGATGAGACGCTTCAGATACAGTTCATTGGCGATGCGCATGTACATGTCCACGTCCAGGGCATTGTGGTGGGTGATGAACGGACGGGCGGTGGCGCCTCCCGGAATGGGCTGCAGGATGGGCGTTTCCACCTCCAGGCAGCCGGCCTCGTTGAAGCACTGCCGCATGGTATTGATGATGAGGGTGCGCTTCACGAAGGTCTCCTTCACCTGCGGGTTCACCACAAGATCCACATACCGCTGACGGTAGCGGAGTTCCGGGTCTTCGAAACTGTCATGGACGGTTCCGTCGGCATCGGTCTTCACGATGGGGAGCACGCGGAGCGACTTCGAAAGGACCGTGAGCTCCTTGGCATGGACGGACAGCTGGCCGGTCTGGGTGTAGAAGGCGAAACCCTTGATGCCCACGATGTCTCCGATGTCCAGGAGTTTTTTGAACACGGTGTTGTAAAGGGTTTTGTCCTCCGAGGGGCAAATCTCGTCCCGCTTCACATACACCTGGATGCGGCCGGCATGGTCCTGCAGCTCCATGAAGGAAGCGGCGCCCATGATGCGGCGGCTCATGATGCGGCCGGCGATGCACACGTCCTGGAAATTGCCTTCTTCCGGCTTGAAGCCGGCGGTGATTTCCGCGGTGGTGGCGTTCACCGGATACAGCGGTGCCGGATAGGGATTGATGCCCAGTTCCCGTAATTTGTTCAAAGACTCTCTGCGTCCCAGCTCTTGCTCGTTGAATTCTGCGTATGCCATGGTAAAAAACGTTTTCTGCAATAAGAATGCAAAGATACGAAAAAAATGCTTAGATTTATAGTTGACGATAGAATCGTTTTCCGGGTCACACAATTATCAATGGCGCAGTTGTCTCGTTCATCTTTTCCTAATACGATTCCTTTTTTCGTTCTGTTTTTTTCGGAATTCCTTCGTTCCCCCCTTCCGTGGAGACTTTTTCGATGACAAAGTTCGGAGGGCTCTTCGGGAGGGGCGTTTGGTTTTCTCGTACAATGTTCTTAACTTGCCAAGAGAAGTGACCCCTGATCCCAAGTATGGAAGATGAGTAAGCCAATCCAAGCATAATAGAACGGCACAACAATATTATAAAGATTTTGAACAGTTTCTGAAAAGCAATGAGTTTGTGACAGAGAAAGATATAGTTGATTTCGCTGAATCATTAATGGTTAAATATGGCTTGTACTGATTTCTATCGTTTTCGGAGTCGCGCATATGGAACGACTTTTACCGCTAGGCCTGATATCTTTGAAAAGGCACTGAAAGAAGGGAGAAATGATTTTGATCTCCACTGTCACAAGTTTCTTTTCCATGGAGATTATGAATACTATCGATTCCCTATTGTTTTTCGTCAATATGACGGGAAACACCTTAGAGATTTCCTTGACTTAGGGTATCCTCCTATTTGTCTGGTGTCAAATAGAGTTATTGATCTTCTAAGAGAGAATACTATAACAGGATGGAAGAACTATCCAATCTCTCTCTTTGATAAAAAGGGAAATGTTATAGAGGGCTATTCTGGCTTTTCTGTGGTTGGAAAAGGAGGGAAATTTACTCAATTTTGGGATTATGGATACATTCCGGAATCAAACAAAAGCTATATCAAACGTCGTGGCATTTATGACATAAGTCAATGGGATGGGTCTGACATCTTTTTGGTTCATAATTACATTGTGATTACGGAACGAGTGATGGAATTGATGAAATCAATAAAAGTCACAGCTGTTGAATATGAAAGGCTTTCTGATGATACAGACATAATAGGTAAACCTCTATTCTCACTCAAATTTTGAAAATTACATTCGTTATGATGTAATTTCAGAAATATTTCTTATATTTGCATCCGAACGAATGTAATCATGAACAGCAATCTCATATCTTCAGCATTGAAATCCCTGCGGAAAGAGCATGGCCTCACGCAGGTGGACCTTGCAATGAAATCAGGTGTAGGCCTTAATTTCGTCCGGGAATTAGAGCAGGGCAAAGCAACGGTCCGTCTAGACAAAGTGGCCCAAGTTTTTGATTTGTTTGGATACGAATTGGTTCCTCAAAAGAAGGCGAGATGAGTAAAGCATTGATTAAGTACAAAGGAAATACGGCCGGCATCCTTGAAGAGACGGATGAGGGTTATGAGTTCCGCTATGACAGAGAGTATCTTGCCAATTCAGATGCTGCCCCTGTCAGCCTGACGCTGCCATTATCGGAGAAGGCCTACAAGTCTCCGGTTCTTTTCCCTTTCTTTGATGGCCTCATCCCGGAAGGATGGCTGCTGGATGTAGCGCTGCGAAACACGGATATCAGTGAACTGGACAGGTTCTCCCTGCTTCTTCTATGCTGCAAGGACTGCATTGGCGCTGTAAGTGTAATTCCAATAAAGGAGGACAGTGATGAGTAAGTGTTTATATTGTTATAAGGAACTCGGCCCCGGCGAAGTGGATTACCACAAATCCTGTTGCCGGAAGTTCTTCGGAACTACTACGGTTCCGTCCTTAGAATACACGCGTGCGCAGATGGATGAACTTGCCGCCCAGGTAATAAAGTCGCAGACCACACTCACCGGCGTGCAGCCCAAACTGTCCCTGAATCTGGACAAACACAAAGATTCTCAGAAACTTACCATTGTGGGTCTTTGGGGCAGTTACATTTTCAAGCCCCAGACGGAACGCTATGCAATGCTGCCCGAGAACGAAGACCTGACCATGCATCTTGCCCAGATTGCAAAACTCAAGGTTGTTCCACATACGCTTATCCGTATGAAAGACGGTAGCATTGGATATCTGACCAGACGAATCGACCGTAAAGCAGATGGAGAAAAGATTGCAATGGAGGATATGTGCCAGCTTACAGAGCGTCAGACCGAGCATAAGTATCGGAGCTCATACGAGCAGATAGGAAAGACCATCAGAAAGTTTTCTGAAAACGCCCAGTTGGATATGGTAGATTTCCTGGAGTTGGTGTATTTCTCCTGGCTTACGGGGAACAACGATATGCATCTGAAGAACTTTTCACTGTATTCTCCTACAGGCAAGCCTGTCCTCACTCCTGCTTACGATCTACTCAATTCGGCCATAAGCAATCCTGCCGATGACGAAGAATTGGCACTCAATCTCAATGGGAAAAAGAAGCGGATCAATGACAAAGACTTCAAGGCTGCATACCTCACCTGCGGCGTTCCTGAGATAGTTTTTGACCGCGTCAAAAAGAAGTATGTGAAACTTCTTCCCAAGTTTGAGGAGGAGATTCAGCGCTCATTCCTTTCTGATGAGTTAAAGGTCTCGTATATCGAGATTCTACACAAGAGACTTGGAGACTAGCTTTAGATAATCTTACCTTTGTCTTATGGAATACCTGTCAAAACAGCGCTACGACGAAATATCGGCAGAACTGAACCACCTTATCAACGAGGTCTACCCCACCGTGCAGGAAGACCTTGCAGAAGCCAGTGCCCAAGGCGACCGCAGCGACAACGCCGGTTACCGTGAAGCACGGCGCATCCAGGGAAAGACCATCAGCCGCATCCGTTTCCTCCAGAAGATTCTGGAGCACTCCCGCGTAATCGATCCGGAAGTGCTCCCCAAGGACAGGGTATCCCTCCTCAGCCGTGTGGAATTCACCAACCTCCAGACCAACACGCGAATGCGTTTTCAGATAGTGAGCCCGCACGAGATGGACCTTGAAGCCGGAAAGATTTCCCTTAAATCCCCTATCGGCGCTGCCCTCATGGGCAAGAAGGCAGGCGAAATAGCAGAGGCCAAGGTTCCTTCCGGAACCCTTCGGCTAAAAATAGAAAGCATCACCCTGGATTGAGGTGATGCTTTTTTTGGGCTCACCTGCAAAGTTCCGTGGGAGATGCATTGTCCATGGGATGGCAGGATGTAGTTAAAAACAGAGAGCGGCCCACCACTTAGGTCGCTCTCCTTTTTCATGCCCTTGGCAACCTTACCAATGACGGCCGAAAAGGTTTGGTTTTCTCGTACAATGTTTGTAACTTGCACTAGGAAGTGACCTCGAGTGCTTCCGGCTCATTGACCTATACCTATCTGTCGGACGGCTCCGCAGGCAAGGAGAGCCAAGCCTTCGGCGCCAGAATGTATGACCCCTTCACTGCAAGGTGGACCACCGCGGACCCGTTGGCGGCCAAATATGACAGCATGTCGCCGTACAACTACTGTGGTGGGAATCCGGTGTTTTTTGAGGACCCATCAGGTATGAGTCCGGTGTATTCTTCGGATGGCGCGTTTTTAGGCACCGATGACGAGGGATTAAAAGGCAAGTATATTGTAATGGATGCTTCTTGGATTTGGGCTAATACGAAAATATCGGCTACTCGGCCAAGAGTTTTTCTATCTGCATCCAGTAGAAAAAGGCTTCGGGACGGAAGATCTTGATCTTGTTGATGGCAGGGTTGATGGGAGCATTCAATTTGATGGGACGCAGGTCGATGGTAGGATCGTAGTGCAGGATTTCGTTAATGCCCTTCCTGAGCAGGACAGAGAGATATGCCGCCTTGGAGGCATTGACAATAGCCGAATAATGGTTGTACTTCTCGCTGATGATTAGAGGCCTTATCTGATTGATGCCACGAACCAGTTCCTGATATTCGAAACTCTGGTCGTTCTTATAGATGCCAGTGCAGATCAGTTCAGAGGTCTTGTATATATCGGCAAGAATGGGCTGTAGGTCTCCGCTGTCCATCTGCCTGTAGTCCAGTTCGATGGGCGCAATCTTCTCGAAGGTAGATCTAACTGCACTCAAATCATCAATCCGATCAAATAGGGAGGCCACATCGAACAGCTGCTTGATAATTTCCATAGAACAGTGGCGCTCCTCCGGCAATCCACCACGGCCGATGACTTTCTTGATGTACGGAATCCCCGTTGTGTTAGGCGCGAAAGCCGTCAGCTTGTCACCCAGCAGGTCATCTTTGCTGGGGAGGTTTACCATCAACGGTTCGCCCGCCATCGTCAGGAAAGGACTGACAATGGGCAACTGCTCGATGCGGGAATACCAAATATCCTCAAACAATACATCCAGAAGAATCTTTTCAGTGGCAGTGTTTGTGACGTAAGAGACCTGATAGAAGCACTTGGCGTGGGTCTTTGGTACGTTCGTACGGGAGATACGGTCGGATGGTTTTATTTCTCCGAAGCCGTATTCCTCTGCATAAGGTGCAAGATATGAAATGACATCCGTTCCGGGCGGGCAGACAATGTCTATATCGACCGAGATCCGCTGGGCACAAGCGAGTTGCAGCATCAATGCACTACCGCCTTTGAAGAGGAATGGGCAACCGGAACGGGCCAGGGCTTCCAGCAGGGAGAAGGCCCGGATGGCCTTTTCCATCAGCGTTGGGTCACTGACTTTGTTTATGCGGCAGGATTCAAGAATCCATTCCAGACTTCTGCTTTTCGGGTCTATCATAGCATTGTCGATTCTATCAGTTTCTTGATTTCTTCTTTCTTGCCTCGGCGTGCGGCGTAGCGGAGCATAGTCTTTTTGCCGATGCGGTACATCTGGTCGGCGTTCTCATAGATGGTAAAGAGTTCGGAGCCTCGGGCAAACTCAAACTCGGGGACGATGGTGACATCGACCAGAATCTTTTCCAGAGAGGCGGTGAATACACCATCCACGCTAATGACCGGAGCCTCCGAAATCAGATCCTTGACCAGGAGCGACGGAGTGCCGGAAGCGTATAGTCGGTATTCTTTCTCCGTGGGCCGCAGCAGGACTGTCCGCCCGATAGCCATATCACGGACATCTTCATACACAGCCTCTGCCGCTGTGCGGTCCGTTTCCAGAATCATAACATCGATGCTAGGGACGTGCTGCATAAAAGAAGACACCACCCTGGCCTGCCAGATGCAGAATCCTGCGTAAGGATAGCGCTCGCTGATGCCGGAGAAAAGCGTCTTCATTTCCGGGCTGATGACCGGAGTATATGGCGGCTTGACGCCTGCACACAGGCGGAACAGCCCGTGTCCGGTCCGCTCCATCGTTCCAGCAGCCACCATTTGTTGCAGCTCGGTATCCATACTCCGGACTGATCCGTTTGGATAGGCAGATTTAAACCACACCATAAAGTCTTTCCTTACGAGGATTCCCCCGCGAGATGCCGCATATTTCAATATGATCTCTGCATTCGTCATACGGCATCAAAGATACGATGATTTCGGCAAATAATCAAATTATTGCCAGAATCATCGTAAAATGTTCTGTTCCGTTCCACTCCTCATGCGGAACAACCGGAACAAATGGAACGGATTTGGTTTTCTCGTACAATGTTTGTAACTTGCCTAGGGAAGTGACGTCGGGCTATAACTGGCAAGATTCTATAAGGCCAAAAATTATAAAAATTTTATCAGTTATATCTTAGGAATTTGAATTATTCGATAAATATCTTGGTTATACAAGAGAATTTCTGTAGATTTGCGCTATGGAAATACTTCAAAGACCTGAGTACCTTGCGCAGGTACAGCACTACTTCGGGAAAGAAACCATCGTCGTCCTTACCGGCCAGCGGCGCGTCGGAAAGAGTTATGTCCTGATGTCCCTGAGGGACCTGCTCTCGGCATCGGATGGCAATAACGTCATCTACATCAATAAAGAGAAGAAGGATTGGGACGATATCGTCACCTACAAAGACCTGAACAAATATATCGAGGAGAAATATATTCCGGACAAAAAGAACTACATTCTGATTGATGAAGTCCAGGAAATCAAGGAGTTTGAGAAGAGTGTCCGTCACTGGAGGACAGAACCCGGCACCGACCTTGTTCTCACCGGCAGCAATGCCGAGACGCTTTCCAGCGACTTGTCCACACTGCTGGCGGCCCGGTATCACGAGGTTTACATCCAAGCCCTGACATATACGGATTTCATCCGCTTCCATAAGCTGGAAGAGGGAGATGAGGCCCTGTCGTTGTTTATCAACGCCGGAGGCCTGCCGGGGCTAGTCAAGTATGACATCCACGATGAAAACGAGGTGTATTCTTACGCCCAGGACGTCCTGAACACGGCCCTCGTGAAGGATATCATCCTCAAACACAAAATCAGGAACGTGCCGTTCCTGTACAACCTGGTCCGCTTCCTTGCGGACAGTACGGGCAAATTGGTATCGGCCACCAGTATTTCGGGCTACATGAAGGGACAGAAGAGCCCTGTATCCATTGAACTGGTACTGAAATACTTGAATTACCTTTGCGATGCATATATCGTGACTGCGGTTCAACGTTTCGATATCCGCGGAAAGAAGCTTCTGCAGTCAAACAACAAGTATTACTTCGAAGATACCGGTATCCGGAATTCCTGCGTTGAAACCAAGCGGGACAAGGACATTGAAAAAGTCATCGAGAACATCATCTACCATCAGCTCATCCACGACGGATACAAAGTCAATGTGGGGCATTTGCTGGCCGGTGAAGTGGATTTCGTGTGCGTCAAAGACAAAAAACGTGTATATGTCCAGGCCTCCTACATCATCGGAAACGATGAGACCCGCAAACGCGAATTCGGTGCGCTCAAAGCAATAGCTGACAACTATCCCAAATATGTCATCTCCATGACCCCTTTGGTCGCGCGGACCGACGACGAAGGAATTCAGCACCTAAGCCTGCGTGAATTCCTGAAAAACGGGTTGTAAACGCTTGCTTGGTTCAACCTTTTGACTCTCAAACTCTTGTTCTGTCGTTGAAACTCTACACCAGATGATTTTCTCGTCCAGCGAGGTCTGGAGCAGGTATTTGACGTGCATCCTGCGCCGGTGCGCTTGTGCATTGAAAATTACCTTGGCAAATAGGTCATTGCCGTAATGCAAAACCGTTCGTCGGCGGAACGGTCATGGCCCCCGTTACATATGCTTACGATGGACTGGGCAGGCTCCTTTCCAAGTCAATCGGCTCTTCTGCATCCCAATCAATGAAGTATGACGTCCACAACTGGACAACGTCCCTGTCTGCATCGATAAGCGGTTCGCAGGCTTGTCCTTAAAAACGCCAAAATTCAAGTAGGTCAAAATCCGCCTCTGGCGTGGCACTTGATGCCTAAACCCCACTTAGTGCCATATTTTCACGCCTTTTTGTGGCGATCGCAAATCGCCGGGGAAATTCGGTCATGTGGTACCCCTACCCTCCTGCTATCGTGTGCCCAATTTCCCAAGCGCATCCGGATCCCGGAGTTTAGGCTTAGGTCTGCCTCACCTCCAAATCTGCCCTTGCCTCCCTCTGGAGTGTAGCCCCGATTATCTCCAGCGTTCCCCCTCACCGCTGTCATCGTCCCATCTTTTGGACCCATGGCAGCATTTTCGGCCCTTTTTGCTGCCATCGTCCCACCTTTTGGACCCATGACAGCACTCTGCAAGGGATTTCTCTCTCCCTGTTCCTGCAGCACGGGCAACAGTCGGACGCAAAGAGAGCCCACCCCGGAACCCTTTTTATGATTCTCCCTGTTGCTTCCGGTCATTCTCACCTAACTTGCAATGGAGAGATATTCGTTGCCCAGTTTTTCTATGCAGCGCATGATTTCCTGCTCACGCTCCGGGGAGGGTTTCTTGAAGCCATTGATATAACTGCGCATGAGTGAAGCGCTGAAGCCGAACTTCTGCGCAAAGCCGCTCACGTTGATCTCCGGATGCGTAAGGAAGAAATGCTGGAGGCGGGTGGGCTCGGCATCGGGATAAAGGAAACTCTCGAAGCTGATGTCCTCGTCAAGATTATGCCAATGGATGCTGATGGTGCTGATTTCGTATTTGGCACGCTGCTCATCCGTTGCTTTCCGAAGTTTGTTATACCATAACAAAGACTGACGATAGGTTTTCCCATCGTCTCCCAGACCGTAGATCCAGTCACCTTCGAACCAAATTTTACTTATCGTCTTCATCGGCAGTCTTGGTCCCAATTGAACTTGGCATCTCCGTCGTGTCCGCGCACGTGAACATGAATTGGCTCATGCTCCTTGGAGAAGAACAGAAAGACGAAACCGTATTGTCTGAATAATTCTGGCATTATAAATCTTTTTGCAAACAGTAACAAAAATGAAACCCACAAAAGAAACTGGAATTATTTGCTGTTTCTGCTCAGACACGGAGGTTCGCAGGTGAGCCTAAAAATATGGCAATTCCCATTCAACCGCCCCATCTGACCGTTCTTCCATAAAATGGAAGGAAACCGTTGCAATTGCGCGGGAAAATGACTAATATTGTATGCCAACGAACGAATAACCATTGTTATGAAAAAATGCTTTTTAGCCGTCGCTGCGGGCCTGCTGCTCTTCGCCTGCGCGAAAACAACCCCCTGTCATCCGGAATGGACTTACCATTCTGTCGTGTACGAAGTGAACATCCGCCAATTCTCCCCCGAAGGTACTTTCAAGGGCGTGGAGGCCCAGCTGCCCCGTTTGAAGGACCTGGGCGTGGATGTTCTGTGGCTTATGCCCATGTATGAAATTGGAACCGCAGACCGCAAGGGCACCCTGGGCTCCTATTATGCCATCTCCAACTACAAGAAGGTGAATCCGGAATTCGGCACCATGGAAGACTTCGAGCAGCTGCTTTCCACGGCGCATGCCATGGGATTCAAGGTAATCCTGGACTGGGTGGCCAACCAGACCGCCCCGGACCATGTCTGGATGCAGGAAAAGCCGGCCGATTTCTACGAGCGTGACGCCCAGGGCAACGCCATCTGGGAATACGACTGGACCGACACCCGCAGCCTCAATTATGAAAATCAGGAAGTCTGGCGCGCCCAGGACGACGCCATGCGCTTCTGGCTGGAAAAGGGCGTAGACGGCTTCCGCTGCGACGCCGCCGGCGAGGTTCCGGCCGATTTCTGGTACAGCATCCTCCCCAAGATGAACAAGGACTATCCGGAGGCCTATCTTCTGGCCGAGGCCGAGCGCGACAACCTGGCCGATGCGCGTACCACTTTCGATGCCAATTACGCCTGGGAACTGCATCATCTGCTGAACGGTCTTGCCCAGGGCAGCAAGAGCGTCCGGGACCTCAAGGACTATGTGGCCCGCGATGCCGCCCGTTTCCCCAAGGAGGCCTTCCGTCTCACCTTCACCTCCAACCATGACGAGAACTCCTGGTCCGGGACCGAGTTTGAACGCGAAGGCAAGGCGGCCGATGCCTGCGCCGTCCTTTGCTTCACCCTTCCCGGCTCCCAGCCGCTCATCTACACCGGCCAGGAAATCGGCCTGGACCGCCGTCTGGCCTTCTTCGAGAAAGACCCCATCGTGGACTGGAGTGCCAACGCCTACACCAAGTTCTGGAAGACGCTGGTGGACCTCAAGCACGGCAACCCGGCCCTGGCGGCAGGGGAAAGAGGCGGCGAAATCAACTGGTGGGATGCTCCGGAAGGCTGGGTGGCCTTTGACCGCCAGGTTAAGGACAATATGGTGATTGTGCTGGCCAACTTCGGCATTCCCGTCAAGCAGGAAGCCGCGGAACAAAAGGCCGGGGGCAATGACAACCGCCCTGCCGGTGACGCGGTAGCGCAGCCTTTCCTGAACCTGGAATCGGCCCCCGTTACCATGACGCTCAATCTGCTCGGAGAATATAAGAATGTATTCACCGGCGCCACCATCAAGACTCCGTACGAAATTACGCTGGCTCCGGGCGAGTACATGGTATTAACCAAAATCAACAAATGAAAAAGGCCCTTCTGATGGCTGCCGTCGCCCTTTCCGCCGCCTGTTCGGCCCCACAGGCCCTGAACCCGGCCGATGTGGAAGAAGCGACCACGCAAGTGATGCGCGTGGAGCCCCTCAGCTGGTGGACCGGCATGAAGACGGACCTCCAGCTCATGATTCAGGGACCCGGCATCGCCTCGTATGATGTCTCCATCCCCGGAGGTGCTCTCAAGGTGAAGGAAATCCACAAGGCCGACAGTCCCAACTACCTGTTCGTGGATGTGGAAGTATCGGCCCAGGCCCCGGCAGGCATCTGCTACCTGGTTTTCTCCAAGGAAGGAGAGTCGTTCAAATACCCCTATCTCATCCGCGAACGGGAGAAGGGGAGCGCCGCCCGCGGGAGCTTCACGGTGGCCGATATGATTTACCTCATCATGCCGGACCGCTTTGCATCGGCTTTCGGGGACAATGACGAGGCCTGGCAGGGCGGGGAGTATTTTGACGGATCGGCCCGTCCCTGGACGGTGCCTCCAACGCCCGACAAGGTGGACCGCCAGGACGCGGTGGCCCGCCACGGAGGGGACATCCAGGGCATGATCAACCACTTGGACTATATCGCCGACCTGGGCGCCACGGCCATCTGGTGTACGCCGCTTCTGCTGGACAACCAGCCCCGCGAAAGTTACCACGGCTATGCCTGTGCCGACTATTATCACATCGACCCCCGCTTCGGGGACAACGAGCACTACAAGACTTTCGTGGCCAAGGCGCATGAGAAGGGGCTCAAGGTGATTATGGATATTGTGACCAACCACTGCGGCACCGCCCACTGGTGGATGGAAGAGCCTCCCTTCAAGGACTGGTACCATGTGAGCGAGCCCTATATGCAGATGAACGCGCTCTTCTCCGTCTATATGGACCCGCACGCCTCCGTGCGGGACCGGGAGCGCCAGGAGAGCGGCTGGTTCGTCCCTTCCATGCCGGACATGAACCTGGACAATCCTTTCGTGCTCAAATATTTCCAGCAGTGGGCCGTCTGGTGGATCGAGTATGCCGGCCTGGACGGTCTCCGGGTGGATACTTATCCCTACAACGAACCGGAGCCCATGTCGGCCTGGTGCAAGGCCGTTACGGACGAGTATCCGGGCTTGAACATCGTAGGGGAGTGCTGGGACATGAACATCCCGCAGGTGGCCTATTGGCAGAAGGACAATCCCAACAGGAACGGATTCAACTCCAATCTGCCTTCCATCATGGACTTCCCGCTGCAGCAGGCCCTGCTGCGCGCCCTCAATGAAGACCAGGTGTTCTGGGACGAGGGCATGACGCGCATCTATTCCGTGCTGGCGCAGGATTTTGCCTATCAGGACCTTACCCACATGATGACCTTTTTCGCCAACCACGACCATGCCCGCACGGGGGATGTCCTGCGGAACGACCCCGCCCGCATGAAACTGGCCCTGACGCTGCTGGCTACCCTCCGGGGCATACCGCAGCTGTATTATGGCGACGAAATGATGTTCCTGGAAAGGAAAGACTGCCCGCCGCACGACGGTGCCAAGCGCATCGACTTCCCGGGCGGCTGGGAAGGGGACGGCTGCGACCTGTTCACCGCCGCCGGGCGTGCATCGGCCCCGGAAATGTATGCCACGGCGGCCGAACTGCACGATTACACCCGCACCCTCTTCCGCTGGCGCAAGGGCTGCAAGGCCGTGCAGGAGGGGAAGACGCTGCATTTCCTGTCCCGCCGCAACGAAGGGGCGCGCAACATCACGGACAACACCTACGGCTTCTTCCGTTACACGGACACGGATGCCGTCTTTGTGTATATCAACAATACTTCCGAGCCCCGCACCTTGGACTGGAACCACTACCGGGAGTTTGTCACGGGGGCCGTCACCGGGACGGAAGTCCTGAGCGGGGAGACCGTCACCCTGAAGGACGGCTTCTCCGTGGCGCCCAAGAGTGCCATTATCGTAGAATTCAAACGCTGAAACATCAACATCCTGCCATAATTTGTTCATGGAAAAAGTCACCATCACCTGTTTGAACGACGGCCGCGACTACACCCTTCCGATGGGGTCGCCGCTGTCGGCCATCGCGCCTCGAACCGTCACCGACGACCGGACGGGAAAAGAGTATCCGGTTCTTGCCGCCCTGGTGGATCATAAAGTGAAAAGCCTTGATTATCAGGTGTTCTTCCCGCACTCGGTAGCGTTTATCGGCTTCAACCACCCCGAGGGCCGGCGCTCCTACAACCGTTCCCTCTGTTTCCTGGCCCAGCGTGCCGCGCGCACCCTGTTTCCGGACAAGAAATTCAAGATCAACCATTCGCTGCCCAGCGGACTGTATTGCAAGTTCCGGGCGGAGCATGTAGCCGATGAAGATATCATGGCCCTTCGGGAGGAGATGCGGAATCTGGTGGCCCGGGATCTGCCTTTTACCCAGAAAACGCTGCGCTCGGATGAGGCCCAGGCCCTGTTCCGGTCCCAGAAACAGCCCCTGAAGGCCGCCCTGCAGGAGTCGCTGGGGACTTTTTTCTGCCAAGTGTACTACCTGGACGGCGTGGCCGACAATTTCTACGGTCCGCTGGTTCCCTCCACGGGTTTGCTGAATGTGTTCGACCTTATGCCCTTCCATCACGGGTTCTGCCTTCAGTATCCCTCGGAAGAGGACATCACCCGCACGATTCCCCGCCTGAAGCAGAAGAAACTGACCGTTACGCTGAAGGAATACGGCTACTGGTGCAAGGCCACGGGCGTGGTGAGCGTCGGCGCGCTGAACAAACGCCTCAATGAAGGCGGTGCCGTGAGCCTGATCAACCTCTGCGAAGCCCGTCAGGAGCGTGGTTATGCAGAGCTGGCCGACAAAGTGCATGCTGTGCGCGACCGTGTGAAAATCGTTTTCCTGGCAGGCCCTTCCTCCAGCGGAAAAACCTCCTCGTCCCTGCGCCTGGCCCAGCAGTGCATGGTGAAGGAGATGAATCCGAAGGTGATTGAACTGGACAATTACTTTGTGGCCAGGGACCGGACGCCCAAGGATGCCAACGGAAACTATGACTTCGAGGCCCTGGAGGCCATGGACCTGGAACTGCTGGGCAAGCACCTCAATACCTTGCTTGCAGGCGGAGAAGTGGAGCTCCCCCGCTATGACTTCAAGCAGGGCAAGCCTTTCTTCGAGGGCAAGATGATGCGCCTGGAAGAGAATGACATCCTGGTGATGGAGGGCATCCATGCGCTGGATCCTGCCATGGTTCCTTCGGTGGACCAGAGCCGCATTTACAGGATTTATGCATCGGCCCTTACCTCCCTGAAACTGGACGAGAACTGCTGCATTTCCACCACGGACAACCGCCTGCTGCGGCGCATGGTGCGCGACAACCGCGTGCGGGGCATCACCCCGGAGGAGACCCTCCAGCGCTGGCCGTCGGTCAGAAGGGGAGAGAACCACTACATCTTCCCTTTCCAGGAAAACGCCGATTCCCAGTTCAACACGGCCCTGCTGTATGAACTGCCGCTGCTGCGCTACTATGCCGAACCCCTGCTGCGCCGCATCCTCCCGTCTTCCCCGGCTTATGCCGAGGCCGTGAGACTGCTCAGGTTCCTGGAGTACATCGTTCCTCTGAATCCGTCCGAGATCGCCGCCATCCCGCCCACGTCCATCATGCGGGAATTCATCGGGGGACAGACGCTATGAATGTAGGCATTATCGGCGCGGGACACATTGCCGAGAAGGCGGCCCGTACCCTTGCGGCCATGGACGGAATGCGGTGCCTGGCCGTCGGCTCCCGTTCGCTGGAGAAAGCGCAGGCATTTGCCGCGCGTTTTGATGTCTCCCGCGCCTATGGTTCGTACGACGAACTCTTGCAGGACCCGGACATCCACCTGGTGTATATTGCCACGCCGCACTCCTGCCATTTTTCTCAGACACGGGATGCCATTCTGGCCGGAAAGCCCTGCCTGGTGGAAAAATCCTTTATGATGAACGCGGTGGAAACGGCTTCTGTCCTGGCGTTGGCCCGAGAAAAAAAGGTGTTTACGGCCGAAGCCATGTGGTCCCGCTACATGCCGGCCCGTACGATGGCCCGGGAAATCATCGCCTCCGGTGCTATCGGGACGCCCCATATGCTGACCGCTTCCCTGGCCTACAACGTGGCGGACAAAGAGCGGGTTCTGAAGCCGGAACTGGGGGGCGGCGCCCTTTTGGATCTGGGCGTTTATCTGTTGAATTTCGTGCGGATGTACTGCGACAGCCCCATCCGGGAGCTCAGTACCTCCTGCATCCGGGCCGATTCCGGCGTAGATGCCTCCGAAGTCATTACTTTCATTCACGAAGACGGTACGCTTTCTTCCGTACAGGCCTCGGCCTTCTCGCAAAGTGCCAATGAGGGGGTCGTCGCCGGCACGACGGGTTATCTGGTTTTTGACGACATCATCAACCCCGGCTGTCTGCGCATTTGCCGGAAGCGGCACGTCGTGGAGCGCGAAATACCCGTTCCCCGGCAGATTACAGGCTTTGAATATCAGTTTCAGGCCTGTGCCGACGCCATCCGGGCCGGCCGTCTGGAACCGCCTCAGATGCCTCATGCCGAGACCCTGTACATCATGCACCTGATGGACCGTCTCCGCGCAGAGTGGGGCGTCCCCGTCACCGGGTGCCGCTGAAACGGGTCGGGTATTCGCCGAACAGGAGACTGAGACTCAGTTTGTTGCCGATGACGCTGCCCTGCAAGTTGTAAACCTGGTATTTGGGATACTCTCCCCCCATGGCCAGCGGCGTGACGTCATGACAAGAGAGCTGAAGCCCGTCCTGGAGAGAGGTCACTTTCACTCCGGGAATGGTGACGTCGATCCGTATCGGCATTCTGGGGACGAACTTGATTTTATAGATAACGATGTCTGCGGTTTTTCCGTCGGCCGACGGGATGCAGGCCACCTGGGTGTCCGGGTTGTCATAGACCCCGCCGTCATAATCGACGGAGACGGTTCCTACGTACAGGCTGTCTTGGGGAACTTCGTCGGGTTGCGGCGCTTTGTAACAGGCGCAGAGGCCGGCCAGTGCCAGAAAGAGTGCAAGAATGTTTCTTTTCATAAAACGGAGAATTGGATTCCGAGCGTAATGCGCACGGGTTTGGACAGTTGGAAGAATTCGTTTCCCATGGATTTGAAGTAGAAGCAGCGGTAGCGTGTCCCGGTGAGGTTTTCGCCCTGCAGGTAAATCCGGAAACGGGAGAATTGCAGCGAGGCTTGGGCTCCCAGCGTAAAGTAAAACGGTTCGATGAGGGAATTGGCTTCGTTCCAGGCGATGGGCCCCGTTCCCTTCAGCTGGATTTCCAGCGCCCAGCGGGTCCCTTCATACCCCGCGGCGGCGAACAGGGTGTGTTCCGGACTGTAGGGGATGCGGTGGCCGGCATAGTCGGCCTGACCGTCGTGGAACTGCAGGAAACGGGCCCTGTTCCATCCCCAGGAGGCCTGGGCGTTAAAACCGTTTTGATGCCACAGGACCTGCATCTCTGTGCCATAACTGCGGCTGCGGCCGGCATTGGTCATCATCCGCCCGGTGGACATGCCCGGCGGAAATACCGTCAACTGCTGGTTCACGGCCTCCGCCCAGAACAGGCTGACCTGCGCCTGGAAAGACTTGCTCCGGTAGCGGAATCCCGCTTCGCTGTTCCAAAGCTCCTCGGGCTGATACTCCGTGCGGTCGGCCAGGACCGACACCGCGGGCTTGTCCAGATAAACGCCCAGGTCTTCCATGAGACCGTTCATGACGCGGTTTTGCAGGATGTCCGAAAAAATCTGTGTGTTGAAGCCGCCGGCGCGGTAGCCTTTTGAAAGGGATGCAAAAAAGAGCCAGCGGCCCGGGCCGTCATACTGCAGGGCCAGTTTGGGGAGTAACTGGAAAGAACCATGCCTCAGGGCACCGGTATAAGTGTCCCGGTAGGCTTTGGCCGCCGGCATATAAGGAATCATCTGATAGTGCAGGGAGGAAAAACAGTCGTAGCGCATCCAAGCGCCTTCATAGTCCAGTCTGAGGCCGGCGGTGAAATGCCATCGGCCCCAAACGAATTCGGATTCGTGGTACAGGGCGGCGTTCCAGGAAAGGATGTCGAAGGTGCTGTTCACCGGAAATTCCGTATCGGGAATATCCAGAACGCCGATTTCGTCCGGGATGCCGGCATTGGCATTATCCAGGATCAGTTTCCGGATTCCGTCGCGTTTGAACAGGACGGGAGCCTGCAGATGGTTGGCTTTGAAAAAGCCGAAAAAGCCTGTCACCGGCCGCCAGTTTCCTGTTTTCCGGGCTGGACGGGCAATGGCCTCGAAGGTTTGGGCTCCGCTGAGCTGCCGCTGCTGCAGGGTGAATATGGATTCGGGTGTATAGTCCTGGTCCATACGCATGTCGTCGTGAAGCAGTTGCAGGGAGGTCAGCAGGTCCAGCGTCAGTTTTTCGTTGTGGAGACGGGCTTTGAAGCCATCCAGGACGGTAAGGCGCCGGTAGCCGGACGCATCGTTGAAGTTCACGGGCATTACCTTCCCATCCTTCCAGGCTCCGTAGGAAAAGCCCCCCTCGTCCGAGAATGCGGCCTGGAGAAGTTGGCTGAGCGTCCATTTCGGCCCCGGTTTTTCCCAGCGCCAGCGAAACTGCCCGCCGTCGTAGGGGTCGCACATCTTGCCGGAATAGGCATTTTGGAAAAAGCCTCCGGTATGTCGATAGGCCGCGTTGAAACTGTGCTGCCCGACACCCCCGGACACACTGGCCCGGACCGTTTGCCCGCTTCCGTATTCCAGCCGGGCCTGCAAACCCGCTTGCCGGCGGGTGCGGATGGAGAGCACGCCGCAGAGGGCGTTTCGGCCGTATGCGGTGCCCTGGGGGCCGTGCAGAAAGCGGATGCCGGCGATGTCCAGGTAATCGACATCGTAGCTGTTTTTGTCCAAGATGGGGAAATCATCGACATACAGGCCGATGACCGGATTTTCCATCCGGGAACCGAACCCCCGTACATAGATGCTGGAAGTGAGGGAAGCGCCGTAGTCGGGCAGATGGAGGCCCGGAACAAGAAGGCCGATATCCTTGGAGTGATGGATACCATATCGCTGTAACAATTCGGCCGGAACGCCGCTGACGGGCCCTGCGGTGGGGAAATCTTCCTTGACGGCCGTTGCGAAAGCCGGGGTCAGAACCGTATCGGCCTGAACCTTGAAAAAGGAAAACAATATGAGGACCGCAGCCACCAGCATCGTGGCGGCAAAGATACGACATCTCCCACGGAATCTTTAGAATATACCTTCAAATCGTTAGGATAAATTACTCCTTGTCTTTCAGGATATCCTTGAGGAAGGGGCCGGTGACGGAGCCGGGGTCGTCGGCCAGTTGCTCAGGGGTTCCCCGGGCCACGATCTGCCCGCCGCGCCGGCCGCCGGAAGGCCCCATGTCGAACACATAGTCCATGGATTTCAGTACATCCAGATTGTGTTCGATGACAATCACCGTATTGCCGGCTTCCACCAGGCGCTGAAGAACGCCCAGCAGCACGTTGATGTCTTCGAAATGGAGACCGGTGGTGGGCTCGTCCAGAATATACAGCGTCTTTCCGGTGGAGGGACGGGACAGTTCGGCCGCGAGTTTCATGCGCTGGCTTTCGCCGCCGGAAAGGGTGACGGCACTCTGCCCCAGATGAATGTAGCCCAGGCCCACATCCACCAGGGCCTTCAGTTTGGCGGCGATGCGTGGAATGGGCTTGAAGAACTCGTAGGCCTCGCTGATGGGCATTTCCAGCACGTCGTTGATGTTCTTGCCCTTGTACCGGACGGCCAGGGTGTCTTCTTTGTAGCGCTTGCCGCCGCACACTTCGCAGGCTACATGCACGGAAGGCAGGAAGTTCATCTCAATCACTTTGATGCCGGCGCCCTTGCATTCCTCGCAGCGTCCTCCGGCCACGTTGAAGGAGAACCGGCTCGCCTTGAAACCGCGCACCTTGGCATCCTGCGTTTCCTCAAAGAGTGTACGGATATCGTTAAAAACCCCCGTGAAGGTGGCCGGATTGGAGCGGGGCGTGCGGCCGATGGGGCTCTGGTCAATCTCGATGAGTTTGTCGATGTGCTCCACCCCTTCCAGGCTCTTGTAGGGCAGGGGCTTTTCCTTGGAGCGGTAGAATTTCTGCTTGAGGATGGGCATGAGCGTTTCGTTCACGAGGGAACTTTTGCCCGAGCCGGACAGGCCGGCCACGCCGATGAGGCATCCCAGCGGGAAACACACGTCCACGTCCTTGAGGTTGTTGCCGGTGGCCCCTTTCAGGGTGAGAAAGAGCCTGTTCCCCTTGCGGCGCCTTTTGGGGACGGGAATTTCCCGCTTCCCTTTCAGGTAATCCAAGGTGACCGACGGCCCCACAAGCGCATGGGCCGCCGTATCGGCATCCATTTCCGTGCCCTTGAGCAGTGTCTCAAGCGGGGCGCTCAGGCAGATACGGCCGCCGTTCTCGCCGGCACCCGGGCCCACGTCCACCAGCCAGTCGGCATTGAACATGGTTTCGGCGTCGTGTTCCACCACCATCACGGAATTGCCTTCGTCGCGGAGGGCCTTGAGCGAGTCGATGAGTTTCCGGTTGTCCTTCTGGTGAAGGCCGATGGACGGTTCGTCCAGGATATAGAGCACGTTCACCAGGCGCGAGCCGATTTGCGTGGCCAGGCGGATGCGCTGGCTTTCGCCACCGGAAAGCGAGCCGGTGGGGCGGTCCAGCGAGAGATAGTCCAGCCCCACGTCCAGCATGAACTGTACGCGCTCCCGGAGCTCCTTGAGGATGTCGCGGGATACATTCTTCTCCCGCTGGTTGAAGCCTTCCGGGATGGTGTCCAGCCATTTGCGGAGTTCCGTCATTTCCATGGCCGATACCTCCGGGATGGTTTTCCCGTCCACGCGGAAACAGAGGGCTTCCGGATTCAGGCGCGTACCGCCGCAGACCGGGCAGGTGACGGTGTCTTCGATGTTGTCGATGACGCCGCCCCAGCTTTCCATCTCCGTCAGGTTGCCTTCTCCCACGCGGAAAAGGTCTTCCGAACCGAAGACCAGCAGGCTCACCACCTCGTCCGGAAGGGCGTCAATCGGATCGTAGAGGCTGAAGTTGTATTTCCGGGCGATGGAACGGATAATGTCGAATTTCCGGTTTTCCCGCACTTTCCCCAGAGGGGCGATGCCGCCGTCGGCCACCGACTTGCTGCGGTCGGGAATAATGCTGTCCATGTTCACGTCCACAATGGTCCCGAGTCCCTTGCAATGCGGACAGTAACCCTGCGGAGAGTTGAAGGAGAAACTGTGCGGCTGGGGTTCCTGGAGTGACAGGCCGCTCTCGGGATCCACCAGGTGCTTGGAATAGTGCGTCAGCTTTCCGCTTTCCTGGTCCAGGATGGCGACGGAGCCTTTGCCCAGATTCAGGGCCCGGGCCACGGATTCCCGCACGCGGCGGTCGTCTCCGGCCGATGGCTTGAGGCGGTCCACCACCAGCTCAATGAAGTGGGGCTTGTAACGGTCCAGCGCCGTAACTTCCTGCAGCTCAAAAATTTCGCCGTCTATCCGAACTTCCGTATAGCCCCGTTTGCGCATCTGGTCGAAGAGCTCGCGGTAGTGGCCTTTGCGGCCCCGGATAACGGGGGAGAGCAGGTAGCACTTCCGGCCATTGTACTGTTCCAGGATCAGGTCCACGATCTGGGCATCCGTGTACCGGACCATCTCCCTGCCGCTCTCGGGCGAGAAGGCCCGGGAGCCTTTGGCATACAGAAGGCGCAGGAAGTCGTAGATTTCCGTAATGGTTCCCACCGTGGAACGGGGATTGTTGCCGGTGGTCTTCTGCTCAATGGCGATGATGGGACTGAGCCCCGTAATCTCCTCTACTTCCGGTTTTTCCAGAATGCCCATGAAATGCTTGGCATAGGTGGAGAGGGTGTCCATGTAGCGGCGCTGACCCTCGGCATAGATGGTGTCGAAGGCCAGGGAACTCTTTCCGCTGCCGCTGAGTCCTGTTACCACGACAAACTCTCCGCGCGGAATGCTCACGTCGATATTCTGAAGATTATTGGCCCGCGCACCGCGCACCTCTATGTATTCCTTCTTTTTCATGGGACCGCAAAGATACTCATTTTCTCCCGCCTCTGCAATTCGGCTATTGCACCCGCTGGTAGGCGAGGCGGGGGGAACCGTTCTGGAGATAGATGATTCCGCAGTATGTGAAACCATGCTTTTCCAGCAGATGCTGCATGATGCGGTTGTCCTTGTGGGTGTCGATGCGGATGTTGCCGGTAAACCGGCCGGCATGGTCGATGATTCCCTTGAAGATGCCGTGCACGTCGGGAAGGGAGGCGATGCGGTGAATCACATAATAGGGAAGGGTGTCTTCCAGCCAGGCACCGTCTTCGATGTAAGAGTAGGTGGGGTCCGGACCGGGAATGCAGGCAAAATACCCGACCACGGTGCCGTCCCTGTCGAAGACTTTTCCCACGCCGGCCGATAGGTCATTCCGGATCATGGCCTCCGTGGGATACCCGTCCGGCCATTGAAAGGGGTTGCCCGAGGCACGCATAATGCCCCGGGCAGCTTCCAAAATGGTCATGATGGCGGGAATGTCCGCCGTGACGGCTTGTCTTACAATCATTTAGTGAGTGCTTTCAGGTTGCGGGCGTTGTGAATGTCCTTGCCTTCGGCGGTGTAGAGGTAATCCAGCAGATCGGCATAATGCTCTTCCACCTTTCCGCGCACGATTTTCATGGTGGAGTTCATCATCTTGTTGGCGATGGTGAATTCCTCGTCGCAGATGCCGATGGCGCTGGGCAGCCAGCGTTCCGGGAACATGCCTTCGTGCTTGCCGCCTTTTTTGTAGGTGTCCACGTCGGCCTGGATGAGATCCAGCATGTAGTTCTTGCCTTCCTCGGTGGCAGGGTCCAGTCCATGCCGCTGGCAGGCCTCGTCCAGGGCGTTCATGTCCGGGACGACCAGGGCCACGCAGTAGGGCTTCTGGTTGTTGTGGAGCACGCAGGCGTTCACCCACTTGGAGGATTCGGTAAAGTTGTCTTCAAAGCCTTCGGGCGAGTATTTCTCGCCGTCGGAGGAGATGAGGAGGCTCTTGAAGCGGCCCACGACATAGAGGAAGTCAGGGTCTTCGGGGCAGATGTAGCCCATGTCGCCGGTATGCAGCCAGCCGTCCACGATGGTATTGGCCGTGGCCTTGGGGTTCTTCCAATAGCCGGCCATCACGTTTTCTCCGCGGATGACAATCTCTCCCCTGGTGCCGTGGGGCACTTCCTTGCCATCGGCGTCCAGGATGACGCAATCCATGGGGCGGACGATGCGTCCGGAGGATCCGAAGCGTGCGTGACCCTCCGAGTTGGCGCAGATGATGGGCGTGGCTTCAGTGAGGCCGTATCCCTGGAACATGGGTATGCCCACGGCGCAGAAGAAGCGCTGCAGTTCGATGTCCAGCAGGGCGCCGCCGCCTACGAAGAAGCGCATACGGCCGCCGAAACTCTCCCGGACCTGCTTGAACAGGATTTTGTCGAAGAAGGCCACGAGCGGTTTTCGCCAGGCCGTTCCGCCGGTGCCTCGGTTGTAGTATTCCTTGTTGTATTTGATGGCGTTGCTGACGGCGAAGTTGAAAAGTTTCTCCACTTTGGGTCCCTTCTTCTTGATGCCGGTCTCGATATTCTTCTTGAAGTTGCGGGCCAGGGCCGGAACCGAGAGCATCACGTGCGGACGCACTTCGCTGATGGCGGCAGGGACGTTGCGGAGCGTTGCCAGGGCATTTTTGCCGATGGGCACAAACGCGATGGAACCGCCGTAAATCATCATGGTGTACATGCCGGCCACATGGGCGAAGCAGTGGTCCAGCGGAAGGATGATGAGCATCACTTCCCCCTCGCCGATGGTAATGACGGAGTTGCCCTGTTCCACGTTGGCCGTGTAGTTGCGGTGGGTCAGGAGAATTCCCTTGGGATCGGCCGTCGTGCCGGACGTATAGGAGATGTTGGCATAGTCGTCCGGGCCGATGGATTTGTACCGGGCCTCGAATTCTGCGCGGTGGGCTTTGAGGAATTCGTCACCCATTTTCTGGATTTCGCTGATGCGGATTTCCTTTTCGCCCAGTTTGTCGTAATCGAAGGCGGTGTCGTCAAAGACGATGACTTTTTCTACGGCGGGGCATTCCGGCAGGATGGCGCGGATCTTGGGAAGGTGGTTGCCGGAGACGAGAATCCACTTGGATTCCGAATGGTTGATGCGGAACACGAGGTCCTTGCCCTCACCAAGGTTTACGGAAAGGGGAACGTCGGTGGCACCGGCATACAGGGCGCCGAGTTCGGCCAGAATCCACATGGCGCGGCTTTCGGACAGGAGGGCGATCTTGTCCCCCTTCCTGAGTCCCAGCGACATGAGGCCGGCACCGATGCGGTAGGCCATTTCACGGGTTTGTCCCTGGGTAATCTCCGTCCATTTTCCGTCAATCTTTTCCCGGAGGTAAGGATGGTTCTCGTATTTGCGGGAGTATTTTTCGACAAAGTCGATGATGGTGATTCTTTCTGCCATAACAGAGGTTTGGGTTTTGGTTTTATTGTTCCGAAGGGAAGAGGCCGTAGAGTTCGGCATCTATCTTGTCCGTAATGAATTGGAAATCTTCGGGTTTGTTCTCAAATTTGACATGATCCACATCTACGATGAGGAGACGTGACTTGTAGCCTTCGATCCAGTCTTCGTATCGCTGGTTGAGGCCGGTGATGTAGTCTATGCGGATGGAGCGCTCGTACTCGCGGCCGCGCTTCTGAATCTGGGCGATGAGGTTGGGGATGCTGGAGCGGAGATAAATCAGCAGATCCGGCGGGTTCACCAGCGACATCATCAGGTCGAAGAGGTCGCTGTAATTCTCGAAGTCCCGGGTGGACATGAGCCCCATGGCGTGAAGATTGGGGGCGAAGATGCGTGCGTCCTCATAAATGGTGCGGTCCTGGATGATGACCTCCTGGTGCTTGGAGATTTCCACCACGTCCTGGAAACGCTTGTTAAGGAAATAGATCTGGAGATTGAACGACCAGCGTTCCATGTCCTCGTAGAAATCTGCGAGGTAGGGGTTGAAGTCAACCGATTCGAACCTGGGCGTCCAGCCGTAGTGGGCGGCCAGCATTTTGGTAAGCGTGGTTTTTCCGCTGCCGATATTGCCTGCAATCGCTATATGCATAACTTAACAATTAGGTTCACAAAGATACTCATTTAGAACAATCCGTACAACTCCGCGTCGATCCGGTCCGTGATGGAGGCGAAGTCTTCCGCACGGTTCAGGAAGTCCAGCCGGTCGGCGTCCACGATGATGAGTTTGCCTTTGTAGGCGGCAATCCATTGCTCGTAACGCTGGTTGAGACCGCCCAGATACTCGATGGAGATGGACTGTTCATAATCTCTTCCGCGCTTCTGGATCTGGGCCACCAGGTGCTCGATGCTGGAGCGCAGGTAAATCAGGAGGTCCGGCTCCTTCACCACGGCCATCATCACGTTGTACGTGTCCATGTAGGTGTTGTAGTCCCGTTCCGAGAGATTCCCCTGGGCGTAGTTGTTGGCCACGAAGATGTGTACGCCTTCCATGAGGGTGCGGTCCTGGATGACGACCTCCTTCGACTTGGCGATTTCCAGGGTGTCGTGCAGACGCTGCTGCAGGAAGTACATCTCCAGGGCGAAGGACCAGCGTTTGATATCGGCATAATAGTCTGACAGGTACGGGTTGTAGGTGACAGACTCGAATTTGGGCGTCCAGCCGTAATGATGGGCCAGAAGGGTGGTAAGCGTGGTTTTTCCACTGCCGATATTTCCTGCGATTCCGATATGCATGCCGCGTGTCCTTTATTCTACAAAGTTGGTAAAATTATCGTAAATTTGCAATGTAAAAACAGGATACGAAAATGCTTCATACCAGAGTATTTACTTTTAACCCGCTGGGGACCAATTGCGTGGTGCTGTGGGAAGACGGGCAGAAGGCCTGCACGGTAGTGGATCCCGGCATGTCCTCTCCCGACGACGCGCAGGAACTCGTGGATTTTTTTGACGCCCATGAACTGACGCCGGATGCCATTCTCCTGACGCACGGTCATTTCGACCATGTCTGGGGCGTGGGAAAGCTCCTGGCCCGCTATCGGATTCCGGTCTATCTGCATCCGGAAGACGTGGATATCATGGACAGGACAACCGGTGCCAGTGCCATGCAGTCGTTCTCTTTCCTCAAGCACGATTTCCCCACCGTTCCCCTTGCCGATGGCGACGTCATCACCACCGCCGGTACTGCCTGGACGGTCATCCATACGCCCGGCCACACGCCCGGCAGCGTCTGCTATTATTCGGCCCGGAACAACCTCCTTCTCAGCGGCGACACCCTCTTTGCCGGCAGCATCGGCCGCACGGACTATTACGGCGGGGATTACGATGTCCTGATGGCATCCATCAAGGAAAAGCTGCTGAACCTTCCCGGCGAGACGGACGTGATTCCCGGTCACGGGCAGCCCACCTCCATCGCCCGCGAAGGCATGTACAATCCTTTTCTGGAACCGTTTAACGAACCCCTGCCGGAAGAATGACCATCCGTTGGCTCCCGACCATAGACTCTACCAACTCCGAGGCGCTCCGCCGTCTGGAAGATTATCCTTCCGGGACGGTCCTGGCGGCCTATGAGCAGACGGCGGGCCGGGGACAGCGGGGGAACAGCTGGTTCACGGAGCCCGGGAAAAACCTCACCTTCAGCATCGTCCTCAAGTTCCCGGAGGGCCGCCTGGCCGCCTCCGGTGTGCACTGGCTCAATTATCTGGTTTCCTATGCCGTCGCGTCCTTCCTTCAGGAGCAGGGCGTGTGCCCGCAGGTTAAATGGCCCAATGACGTCTATGTGGGAAGGAAAAAGATCTGCGGCGTGCTCATTGAAAACGCCCTCCGGGGAGACAGCGTCGCCGCTTCGGTCATCGGCGTGGGCGTGAACATCAACCAGACGGCTTTCCCGCAGCTGGCCAATGCCACCTCGCTGGCCCTTTGCACGGGAAAGGAAATGACCCTGGAACCCGCCCTGGAACGCCTGACGGCCCTGTTCGAAGAAAACCTTCCGTTCCTTTTCGACGAGAAGCGGCGCGCCGCTCTTTTCGAAGCCTATTCGGCCCTTCTTTTCCAGAAGGGCGTGACGGCCCGTTACCGGGACCTTCCGACCGGGGAGGAATTTTCCGGCGTCATCGAAGGGGTGGAGGCCGATGGCCGGCTCCGCATCCGGGAAGGGGAGCGGCTCAGATACTACCGATTCAAAGAACTTAGCTATATCCTATGAGACAAAGAGAAACCTGGCTGGATTTCCTGCGGGTAACAGCCTGCTTCATGGTCATGGTCGTCCATGGCACGGAACCGTTCTATCTCGGGGGGGACGGAGCCCTTATCCTTACACCCACCGATGCTTTCTGGGTGGCGGTCTTCGAAGGCCTCTGCCGCTGCTGCGTTCCGCTTTTCCTCATCGCTTCCAGTTACCTGCAGTTCCCGCTGCACTACACTCCGGGGGAGTTTTTCAAGCGCCGTGTCGTCCGTATCCTGATCCCCATGGTACTCTGGACGCTGGTCTATGCCCTGGTGTGGGGAGAGCCGGTGGAGAACCTGAAGGGGCTGCTGCTCAACTTCAATTATGCGGCAGGCCATCTTTGGTTTGTCTATATGCTGGCGGGCATCTATCTGGTGATGCCGATGCTGTCGCCCTGGGCGGAGAAAGTTTCCAGAAAGGAACTCTCCGTGTATCTGGGCATCTGGATTTTTACCACGTTCATTCCCACCATCCGGGCCGCCGCAGGGGGAGAGGCGCCGTTGATCCAGGCGGCCGACGGACTGCCGGCGCCCGCCCTGTTCCCGCTCTGGGGGGAGGCCTCCTGGAATCCCTTCGGCACATTCTACTACCTGAGCGGGTTCATCGGCTATCTGCTGCTGGGGCTCTATATCCGGAAATACATGGAGAACACGCGAAGGGTGGCCAGCCTGGGCTGGGTGATGTTCCTGCTGGGCTTTCTGTCCATCGTTTCCGGCCTTCTTTTCCAGTTCTCCGAAACCCCGGGCGCTTTTCCGCTTTCGGGCGGCCTGTCTTTGGCCGTTTACTGGGAATCTCCCATTCTCTTCTGCGGCTTCCCGGTTCTTCTGACATCCCTGGGCCTGGTGCTGGTTTTTCGCCGGATGGCCTGTCATTCTGAGCGCAGCGAAGAATCTATGCGCAGCGAAGAATCTTTCGTCTATCGGCACATCATCCTGCCCCTTTCCAAGGCCGGATACGGGATGTATCTCATTCACATGCTGGTGCTGGTCCGCTTCTCCGGCCTTTTCCGCGATTGGCTGGGCCTGGGGGCCGACGGCGTCCTGGGCGTATGGACCACTCCGGTCCAGATTCTGGCCACCGCATTCTGCAGTTTTGTGGTGGTGGGGCTTGTGGCCGTGCTCCTGCAGCGGATTCCCAAGGCAGGGAAGTACCTGATGGGGTAGTTCAGATGAGTTCGTCGCGCTCGCGGATGTCCTTGAGCCGGAGTTGGACGGTGGAGGAACCGCGATAGAAATTCTCCACGATGGAATAGCAGATGTCGATGGGGTTGCCGTTCTTGATGTGCTCGTAGTAGTGGGCCATATTGAAGCCGATGGCGGCAATCTGGCGGTAGGGCTGGCTCTCCTGCATGACGTCCAGTTTGAGGTGTACGCCGCCGGCGCCCACCTTGCGGCCGTTTCCGGCGTCATAGACGTCTTCCGTCAGGAAAACCGGGTTGTTGTTGCCGGGACCGAAGGGCTGGAACTGCTTGAGGATGCGGGTGAACTTGGGCGTAATCTGCGAGAAGTCCAGGCGGGCGTCAATCTCCACCACCGGGGTCAGCTCTTCCCGGGAAATGTTGTCGGCCACAAAACTGTTCATCCGGCGGCAGAATTCCTCCAGGTTCTCCTCCTTCATGGTAAGGCCGGCAGCATACATGTGCCCGCCGAAGTTTTCCAGGAGGTCCGCACAGTTTTCAATGGAGGAATACAGGTCGAATCCCTGGACGCTGCGGGCGCTGCCGGTGACGAAACCGTTGCTTTTGGTGAGCACCACCGTGGGTTTGTAATAGGCTTCCACCAGGCGGGAGGCCACAATGCCCACGACTCCCTTGTTCCAGGTGGGATTGTACACGATGGTGACGTTCTCGGCGGCCAGGGCCTTTCCGCCCTGTACCATTTCCAGGGCTTGCTGGGTGATTTCCCGGTCGATGGACTTGCGTTCGTTGTTGTTCTCGTTGATCTGGTCTCCGATGCGGAAGGCCGTGCGGTCGTCGGTGGCGGTGAGGAGTTCCACGGCCAGGCGTCCGCTTTCCATTCGGCCGGCGGCATTGATGCGCGGCCCAATCTTGAAGACGATATCGTCAATGCCGATATGGCCGGGCTCCAGTTTGGCCAGGTTGATCATGGCCAGCAGGCCCTTGCGGGGATTCTCGTTCAGGCGCTTGAGGCCGAAGTGGGCCAGGATGCGGTTTTCTCCGGTCATGGACACCAGGTCCGATGCGATGGATACCACCTGCAAGTCCAGCAGCGGTTCCAGCAGGGAGAATTCCAGACCGTATTTCTTGATATAGCCCTGCGCCAGTTTGAAGCCTACGCCGCAGCCGCACAGGTCGTCGAAAGGGTAGTGGCAGTCTTCGCGCTTGGGGTCCAGGATGGCCGCTGCCTTGGGAAGTTCGTCTTCCGGCAGATGGTGGTCGCAGATAATGACTTCCATTCCCTTTCCGCGGGCGTATTCCACCTTGTCGATGGCCTTGATGCCGCAGTCCAGCGTGATGACCAGGCCGATTCCGTTGTCCGAAGCCCAGTCCAGGGCTTTGTACGAAAGGCCGTAGCCTTCGTCGTAGCGGTCGGGAATGTAGAACTGGACTTTGGGCGAGAACTGCTTGATGAAGGAGTACACCTGGGCGACGGCCGTCGTGCCGTCCACATCGTAGTCTCCATAGACCAGGATTTTCTCTCCGGAGGTGATGGCCTTGTGAAGGCGCTCCACGGCTTTGTCCATGTCCTTCATCAGGAAGGGGTCGTGGAGGTCTTCCAGGCGGGGGCGGAAGAAACTGCGGGCTTCCTCGAAAGTGGATACGCCGCGCTGGATGAGCAGATGGGCCAGAACCCGGTCGATGCCCAGCTCCGTCGCCAATTGTGCCGCCCGGTCCTCATCGGCAGGCGTTTTAACAATCCACTGTCTTTCAGAAATGCCCATAGTCGTACAAAGATAGGCAATCTGAGGCAGAATTACAAGCAGGAAATGATAATCTCGTCGGCAATCTCTTCGGGCTTGCAGCCGTCGGTATCCAGAATGATCCGGGCCGCCTGCTCATAGAGCGGGAGCCGCCGCCCAAGCCTTTCCGCAAAGCCTTCGCCGGCCAGCGGACGCCCGTCTGTCTGCCCTTCCAGGCGGTCTTGCAGGGTTTCCAGGGACGCTTTCAGGTAGATGCAGAGCGTCTTTTCCCGAAGCAGCATCGGGGCGCCGGGAACGGTGACCGTACCGCCGCCCAGTGCCAGTACAGCCGTGCTTTCGGCATATTTTTTCACCGTTTCTTCCAGGAGTTTCTTCTCCAGCCGGCGGAAGCTTTCCTCGCCGTCGGCCGCAAAAATTTGCGGGATGGTCTTTCCGGCCTTTTTCTCGATGAGCGCGTCCAAATCCAGGAAGGGGCAGCCCAGGGCATCGGCCACCAGGCTTCCCACCGTGCTTTTGCCGCACCCCATGTATCCGGTCAGTGTGATGAGCATGGCAAAAGGATTAAATGATTCCCAGTTCCGTTTCCAGCGCTTTCAGGCCTTTCTCCAGCGCCGCATCAAAATGCTGGTTGTCAAGCTCTTTCTTGGCCTGCTGCACCAGCGCTTCCGCCTGCTGCGGCAGGCCATCGGCCTTGTGCTCCACCCGTTGGCAGGCACAAACAAGTAGCAGTGCAAATAGGAGAACTCTTTTCATGACAGGTGAGATTTGTGAGCAAAGATAAGAAAAATATTATATGCCGCCATCCCATCGTATGACGGAATGGCGGCATATGATAAAAATTCAATCTATTCGAGAGTAAAAGCGCTGAACGGCACCTTGGCAGCATACACTTTAGTCTTAGCACCATAAGAGTACCTATCAGTATAGGATGTCAGTAGCGGTCAGTATTTTGGCGCATCTGTATTTGGTTTCGGAAGCGGTTCCGGCATCTTTAACCAGATGCAATACCAATTCCTGATTAGTATAGAACGTTGTTGTACCCATGGCACCTACAAAAGCAACCCCGTCTTCGTTGCTGATTCTGGCAATTCTTTGATCATTTGCTGAATATCCAACCAAACCGGGCATCGCAAGATATCACCTTCAACCTGTATGCGGACGGTGACGCTGGCACAAAGAAGACCTACAAAGTCACGAACAAGACAGTCAGCTTCGATGACAACACCAAGTGTCAGGGCGTTGCCATCGAATTCTCAAAGTTTGCGGCTGAATAGCGCGGACCTTGCATCTCTTTTCTACATCCATCCCGCCACCCCTTTCGGGCCGTGGCGGGATGATTGTGTTGCGAATACGTAAAAGCATTCTGCCTTTTTCCTCACGGAAACAATTCCAGGCTCCACTCGTACACCGGCTGCACCTTTATGCTGTGGCCGTCCTGACAGATTTCTTCGCTATCGTGGTCGGTGAGTAGCAGCAGGTTCTTACATTTGGTTTGTTTAGCTGCCAGCAGTAGGCCGTTTATCTCACGCTTGCGGGTCTTATTGGCAGATATATCGTAAGAAACCTGGATGCATTGCTCCACCCTGTTGCCTTTGCAGACAACAAAGTCACATTCACCGGAACGGTCGTTAAGATAATAGACATCCCTTCCTTCCATCTTGCATTTGCGGATCAGGTGAACTGCCACGATGGTCTCCAAGCGATATCCAAGGTTCTCTCCGGCAAAGGCGTTCTCCCGTTGGTCCATCATGGCAACATCCACGGCGTAGACTTTTTCTTGTACGGTCCGCTGCTTGCTCTTGGGAGAATACTTTTGAACGCCGATGAGCATGTAGGCCTGCTTGAGATAATCGACATAATTCTTTGCCGTATGCTCGGACTTGAAGTGGAAGAGGTCTGCCAAGTCGGTAGTGACAACAATTGTAGGTGACACATTCAAGAGGTGGTGAGCCATTTGTTCAAAAGCGGCTTTATACACAATCTTGAAACGTTTCTCGATATCACGTTTCAAGATGTTCTCTACCAGCGTATTGACATATCCCTCATTGTCCTCAATCACCAGCAACTCCGGGAAGCCGCCCTGCTTCGAGTATTCGTCGAATGCTGCCCGTCGGAAGCCTTCGGCCTTGGTGGTGCGGTGGTCAGTGTCCACTTCTTTCATTATGCAAAACTCCTTGAAGGAGAAAGGATAAAGCGGAATCTCCTTGTTACGTCCGGTTAAGAAGGTTGCCAGCTCGCTGCTGAGCAGTTTGGCATTGGAGCCCGTGATGATGATATGCATCTTCTTGCGGAGCATACGGTTCACGAACAGGTGCCAGCCTTCCACATTCTGGATTTCGTCGAGCAGGAGATAATTGAAATCGCCGTAAATCTTGTAGAGTATCTCCAGTACATCGTTAAGTTGGTCGGCCTGGAGATTGATCAGACGCTCGTCGTCAAAATCGGCATAGGCATATTTGACGCCCATGCTGTGCAGGGCTTGATAACATAGGGTGGACTTTCCGCTGCGCCTGACGCCGATGACGGCCTGCGCCTGTGTGCTTTTCAAATCTATTTTCCTTTCTTCCGGCCGGCGGCACAGGGTTTCTTCTGCTCTCTCTTCCATTTCTTCCTGCTGGTCGGCGAGGATGAATTCCAATGTTCTCTTGTCAATCATAGCCTTGTCTTTTTTTCTGCGTAAAGGTAAGCAATATTTTTATAAAATGCGATATTTTACAAAAAACCATCACTGGTAAATACGATATTTTGCAAATATGGCACATCCAGAATGCGTTATTTCGTGAGCCTTCGTATCCTTTCCTTAAGCAAATCTTTATAGCTGGACTTCAATTCCTCGGGCAGAAAAGACGCATCGACAAGTTCTTCCCATTCAGGAAGGAACGAGACAAGTCTTTCCAGCAGCTTTTGGGCAACGGCGGCGGAGATTCCGGAGGAGGTCATCGCACCCAGGAAATCTTCTCGGGTGAAGCCGGATTTTCGGCCGCCCACCTCTAGCGTCATGGCCATCTCTTCGGTATCGGAGGGATCGGCCAACAGGACGGCCAGCAGGTCGTAGGCCGGTGCCAAGGAGTAGTTGCGGCCGCCCATGTCGACAAGGGAAAAGTTCTTGCAGTGCATATCGGAATTCCCTGTAAGCCAGGAGAATAGGACGATTTCCCAGAATCGCTGAATGTCCAAAAGAGGGGCCGATGAATACTTGCCGATGGTGTCGGCCAGTTGCGGGTATGTGCCATAATACTTATGTTCCGTCAGGCGGTTTGACAGTTGGCACATGTCCAGCATCGATATTTTCTCTCCTTTCTTTCCCCGGTCGATTCGCTCGGTGAGGTAACCCAACTCTCCATCGGCCAGTCTGATGAGCGTGTGCTTGACTGTACGGATGCCGGCGACATCGGCCATCTTCATGGTGACGTCTTCCAGCTCCGGAAGCCAGGGATAGGTATCGCTTTGCGGCTTGAAAATGTACTTCCCCCACAGGCCGACGACGGTGAACTTTTTGGCCTCGTTCTTCCCGCCTCTGTTTATATCCAGCGACATCTTGGCCTGAACACCAGTCACGGATGTGCTTGTCCGAATTACTTGCTTGGCAAGTTCCGACATATTCTCCCTGGTGTATGGAAGGGCAGGGACAGCGGCAGAGCCAAAGAACTTTCTGGCACAAGTGGGGTGGAAATCAACCTGCCCACCTTCAAGTTCCTTATAACAGTATAAGCATTTATTCATGGCTCAAAGGGATTACACTGATATCGCCGATACAGTCTTTGCAGCAGGCCATGAGGAGAGACATCCTGTCTCTGGGATCAATCTTCCAGGACTTGGAGGCGATGTCCAGCAGCCAGCCTTCCGGGATGATGCCGTCGAAAACCGGGAACATCATTTCTTTCTCGTAGGACTGCTCCGTGAGGGGCATCGTGGGACTGAGCGCCTTGGCGTCGCTCCTGTTCAGATAGTCTGTGTCATATATGAAGTGGAAGCCCTCCTCATCTTCCGTGAGGATTCCGCAGAAGACGTCCTGTATATAGATTCCGGCCTGTTTCATAATACATTCATTTTTACGGGGCCGAGTTCTTCTCCAAAAAGAGCGAGGACCTGATTCACCTTGTCCATGCGCACTGAGATCTTTCCTTGTTCCAGGTCGCGTACGAAACGTAGGCCAACACCGGCTCTTGCGGCCAGCTCGGCTTGCGTGAGACCATAAGTCTTGCGTCTGAGTTTGATTTGTTCTGCTATCCGTGTCATTATTTATACCTTTTCGGGTGTAAATATAAGAAAAATTTATCAAATTATACCCGAAACAATGCAATGGTTCAAAAATAATCCTGGCCTATACCCTGTCGGGAATAATTCCAAGGTAAAACTAAGCGGAATTGATAAAGAAGGTAATAGTAGACAGGAGGTTACGCCAAAAGGAATGCCCCTGGAAGAAGCCCTCCGGCCCCAAACAGCCGAAGACTTACTCTTCCGGGCAGTTCAAAGCTTGTTCTAGCGGGAACTACAGCATTTTGATAAAATAGCCGCCCACTACGCTGCGGGCCTTGAAGCCACGGCGGCGCGGGCTGTCGGTATATGGCCAGTCGGTCATGGGTACGCGGTCCACCGTCTCGTTCATGAAATCCCAGACCGGAGCAACCAGCTCCTCGAACTGCTGCGGCGTAGCGGCCATCGTGGCCGTCCAGAGAATCCAGTCGGTCTTGGTATAGCTGTCCCGGCTGTCCAGCGGCAAGCCGTAACGGTTCTGCCGGGTGAGGTAGTACGGGATTTCCGTCTCCATAATCTTTTCCGGGAAAATCCCCAGGCCCAGCACCTTGTCCCAAACCATGTTGTACTTCTGGCTCCAGGTTCCCTTGCGATCGAAGGTGAGGGAGTAATGGTCCCCGTCGCGGGCCATTTCTTCCCACTTCCGGGCCATTTCCCGGGCCTTGTCCAGATACTCTTTTTCGAGCTCCCGTTCGCCCGTCAGCCCGGCCATGTAGCCGTAGGAAGCAATTCCCAGGATGGCTTTCACCGAGAGATTGGCATTGTGGGCCAGGTGGCCGGCGAAGTCATCGGTACAAAGCTGGTTCTCGGGGTCCAGGCCGTTCTCCACCAGGTAGCCCACCCACCGGGTCAGGGTGTTCCAGTGTTTGCGGGCCACGGCGTCGCTCCCGGAGAATTTGCACACGGCGGCACTCATAATGAGCATATTGCCGCTTTCTTCCACCGGCATGTCGGTGGGATAGGTCTGTCCGTTGGCCAGGGGGAAATTGCCCAGGTCGTGGGCGGGATAGGGCTTGTTCCAGCGGCCGCTTTCGGCATATTCGAAAATGGGGGTAAGCAGGCCTTCGGCCAGCGCAGGATTGTATTTCAGGAAGAGGGGAGATGCCGGATAGGCCACATCGACCGTGCCTATGAAACCTCCCGAGTTGTTCTCCTTGGAAAGCCACAGCAGTTCCCCGGAGGGAGCCTGTACCAGCTTGTGCGCGGCCACTGCCTGCCGGTAGGCCAGGGCGCAGAGTTCGGCGTAGGGCCGTCCGCCCTTGTCCAGGGCCTCTTCGTAAAGCGTCCGGTCGAAGTTGCGGCAACTGCGCATCACGGTCCTGTACTCTTGGCAGGCCAGCTTGAATTGCTGCTCGATGCTGCTCTTTCCGTCACGGTTCCAGTAAGGCGGCAGGTTTTTCCCGAAATACTGGATGGCGTTTCCGCCATCGTCATAACCCAGCATCACTTTGCCCGATATTTTCTTCACGGCGTTCATTTCGCGGACCCAGTTCAGGGTCCCGTCCTCCACCGTGGCGGTTCCGTTCTCGGCGGCCATCAGGAAGCTGCCCCAGTTCTGCCGGACGTCGTCTCCGCACCTTCCCAGGGGATTCTGCGTCGCGTTCGATGCCTTCAGCCATACCAGACCGTCTTTTTGATAACTGTCCAGCACGGCCGTCTCGGCTACGACATCGTCCAGGGCCCATGCGGGACCGGCCTGCAGACGCAAGGTGATATCGTGTTTCTTGCCGTCGCGGCTGCGCACGGTATAGGAGAGGTAGTTCACCGGACGGCTCACCAGATCCAGCTTGTCCAGGAGCAGGGGAGCCGTAAACGCCACGTCCAGTTCCACCGGTCCGCACTCGAAGCGATAATGGGTCGTGGTCGCCTGTACATCGGCCAGCAGCTGGCGGGCCGTGCGCGGCCAGCGCTGCTCCTTTTTGTGGCAGACCACCAGGCCGAAGTCCAGCAGGGCCCGGCCTTTGGGGTTGGCGCCATAGGCTTCGATGACGTTTTCGCCTTCGACAAGCAGGTCCCGGGACACGCTCAAAAGCTGACGCTCGCCACGCGGCACCTTCGAGGCCACCTCTTTCCCGTTCAGCGTAAAATCGCCCCAGTCCTTCAGCGACACTTCCAGATAGAGGTCTCCGTCTGCCGGGACATCGGCCCCGGAGAACGTCCGGCGCACCCAGAGATCGGGTTTGTCGTCCGGCCACTGACTGAATCCGACTACGTTTTCCCGTGAACTGAATCCCCCCGCACCGGTCTGCCATTCCACGGCATGGCCGGACTTCTTGGCCGAATCATAGGTGTAGCGTCCCTCCCAGGCCCCTGCGCGGCCCGTCGGAAGAATGGACTGCCAGGTGTCCACCTGATCCCCCATGAACCGGTAATCCTCGCCATCCACCGTCAACACACCCGTAAAAGGGTAGGCTCTGTTGGACCAGTGCATCGGGGAATGGTCATACAGGTTGTCGTTCCACGACCACACGCTCATGAACGGGTCGATGGTGACCAGCGGATACGCCGGAGCACGAAGGGTATTGACAGGGAGCTCTCCCTCTGTGCAGGAGAGCAGCACCGCATTTGCGGCCAGCAGCATCAGAAATCTTTTCATACTTCGGTTCTTAAACAAAAAAACGGGTGCCGCGCTGTTCAAAGCTTGTTTCAGAACAGGGTGGGTTCCCAGGTGCCAAAGTCGGCGGCATCGTCGTCAGAGGGCTCTTCGGGGGAGTTTCCCTTCAGAAGTTCGGCGGCCTGGCCGGTCTGCTCGATGGGATCGTCGGGCTGGAATTCCATCTCGATGGGCTCTTCTTCATCCGGTGCTCCCGCTATTTCCGGTTCCTGGGGTTCCAGGTCATCCTCCGGCTTGTGCAGCGGCTCGCCGAAAGCCACGGATTTGAGGTCCATGGAAGAGCACTTCTTACCCTTGGCCGTAAGGCCTTTCTTGGCGATAAATTCTTCTACGTCAACGGTTTCCGCTTCGCGGTGCCTGAACTTCCCGCCGAAGGTGAGGACCATCTGCGGATGGAGGTCCGAGGATATGTCCACAAGTTTGGAGCCGCGGGCGTCGGCAATGAACAGGACGGGTGTATTGTTGCTTTCCGTGAAGCTGAAGCGTTTCACATAGAAGGCCTTGGCGGCGTTGTCCCAATACAGCACCGTATATACGCGGGCGGGGTCGAATTTCTCCACACGGATCACATCTCCCTGATACTTGTTCACCACGTCGTAGGTGGTGGTGTAGTAGGTGCCGTCGGCAAAGACGGCCAGCACGCGGTCTTCTCCGGAGAATTTTCCCAGAAGCTGTCCGCGGCCTTCCTCGTTGAGGCGCTGGATGTCCGGATCCCACCAGATGTCCTTTCCCTTGAGGGTGGTCACCCCCTTGGATTTGAGCTGGGTGCGGGCAATGGCGTTCTTGGTGACCAGATTGCCGCGGGAACCGCGGCCCTTGATGGCCAGGTTGGAGAAATCCCACTCCATGGACGATTTCTTGAGCCCTTTCTTGGGACGGAACTGGATACGGACACTCTCGGCCTCTCCGTTGTGGTTCACGGTGAACCAGAGGATGCGGGTGCCTTCGGCTCCGGAGGTGATGTCGTAATCCTTGTCGCGGGTGACGGAGGTGATGGCGAAACGCTTGGCATAGTGGTTGGGGCCCTTGCCGTCGCGGTAAATGACGTTGTAGATGGTGCGCTCATCCCCGCGGTTGAAAACGCCGGCATACAGGAGGTCCTTCCAGAAGAAGGCCTTGTCGCTCACCTTGGTCACGCGGAACTTGCCGTCCCGGGCAATGACGATGACTTCGCTCAGGTCGGAACAGTCGCACACATATTCGCCTTCGTCCTTGCGCAGGCCGATGCCCACGAAGCCTTCTTCCAGGTTGGCGTACAGCTTGGCATTGTTGGAGACCACTTTGGTGACGGTGATGTTCTCCAGCGAAGAGATTTCCGTCAGACGCGGCCACTGCCTGCCGTATTTCCGCTTGAGTTCCTTGAACCAGTCGATGGTGAACTCGATGATGTGGGCCAGGTTTTCCCGGACTTCCTTCATCTGGTCCTCGAGGGCATAGATTTTCTCGTCCAGGGCCTTGGTATCGAACTTGGAAATCTTTCGGACCGGCTTTTCCACCAGTTTCAGGATGTCTTCCATCACAATCTCCCGGTGCAGCAGGTCCTCGTAGTGCTTCATCTGGGACAGGATGTCGTCCAACTGCTCTTCCCAGCTCATCTGGTTCTGTTCCAGGACTTTATAGATTCGGTTTTCGAAGAAGATGCGCTCCAGGGAAGTATAGTGCCAGTCTTCCTCCAGCTCTGCCAGGCGGTATTCCAGCTGGGCCTGCAGGATGTCGCGGGTATGCCAGGTGTCGTACTCCAGAATCTCGTTCACGGTAAGGAATACAGGCTTGTTGTCGCGGATGACGCAGGCATTGGGCGCTATCTTGGTTTCGCACTCGGTGAAGGCGTAGAGGGCGTCGATGGTCTTGTCCGGCGAAACATCGGCCGGAAGGTGGATGACAATCTCCACCTTGTCGGTGGTCATGTCCTCAATCTTCTTGATGTTGATTTTTTTCTTGTCCTTGGCCTTGAGGATGCTGTCGATGATGGCATGGGAGGTTTTCCCGAAAGGAATCTCCGTGATGGTGATGGTGTTCTTGTCCACCTTGTTGATGCGGGCGCGCACCTTCACCATGCCGCCGCGCTTGCCCTGGTTGTATTTGGAGCAGTCTGCAATGCCCCCGGTAGGGAAGTCCGGCAGAATCTCGAAGGGCTGCCCCTTCAGGATGGCGATGGAAGCGTCCAGCAGTTCGTTGAAATTGTGCGGCAGAATCTTGGAGGATAGACCGGCGGCGATGCCTTCGGTTCCCTGGGCCAGCAGGAGCGGAAAACGCACCGGCAGTTCCGTGGGTTCCTGGTTCCGGCCGTCGTAGGACGTCATCCAGGGAGTGACCTTCTTGTCGAAGACCACTTCCTTGGCGAACTTGGACAGGCGGGCCTCGATGTAACGGGGAGCGGCGTTGGAGTCTCCGGTGAGGATGTTGCCCCAGTTGCCCTGGCAGTCTATGAGCAGGCCTTTCTGTCCCAGCGTCACCAGGGCGCCCAGGATGGAGGCATCTCCGTGCGGATGGTACTGCATGGCCTGGCCCACGATGTTGGCCACCTTGGTGTAGCGGCCGTCGTCCATCTGGGCCATGGTGTGCAACACGCGGCGCTGGACCGGCTTGAAACCGTCCACGATGTGCGGCACGGCGCGGTCCAGGATGGTATAAGACGCATAGTCCAGGTACCATTCCTTGAACATGCCGGACAGTTTGTACTTTTTGCTGTCGCTGCCCAGCAGCCTTTCGAATTTACCCGACGCAGCAGCGTCTTCTCCCAGTTCTTCGTCTTCTTCTTCCGGGTTCTTGATGTCGTCCCAATCTTCTGCCATATAACATTGCATTTATGGAGATCCTTCGGCCCCGGAATGACAAGGGAAATGTCATTCTGAGCGAAGCGAAGAATCTAATACTCATACCCGAAGCGGCGGAGTTCCTTTCGGCTTTCCCGCCAGTCGGGGTCCACTTTCACAAATGTACTCAGGAAGACCTTCTTCTGAAAGAAATCTTCCATCTCCAGTCGGGCTTCGGTGCCCACTTTCTTGAGCATCTTTCCACCCTTGCCGATGATGATGCCCTTCTGCGAATCCCGCATCACGTAAATGACGGCGGAAATTTCGTAACGGTCTTCGCCCTCGTGGAAGGCTTCGATCTCCACCTGGCAGGAGTAGGGGATTTCCTCGCTGTAGTTGAGGAAAATCTTCTCCCGCAGGATTTCCGAGGCGAAGAAACGCAGGTTCTTGTCGGTGAACTGGTCTTTGTCGAACCAGGCCGGCGCCTCCGGCAGACGGCTGCTCACCGCTTCCAGGATGCTTTCCAGATTGAATTTCTCCTGGGCCGATGCGGGGATAATCTCTGCGTCGGGCAACTGCTCTTTCCACCAGCCCATGAGTTCCACCACCTTTTCCTGGGTGGCCAGGTCGATCTTGTTGATGACCAGCACCACGGGGCAGCCCACTTTGCGCAGTTTCTCGATATAGGCTTCGTTCTTGTCCCCCTTTTCCACCACGTCCGTGACGTAGAGGATGATGTCGGCATCTCCGATGGCGGTGTCCACGAAGGCGAGCATGTTCTGCTGCAGGCGGTAGTTGGGCTTCAGGATACCGGGCGTGTCGGAATAGACAATCTGGTAGTCCTCCCCGCTCACGATACCCATGATGCGGTGCCGGGTGGTCTGCGCCTTCGCGGTCACGATGGAAAGCTTCTCACCCACCAATGCATTCATGAGGGTGCTTTTCCCCACGTTGGGGTTGCCGATAATGTTGACGAAACCTGCTCTGTGTGCCATGTTATACGTATGCTCCCATCTTGAGGATGTTCACTTCGCCTTCGGTAAGATAGCGCCAGTCGCTCTTCTTGAGCCCCTTCTTGGTAAGGCCGGCGAAATAGACGCGGTCCAGGGCCCTGACCTCGTAGCCCAGGGTTTCGAAGATGCGGCGGACGATGCGGTTTTTGCCGGAGTGGATTTCGATTCCCAGCTGACGGTGGTCATGGGCGTCGATGAACTCCAGCTCGTCGGCGGCGATGAGGCCGTCGCTGAGCTCGATGCCGGCGAGGATTTTCTGCTGGTCTTCGTCCTTGAGCGGAGCATCCAGCACTACCTGGTAAATCTTTTTCTTGTTATAGGAGGGATGGGTAAGATGCTCGGCCATCTCTCCGTCATTGGTGAACATGAGGACCCCGGTGGTGTTCTTGTCCAGCCGTCCCACGGGGAATACGCGGGTAGGGCAGCCTTTCAGAAGATCCATTACGGTTTTCTCGGCGTGCGGATCGCTGGCGGTGGTCACATAGCCCTTGGGCTTGTTCATCACAATGTACACTTTCTCTTCTCCTTTGAGGCGCTGTCCGTTGAAGCGGACATCGTCCGTGAGGACATTCACCTTGGTGCCCAGTTCGGTCACCACTTCTCCGTTCACGGTCACTACGCCGCTCTGGATGAGGGTGTCGGCTTCACGCCGGGAACAAACGCCGGAATTGGCGATGAATTTGTTCAGGCGCACCACTTCCTGGATTTCGGTGGGAGCGGTGTCGTTGTCGCTGTAGCGGCCGCTCACCTGGGGCTTGCGGCTGAGCATGGCTTTCATGCCGGCATCGGCCTCGCTGCGTTTGTTGTACGGTTTGCGGGTGCCGGGACGGCCCTGGCCGAAAGACGGTTTTCCATAACCGCTCTTGCGGGGAGGGCCGCTTCTGCGCTCTCCATAGGAGGACGATTTGCGCTCTCCGAAAGAGGGTTTGTGCTCCCCGTAAGAAGACTTGTGTTCCCCATAGCGGGGCTTGCGGTCTCCGTAGGCGGGACGGTCTTCGTGGTAACGGCGGGCCGGCCGCTCCGATGAATCGAAACTGCGGCTGGTGCTGTAGTCAACCTTTTCTGCGTGGCCTTCAGCAGGCCTTCTGACGATACGTTTTCTCGTACCTTTCTTGATTTCTTCCATAAGATAAATACACTGACTGGCTCGACTCACGTCGATTACTTGAGTTTGAAGATATAGGTTATCGTTCCGGTTTGAATGGCGGGCGCATTGGCGTCCATATTAAAATGTGCCTTGAGGGCGGCGTTTCGGGCGGCCGTCCACAGGGTTTTGTCGGTTACCGTGGTGCCTTCCGCACCGGCGACGGCTTCGGTTACGTTTCCGTACTGGTCCACCTTCACCTGCACCACGACGGTGCCGGCCGTCTGGGAATTGTAGGAAGGACGGGGGAGGGAGCCCACCACATTACGCCCTTTCACGTGGGCGTTGGCGCTGCCTTCCGTCTTGCCTTCCTTGGTGTTGCCGTCCGGCTGGCCGGCCTTGAACCCCTCGGAGGCTTCTGTGGCACTGTGCGGAGCGGTGGCGCTGTTGTCCTTTTGGCTCATGCCCGGGAAGGAGGCACGCGGGTCCAGCTTGGGCTCTTCCACCTTGGGGGCGGGCACTTCGACGTCCCCGTGCGTGTCCGGTTTGGCGGCCGGCGTCACGTTGGGACGGTCGTTCACATGCGGGGATTCCGCCTTCTGCACCAGTTCCACCTCTTTGGAGAGGTCCACTTCTTCGGCCTGGGGCTGCCGGCCCACTTGGGTCTGGACGGGCTTTCTCTCCTGCACCTCTTCTTCAAATTCAATGAGGAGGGACGTCCTTTCCGGCGGCGGGGGATCCAGATAGCTGAGACCGCTGGTGAGCAGCAGCACCAGCGCGGCGGCGTGAATCCCCGCCGTGGCCAGGATTCCGGTCACGGTGGCATTCTTTTCCCGCTTCTGTTGCGTGCGCTGGTACGGTTGCATAGGCTATTCCGCTTGGGTTGCCAGGATTACTTTGTAGTGATTGCGCTTGGCGATGTTCATCATCTGAACCACTTCTCCCACGGGAACGCTCTGGTCGCTGAAAATGGAGAAGGTGGGATCCTCTTCCTGGGAAAGCAGGCCGATGAGCTCCATCTCCACTTCTTCGTAGGGAATGGGATCCTTGGCGCCGTTCACATGGTAGGTGTACGTCTCGTCACCCCAGTCCTTGATGCTCACGCTTACGGTGGCCTTGGCGTTTACCTGCCCCGTGCTCTTGGGCAGCAGGAGCTTGAGGGCGTTGGGGTTGATGAGCGTGGACGTCACCAGGAAGAAAATCAGCAGCAGGAACACGATATCCGTCATGCTGGATACCGAGAACGTGGCGTCAACCTTGGTGTTTCTCTTGAGTGCCATACGCTACTGCTCCTGGACGGGTTCTTCGTTGATGACGATGTCGATGAACTCCATGGTGGAGCTTTCCATCTTATACACCAGGTCGCTGACCTTGGACGTGAGCCAGTTGTAGCCGAAGTAGGCAATGATACCTACGATAAGGCCGCCCACGGTGGTGAGCATGGCCGTGTAGATACCGCCGCTGAGGAGGGTGATGTCAATGTTGTTGCCGGCCTTGGACATGTTGAAGAAGGCCTGCACCATGCCCATGACGGTGCCCAGGAAACCGATCATCGGGGCGCCGCCGGCGATGGTGGCCAGCAGCGGAAGGCCTTTCTCCAGACGGGCCACCTCTACGTTGCCGATGTTTTCGATGGCGCTCTGGATGTCGGCCATGGGGCGTCCCAGGCGGTGGATGCCGGTCTCGATCATGCGGGCCACCGGATTGTCATACTTCCGGCAAAGGGTGACGGCGCTCTTGGTCTTGCCCTCGGAAACATAGTCTCGGATGTCCTGCATGAAGTGAGGGTCTATTTTGGAGGCGTTGTTGATGGTCCACCATTTGCGGCCGATCAGGTAGATGGCCAGGATGCTGAGGGCCAGGAGGACCCACATCAGGGGACCGCCCATGGTGAACATGGACCAGAGGCTCTCGTTCATGACGGTGGGCTGGATGGGATTCACCGCCTCGGCGCTCTGTGCGAGGGTGTCGGCGAGATCGGCTTGAAGAAGAGGAAATAACATATTCTGCGGTTTTTACTAAATTCTATCCAATTTGCAAAGATAAAAAAATCCCGGTACTTCTGCAAGTTCCGGGAATTTTTGACAAGATGCCCCCTGCACCGGCGCTTGGCTTGCACAGATGGGTATGCCAGTTCAGCAGAACGCCGCCATGATGTGACATGGCGGCAAGTTTATTATCTATTTCTTATCGCACAGGGGGGCTGTCCCCGTGTGTTATTAAAATATTGCCCCGCACCATTGCGGTGTGCTTCGATGCGGGGCGGGAGGTCATCAGTTAATTACTCCGTGAGGAAGATAATCGATATTATGCCATCGGCCATAGCAAAGTCAAAGGATACGGTAGCTGAGCTGCCTGTCCATGTATTGTGATTCCAACCATCGCCCATGATATCAGCCATTCCATATTCTGCGTTAATCACAATCTTCTTAAATACCTTGCCAGTTGGGGCGGTAAAGGTGAGATTTCCAGATGATACGCTAATTTCGCCATTATCTAGATTCAGGGAGCCATCGCCTTGGAGCGTCACACCTTCATGTGTGTAACCAGTGCTCAAATTTACAGGGCCCGACATTTCCGAGAATTTCCAAACGACGCCATCGGGCTTAACCCTGGTGAAGTTATAGATCTTGCCGGCTGCGACATTCTTTTGGCTGCTGACGAGGGTGATGGGAAGGTCATCAACGGTTACATTGCCTTCTTGTAAATCATTTCCCATAGGATAGCACCCAGCAAATGTTGCATTGCCAGAGTTATCTGTTCTTATAGTCCTGGTACCATGCATCCAATTAGAAGCTCTTTCTACAACCACATTGACATCTGTATTTGCCTCCAAGCCGGTGACGGTGAAGTTGAGAATGGCATGCTGAGGCGCCAGGGCAAAGCCACTGGAATATTCAGTCGATTCCTCATAGCTGAGCTGCTCTACACCCGTAGCCTTCGAGGTGGCAAGAGTATAGGTGTCGTTAGTTGTAACATAATCGTCATATGGATAATCAGTACCTCTGTCAGAAATTGTTATAAAGCCATATTCTTCGTAGCCATTAGGCAGCAGGGTGGCGAAGATACGTGAAGCAAACTGAGTGTTTTGTGCTGTAGTAACCAGGAAAAGCTCTTCGGCAGTGCCGGTCCATTCATTCTGGATATAAATGGTGCCGCTGAATTTTCCGGAAACAGCATCATAATCCAGCGCGCCGGCAAAAGAACCTGCTCCGGTAGCCGAACCACTCACAAACAGCTTGTCGCCAGCGCTGAACTCCAGTTTTCTGGTGGATTCGTTATACGTGGCTTTGGTGTTGTCACCCTCACGGGTTACGTTCACAGTGACAGGAAGAGCGAAGCCTTTCTTTTCGGCGTTCTCATCGTTAGCAATCTCGCTTTTGTTGCAAGCGGTGGCGAGGAGCATGGCAAATGCCAGCGTCTTGAGGATATTCTTTGTGTTCATAGTGTTTCTCCTTTTTAAATAGTCTCCTCACTAAAAATTCCATCCATTGTTGCAGTAACGTCTCCGCTGGTGCAGATGACGCCCTCCTGTTTCATCTCCACAGCTATAACCGTGGGGGCTTCGTACTTTTCCTTTTTCATTTTCGTTATCATTTTATAGTTTAATATTCGTCGCCTTCGACACAAAGGGTCCGGCAAATGTAGTGCAACAAAAATGCTCCGGCAAGGGGCCGGAGCACGATTTTTACGCAGCGTCAAAAATCCGGGACAATTTTTTACGCAGAGTCAATTCTGCGGGTCCGCCTCCCGGGTCCACTTGCGGGGAGGGAGGCCGGTGACGGCGGTGAAGGTGCGGGAAAAGACCGAAGGGGAAGAGAAGCCGCAGCGGGCCAAGAGAAGCCGCAGCGGGCCGACAAGTCTGCCATCCGGATTTCCGGATGCTCGGTTTTGAGGCGCTTGGCCTCCCGGATGCGATGGTGGTTCACAAACTGGTAGAAGGTGATCCCATATTCCGTGTGGATGAAATGGGAGAGGTAGGTGCGGTTCATCGGCAGCACGGCCTGCAGGTCCAGAAGCTTGAAATCCGGATTCAGATGGGGCTTCTCGCGCTCCATCCATTCTTCCAGCACACGGCGATAGTGGGCGGCATCGTGCTCCGGATGGGACGGCGCCTCTACCCGGTGCCGGCTGTTTTTATCGGCCCGGTGGTGCAGCATCGTCCACGGATCCCGGCGGAAGAGGATCTGTTCGGTGCTGTACGCAAACATGAAGATGGTGAGCCAGAGCTGGGTGAACCCGCGCGCGTGGCCGTGCGCAATGCACATGTAGAAATAGACAAGGCCCACCAGGACCAACATGGCCAGGTAACGCACAATCCACTCTACCTCGATGTCCTCGAGGGAGGAGTAGTTCTCTTCGCACCAGAGGTGGTATTTCTTCACGTGGGTAAGCAGAAGGCCGATGAGAACAAGCGGATACAGGATGACGAGGGGCTGCAGGTTGGCCGGGACGAAATAGTCCAGAAGGGCCAGCACCAGCATCGGCAGAATCTGGATCAGTGCGCGCCGGGGGGTCATCCAGCCGGGACGGAGCGCCTCGGTGGGGTACAGCAGCAGCGTCCAGCCCAGCAGGTTTCCCAGCAGCAGTTCCAGGGTGGTGAGCCGATAGGCGGCCATATTCATCGCAGGAGCGATGGACGTCAGCCACAGGAGAAGATAGACGCCGTCGGCCAAACCCCACAGAAGCAGCGTCCAGCCCCACATCCTCCGTACGCGAAGCCCACCCGAACGACGGAACATCATCCATGCTCCGAACAGGGACAGGGAGGAGGAAACGGCAACGAGCACCGGGGAAACCACACGGTCAAAATGATCGTCCGGAATGTAACGGGACAAGTAGAAACTCGCAACCACGCCCAGGGAAAGGACAAGGAAAAAGCGCAGCTCCGACGCATATTTGGCCCAATGATTCATTGATAAAACGGATGCTAAAATAACACATTTTGGGCAAAAAAGCAAAAAAGGCCGCAGCAGGAATTTATATTCAGCCTAAAATGAAGATAAAAAAAACCACAGGCGACTGTGGTTTATTCATCTTCCTGGACCCCGGGGCCCAGCGGAGGAAGCGTGTTCTTTCCTGAGGGGGCTTCCAACCCGTGGTCAATGGCCTTGAGAGCCGCCTTGACAATGCTTTGTTTCCCGTCCACCAGGCGTTTGCTGTTCTGCCGGAACCCGTCCACGACGTCTTCCAGATTCTTTTCCAGGGCGGCGTTGTACCGGCAGAAAATGCCCACTCTCTCCACCATGTCCTGCGCGGCGCTCACAATCTCCGAGATGTTTTCCATCTGTTCTTTCTGCACCCAGGCCGTGCGGATGAGCCGGAGGAAAGGAATGAGGGTTTCTTCCGTGGTGATGAGCACGTTCTTCCGGAACGCCTTGGCAAAGAGTTCCTTGTCTTCCATCTTGGCCAGCTGGTAGGCGGCGTAGTTGGGAATGAACATAATCACATAGTCCAGTGTCTTGCGTCCCTCGACGTACTTCTGGTATTCCTTGCCGGTCAGCTCCCGGATGTGGTTTTCCACCGACTCCAGGTTCCGGGCCGACGCGGCGGCCCGCTCCTGGTCCGTATCGGCCGCAAAATAGTCGGCCAGGGCGGTGAGGGACACCTTGGAGTCGATGAGGATGTCGGTGTTGTCGGGGAAATGAAGGGCGAAGTCCGGGCGCATCTTCCGGCCGGTCTCCTCGTTTTCGATGCGGTTCCCTTTCCGGTCGCGGAGCCAGAACTCGGCATCGTAGTCATGGCCTTCACGGAGGCCTTCGGCCTTGAGGATGTTCTCCAGGATGGTCTCTCCGAAGATGCCCTGCACCTTGCTCTGCCCCTTGAGGGCTTTGGCCAGGTCTTCGGCCGTGGTGCCGATGGATTCGGTCTGTTCCTTGAGGTTCCTGACGGTCTCGGCAAACTGTGTCCTGATGGAAGTGCTCTCCTTGAGGTGGGATTCTTTCTGGGCGTCAAAAGCCTCCTTCATGGTGCGGATGTCCTTCCCCAGGTCGCCGGTGATCAGCTTCATGGTCTCGGCGGCTTCCTTCTTGAGGGCTTCCTCCCGCTGCTTGATGAGCTTCTCGTTCTCCAGGGCAAGGGCCGTCTTGGCCGCTTCGATGGCTTTTTCCTGCCCCTCTTTCATTCTCTGGAGGCTCTGCTCGTAAACGGCCTTTTCCTGCTCCCGGAGCTTTTGTTCCTGCTCGCGGAGTTGCTCGGCCATGCGGGCGTCGGCATCGCGCCTCACCAGTTTGTTGTGCGTGAGGAGCCAGGCCACAAAGCTGACGACCAGCAGGATTCCGGTCACGATGGCTGCGATGGTAGTCGTGTCCAGGGTGCTCATGATCAGATGATTTCAATTTCCGCGCTGGGGATCCAGCCCTGGCGTCCGTCGGCCAGCTGGATGTTGGAGAAGCCGGAGACGTTGTCCAGGATTTTCACCCGTGTGCCTTCGTGGAGGATGAAAAGGTCTTTGGCGCTTTCGGCCGAAGGGGAACTCTTCACGGAAGAGACGGGGCGCATCACGATGGCCATGTCCTGCCGCCGGGCTTCCTTGCGCTGCCACTGGGCGAAATCCCAGCCCAGGAAAGCCAGCAGGAAGGTGACGATGGCGGCGAAAAAGCCTGTACGGCGCCTTGCCGACGTGCTTCCCAGGAGGAACAGCAGCACCAGCGCCACGGTGATTCCGAAAAAGACAAGCGACAGCACCGCCCAGGTGTTGGAAGGCAGGAGGTAGCACACGGAGCGCCCCCACTGCTCGAAGAAGATCTCCGGAACCTCGTCAATTTTGTCCTGGGTCTGGGCCCGGGCGAATTCCAGGTTGTAGCGGACATCGGCGTCGGAGGGGTCCAGGCGCAGCGCCCGCTCGTACCAGAGGATGGCAGGGGCAATCTCGCCGGTCTTGAAGCAGGCGTTGCCGAGGTTGTAATACAGTTCGCGGGACATCATGCCCGTAGCCTGCACGTCCTTCCAGTCCCGGAGGGCCCGGGCGTAGTCTCCTTCGGTGTAGGCGGCCACGCCGGCGTTCCAGAGGGAATCCGGATAGGTCTGTTGCGCCTGGGCGGCAAACGGAAGGCCGACAAGGAGCAGAATGGCCAGCGCAGCGGCTTTGACGGGTGTTTTCTTCATGGATGAATCAATGGCGGTGATGAGTTTGATGGCCTGCTCGTAATGGGCGTTCATGGCCTGGTGGCCGGCATCGGGGGAGTAGCGGGCCTCTTCGCAGGCGCCGAGCAGGTCCACGAACTCCGTCACGGTGCCTTCCGGAACGCTGCCGGCGAGAAGGGCGGCACGGATGTTCTCCTTGTTCTGGTCGGCCATGTCCATGGAGAGCTTGTCGCCGATAAAGCCGATCAGCGAGCGGTGAAGCTCCTCGTAAAAGGCGGTGTAAAGGTTCTTTTGCAGGAATTCCCGGGCCGTGGAGAGGCGTCTGAGGGCCATCCGGGTGGCCTTGCGGTTGCGGTTCCCGGCCACATCGGCCCTGCGGGCGGCGGCTTTGCGCATTCCCAGCCAGCAGCCAGCGCCGGCCAGCAGAAGGAGGGCCAGCGTGATCCACCAGGCGGGGGAATAGACCACGAAACCTTTGTCCGTGCCCAGGGAAGTCTTGGTGCGGATGAAACGGATGTCCTCACCGAGGTTCTTCACGCCCTTGCGGTCCACCACCAGCGTGGAACCGCCGTCTGTCGCGGCGCCGCCTCCGGTCTGGGCCGAGCGCGCCACCTTCAGGCTGAGGGCGGAAGTGGAGACGCTCTCGTACTTCCGCTGTTTCACGTCATAATATCCGTACTGCAGCGGGCCGATGGTGAATTCCCCCGGACTGCGGGGAATGAAGGGATACTCGAAGGTCTTGGAACCGGACGTGCCGCTCTTGTCGGTATTCACGGTGGTCTTGACGTCGTAGGATTCGAAATCGGGCGGGAAAGTAATCTTGGGGGCTTCCAGCAGTGCGATGTTGCCCTTTCCGCTCACGGTTACAAGGAGCGATGCGGCATCGTGCGTCTTGAGGGAATCCTTGCTCAGGCGGGCCTGGACGTTGAATTCTCCCACGCCTCCGCCGAAGGAGGCCGGCGCTCCGGCCGGGAGGGCCGAAACCTGCAGGGTGGCGCTCCGGGTGGAGACGCGCTGCCGGGTGGTCACATAGTCGTTGGCGAAGAAATCGTCGAAAATGGAGCCGGACGAGGCGCGGGGGCGCTGCACGTTCACCAGACAAACGATTTCTGCCGGTTCGATGGCCTGCTCCCCGGATTTCTGGGGAATGATGACCCAGCGGCGCAGGACGGCGGCCTGGTACATGGTGCCGTCCACCTGCTCACGCTGGAACTCGATATTGGAAGGGGTCTCCACTTCCTGGCTCCAGAATCCCTTGAAAGTGGGGAACTTGGCGTTCTCGAAGCCTACCAGGTTGGTACGGTGGTAAATCTTGAGGGTGGCCGTCACCGGTTCTCCCACCACCACGGAACTGCGGCTCAGCGACAGGCGCATGAAAATATCGGCATGGCCGGGGGTGGACTGGGAAGCGCCCTGGACCTGACTCTGCTGCTGGCCGCCTCCCTGGCTGTTTCCCTGCTGCTGGCCGGATGCCGCCGCCTGCGAACCGCCGTCCACCACCTGGATGGTAACGGCCTTGGAGCGTACCTCGGTGCCTTTTACCTTGGCCACGGCGGACGGGATGGTGAACGTGCCCGTTTTGCGGGCCTGGAGAATGTAGGTGTAGGATGTCTGAGAGGAACGCGTGGTTTTTCCGTTGATCATCTGGATGCTGGTGGAAGAGCCTTTCTGCGGCCCCCACACCACGGAAAAATCATCGCCGGCTTCCCACTGGAAATCCGACGGACCGTGTTCACCTTCCACTACGAACACCACGTTGAACCGCTCCTGCAGTTCTACGATATTGTGTACTTCTACCCGCATGCTGGGCTGCGCCCACAGGGAGAGGGCGGCAAGGCAGGCGGTCACGATTGCTGCGAGTCGTTTCATACGCTACCAATTCTTTTCCTTCTGACGGGATTTGAGGGCCTGGGCCTTCTTCTCGTCCACTTTTTCCTGAGTCTGTTTCTCTTTGTCCTGAATGGCCTGGAGCAGTTGCTGGGCCTGCTGGGGACTCAGCTGCGGCTGCTGCTGTTGCTGCTGGTCCTGGTTTTGATTCCGGTCCTGATTCTGATCCTGGTTCTGGTCTTTATTCTGGTCTTTATTCTGATCTTTATTCTGATCTTGGTTCTGATCTTGGTCCTGGTTTTGCTGCTGGTTCTGGTTTTGGTTCTGGTCCTGGTTCTGGTCCTGGTCCTGATTCTGCTGCTGTTCCATCAGCTTGTTCCTGGCGTAGATGTAGTTCTCCTTGGCCTCCAGATCTTCCGGACGCCGCCGCAGGCTTTCCTTGAACATGTTCACGGCCGTCTGCCAGTCCTGCTGGGCAATGGCCACATCCCCGCGGTTGAAGTAATAATCGGCCGCGAACTTCTCTTCGGAGGCGGTCATCTGCACGGCGTCCAGCTGTTTGGCCGCTTCCTCCATATTCTGCTGGCGGTACAGGTTGTTGGCCAGGTTGTAGCGGGCCGCCACGGAGGCGGTGTCCAGCATCAGGCCCTTGCGGTAGCTGATATCGGCCTCCGCATATTTTTCTTTCTTGAACTGGCGGTTTCCCTTCCTCAGGTCCGCCATCTGGCCCCAGGCGGCAGTCACGCAACCCAGCGCCAGGATGATGCACAGCACTTTCCTCATACCTCAAACAGTTTGCGGCGGGGCTTGCGCTCGCCGATGAGCATTTCAATCACAAGCAGCAGCAGGGCAATCCCGAAGAAGTACATGTACTGCTCGTCGTATTCCTCGAAGACGACGCTGCCGAACTGCTCGTCTTCCATCCGGCGGATGTCCTGGATAATGGGGTTGAGGCCGAACTCCTCGCCGCCGGCGTGGATGTAGGCCCCGTTTCCGGCCTTGGCGACGGCCCGGAGGGTTTCTTCGTCCAGTTTGGTCACGACGATTTCACCATTCTTGTCCCGGAGCAGGCTCCCGTTCATGGGGATGGGCTGCCCTTCGGCCGATCCCACGCCAATCGTATAGACTTTGATGCCCAGTTCGGCAGCCTGCCGGGCGGCCTCGACGGGGTCGTCCTCGTGGTTCTCACCGTCGGAGATGACCACAATCACGCGGCTTTTCTCACTTTGGGCGCTGAAACTCTTGATACTTAAACGGATCGCGTCCCCGATGGCCGTTCCCTGGACGGGAATGGATCCGGTGTCGATGCTTCCGAGGAACATCTTGGCGCTTACATAGTCCGTGGTCACCGGCAGCTGCACGAAGGACGTTCCGGCAAAAATCACCAGGCCTATCCGGTCTTCCTGCAGGCGGTCGGTGAGCCGGGCGATGGAAAGTTTGGCACGTTCCAGGCGGTTGGGGGAGTAGTCTTCGGCCAGCATGGAGTTGGAAACATCCAGTGCGACGATGATTTCTGCGCCGCGGGTGGTCCTTTCGGCCAGGCGGGCGCCGGTCCTGGGACGGGCCAGTCCGACGACGAAAAACAAGAACGCCAGGCAGAAGATCACCATCCGCACCCAGCCTTTGGAACGGGAACGGGAAGGCATGAGGGCTTCTACCAGGGCAGGGTCTCCGAAGGCCTTCACCCGACGTCCGCGCAGGTATCTGAGCACCGCGTATCCCACGAGGAAAACGGGGATGAGGAGCAGTAGATACAGGTATTTGGGGTCTGCGAACAGTAGCATCACGGAAGCCTCCTTAACAGGGCGCTGACAAGCAGTTCCAGCAGCAGGCACAGCAGGGCTGCCAACGCATAATTCTTAAACAAATCTTTGTACACCGGGAACGAATCCACCGACGTGCGGGTCTTTTCCATCTGGCCGATTTCACCGTAAATCTCGGCCAGTTTGGTGTTGTCGGTAGCGCGGAAATAGCGGCCGCCGGTCCCGTCGGCGATGCCCTTCAAAAGGGGCTCGTCAATCTCTACGGGGATGTTCTGGAGCTCGATGCCCCAGGGCGTCTGGACCGGATAGGGGGCCGTTCCGTTGGCACCTACGCCGATGGTATAGACCCTGATACCGTAGGTTTTGGCAATATCGGCCGCCATGGAAGGGTCGATTTCGCCCATGTTGTTCACGCCGTCGGTCAGGAGGATGACCACCCGGCTCTTGGCGTCGGAGTCCTTCATGCGGGCCACGGCCGTGGCCAGGCCGTTGCCGATGGCGGTACCGTCCTCGATGAGGTCTGTCTGCACGTCCTTCATCAGGTTGATGAGGGTGGCGCGGTCGGTGGTGAGGGGGCACTGGGTGTAGCTCTCGCCGGCGAAAACCACGATTCCCATGCGGTCGCTGGGCCGCTGGGCGATGAACTCGATGGCAATGTCCTTGGCGGCGCTGAGGCGGTCCGGCGAGAAATCGCGGGCCAGCATGGAGGTACTTACATCCATGGCAAAGACAATGTCGATGCCTTCGGTGTCAACTTTTTCCACCTGTGTGGAAGAGCGCGGGCGGGCGATGGCGACGACAAGGAGCCCCAGGGCGGCCGTCCTCAGGATGAACGGCAGATGCCGTACCCATTCCAGGACCGACCTTCCCCCGGCTTTCCAGGCCTCCAGGGCCGATACCCGCAGGTGGACCCTTCGGTCCCTGAGCTCAAGCCAGAGGTAGCGGAGGACGAGGAGTGCCGGGATGGCCAGCAGCCAGAGAAGATGCGGATATTCGAAAAACATGGCTACTCCTCCTTTTTATCGTCCTGGCCGGCTTGTTTGTCATCGTCGCCGGCTTGACCGGCAATCTCCTGCTCGTAGGTGGCCGTCACGAAATGGATGGCCTGCGGCAGCACTTTGGCGTTCTCCTCGTCGGAAACGGTGAGTTTGGCAAACTTGACAAAATCGGCCGTTTCGAAGAGGGTTTTCATTTCCTGGTAGAGGGCTTCCGGAATGTCGCTTTCCCGAAGGTCGGAGAAGATTTCGGCCGTGGTCATCTCCATGGCGCCGACGTCATAGCGGGAGGCGATGTATTCGCGGAGGGCATCCGTGACGCCGGAATAGAAAGTCTTCTGCTGTTCCGGTTTCCAGAACTTGTTTCCGCGGAACTGGTCCAGCTTCCGGAGGGCCCGGATGTGGGCGGGTTCCGTGCTCAGTGCTTCCGGCTTCTTGCGGGAGCGGCCCGTGAGCCAGAGAATCAGGGCGGCCAGGGCCATCAGCGCCATGGCGGTTCCATAAATCCACGGGAACAGTTCCTTGAGGGTGTAGGGGAATGTGACCTGTCCTTTGATGTCGTGGGCCTGGAAGCTTTCCATGTCCACCGGCAGTTCCTTTACTTCCAGGGGCTCCGACGGGGCTTTGAACACCAGGGTGTCTCCGTTTACCAGGACCGAGAGGTCCGGCAGCCGGAAACTGCCTCCCGTCCAGGTGGTGAGCAGGATGGAGGCCTTGAGCTTGAAGCGGGCGGGCGTTTCCTTTCGCCGGCTCACCCGCACGGAGTCCACCTGCCACGCTCCCAGGATTTCCAGGGGGGTATCCTTCTCCGGGTTCAGCTGGGGAAGTGCCAGGGGAGTTCCCTCCTCGATGTTCTCCAGCGTGAAGCCGTAGCGCAGTTGGTCGGCGACCAGGATGGAATCCCGCTTCTGGAGGGGTTCCAGGAAGGTTTCTCCGGCTTCTTTGCGCAGGCCCTCCGCGCCGGCGGGCGCAGAGACGGCGAGAAGGAGGGGTATGAGTGTTCTTGCAAGTTTCATCTTCTTTGGAATAAATCCATGAGGCCGCGCACATAGTCTTCGTCCGTGCCGATGTCCACGTGGTCCACCTGGTAGCGGAGGAAAAGGCGGTCGGCTCCGGCCGTCGAGGTGCGGAACCAGTTTTCGTATGCGCTGCGGACGCTCCGGGAGCCTGTGTTGATCCAGCGGGATGCGCCGGTTTCGGCATCCTTGGCATGGACCAGCCCCACATTGGGCAGGAACTTCTCCCGGGGGTCGCTCACGCGGATGACGGAAAGGTCGTGACGGTTCACGGCCACTTTCAAGGCGTCTTCGTAGCGCGGCGCGCCGTCGGCCTTTACGTCCAGCATGTCGCTGAGCACGAAGGCGGTACACTTTTTCTTGATGGCATTGGTGAGGTAGCGGAGGGCTTCACCGATGTCGGTTCCGTCGCTCTCGGGCTCGTATTCCAGGATTTCCCGGATGATGTGCAGAAAGTGCGTACGGCCCTTTCCCGGCGGAATGAATTTCTCCACGTGGTCGCTGAACAGGATGCAGCCCACCTTGTCGTTGTTCAGGATGGCGCTGAACGCGAGGGTGGCGGCAATCTCCGCAATCTGTTCCCGCTTGGTCTTTACGGCCGTTCCGAACAAACCGCTTCGGGAAATGTCCACCAGGAGCACTACCGTGAGTTCGCGTTCTTCTTCGAACACCTTCACGTAGGGAGCGCTCATGCGGGCCGTCACGTTCCAGTCCATGTTGCGCACATCGTCCCCGTACTGATACTCACGCACTTCGCTGAAGGCCATTCCCCGTCCCTTGAACGCGGAATGGTATTCTCCGGCGAAGATCTGGTGACTCAGCGCCTTGGTCCGGATCTCGATTTTGCGGACTTTCTTGATTAACTCCTCGGGTGTCATTACGGGACGATGACCGCGTTGATGATCTTTTCGATTAACTGTTCGGGCGTGACATTCTCCGCCTCCGCCTCATAGGTGAGGCCGATACGGTGACGGAGCACTTCGTTGCAGACGGCACGCACATCTTCCGGAATCACGTAGCCGCGGCGCTTGATGAAGGCATAGGCTTTGGAGGCCATGGCCAGCGAGATGCTGGCACGCGGGGAGGCTCCGTAGGAGATGAAGTTCTCCAGCTGCTTGAGACCGTATTCTCCGGGGGTGCGGGTGGCGTACACGATATCTACGATGTAGCGCTCGATTTTTTCGTCCATATAGACGTCGCGCACCACGTTGCGGGCGCGGACGATGTCTTCCGGCTTCACCACGGCCTGGGCCTTGGGGAATTCCCCGCTGTTGTTCATGCGGATGATGAGGCGTTCCTCCTCCTTCTTGGGGTAGGAGACCACCACCTTGAGCATGAAACGGTCCACCTGGGCTTCCGGCAGGGGATAGGTGCCTTCCTGCTCGATGGGGTTCTGGGTGGCCATCACCAGGAACGGCTCCGGCAGCTTGTAGGTATTTTCGCCGATGGTGACCTGGTGCTCCTGCATGGCTTCCAGCAGGGCGCTCTGGACCTTGGCCGGGGAACGGTTGATTTCATCGGCCAGTACGAAATTGGCGAAGATGGGGCCTTTGTGCACCTCGAAGCTTTCGTTCTTCTGGGAGTAGATGAGGGTGCCTACGACGTCGGCCGGGAGCAGGTCCGGCGTGAACTGGATGCGGCTGAATTTGGCATCCACGGCCTGTGACAAGGTGTTGATGGCCAGGGTTTTGGCCAGGCCCGGAACGCCTTCCAGGAGGATGTGGCCGCCGCTCAGCAGGCCGATGAGCAGGTTGTCCACCAGATGTTTCTGGCCCACGATGACTTTCCCCATTTCCAGGGTAAGAAGGTCAACGAAGGAACTTTCTTTCTGGATTCTCTCGTTTAATTCACGGATGTTAACGGATTCCATATAATTTACTAATTTTGCACATGCGTTATTTCCTTTGCCTCTCATACGACGGGGGCGCTTTCTGCGGGTGGCAGATTCAGCCCTCCTCGCCTTCGGTCCAGGCTTGCCTGGAAGAAACCCTTTCCCGTCTTCTGAACCGCCCGGTAAGCGTTACCGGAGCGGGACGCACGGACACCGGCGTACACGCCGCAGGCTACATTGCGCATTTTGACTGGGACGGACCTCTTCCCTTTGACGTATCCGATTTTACCTACAAATTAAATGCCATGCTGCCCCGTGAAGTGGTGGTTCATTCCGTCACGCCCGTGGCCGAAGATCTGCACGCCCGTTTCAGTGCCCGGCGACGGGAATATACCTACTTCATCCACAGGCGGAAAGACCCTTTCCTGCGCAGCTATTCATGGCTTTGCAGCTATCCTGCATTGGATTTTGACGCCATGAACGAAGCCTGCCGGCATATCCTCGGCACCCACGACTTTTCCTGTTTTGAAAAGACCGGAGGCGACAACAAGACATCCATCTGCACCGTCTTCGACGCCTTCTGGAAACCCTACGAACCCACCCATCTTCAGCTGATGGACTGTCATTCTTCGCTTTCGCCATGTCATTCTTCGCTTTCGCCATGTCATTCTTCGGTCTCGTCATGTCATTCTGAGCGAAGCGAAGAATCTTACTGGTATTTCCGGATTGCCGCCGACCGCTTCCTCCGGAACATGGTGCGGGCCACGGTAGGGTCCCTGATCGAAGTGGGACGGGGGAAACGTCGGCCCGAATGGATCGCGGAACTCATCGGGAGCGGCACACGCTCGGATGCGGGCGAATCTGTTCCCGGCCATGCCCTTTTCCTGAGCAAAGTAGATTATTTTTAGTATCTTTGCGCCCGCTATGAAAATACTTTTTGTCATCAACAACTATTATATCAGGGGGAACGGCATCTCCGCATCGGCCCGCCGAACGGTGGCCGCCCTCAAGGCAATCGGGGAAGATGTCCGTATCCTGGCCGGCCCCAATCCGGACCCCAACGGCCCCCAGCCGGATTTTCCCCTTAAAGAATTCAAATTCCCCATTTTCCAGCCCATCATCGAATCCAGCGGTTTTTCCTATGCCGACGGCGATGTCAAAGTCATCGAAGAGGCCGTGCGCTGGGCCGATGTCGTTCACCTGGAAGAGACTTTTGTGCTGCAGTGGAAGGCCATCCGGATTGCCAAGAAACTGGGCAAGCCCCTGACGGCCACTTTCCACATGTTCCCCGAGAACTTGATTTATTCTTTGGGAATCGGCCCCCTCCGAAAGTGGAAATGGATTAACCGCGCCCTCCTGAGGGCGTGGAGGAGGCATATCTACAATGCGTGTGCCTTCGTACAGTGCCCTACCGAAACGGTCCTGGACCGCCTGCGCCGGTATCATTTCAAGGCCAGGCTGGGCGTCATCTCCAACGGCATCATCCCGGATGAATGCCGCAGGCCCCAGACTCCTCCGGAGAACTATCTGGATCCGGAGCGCCCCTTCGATGTCCTGTATATCGGCCGGCTGTCCCATGAAAAAGACCAGCCCACGCTCATGGAGGCGATGCGCTACAGCAAATACGCCAAGCGGATCCGTCTTCACTTTGCCGGCAACGGCCCCCAGAGCAAGCGTTACAAAAAGAAGGCGAAGAAAATGTACGAGGAAGGCATCTTCGGCTACGAACCCGTTTTCACTTTCAACACCCGGGACGAACTCCGTGAGATGGCGGCAAAGGCAGACCTCTGTCCCCACTGCGCTCCCCTCGAAGTGGAAGGCCTTTCCATCATGGAGGCCATGCAGCAGGGTGCCTGTCCCATTATTGCGGTCAGCCGCTACAGCGGTACTTCGCAGTTTGCCCTGGACCGCAGGTGCAAGTTCCCGGCCCAGAATCCGGAGGCCCTGGCCCACCGCATAGACTATTGGCTGGACCATCCCCTGGAGCGCTGGGAAATGGGACTCCTCCATGCCAAGTCCATGGAACAGTACGACATTAAAAAGTCGGCCATTGCGTTCCGTGACGCCCTGGCTGACACCTTGAAATAATAAGGACCGGCTTAATACCTGTTGAGCGGCCGTCCGGCGGTCATCATGTGTACTTTGCGTCTGATTTCGTCCAGGACCGTCTTGTGCTCCTGGAGCTCTGCCGTCTGGGCTTCGGTGGGTTCCTTGGCGGTGAGGGCGGCGAAATGCCCGTTGGCCGATGCCAGCACGGTGTCGATCAGTTCCACGATATTGACCATGTCCTTCTCCTCGAAACCGCGCGAGGTGATGGCCGGCGTGCCGATGCGGAGACCGGACGTGGCGAAGGCGCTGCGGCTGTCAAAGGGGACCATGTTCTTGTTTACGGTGATGTCGGCCCGGACCAGTTCCTTTTCGGCCACGCGGCCGGTGAGGTCGGGGAATTTGGTGCGGAGGTCGATGAGCATGAGGTGGTTGTCGGTACCGCCGGAGATAATCTTGTAACCGCGGGAGAGGAATTCCTGGCACATGGCGGCGGCATTGGCCACCACCTGCTTCTGGTACTCCTTGTATTCCGGCTGGGCCGCCTCGAAGAAGGCCACGGCCTTGGCGGCGATCACATGCTCCAGCGGACCGCCCTGGATGCCGGGGAAGACGCTGGAATTGAGGATGGCGCTCATCTTCTTGATTTCGCCCTTGGGCGTGGTGAGGCCCCAGGGATTGTCGAAGTCCTTGCCCATGAGGATGATGCCGCCGCGCGGTCCGCGGAGGGTCTTGTGGGTGGTGGACGTAACGATGTGTGCGTATTTTACGGGGTTCTTCAGCAGGCCGGCGGCGATGAGGCCGGCCGTGTGGGCCATGTCAATCCAGAGGATGGCACCCACCTTGTCGGCAATGGCGCGCATGCGTTCGTAGTCCCATTCGCGGGAATAGGCCGAAGCGCCGCCGATGATGAGCTTGGGCTTGCATTCCAGGGCCTTGCGCTCCATTTCGTCATAATCTACGCGGCCGGTTTCCGGATGCAGGCCATAGGCCACCGGATGATAGAGGATGCCGGATGCGTTTACGGGGGAACCGTGGGTAAGGTGTCCGCCCATGGAGAGGTCCAGGCCCATGAAGGTGTCTCCGGGACGGAGGATGGCCATGGTCACGGCCATGTTGGCCTGTGCGCCGGAGTGCGGCTGAACATTGGCATATTCCGCATCATAGAGGGCGCAGAGGCGGTCGATGGCCAGCTGTTCAATCTGGTCCACCACCTCGCAGCCACCGTAATAGCGTTTGCCGGGATAGCCTTCTGCATATTTGTTGGTGCAGATGGAGCCCATGGCGGCGAGCACCTCGTCGGTGACATAGTTCTCGGAGGCAATTAGTTCCAGACCGGAAGACTGGCGTTCCTGTTCCTGCTTGATGAGGTCGAATACTTGGAGATCGTGTTTCATATTGGTGTGGTTAGTTTAATTCCTATTCTACAAATATAAGCAAAATCTCTTACCTTTGCAGCGTGAAAGACAGAAAACTTCTCAATATCGAACTGGGCCGGCTGAGTCCGGAACAGTATCGGCAGGAAAGGCCGATGAGCGGTCTGGTGCTGGTGCTGGACAATATCCGCAGCGCGCACAATGTGGGATCGGCTTTCCGGACGGCCGACGCTTTCGGGGTGGACAGGTTGTATCTGGGCGGCATCTGCCCCGTGCCGCCTTCTCCGGAGCTTCGCAAAGTGGCCCTCGGGGCCGAGGAGGCGGTTCCCTTCGAGCATGTGGAGGATGTTCCCGCCCTTGTCCGCAGGCTCCAGGCCGAAGGCTATGCCGTCGTGGCCGTGGAACAGACCGTCCATTCGGTGAAACTGGACGCTTTCCGCCGCGAACCCGGGCGCAAGTACGCCCTTGTCTTCGGCAACGAGGTGGACGGCGTGCAGCAGGCCGTGGTGGATGCCTGCGACTTTTCCCTGGAAATCCCCCAGCAAGGCACCAAGCACTCGCTCAATGTCTCCGTCTCCGTGGGCGTCGTGCTTTGGGGAATGATGTCGGCCTAGCAGCCAGGGCGACGGCACGAAAAAAGACCTCCGGCCGAAAGAGGGTCGGAGGTCCTTGGAAGTTGCAGGGAAGCTGCTATTGCAGGCTGTGGATGGCGAGGCCGCTGCGGAGCTTGGGCTCGAACCAGGTGGTCTTGGGCGGCATGATGTTGCCGGTGTCGGCAATGCGGATGAGCTGCTCCATCGAAACCGGGTACAGGGCGAAGGCCACTTTCATCTCGCCGGAATCCACGCGGCGGGAAAGTTCTCCGAGGCCGCGGATGCCGCCGACGAAGTCGATGCGCTTGTCGGTACGGAGATCCTTGATTCCCAGGATCTTGTCCAGAACCAGCTTGCTAAGGATGGTGACATCCAGTACGCCGATGGGATCCGCATCGTTGTAGCGGCCCGGCTTGGCGGTGAGGCTGTACCAATTCTTGCCCAGGTACATGGAAAAGTTGTGGAGGCCGGCGGGCTGGTAGGGCTTGGCCGGGCGGCCGCAGCGCGGCTTGGTAGCCAGCTGAACGTCAAAATCCTCTTCCAGCGCCTTCAGGAGCCCTTCTTCCGTGAGGCCATTGAGGTCTTTCACCACACGGTTGTAGTCGATGATGGCGAGGTGGCTTTCCGGGAAGCATACGGCCATGAAGTAATTGTATTCTTCGTTTCCGCTATGGTTGGGGTTCTGCTCCCGTTTCTCGGCGCCGACGCGGGCGGCCGCTGCGGTGCGGTGGTGACCGTCGGCCACATAGAAGGCGTCGATGTCCTTGGTGAAGATTTCGGTGATGCGCGCGATGGTGGCATCGTCGTCGATGACCCAGAAGCTGTGGGTGAACTTGTTCTCGTCCACGAACTTATATTCAGGCTTGCCGGAAGCCGCCTTGGCCACGATGGCGTTGAGTTCCTCGTTGTCCTTGTATGCGAAGAAAACGGGCTCGATATTGGCGTTCTGGATGCGCACGTGCACCATGCGGTCGTCTTCCTTGTCCTTGCGGGTGAGTTCGTGCTTCTTGATGGCGCCGGACGCGTAATCATCGGTATGGGCGCAGAGGACCAGGCCGTACTGGGTGCGTTTGCCCATGGTCTGGGCATAGACATAGTACATCTCCTTCCCGTCCTGCACCAGCCAGCCTTTCTGCTTCCATTCCTTGAAGTTGGCGACGGCCTTGTCGTAGGTGCGCTGCTCGTGTTCACCGGCGATGGGGGTGAAGTCGATTTCCGGCTTGGTGATGTGCAGGAGGCTCTTTTCACCGGCCATGGCCAGCGCTTCCTCGGAGTTGAGAACGTCATACGGGGGAGCGGCCACTTCGGTCACTAAATCTTTGGGAGGGCGGATTGCCGCAAAAGGTTTTACGCGTACCATACTATTTGTTGACTTGGAATTTACGGTTGCCGGTGGCGAAGAAATCCACAATCTGGCGGGCGGCGGCCAGGCCGGCGTTCACATTGGCCTCGGCGGTCTGGGCACCCATCTTCTTGGGCGTTGCAAAAACGCGGGCCCCGAACTTCTCCTGGAGGAGGGCGTAGTTGTCGGGCATCACGTCGGTGACGTATTTAAGGTCCGGGCGCTCTTCAAGGGCTTTCAGCAGGCCTTCTTCATCAATGACCTCCTTGCGGGCGGTGTTGACGATCGTAGCCCCCTTGGGCATGCGCATGGCAAGGTCGTAGCCGATGGACTTGATGGTGGCGGGCAGGGCCGGGATGTGGATGGAAAGGTAATCGGAAGCGGCATAGAGCTCCTCTACGGAATGGACGGGCTGGGCACCTCCGGCGATGATCTGCTCATCGGTGAGGAACGGGTCCAAGGCGCAGATTTCCATGCCGAGGGCCTTTGCCTTCTGGCCCACCAGACGGCCCACGTTGCCATAGGCCTGGACGCCCAGGCGCTTGCCCTGCAGCTCGGATCCAGTAGCGGGCGTGAACTGCGTACGGGCCATGAAAATCATCATGCCCAGAGCCAGTTCGGCCACGGCGTTGGAGTTCTGGCCGGGGGTGTTCATGACCACGATGCCACGGGCGGTGGCGGCGGCCAGGTCCACGTTGTCAAATCCGGCGCCGGCACGGACGACGATCTTGAGCTTGGGGGCGGCGGCCATCACTTCTTCCGTCACTTTGTCGGAGCGGATGATCATGGCCTCCGCATCGGCCACGGCGGCTACCAAATCTTTCTGTTCGGCGTATTTTTCCAGTTTCACCACCTCGTGACCGGCTTCGGTGAGGATGGAAACAATCCCTTCAACGGCCTTGGCGGCGAAAGGTTTCTGGGTGGCAAGCAAAATTTTCATTACTTCTTCAGATTTTCAAATTCCTTCATGCAATCTACGAGAGCCTGGACATCCTCTACGGTGCAGGCGTTGTACAGGGAGGCGCGGAAACCGCCTACGCTGCGGTGGCCCTTGATTCCCACCATGCCGCGTTCCTTGGCAAATGCGAAGAATTCGTCCTGGAGTTCTTCCTTGCCGGGAGCCATCACGAAGCACACGTTCATGAGGGAACGGTCTTCCTTGGCGGCCGTGCCGACGAACATGGAGTTGCGGTCAATCTCGTCGTACAGAAGACCGGCTTTCTTCTTGTTGATTTCGTACATGGCCTCTACGCCGCCGATGCCCTTGAGCCACTTGAGGGTCTCGTTCATCACATAGATGGCGAACACGGGCGGCGTGTTGAACATGGAGAGTTTGTCGATATGGGTCTGGTAGTTGAGCATGGTGGGGATGTGACGGGTCACACGGCCCAGGGAGCTCTTGCGGATGATGGCGAAGATGACACCGGCCGGGCCCACGTTCTTCTGGGCGCCGCCATAGATGAGGTCATATTTGCTCACATCCACGGGGCGGGACATGATGTCGGAGGACATGTCGGCGATCAGCGGGCAGGGGCAGTCGATGTCCTCGTGGATTTCAGTACCATAAATGGTATTGTTGGTGGTGATGTGGAAGTAGTCCAGATCGGCCGGGATTTCGAAACCCTTGGGGATGTAGGAGTAGTTCTTGTCCTTGGAGCAGGCGATGGCGTATGCTTCGCCGATACCCTGGGCCTCGACGAGGGCTTTGTGGGCCCAGACGCCGGTATCCAGATAAGCGGCCTTCTTCTCCAGGTAGTTCATGGCTACATAGAGGAACTGAAGGGATGCACCGCCGCCGAGGAACACGACCTCGTGGGTGTCGGGAATATGAAGGAGCTCTTTCCACAGGGAACGGCATTCATCCATGACAGCGTCCCACTCCTTGGTGCGGTGGCTGATGGAAAGGAGGGAGATTCCGGTTCCGCTGAAGTCTTTGAGGGCTTCGATGGCATGGTCGATGGCTACTTGCGGCAACAGGCAAGGGCCGGCATTGAAAACATGAACTTTCTTGGACATGATTATTGGTGGTTAGTTAAAAAATAAAATCAAATTTGGGTTCGCAAGTTATGAATTTTTATTGAAAAAACCTATATCTCTTCCAATTTTGCACAGTCGCTGATTCTTTGCAGGAAATCTTCCACGGCCGACAGGCGTACACGCACTTCCAGCGAGCATTTTTCCCCGAACTGCTGGCCGCTCTGGGGCAGGTCCATATCCTTGAGCACCTTCATCACGGCGTTCATGGAGAGGTAGTCGAAATGCAGGCGGAAGCGCCGGGCGGCAATCTTTTCGATGATGCCGGCTTGGGAGAGGGCATCGGCCGATGAACTTTTGTAGGCGCGGATGAGGCCGGGGATGCCCAGTTTGATGCCGCCGAAATATCGGACGACCACCACCAGGACGTCGCTCAGGCCCAGGGAGTCGATCTGGCCCAGGATGGGGCGGCCGGCACTGCCGGAGGGTTCCCCGTCGTCGCTGGCGTGGAAGATATCTCTCTTATATCCAAGCCGATAGGCGTAGCAGTGATGGCGGGCGTCGTGGTATTCCTTGCGGAGGCCGTTCACGATTTCCCGGACTTCCTCCTCGGTTTCCACGGGGTATGCCAAGGCGATGAAGCGGGAGCCATTGTCTTTGAAAAGACCTTCCGAAGGGCTTGCAATGGATTTATATGCGTCGAACGGTTCCATCGTTACGAAAGTAGTAATTTTTGCAATATTTTGCAATGGAACCGGAAAAAAGCGCTATCTTTGATTTTAGAAATAGTAAGGACCTATGGTTTTCAAACTTCGTGTCACCCTTTCGGGTATCAAAGGATTTTTCAGAGTTTATCAGGTGAACGGCGCCACTACGCTGTACACGCTCCATAAACAGTTAAGGGCCGATTTGGAATTCCCTCAGGACCAGCTCATCATGTTCAAGGCCCTGGACGTCACCGGCGCCGTCGTGGGCCGGTACGGCCTCTTCGACCTGGGCTGGGGGACTGTTGACCAGACCTCCCTGGAAAAGGCCGCCAAGGCCGGCGCCACGGATTTCGTGTATTTTTACGATGTCACCAACCGCAAGAGCGTGAACATTACGCTGGAAGGTGAGCTGGAAGGCATTCAGGTGAGTCCGGATTCTCCCGTCCTGTCAGAGACCAAGGGGCCCAATCCCATTGAATTCGAGAACGGCTACGTGGCTTTCGAGGACCTCCCTGACAAGCAGCGCCATCTTCCCGGAGAGGAGGATGACGAGGAAGACTTCGGGGATGAGGATCTGGAAGAAGAAGAGGAAGACGGAGACGAGGACGGCGAAGAAATTTACGACGAGTCCGAGCAGTAGGCATGGCGCGGCGCCTGGAGATCATACTGGGTCCCACAGCCGTCGGCAAAACCGGCTTTGCCATCCGTCGCGCCCTGGAGGTGGGGTCTCCCGTCATTTCCTGCGACTCCCGACAAATTTATCAGGAACTGAAAATAGGCACTGCGGCCCCTTCCGATGAGGAATTGGCCGCGGTGCGGCATTATTTCATCCGCAGCATCCCCATTGCCCGCAATTATACCGCCGGCATCTACGAGGCGGAAGCGCTGGACCTGGTGAACCGCCTCTTCTCCGAAGGGCACGAAACCTTGGTGATGTGCGGCGGTTCCATGTTGTATATTGATGCCTTCTGCTACGGCCTGGACGATTTTCCGGAAGTTCCCCTGCAATTACGGCGCCATCTGATGGACTGCCTGCAGAGCGAGGGCGTGGAGGTGCTGGCCCAGCAGCTGAAGGAGCTGGACCCGGTGTCCTACGAAGAACTGGACCTGAGCAACGGCCAGCGGGTGATCCGGGCGCTTGAGGTGAGCATGTACACGGGGCAGCCTTTCTCGTCGTTCAAGACCCGTCGTTTCAAGGAACGGGATTTCGAGATGGTGAAAGTGGGCCTGGAACGTCCCCGGGACGAGCTTTATGAACGTATCAACGCGCGGGTGCTGCAGATGGTGGAGGACGGTCTGGAGGCCGAGGCCCGTTCCATGCTTCCGTACCGCGACCTTCCCGCCCTTCAGACGGTGGGCTATCGGGAATTCTTCGATTATTTCGACGGAAAATACGATTGGGAAACCACCATCCGCCATATCCAGGCCGATACCCGCCATTATGCCAAACGCCAGCTCACCTGGTGGAGGCGGGACAGCGACATCCGCTGGATTCCGGCAGATTCTTCACTTTGCCCTTCGGCAAGCTCAGGGCCGGTTTCAGAATGAGAGGGCGTTTCAGAATGACAGGGAGGGCCATTGCGTTGTTGTGGATGGCCGTGCTGATGGCGGCGTGCCGGCCGGAGGGGCTGCAGCCGGGAGACCTCCTGTTCCAAGTGGGGGAGGGCGGCATGACCGATGCCATCGAAGCGGCTACGGACGGCACCTTCTCCCACGTGGGCATTCTGGACGATTCTCCCTTCGGCGGTGTCTGGGAAGCCGTTCCGGGAGCCGGTGTGCGGCATGTTTCGCTGCGGCAGTTTCTCCGAGAATCGGCCCTGGACAGGGACGGAAGGCCGATGGTCTCCGTTTACCGCGTTCCTTCCTTTTCCTGGCAGGATGTCAAAAAGCGCGTGCAGGCATTGGACGGCCGCCCCTACGATATGGCCTTTCTGCCCGGCACGGAGGAAATCTACTGCAGCGAGCTGGTGTATGAATGCTACCGCGATTCCCTGGGCGCACCTCTTTTCGAGACCGTTCCCATGCGCTTCAGCGGAGCGGACGGCCGAATCCTGGAATACTGGATTTCCCACTACGAAAAATTGGGGCTGTCCGTTCCGGAAGGGAAACCGGGAACCAACCCCAATGATCTTTCGCGCACTCCTTTCCTGGAGCGCATTCCAGTAGCGTTTTAGCCAATCTGGGCGCCGTTGGTGACGGCTTCCTGCGGCGTTACAAAACGCATCTTTCCGTCGCCCTGCTTGGCCATGAGAATCATGCCCTTGGACTCGATGCCGCGGATGGTGCGGGGAGCCAGGTTCGCAAGGATGCAGATCTGTTTGCCCAGCATGTCCTCCGGGCTGTAGTATTCGGCGATGCCGGAAACGATGGTGCGCTGGTCGATGCCGGTGTCGATGGTGAGCTTGAGGAGCTTGTCCGTCTTGGGGACGCGCTCCGCCGCCAGCACCGTAGCCGTGCGGATGTCCATGGCGCCGAACTGCTCGAAGCTGACTTCCGCCTTCTGCGGCTCCACTTTCCCTGCGGCTTCCGCTGCGGCTTTGGCGGCCTCTGCGGCTTCACGCTCCGCCTTGATGGCCTGTAGGCGGGCAATCTGGGCGTCCACCACGCTGTCCTCGATCTTCTGGAACAGCAGGACGGCTTCTCCCAGCCGGTGTCCGGCCGGGAGCAGTTCTGCATCGCCCAGCATGTCCCAGGACAGGATGATTTCGGCAGGAGAAGACTCCTGCGGAGCATTTGCCCGTACAGGGTCGCGAAGCGACGCGGAGCAGGAGTCTTCTCCTGCCGGGACCGTATGTACGGCCTTCCCCTCATCGGCCTTGTAGAAATTCTCGGTGGGCGTACCTTCGCCGGCGCGGTGGTCCCATCCGGCCTGGATGCCCACCCGGAGGATGCCGCGCAGTTTCTCCGCGCTGAAGGGCGTAAACGGCTCAAAGGCAATGGCCAGGCCGGCGCACAGCTGCAGGCAGGTGTACAGGATGCTGGCCGTGCGGTCCATATCCTCTTTGGCCACCTTCCAGGGCTCCATGTCGGAGATGTATTTGTTGCCGATACGGGCAATGTTCATGGCTTCCTTGAGGGCCTCGCGGAAGTGATAGGTCTCGATGTATTTCTCCAGGGCCTCGCGGCAGGGCTTGACGGCGGCAAGCGTCTCGGCATCGATGGGCGCGGGCTTCAGGTTCTGCGGAACGGCCCCGCCGAAATACTTGTGCGTGAGCACCACGGCGCGGTTCACGAAGTTTCCGAAGATGGCCACCAGTTCGCTGTTGTTGCGGCTCTGGAAGTCCTTCCAGGTGAAGTCGTTGTCCTTGGTCTCGGGAGCGTTGGCGGTGAGCACGTAGCGGAGCACGTCCTCCTGGCCGGGGAACTGCTCCTCGTATTCATGCACCCACACGGCCCAGTTGCGGGAGGTGGAAATCTTGTCCCCCTCCAGGTTCAGGAACTCGTTGGACGGCACGTTGTCCGGAAGGATGTAATCGCCGTAGGCCTTGAGCATGGAGGGGAACACGATGCAGTGGAACACGATGTTGTCCTTGCCGATAAAATGCACCAGCCGGGTCTCGGGGTCTTTCCACCATTTCTCCCAGCTCTGGGGCAGCAGTTCCTGCGTATTGGAGATATAGCCGATGGGAGCGTCGAACCACACGTAGAGCACCTTTCCCTCGGCCCCCTCCACGGGAACGGGCACACCCCAGTCCAGGTCGCGCGTGACGGCGCGGGGCTGCAGTCCGCCGTCCAGCCAGCTCTTGCACTGGCCATATACATTGGTCTTCCACTCCTTGTGCTGCTCCAGGATCCAGTCCCTGAGCCAGGGCTCGTATTTGTCCAGGGGAAGATACCAGTGCTTGGTCTTCTTCTTCACGGGCGTGGAACCGCTCAGCTTGGACTTGGGGTCCAGGAGTTCCTCGGGGCTCAGGGTGCTGCCGCACTTTTCGCACTGGTCGCCGTAGGCGTGCGGGTTTCCGCACTTGGGACAGGTGCCCTCGATGAGGCGGTCGGTGAGGAACATGCGGGCCTGCTCGTCGTAGAGCTGCTCGCTTTCCTGGGTGATGAAGTCGTCCTGGTCGTAGAGTTTCCGGAAAAACTCGGAAGCGTTCTTCTCATGCACTTTGGAGGAAGTGCGGGAATAGATGTCAAAGTTGATGCCCAGTCCGGTGAAGGCATCTTTCATCACGGCGTGATACTGATTCACGATGTCCTGGGGCGTCACGCCCCGTTCACGGGCTTTGATGGTGATGGGCACGCCATGCTCGTCGCTGCCGCAGATGAACACCACATCCTCGCCGCGCATGCGGAGGTAGCGGACATAGATGTCTCCGGGGATGTAGGCGCCGGCCAGGTGGCCGATATGGACGGGACCGTTGGCGTAGGGGAGTGCGCAGGTCACCAATGTTCTCTTGTAACTCATTTTTTCAGTCTTCCGAGTTTAATATTGATGGTTTTCTTATAGTCGTTGAGCCGGTTCATGCGGGTCATCAGTTCCAGCATTTCTTCCGGCGCGGGATTCTCCTTGAGCAGGCGGTTAATCTCCAGCTGCCGGGCCGATATGCGTTTGTCGTGATAAACCAGGATGGCCCTGGGCACGAAGTTCACCAGCCAGGAGTCGGTGGTGGTAAGGGCGTCGGAGAAGTTGTGGACGGTGAGTTCGTACTTCTCGGTGGACAGGGTGGCCGTGACGGAAGCCACCGCCCGGTCTTCCCCGTTGAGGAGGCTGCGGATGATATCATCCTGCTCCATCCCCCGGTCGTACAGGCCGAAGTATGCCTGGTAAGTGGCTTCATAAGCCGGATTGGAGAAGTGGATGTCGTCGGCCGCCAGGGCGGCGTCGATGAATTCGGCCACGGTCTGGCTTCCTTCCGGGTCGTAGAATTCGGAGTCGGTTTCGAACTGGAGGGGGCTGCGTCCGTATCGGAGGATGAAGCCCAGCAGTTCCTTTTCCGAGGGCTCCAGAATCCGGTCTTCTTTCTGGAGTACCCGGTTTTCGGCGGCAGGGGAGGACGGGCTTTCGGCACCGTTGCCCGCGCTGGCCTCCCGGCTGTCCCGTGCGGTTCCGTCATGTCCGGTCCGGGCGCTCGTTTCCTTGCGCATCTTTTCCCGGGTCTTGCGGACGCGGTCCTGGATGATATCGGCCTCGATGCCCACCATGCGGGAAACGGTGTCGATATACACCTGGCGCTTGATGGCATCGGGGATGTCGGCCACGGTGTCGGCCACTTCGTTGATGATGCCGGCCCTTTTGATGGGGTCGTTGCCGGCTTCGTCCAGCAGGAGTCCCGTCTTGAAGCTGACGCCGTCCTGCTCATGGGCGGCGATGAAATCGCGGATTTCCTCCAGCGTGTGCTTGCGGGAGAAGGAATCAGGGTCGTCTCCGTCGGGGAGGAAGACCACGCGCGGGTTCATGCCCTCTTTCAGGATAAGGCCGATGGCGCGCAGGGCGGCATGGAGGCCGGCCTTGTCGCCGTCGTACATGATGGTGATGTTCTCGGTAAACTTGCGGATCAGGCGGATCTGCTCCTCCGTAAGGGAGGTTCCGCAGGAGGCCACCACGTTGGTGATGCCCGTCTGATGCATCATCACCACGTCCACGTTGCCTTCCACCAGAATGCAACGGTCCTGCCGGGCCATCTCGCTCTTGGCGAACCAGATGCCCAGAAGATTCCGGCTCTTGATGTAGATTTCCGTTTCCGGAGAATTGACGTATTTGGCGGGGTTGTCGGCCTTGAGGGTACGGCCGCTGAAGGCGATGACACGGCCGCTCACGGAGTGGATCGGGAACATCACCCGCTCGCGGAACTTGTCGATGAGCGTGCCGTCCTCCTGGCGGATGGCCAGGCCGGCGTCCACCAGGAACTCGTCCTTGTAACCGGCTTTGCGGGCGGCTTCCACCAGGGAGGTCTTTCCGGACGGGGCCCAGCCCAGGCTCCACTGGGCGATGGTGGCATCTTCGATGCTGCGGGTGCGGTAGTATTGGTAACCCACGGCACGGCCTTCGCCTTCTTTGAGCTGGTCGCAGAAATACTGCCGGGCGAACTCGCTCACGGCCATCAGGCTCTCGCTGTGCTGGCGGGCGGCAATCTGCTCGGCGCTTTCTTCCTCTTCCTGTACCTCTATATTGTATTTGCGGGCCAGGTAGCGGAGCGCTTCCGGATAGCTCATGTGTTCGTATTCCATCACAAAGCCCACGGCGCTGCCGGCCTTTCCGCAGCCGAAGCATTTGTAGATGCCTTTGGAAGGCGTGACGTGGAAGGAGGGCGTTTTCTCGTTGTGGAAGGGACAGCAGGCCACATAACTGGAGCCGCGGCGCTTGAGCGTCACGAAGTCTCCCACCACCTCTTCGATGCGGGCAGTGTCCAGGATAAGGTCAACGGTCTCCTTGGGAATCATGGGTTATTCCTCTTTCGTGTAACTGACCTCTTTTGCGTCGGAGAGGTTGGTCACGGTAATTTTGTCATCGGGCGGAGCCTGGGTGGTGGGACCGTCATTGCGGTTGGGCTGCGGGGCGCGGTAGGTCTTCTCCTGCCAGATGGCTTTGATCTGGTACCAGGCGTCGCGGCCATACCAGTAGCCGAACAGCAGGCCCAGGATGAGGCCCAATGTGCGTCCGCGTACGACCAGGAACACGGCGATAAGGACAAAGACCACATCTTTGACCAGCCGAATCCAGCGGTTGTTGTATCCAAAATTCGTCATAGCCTACAAATATACAAAGAATTCTCCGAGTATTCGCACTTTGCCGATGTATAGAAAACCCGCCGGAAAAAGTGCAATGTATTTGCCGCGTTAATGTATTTGCCACGTTGACAAGCGCACCACGGTAAAATGGCGGTTTCCCGTCAACGCGGCACGGTTTTCCTGCAAAAAGGCCGATTTCGTTGCCACGTTGACAAGAAATCGGCCTTGGAGCGCATTGCCGCTGTCAACGCGGCAAACGCTTGTAGTAGATAAACACCTGCCTGCCGGAGGCACTCGGAAAAGACATAGTATTTAGATATTTTTACCCTTGCTCCCTGGGGGTTAAAACAGCAAAAAAGTGTGGAGCCGATGCTTTTCTGAATGGAGGCTCTGGTAAAGCCTTGAACTCAAAAGCACTACTCCACACCCGTATGGACAACAGCGCAGAGCGCACTGAACGTTCATATCGGATGATGAGTGGCTGCTATCCCTGAGTTCTTTGAAATTTACCAGATTTCCATTCAAGGAGAAAGCATACACTTTCATCTATGTAAGCCACCTCGCAATGAGGTGACCGATACAAATATAACCATTTTTTGTAAATGCAACAACCTCCCCTTGGTCACAAGGAGAGGTTGTCAATCTTGGAATGATTATTCCTGTTTAGTCTGAGAATTCGGAGAGGTACTTCTCTATATACGGCTTGAGTTCCGGGAGGTCCAGGTCTATGGTATCCCACAACTGGTTTGGCTTGATATGGTAATAGCCGTGGACCAGAACATGCCGCATTCCTTCAATGGAGGTCCAATCCATCTCCGGATGGGTCTCCTTGAATTCCTTCGACAGCATATATGCGGCTTCCCCAATGATTTCAACGTGCTTTATAAAGCCGTAGTAGATAATGGGATCCTTGGCTGCCTCGTCTGTTGAATGTATCTTGCGGCTGCTCTCAATTGTGTTGATGGCGTCAAGAATGTGCTGCAGCCGTTCGGCGTCTCTAACGGGCTCTCTCATAAATCAGGATTTTATCACGTTCTGCGGATTCCTGGGCGAAGGGCAATAAACATCCGTCTTCTACCAGGTCAACCTTTTTCCCGACAGCGTCCGACAGGCGAGTCATGATTCTCGAAATGGTAAGAAGCGTGATTCGGGCATTTTCGTCATACTGGACTAGGATGTCCACGTCGCTCTGAGGCGTTTCTTCGCCCCGCGAGAAGGAGCCGAAAAGCCATGCTTTCTCTACGGGCTGTTGCGACAGAACAGCCTGAATCTTAGGAAGCATAGTATTAAATTGCCGACTTACCATATGGGCAAAGGTATAAAATCTTTCGGAAAATAAAAAGAGACAAACTTTCCTCTTGCCACGTTGACAAGCGCACCACGGTAAAATGGCGATTTCCCGTCAACGCGGCACGGTTTTCCTGCAAAAAGGCCGATTTCGTTGCCACGTTGACAAGAAATCGGCCTTGGAGCGCATTGCCGCTGTCAACGCGGAACGCGGCAGACAATCAAAACGGAAGGTCGTCGGCGGGGGAGTCGTCTCCCGGCATGTCGTCCAGCGTAGGGGCCGGAGCCTCGTAGGTGGGCTGTCCGGGGGCGGGATTTCCCGTCCGGTCCGGGTAGGACGGCGCGGCGGCTCCGGCGGACGTGCCTGCACCGGCGGGCGTGCCTGCACCGGCGGGCGTGCCTGCACCGGCAGACGTGCCGTCGCCGGCGGGGGCGATGCGCCAGATCTGGAGGTCATTGTACCAGCGGCCGTTGTATTCACGGCTCTTGAGGTTGAAGGAAACTCTGATGCGGTCTCCCACCTGGTACTTGTCCAGTTCGGCCACTTTTTCCTGGCCCCATGCGGTGAAGCAGGCCTGGGCGGTGAAATTGCCGTCCGGGAATTCCAGGATGAATTCCTGCTTGGCCCACTGGCCACGGGCCGAAGTGCCGGACTGTACGCCCAGCTTCTGCCTTAAAGTGCCTTCCAGTTCCAGTGCCATGACTTACTTCTTCTTGACGGGAGCGGCTTCTTCCTTTTCTACGAAAGGATGAACTTCCAGCAGGTCAACATCGAAGACGAGGGTGGCGTTGGAGCCGATGTTAATGGGACCGCGCTCACCGTAAGCCATGTTGGCAGGAATCACGAGGGTGATCTTGCCGCCTTCGCCTACGAGCTTCATACCCTCGGTCCAGCCGCGGATGACGCGGTTCAGGGGGAACTCGATTTCGTTGTTCTTGTCAAATTCCTTGCCGTCGATGGTGGTGCCGCGGTAGTTCACCTTCACGGTGTCGCGGTCATCGGTGGCGCGCACGTCGGAGCCGGAATCCTGGATCAGGTAAACGATACCGGAGGCGGTGGAATCGGCGCTGTTCTTGGCGTAGAATTCGCGACGGAACTTGTCACCCTTTTCCTTGTTCAGGGCGCCTTCGTAAGCGGTGCGCTTCTGGAGGAAGGAGTTGATGATCATGTTCATGTCGGAAGGGTCAATCTTGAACTGCTTTACGAAAACGGAGTCCATGGGCTGACCTTCCTTGGCGTTGAGAGCGTCCTTCATGCCCTTCTGGACCTGCGTCATGTTGAGGTCTCCGAAGTTGTTCTGGGTCATCATGAGGCCGAAGTTGACACCGAGGAGATAGGAAGTGGAATCTACCTCACCGCTGGTGGGGAGAAGGTCGAGCACTTCTTTGGAACCCTCCACCTTGGGAGAGTTGCAAGCTGCTACCAGCACTGCGGCAGCAGAAGCGATGGCGAAGAATTTTGCAATTTTCATATTCGTTGTTATTTAGCGTTGTTCTGCCAAGGAACGCAGTTTGCGTTCAAAGTTTGCAAATATAGCGATTATTTTTTTCTTAACATAATTTAATATGACGAATGGTTGTTTTTATTATCTAAATGGGTGAAACATTTGGAATTGTCAATAGCTTTGATTATATTGGCATAACACAAAACGGTAACTGCCATGGTCCCGGATTCAGATCTTCTTCATGCCAAACTGAAAACGTTCTTCGGGTACGACTCCTTCAAGGCCGACCAGGAGCAGATTATCCAACATCTTGTGGCAGGGAACAATGCGTTTGTCCTGATGCCGACGGGTGGTGGAAAGTCACTGTGTTACCAGTTGCCTGCCTTGGTCATGGAAGGAACGGCCATTGTGATTTCGCCGCTGATCGCCCTTATGAAAAATCAGGTGGACGTCATCCGCGGATTCGAGGCCAGCGAGTCCCGAATTGCCCATTTCCTCAATTCCTCCCTGAATAAAATCCAGATTCAGGAAGTTCAGGAAGACCTTCTGCGGGGCGTGACCAAACTTTTGTATGTGGCGCCGGAATCCCTCACCAAAGAGGAGAACATCGCGCTCCTCAAGGGAATCAAGATATCCTTTTATGCCGTGGACGAGGCTCACTGCATCTCGGAATGGGGGCACGACTTCCGTCCGGAATACCGGAAAATCCGTTCCATCATCGAGGAAATCCAGCCTGCCCCGGTAATCGCCCTCACCGCCACCGCCACCCCCAAGGTCCAGAGCGACATTCTCAAGAATCTCCGGATCCAGGATGCCAAGGTGTTCAAGTCGTCCTTCAATCGGCCCAATCTGTATTATGAGGTAAGGGACAAGGTGGAACCGGAGAAGGACATCATCCGTTTCATCCGCCAGAATCCCGGCAAATCCGGCATCATCTACTGTCTTAGCCGCAAAAAGGTGGAAGAGATGGCCCAGATGCTTTCCATCAACGGGATCCGCGCCTTGCCGTACCACGCCGGGCTGGATGCCAAAACCAGGGCCGACAACCAGGACAAGTTCCTGATGGAGGAAATCGACGTCATCGTGGCCACCATTGCCTTCGGCATGGGCATCGACAAGCCGGACGTGCGTTTTGTCATCCATTACGACATTCCCAAGAGCATCGAGGGCTATTACCAGGAAACGGGCCGGGCCGGACGTGACGGGCAGGAAGGACAATGCATTACCTATTACAGTTACAAGGATATTCAGAAGCTGGAAAAATTCATGCAGGGAAAGCCCGTGGCGGAGCAGGAAATCGGCAAGCAGCTGCTGAAGGAAACGGTGGCCTATGCGGAATCCAGCCAATGCCGCAGGAAGTTGCTGCTCAATTACTTCGGGGAAGACTATCGACCGGACAACTGCTGTGCCTGTGACAACTGCCTCCATCCCAAGGCCCGCTTCGACGGCCGGGAGGAACTGTCTCTGGTGATAGAACTCATCGAGTCGCTTCCGGAGCACTTCAAGCTGGAACATCTGGCAGGTATCCTTTCCGGCGTTTCCAACGCCATGATCAAGAGTTACCATCACGACGAACTGCCCCTGTTCGGTGCCGGCAAGGACCACGATATCCGTTTCTGGGCCGCCGTCATTCATCAGGGAATCATCCTTCATTATCTGGATAAGGATATCGAAAATTATGGACTTATCCTGGTGACGGAAGAAGGGAAGAAGTTTTATGAGCATCCCCACGAAGTGCTTCTGGTGGAGGACCGCACTTTCTCCGAAGGGACGGAGGAAGACGAAGAAGACGGTGCGGCTGCCATTCGCGGGGGCGGCGGGGGAGACCAGGTGCTCCTGGCCATGCTCAAGGACCTTCGCAAGGACATGGCCCGCAAACTGCGGCTCCAGCCCTGGATTATCTTCTCGGACCCTTCCCTGGAAGATATGACCATCGTGTATCCGCTCACCCTCAAGGAACTGTCGGAGAAATGCCAGGGCGTAGGCGAGGGGAAGGCAAACAAGTTCGGAAAACCCTTCGTGGAACTCATCGCCAAGTATGTGGAAGAGAATGAGATAGACCGTCCGGACGATTTTGTGGTGAAATCGGTGGCCGCCAAGTCCGGCAATAAGGTCTATATCATCCAGTCCATTGACCGCAAGCTGGATTTGGGGGACATCGCTGCATCCAAGGGGCTGGACATGGATGCTCTCCTGACGGAAATCGAGGCCATCGTATCGACGGGGACCCGCGTCAATCTCAATTATTATATCGAGCAGGAACTGGATCCGGAGGTTGTGGAAGAAATCTATACCTGGTTCAAGGAGGAGGCGACTTCGGACTCTCTGGCCCAGGCGCTCAATGCCCTCGGGGACGATTACGAGGAAGAGGAAATCCGCCTGGTACGGATAAAATTCCTATGTGAAGTGGCAAACTGAGTTTGCCACTCGTTGCTATACGTTACCCCCTCCCGAAACCCCTCCCCTCGGGGGAGGGACTTTTGAGTTTGCCACTCGTTGCTGAACGTGACCCCCTCCCGAAACGAGGTTGGCGAAAAAGATTCTTCGCTTCGCTCAGAATGACAGGATACTGGTTTAGAATGACAGTCTCATGTCATTCTGAGGCAGGTTCACCTGCCGAAGAATCTGCTTTTTTGTCATATCGGCCTTTATAAATAAATCAGGGAGGACAGGGAGTCTTCGGCGAAAAGGCGACGGGCCATGGCCTGGAGCGCTTCGGGGGTAATCGATTCGATTTGGGCGCGGGTCTGTGCGGGCGTGAGAATTTCTCCCCAGGACAGCATGCTCTTTCCCATGGAAAGGCACTGGGCCTCTCCGGACTCCGAACTGATGGCCAACTGCCCCAACAGTTGCTTTCTATAGGCCTTGAGCTGGTTTTCTGTGAAGGGGACCTCCTGCAGGCGGGCAAGGATTTTCCGGATGGCATCCAGGCAGCCGTCCAGATTGGGTTTGTCACAACCGAAGGTGATGGCGAAGATGCCGTTGTCGGCATACTGCGTATAAGAACATTCGATTCCGTACACCCAGCCGCGCTTTTCCCGAAGCTCTTTGTTCAGCAGCGAATTGGATGCGGGACCGCCCAGGATGTTGGCCAGCATGGCGCACACCAGCCGGTCCGGCATGTCGTACAGGGACGGAGCCTTGCAGCCCAGCACGGCATTCACCTCGTGGTGGCGCTTGTCAATTACTTTGTGAAAAGGCATTTCCGATCAATTTCAAAACCTGTTTTTCCAGTTTGGCTTCGTCCATGTCGGCCACAACCGTGAAAACCATTTTTTCCGGGACGAACTTTTGGGCCACAAAGCGGCGAAGCATTTCCGGCGTAATCTTTTTCACCGAGGCCGATGTCCCCAGGATGGGCGTTCCCAGCGGATGGCCCTCGAAGAGAAGGCCCTCGAAGCGGTCATAGACGTCCTCGGCCGGATTGTCCTTGTAGGAGATGATTTCGTCCAGGACCACGCCGCGCTCCGTTTCGATTTCCTTGTCGGGGAAGGTGGCTTCGGTGGCCAGTTCGAACAGCAGGCGGGCCGCTTTGCTCCAGTCCTCTTTCAGGACCGTAGCATGCAGGACAATCTCCTCCTTGGTGGTGTAGGCGTTGAGTTCACCGCCCAGGCGGTCCAGATAGCCGTTGATGACCGCCGCGCTTTTGTGGCGGGTGCCCCGGAACATCGTATGCTCCACAAAATGGGCGATCCCGGCGGGGTAGGCGCCTTCATCCCGCGTGCCGCACCCGATCGTGAGGGCGCAGTATGCGACGGACCGGCCGCTCTGCCGGACCGCATAGCGCAGCCCTTCCTTGCTTACTCCGCTTTTCATCTTTTTCTGGCCAGACGCTTGAGGTCATCGGCCGTGAAGCCGACACCGCTTTTTTCGGTTATTTTGTGCTTGTGAATGTAATAGAGGGTGTGTGTATCGGCCTCGAAGAGCATTTTGTAGCAGTACGAGGCGCCGTTTTGCGGCGTGAAAGGAGCCACCACATACCCTACCAGCGTATTGAAGCCCCCGTCCGTGAAGGCCTTGTCGGCTTTTTCCTCGCTAACGATGTGGATATCTTCGTCCAGAAAACGTTCCATCTGCTTTTCGCTGACAGATTCGGAGATGTCGCTGTCGGCAATGTACAACTGCTTCATCTTGCCGAATTTGCTGTAGTTCTGGTTGAACCAGGGCTCCATGCGATAGGCCACTTTCTCAGATTCCATGGCGGAGAGGGTGTATTCCTGGATGGCATGGATGAGGGGACCCAGATAGACCAGTTCGCGTCCGTTCCCGCCGGCGGCCGCCATCAGCGGCAGGGAAATCACTTCCTTCATGGCACTGAGGCCGTCTTTGGCTTCAGGCCCGCCTTTCACCAGGGAAAGGAAGGTGATGCCGGGATTCTCTTCATCTTTGAAACGGCTTTCGGCCGCCATCAGGAAATAATATTGGTCCGATGTCTTGAGGGCCTCGAAACGGTCCATGGTGCAGAACTCGAAGGGGGAGGCGGTCCAGATATTCAGCACTTCCTGTCTCAAGCCGCTGTCCAGCAGATCATTTCCGGTAAGAACAACCTGAATGACCTTGTCATTGAAATCGTTCAGGGTATGTTTGCGGGTGCTCACTCTCCCTTGCCCCCATGCGGCCGCACAGACCGCCAGGGCGCAGAGTATGGTAAAGAGTCTCTTCATTAGGCAATCTTCTTCTTATCGGTTTGCAAAGATACAATTCTTTTCCTTATCAAAAAAGATGCCCGTACCCTCCGTTTGCCGCCTCTTCACCGGAGACTCCCTAAATTATTATTCATAGAAAAGCATGGAGGCCGGGAGATTGGGAACATCGATTCCCGGGCCTTTCAGTCCCAGATTCATGCATTCCCCGCCCCATGTCTCAAAGTACTGGACCTCCAGGCGGTGGTACCCGGCGCCCAGTTCAATCCACGCCTCTTTGCTCCCGCCTCCAGGGCGGTCCAGGTCCCAAAGCGGCCGACCGTCCAGCCAAATCCTGGAGCCATCGTCCGACTCGGCCGTGAAGAAATACAAGCCGTCTTTTTCTATTTTCATGAGCCCCTGGAATACGATGCCGAAGTGGTCTTCCCGTTCTTTGATGGCCTCCGTTCCGAGAAGAGGAGTGATGCCTCTCTTTTTTAACGGGGCTGCCAACATTTCGTCACAACTTGTGAAATCTCCCTCCTTGTAGGCATAGCGGAGCCCCTGCCCTTTTGGGGTGGCTTTCACCGGCGGAAAGACGGCAGAAGCCACGGGATGAAAATCCTCTTCCCTACGGTAGGAAGGGTCGATGGCAGCACATTTTTCTCCGTTTCCGGGCGTAAAGTCAACGTCCAGTACATCGGCAATGGTGGCGGCGAGCTGTTTGGTATAGAAAATGCCGTTGTCGGAGGTCTCTCCCTGTACAGGAACGCCTTTTCCGAAAGCTATGAACCAGGTCTCATTGGATCCGCGCGTGAAGTCGCCATGGTGCCGGAAAGCTGCGCCCGTACCCCGTCCGTGATCACAGGTGAGCAGGTAGGTGGTCTTTCCCTTGTAGAAAGGATCTGACTCACAATACTCTACGATGCGGCGAATGTACAGGTCCGTCCAATGGGCGGCGTCCAGATAGAGATCGTATCGGCCTCTGTGGGCATAGGAGTCCGTATCTCCGAAACCCACATAGAACACCTTGGGGTGATCGGCCTTGAGGGTCTCCATGGCCATTCCGAAGGTGACGCAGTCCAGCCGGGCCGTAGGCCCGATACCGCCATCGGCGATGCCGGAGTCGATATCCTGCATCCTGTGGGCGACAGGCGTATCCGTGTAGGAGGGTTCATGTCCGCTGCAGCCCGGGACGCCGCCCCGCTCGTTGTTTACGGCATAGCGGATGCTCTCCCAGGAGGAGTACATCATCACCTTCCCTTTGTAGCGCGGATCCTGATTTACCACTTCCAGCACGCTCACGTTGGGGTTGGGGTTGGGGTCGTTGGAGTTGATGCGTTCATCGTCGGCCAGGCCGCAGAACATTTCGCTGTAGCCGGGGTAGGAGAACCACATCTTGTTGGATACCTGCATGAGACTGTTCTTCTCCCGATTGCCGATCAGGTAGCCATGCTCAGGGACATAACTCCAGATGAAGGGCATGAGGGTGGAGCGCCGCTCCTCGGGCGTTTCACGCCAATAGGCCTGTTTCAATGCCGAGGGTTGCGGCACGAAGCGGGCGCTCTCCATCAGGGCTTCATCGGCCCCGCTGAAGAGTTCCTGCCAACGCAGGCCGTCAAAGGTAATGATGACCAGACGGGGATCGTCATCCCCCTTGCTGCATGAGAGCAGCGCCGCCAGCGCCAGAACTCCCAGGATGAAAAAACGCTTCAAGATTCAGTCAGTGTGAACTTTACAAATGTAACTCAAAATTACATGCGGAACGTCCCGTCTCCTTGTGTTGTTCCGCAAAAGTGTGTTGCCGGGTCAGGACAATCCGAGGGCTGCGATCTCTTTCTCGGAAAGACCGGTCAGTTCTGCAATCTCAGAGATAGGATAGGTTTTAGACAGCATTTTGACGGCGATCTCCTTTGCCCGCTCATTGGATCCTTCGGTCCGTCCTTCTGCCCGTCCTTCTGCCCGTCCTTTGGCTCGACCTTCAGCCCGTCCTTCGGCCAAACCTTCGGCCCTGCCTTCTTTTCGGGCGAATTCTCTTCTGGCAATGATGTCCAATTCAGTTGTCATAATGGCGTTATATTGTCTTAAAGTATCTTCATTCATATTCGCGAAGGCCGTGGCTTCGAAAATCATCTTCAACACTTCGTCTTCGAAGTTTTCCGGCCGTTCTTTCAATAAATGACCGTACTTCAATGAAAATGCCAGTTTCTCCGGCAGCGTCCGGCATTTCCTCTCTTCGTTCTGCTTCCAGGGCAGTCGCCCCAATTCCAGATAAATAAAATTCAGCGCATCTGTCATCTTCTCCCCGGATCTTGCGCTTCGAATCTCATAACGGCTGACCAAACCTCCTTCAAGGGTATTGGGGTCCTCGTGACTCATCTCAAAGTTCAGGATGCTGATCACGTAAACCGGTTTCAGCCGATAATCCATCTTCCGGGCCCGCTTATCGTCCAACTCCCGGATGGCTTTCATACGCTCCACCACTTGGGAGCGGATGGGATAGGTGGCATAGTACAGTGCCCGGTCCCGGAAGCTTTCCTGGGATGTAAACTGCATTTCCACGATAAAGTTTTCGCCCAGATCGGTAGTACAATACAGGTCAAAGTTAACGTTTTTGTCCGACAAAATCAAACCATGTTGCTCTTTGTCATTCAACGTAAGCGAACGGATTGTCTTCCCTGGGAGGAAAAACTCGATCAGTTTAATCAGGAGGCGCCGGTTGGACGGCTCGGAAAGTACGACTTTGAAGGCTTCGTCGTAAAGGATGTTTGCGAATGTTGCCATAGTTATGAAAGTATTAATGCCGATCGGTGTTGATCGGCAAGGCAAACATAGCAAGCAGGATATCCGCTGCCAACAATCGTAAAAAAGAAAGAGTTGTTTCACATGACGATTGTATGTTTCTTATGGTGAATCATAAGAAAAGCGACCATTCGTGCAAAAGTTTTTTACGGAATGTCCTCCACAAGCTTTTGCCATTTTCGGGGAAATAGACTTCCATACCGCACGCCATACTTTCGCCACCCTTCTGCTCACCAAGGGGGCCGATATTTATACGACCAGCAAGTTACTGGGACACACCAGCGTAGAGACAACACAGATTTATGCAAAAGTAGTGGACCAGAAAAAGCCCGTCCTTCCGTCGCCTTCCACAAAACCGTGGATAAACGGCATCCTGGCCATTACTTTCGGCTGTGACAAGCCCAACCTGGATGTCTGTCTGGAATCCATCCGGAAAATTTTGAGGCGCCTGCAGGAGGTTCCTTTCACGGACAACCAGTTAAAGGCCTACCGGAAACAACTGCTGGGGCAACTGGCCATCAGTTCTGAATCGGGAGAAGCCCAGTGCCTTTCCATGGGGAAAAGCATGCTCTCCTGGGGAGAGATCCTCTCCCCGGCCCAGACGCGCGCCCGGATTGAAGCCATCACGCCTGCGGCACTTCAGGCCATGGCCCGCCGCCTCTTCGCCGAAGACTCCCTGTCATCCCTGATTTATTTATAGACCCATTTCGTTCGCGACGCGAAGGTCTGGCAAATCGGACATATCCTTTCCAGGCCAGCCAAGGAGAAGGCGTAGCAAAAAAAAAGGACGGTCCCGTGCGGGGCCGTCCTGCGAAAGAGTTGTTCATTATTCCCGGGGAAAGCCGGGAATCTTGCTTATTTGGACTGGATGGCGCCCATATCCACCTTGCCGTTCTTTATGAACGGGTTGCCGTTGATATCGGTGCCGATGCCTTCCAGGATGGCTTTGATGTCGGCCTTGTTGTCCTGGCCCAGGTTGGCGGTATCGTAGGAGTTGTAGGACAAGGTCTCCAGGACACCGGCTCCCACGGCTGCACCGACCGACATATAATTCTCGCCGATATAGTCGGACAGGGAACTGTAGGTGAAAGGTGCATTCTTGTCCGGGTTCTTCAGGACGGAAGTGATGTCGAAACCGGGCTCGAACAGGGTGAGTTTGTCGATGATGGGGCCTTCTGCACCACCATTGGCCTTGGCTTCCTCGAAGTTGTTGTAGAAGGTTACGCGGTTTCCGTTGAACTGGATGGGCTTGTTGTCGGCGAACCAGTCGCCGCCACCGGTATAATACCAGTTCCTGAGCAGCATATTGTTGGCAAATACTGCATTGGTGTTGTAGCGGAGGTAGAAGTTAGGCCAGTCGTCATCATAACGCCAGGTAGCATGGTTGACAACCGTGTTGTTGATGAACTGCACATTTACGCTCTGGTAGATGTAGAAGCAACCTGCGTAACCGGAGTCAGCGATGGAACGGTTGTTGGCGATGAGGTTGCCTACGATGACTGCCTTGGTGGGGTTGCCTCTGTTCTGGCCGTCTTCAATGGAGAAGGCGGGACCGTGGCCGTTTGCATAATTGTTGGTGATGATGCAATCGTAAACGGTAAGGTCGGAAGACTGGTCGTCCTCGCGGGTGGAGAAGGCACCGCCACGGTCGGCCACATTGTCGTGGAACCAGCAGTGATGAACCGTGATGGGACCACCGCTGATGCGCAGACCGGCACCATGACCGGACAGGGCGAGACAGTTGCGGATTTCAAAACCGGAAATCTCTACATAGCCCTTGAGAGGCATATCGGTGACGGGACTTTCACCGCAGTAGATGCCGCGGAAGGCACCGGCGCCGTCAATGACGGTGAGGTTTTCCCAACTCTGCTGGGTGAAGTCGGCATTCCAACCGCCGGAGAGGCTCTTGTTCTTGTTCTTGTCATCGAAAAGGATGGTTCCGTTGAAGACGGCACCGCCCTGGACTCGGATTTCGGCAAACTCCTTGGCGCCGTCAATGGCGGCCTGCAGGTCTTCGCCGGCTCTTACGTACACGGGAGGCACCAGGCCCACAGGGCTGCTGTACACCTTGTCACCTTCGGTGGAGACCACATAGGCCCAGATGACATAGTCGGTACCTTCGGCCAGACCGGTCAGTTCGCCCTTGTTGTCGCCGATGGCGGGAACACCGGATTGGGGAACGTCCTTTCCGTTGGCCATATTGTTGTCGGTGCTGTAGATGAGGCCCCAGGAGGCATAGTCATCCGGGAAGCCGGAAGCGAGGCTGACATTCACATCGGCCGTCCCAAGACCTTGGCCGACGAGTTTTGCGGCAACAGTAGCGTCCAGGCTATGGGCTTTCTGGTTCACGATTGCCTTGTCCTTGGAACCGGCGACGGTGAACTCTGCCCGGCGGATGAGGCCGGAAGTGTTACGGCGGACGGTGAAACTGCCGTTTCCGTTGGAAGTGATCCAGTCATACTGGGCGTCGGGCGTAACCGTACCGGAGACTCCCTGGATGTTGAATGTCTGCGGAGTGTAGTCTACGATGATTCTGTAAGGATTCTGGTAGAAGACCTCTCCCTTCTGCTGGCAACCGGCAAACAGGGCAAGGGCAGCCCCCATCATTACATATAATATCTTTTTCATACTTTTATTCTCTTTAAAAGTCTCAAATTAACGCCAGGACGGGGGATTCTGAAGTTTACCGTTTGCTCTGGTGATTTCATCGGAAGGATACGGGAAGGTGAGGTACTTTTCGCTCCACACCTTGACCGGGGTGAGATAGTCCTCATAAGGGCCCACCGTGCAAGGGGACTCAGGATTCATACGGTCCTCATAGTGACGCACCCTGGGGTGGGAGTTGAGTTCGTTCAGGGCGAGAGCCTTGATTTCCGGGGCACCGGAAACAGCCCAGCGCTTGCAGTCGAAGGCATGGTCGGCGGCAAACTCGAAGGCGAGTTCGCAGCGGCGCTCATGATAGAGGTCCGTCCAGGTGGCGGCACCGGCAAGGGGCTGCAGGTGGCTGCGCACGCGAATCTTGTTGATATCCTCGGCGGCGGCAGCGCCATTGCCCTTGACCAGATTGGCCTCGGCACGCAGAAGCATGCAGTCTGCGAAGCGGATGATGGGCCACATCACCCTGGTCACAGGCCAGTCGCCATTATCGAGGAGTGTTCCGGCGGCGATGGGGTTGGCGGGCTCGAAGGCCTGCATGTACTTGTTGCACTGGAAGCCTACCTCGATGTTAACAGGGGAGTAGTAACGCATGGGTTCGCCGAAATAGATGAACTCGTCGTTGTATTCCAGGATGGTGGCAGCCAGGCGCTCGTTCTTTACACCGTTCACGTTGTCCTTGGCCATCTCTTCGTAGAGGTCATAGGAAGGGTGAATCTGGCCCCAGCCATTGAATTTACCCCAACCTTTGTCTTCCAGCATGACACCGGTGATTTCGACACCGCCATGTCCCTGACCATTGGGGCCGCCGTCACCGGGGATACCCCAGCAGTATTCCTTGCCCCAGAATTTTTCGAAATCGGGAGCGAAGAGGTCCTTGAAGTTGTCCACGAGGCCACGGCCGTAGGATTGCTCGAGTTTGTTGACGCATGTGATGACATTGTCCCATTTGGAGGTGTCCCACATGGCCCAGTAAGCATAAGTTCTGGCCATCATGGCAACGGCGGAAGCCTTGTGGGCGCGGCCGCGGTCTGCAGCACCATATTCTTCGAGGCGGGGGAGGAGTTCCTCGGCCTTTTCAAAGTCGGAAACGATGAAACGGTAGTTGTCCATCACCGTGGGCTGCTGCTCGGGAATCTCGTAGTTGTAACCGCCTTCCACGGTTTCGTAGGCTACAAAAGGAACACCCAGTTCCTTGGTGCCGTAACGATAAGCGGCAAGGAGGTGATACTGTCCGCGGAGGAAATAGGCTTCGCCCAGTACGCGGGTCTCAACGGGGGTGAGGCTGCCGGCCTTCTCCTGCTTGTTCAGCAAGGTCTGGATAACCCAGTTGGTCTTGGAGATACCGTAGCGGTTGTAGATTCGGTTGTAAGAGTCGCGGAGCGGACCTTCATCACCGGTATAAGAGAGGGTGGCCAGGGAGTTGAAACCACGGGGCTTCCCCCATACCATATCATTGGCGCAGGCCTGCTCCCAGTAGATTTCACGGCTGAACATGCCGTCACGCTCGAACAGACCGTAGTAGCAGTTCTCGATGGCATCGTTGGCCTGTGCGTCTGTCAGCGGATAGTTGTCCTGCGTGGGAACACCCTCACGGCCGTAATCCAGAAGTTTGTTGCAGGAGGCGAGAGCCAAGGCACAAAGGACTGCGATGGTTATGGAAATATACTTTTTCATATTCTCTTCAGATTAGTAGATGAGTTTGAGACCAAATGCAAAAACCTTGTGCACCGGGTAGGTGAGGGTGTCGTAACCGCCCACTTCCGGATCCATGCCGGAATACTTGGTGAAGGTAAGGAGGTTTTCAGCGGAGAAGTAGATATTGAGGGAACTTGCACGCTCGGCGAAATGAGGAACCTTGCGAAGGAGGTTGGTGAAATCATAGCCGATGGTGAGGTTCTTCAGACGGAGGTAGGAACCATCTTCGAGGTACCAGCTGGACGGAGTCGCCAGGTTGGCGTTGGGGTCGTTTCTGGAGAGGATGGGGATGGTGGAGGCACGGTTGGTGGGGCTCCAGGCGTTCAGGATTTCCTTGGCGCGGGAGAAGTTGCCTTCTACGTCGGCCAGGATGAGTTGCTTGGCCATGTAGGCAATCTTGTTGCCGGCTACGCCCTGGAACATCACGTCCATGTTGAATCCTTTCCAATTGAACCCGGCCGACAGGGCGAAGGTGTGGTTCGGGGCAGGGTTGCCCATGTACACGCGGTCGTCGGTGCTGATCTTTCCGTCACCGTTGACATCCCTAAATTTGAGGTCTCCCGGACGGGCGCCAGGCTGAATGAGTTGGCCGTCCTTCTGATGGTCATAGACGTCCTCTATGCTCTGGAAAATGCCTTCGCAAGGAATCATGTAGAAAGAGTTGAGGGCCTGGCCGTTTTCACTGCGATAGATTTCGGTGGTCACGAGGCCGTAGTTGCCGCCGCCCAGCCAGGGTGCTGCTTTTCCTTCAGAGTCAAAGACGCCGGTATCCACAACGCGGTTGCGGTTGTAGGCGTAGTTGCCGGTTACATAGTAATTGAAGTCACTGCCAATCCTGTCTTTCCAGGTGGCGATGAATTCGATACCGCGGTTGTTGATTTCACCGAGGTTGATCTTCATCGGGTTGATACCGATACTGGTGGGCCAGTTGGTACTCTGGTCCTGGATGAGGTTGAAGGTGCGCTTGTTATAGTAGTCCACGCTCATGGACAGGCGGTCCTTGAAGAGGTCGATATCCAAGCCCACGTCGAAGGTCTCGGAAGTTTCCCAGGTGAGTTGGGAGTTGAAAGCCGTGGTAAGGGAATAGGTGGTACCTCTGAGTTGTCCGCCGAGTTCACGGCCGGCCATACGGTTGTCACCATGGTCTCCCATATCACTCAGGACAGGGGATTTGTAGTGCCAGCCGATGGAACCGAGGTTACCCACGCGGCCCCAGGAAGCACGGAGTTTGAGAAGGGTGATGGCATCCGTCTTGGGGAAGAACGGTTCGCTGGAGATTTTCCATGCACCCGTTACGGCAGGGAAGTCTCCGTGGTTGTGGGCGTCCGGCAGACGGCCGGCGATATCCCGGCGCCAGGAAGCGGTCACGAAGTAACGGTCATCAAAACTGTAAGAACCTCTCACCACAAAGGCCAGGTTGGCATCGTTTTCATAGTAATCTGTAGGAATACCATAGCTGCCTGCCTGTGCGAAATACTGCATGGAAGGATCCTCGATTTCGAAACTGTTCGCGCTCATATCGAAGCCACGTCTCCAGTCGCGGTTGGCGGTGAAAGCACCCAGGGCGCCTACGGTATGCTTGCCGAAGGTGCGGTCAAAGGTGAGGGTGAGTTCGTTGCGCCATCCGTCTCTCCGATTTGCGAATTCTCTCAAGGAATTGGTCAGGCTGGGCTTACCAATCTCAGGACGGGCGGGAGTGAAGTTCTTATAATACTGGGAAGCAATATTGTATGAGAACAAGTCGGTAAGTTTGAGGCCCTTCACGATATTGGCAATCTCCAGACCGGTGGTGGTCCAGAAACTGATGTCATGGTTGAAGTTAGTGTCGGCCAGCAGCAGACGGAGCGGGTTCACGGCATCACCGTGCAGACCGGCAAAGTTATTTCCGTACTTGGCTACATAGGCGGGGTCTTCCGTGGTGGTTCCGCCAAAGGAACCGGCATAAGGGCCGGCCGTGGCGTATGCCTCTGCAGACGGCGGCATGTACAGGGCGGAGAGGATGGTACCGGTATGGCTGGATCCGGTGTCGGTTCCGCGGCTGCTTCCGTCGCTGAAATGGAGGTTCTCAGTAATCTTAAGCCATTTGTTCATCTGGTATTCGCCGTTGAAGCGGACGCCGATATTGTTGGCGTAGGTGCCTACCAGAACGCCGGGGTTGTCACTGTAACTGACGGTGAGACGGCTCTTGAATTTGTCGGTACCGTAGTTGAGGGTGGCGCTGTGACGCTGATAGAGCGAATTGCGGAACACTTCTTTCATCCAGTTGGTGCGGGTGGTGGCAATCCAGGGGTTCACCTTGGGATCCCAGCCCGTATCCAGGCTGATGCCGGCATTGGCGGAGGAGATGGTTCTCATTTGGATTTCTTCCTCGGCGGTGAGCGGCTCGGGGAGGTTGCTGGCGTGACGGATACCGGTCACGAGGTCATATTCTACGCTGATACCCTTGTTGGCCTTCTTGGTGGTGACGATGATGACACCGCCGGCACCGGAAGTGGCGCCGTAGATAGCGGCGGAGGCGGCGTCTTTCAGGACTACGATGCTTTCCACTTCATTCATGGAGGTGATAGGAGCACCGGGAACACCGTCCACGACCCACAGCACGGAGTCGCCGTTACGGGAACCCTGGCCACGGATGAGGATGCCGGGGTCGCTGTCCGGGGAACCGTTGCTATAGGAAACGACAACACCCGGAATCTGGCCCTGGAGCATGCCGGTAGTGGAAGTGACCGGGCGGGCTGCCAACTGCTCCGCGTTATTGACGATACCCACGGAAGCGGACAGGTCCTTCTTCTTGGTCTGGGCGCCGTAACCCAGGGCTACGGCTTCCTGAAGCATTTCCGCATCCTCTGCAAGGATGATGTTGATGTTTGCACGTCCGTTCACGGGAATCTGCTGAGTCTGGTAACCCAGGCAGGAGACCTCGAGGACTGCATTGGACGGGACGCTGATGGTATAATTACCATTGATGTCCGTGACAGCGTTGGCAGCGCCGGACAGAACCACGGCTCCCACGACGGGGCCAGTTGCATCCGAAACGGTTCCACGCACTGTCAGGTTCTGGGCACTGGCCCCGAACGTTGCTGCAAGGCACATCAGCCCTGCAAACAACCCAAACAGTTTTTTGGAAATCATAATGTTTGTTTAAAAGTTTGTGTTATAATTGGTTTAGGAATTGTTCGTAAAACGGATAATATAAGGTTTTGTGCTAATATCTTAAAA
>CADBFO010000008.1 GCA_902794005.1 uncultured Bacteroidia bacterium
GGCTAACCGCAAAATGTGGTTGGAATTCTTGAATTAGTGAAGAGAGAGATAAGGTCCCATACTGCAATATCTGGTTGGAAATAGATATGTATTCCTACCTCTCCGGAACAGGGGGTATGGTTGGAATTAAGGGACGCCGTTGAGAATCTCTGTGACTGGTTTCATCTTGACAGGGACCAAATCAAATTGACCCGGCCTTTCCTTCCGCAAAGGATGGAAAGCTATGATTGTCAGTGACCAACAACGGGAAGAAAACTACGAAGAGTATCTCCGATTACTTAAAGACTCTAATTTAAGTTTCGCAAGTAGCTAAAAACGAAAAATATTTTTTAACTTTGTCCTGGTTATTTAGTAGATACGAAGTATATGAAACGACTTGATACCCTTCTCCTTCCCCTGGCCGCCATGCTGGCCATCCTGTCCTGTTCCAAGAAGCAGGAAACCACACTCGAAAACGTTCCCGAAGGTCCCCGCATCGTGCTGAATACGGCGGCGAAATGGAACCAATTCAATCTGCCGGCCTATATCGGCGACCTCTCTGCCTATCCCGCCGACCTGCAGACCGTCATCGACGAATTTTTCCCGCGCCGCTGCGCCATGGAGGATGCCAAGGTCCTGTTCGTCGGCACGGGGGAAATGGCTGCGAACGCCGCTGCCCTGGTTGAGGCCGCCGACAAGGGCGCCTTTGTCGTGTTCCCGGGCAGCGTGGATGCCGCCCCGGCAGGTCTCTCCCCGGTCGTTGCCACCTTTGAGGAGGCGAGCGCTTATACCCCGCTGTTCCATTGCCACAGCAACTGGGGGCAGGGCGTTACATATACGCTCTGGGCAGAGCCGGAAGTCGAAGAGCCCGAGGACGTGACGCCCAGCATGACCGAGGCCCAGTGGAAAGAACTGGTGAAACGCAACCAGTCTTCGGCCCCGGAAAGCGGTGTGGTCCTTTCCGACTATGACAACGAACCTGATTTCAACAAGAATTACTACCAGACCCGCATGCATGTGTTTGTGGAATGGCTGGAGAATGCCCTGCTGGAGCAGACCCTGACCAAGGCGGAATCCTATGAGAACATAAAGGCCAGCATCGAGAACCTCGGGCAGCGCCTGACCCACAACTTTCCCTATTCCCTCAGCAAGACCATCGACAAGGGGACATTGTGCGACCCGGACGTCCTGTCCAAGAGCGGCAGTCTGGACGTGGAATTTCGGATCTACCCCTGCTACCTCCAGTCCTCCAATGGCGACAAGGCCGGTGATTACTATGCGGTGGTGTCCACAGTCACACCGCACAACGCCAGCATGTGGGGACCCTTCGTCGGCAGCCACGGCGGCTGCCGCAACCGAGTCTATGGATTCTGGTTCAACAAGATGGTGATGTCGACCAGCCTGGTGAACAGCGACAATACGCCCATCAGCGGTCTGGAGTACTATGACCGGCCCATACCGGAGAACAAGAACAGCTCCAAGCAGTATTCCAACGGCAAGAGCGTCTCGGTGACCGGAACCTTGAGCGGCGGATACGGCGGGAAGCAGGCCGGTGGCGTGGGCAGCGCCAGCCTCTCGGTCGGCGGCACCTGGACCAGTTCCACCAACTACACGCTCGAAACCATCGACTATTCGCTGGATTCCTCCACCCCCACCGTCAAGTACAGTTATTCGACGAACAATGTGAAACTGACGGACGATTACGACAACTGGGACAAGATCAACAATGAGGATTTCCCGGCGCCTGTCCGCACAGAGTTCTCCTCCCATGCCATGTGGACCTGGCACGTCCCCGGCAGCACGGTCCGGGACGGCAGCCTCGATGCTTTCCGCCTCAAAACCAAGATCACCATCAACTATGCCTCCTGGTACCATTGGCGCGGGTCGGCCGAATTTGACGGCAACAAGAAGGATTACGACATCGACCTGCCGGAAATCAGTTGGAACCTGAAGTCACCGGACCGCACGCCCTGGGGATTCATCCGGCTCCGCAATGCGTCCACTTATGAGATGGCCCACGTCTCCTTCTATCGCGCCGGCGAGGAAAGCGGCACGCCGGTGGCCACGCTCTCCTACTCCTACAGCAAGGGGGATGATGCCCGGATGGCCCTTGCCGAAGGTACCTACTCCATCAAATGGGACCTTCTCGACGGCACGACGCAAGAAAAATACGGCTCGTACATCTACCGCAATGTCAAGGTCCATCAAGGAGCCAACGCCGATGCCGCCACCGTCAGCATCTCCTCGGTGGACGCCGAGAAACTGTAGTTCGGCCTTTTCCTCAGATACTCCGCTACAGGCAGATATCGCTCATGCCGGCTCCGGACCGTCTGGTGGGAGAAGGTCCAGTATGCCGCTCCCGCGCTGCCGGACAGCTCCGAAGAAGCGGTCCGGCGCCGCCTCGCCTTTTTCGTGCGTGTCTCTCTTTCACCTATTTCCAACCACAAATTGCAGTCAGACACCTTGACTCAAAAAAGGAGGGGATGGTCATTTCTAACCAAACCCCTCCTTTCAGAGACTGTCTCTACTGAGATAAATTCAACCTAAAATTTCGGATACCCTAAAAAATACACAGAACGATAGGGAACGTTTCTTTTTCGCAAAACGGATATTCCGCTGATAGTCAGATGATTACGAAAGCGTTTAAACAAAAAATCAGCGATTTTTTGTCAATTATCCGTTTAGGAACCACCATAATCAATTGATATACAGCGAGTTGTAAGTTAAACGTTTCTTTTTGTGATGAAACGGATAATTTGTTATTTATTTGTAGCTCCGAAGGAGACGGATGGCCGATGTTGGCCGGGCGTATATCCCCTTCGGGAGCTGTTATGAGTTCTGGCAATTGGATATCCACCGCCGCAGAGCTGCTGGCGCTGGCGATGTATGTATTTCTAGCTTACTGGCTGTTGATGAAGTTGGTCGAATGGCTGGCAAGGAAGACGGCGCGGAAGAAAAGGAACAAGCCGAAAGAGGATGAGTCGGCTCCCCACCATCGGAATTACGGGACGAGACGGGATGACATGAAGAGCGGCAGGCAGTTCTGGCGGCGTGGCTGGTATGAAAGACGGTATCCTGAGTGGGAGCGGTGGAACGGGAAACAGACGGATTATGTGGGTGGAATGTTCCATGAGATTGGCATCGGGGGCTTTCGGGCAGTGTATTGCATGGACTATTACCCAAAGAATAAGTACCCGGTTACGGCATTGTCAGCTGAGAAGGTGCGGGCGCGGGAGTTTCTGCTTGGGATGAAGGATGGGAGGTTCTGGGAGAAATCGGCCGATATTCTGGAACATTACCTGCTGGGGCATTTCTGGAAGGATGAGCTTTCCGCATGGGCGGTGTGCTACATTCCGGCGTCATCGGCCGAGAAGACGCGGCAACGCTTTGCGCGGCTGGATTCCCATGTGCGGATGCGGACGGGAATCCGTGGCGGGCTGGACCTCATACGCATAACGCGGGACAGGAGTCCGTCGCGGGAAGGTGCGAAACAGGACGACACGACTTGGAATCTGTACTTCGACGCTGAGAAGATTCGCGGGCGGCGGATTGTGCTGGTGGATGACATCACTACGCGCGGGATGTCGTTTGTGCAATGCGCAAGGAAACTGATGGATTTCGGAGCCGTGGAGGTGGTGGGGTTTTTCTTTGGGAAGAGTGTTCGTTAATTTTCAAGAAGACAAACAATGAAGGTAAACAATTGGATAGCATTTTTCTGTGGAATTGTTGTAGGTGCAACAATAGTGTTAGCAGCCACTTATTACTTGGGGGAAAAGCCGCCTGCCTTAAATAGCAACTTTGGAATTGAACTATTTGAAGAGCCTGGGCAAAAGTTGGAAGGTATGGAGGAATTTCTGGTTCTTCAAGTTCTTCCGGATGGGTATGCCATCGCAATGGGCGATTTATTTCGTTCAGTTCTGATTCCTCCTCTTAAAAATGGGAAATACTACGATTTCCAGAATGTCAAATTGCCGAAGGGCAAATGCGTCAGGCAAATAGGTGTTTATCGCTACGTGAACGATGATGATTTTATCAAAACAATTCCTGTAATAGGTTTTTATCCTGATGTGGAGAATCAACTAGTGAAAAAGAAACGCTAATCAAATATTGCCGAGCAGGGTTATTCAATGGTGACGGGCTCTGTGGGTGCGCGGCCCGAGGGACAGTCTGGTGCCGGCTAAAACCTTGCCACGTTGACAGAAAAACAGCCCCCTGCGCCACTCCAAGTGTCAACGCAGCAGCAAAACAGCCCGATTCCGGGAAAAACCTTGCCACGTTGACAGAAAAACGCCCCCCAGCGCAGCTCCAGGTGTCAACGCGGCAGCAAAACAGCCCGATTCCGGGAAGAACCTTGCCACGTTGACAGAAAAACGCCCCCTAACGCCCCTCCAAGTGTCAACGCGGCAGCAAAACACCCCGATTCCGGTAAAAACCTTGCCACGTTGACAGAAAAACGCCCCCTGCGCCACTCCAGATGTCTACGCGGCAAGGAAGCCCCCCGAAATACCCGTTAAAGCTGCCACGTTGACACAAAATCACCATTCCACGGCACTCCGGGCGTCAACGCGGCAGCAAAACAGCCCGGGCAGCCGCTCGATTCCTGCCGCAAAGCCAAAGGCTCAGTAGCCGAAGCGGTAGTCGTAATCGGCCCCGCCGGCACCGATGCGGAAGGTGTGCACCTCGCGGGTGGCAGGCTTGACGGCCACCACATCGATGCAGAGGGTTTGCCTGTAGTCAAAGTAGGCGTGTTTCTGTCCGGGCATCATCACGTCCGGACTCACCCAGCCGTAACCCTGTGAGACATAGTAGTTCACACCGTCGGCCACCTCATGGAAGTTCACATGGGTGTCTCCCGTGAACAGGCCCACCAGGTTCACCTTGTCTTTGTAGGAGGCCAGGAAATCCATCATCTTGGACGACTGCTCCTTCTTCACGGGGTTCATGGAAACCATGTTCCAGACACCCAGCGGATGGGGCATCCAGTGGGAGAGCAGCAGCACGTGCATGTCAGAAGGTGTCCGGTCCAGCACGCCGGAGAGCCATTCCAGCTGAGGGTCTCCGTAGGAATAATAGTAATCGCCCTTGGTGGCGCTGGATTCGCTGTTCAGGAAAATCACCCGGAAATTTTTCCCGGGGATGTCCAGATAACCGTAGGTTTTCCCCGGAGTGAGATGGAGATTCCCTCCCGCACGGGCCTCCCAGGGCTTCTGGAAGAAATCGGACAGATACTCTTCCGTGAGCCATTTTCCGGCGCCGCCGTCCCAGTCATGGTTGCCGGGCGCGTAAACCCAAAGGCCGTCGTATTTAAGCATCCCTTCCTTGATTTTGTCCAGGATAAAACGGGCATAGGTGGAATCCACCGTTGCGGGATAGGCGTTGAGGCCGATATCGCCGAGGTTCGCCATGAAGTCGGCCCCGAACATCTTGGCGGCCTTGGCGGCATACCCCACGTGCTTGTAGGTGAAATTGCCGGCGGTATGGACGTCGGTGATGATGGGGAACACCACCGTCTCGTCCTTTCCCTTCCACTCCCGGAAACGCTTCAGGGCCTCGCGCACCTGCGGTTTCACAAAGCGCTTCCGGCTGGTGAGCTTGTCTTCCAACTGGAAAACCCGGTCGTTGTATTCCCGTTCCGCGATGGTGGGGGTGGAATACTTGAAGGACAGGGTCTGCCCCTTGTCAAAGTCGAAGAATTCGATTTTAATCCGGTGCAGTCCTTTCCCCAGCGTCTTTTCGGCCTTCTTCTCGATGGGGCCGTGGGCACCGTCGTTTTCGATGAGAAGTTCATCGTCCACATACAGTTTGCTGCCGTCGTCCGTGGCGAGGGTGAAGGAATAGGGTTCTTCCTTCTTCACGTTCAGGGGAGCTTCGAACAAGACGCAGAAATGGTTCTTGGTGTCGTCAATGTCCACCAGGTCCAGGTTCCATTTGGTTCCCTGTATGTCGGGCTCTCCCAGCGTGGAGAAATCCGGCAGATGTCTCTGTGGCCAGTCATGCCAGATTTTGAAACTGACCTCGGGTTTTGGGGAGCAGGCGGCCAAGGCAAGCAGGGCTCCCAGCGCAAAGAGGTTTTTTCTTTTCATGGGGTTATCGTTTAGAGGTGTAGTTCTTGCCTTTGCTCAGTTTGAGGGGAAGCGATGCGGCGGGGGCCTGGCAGTTTGCCCCGAAATAGACGGTGTAGCTTCCCTTGGCGGTTTCCCAGCGGGAAAGCGCCTCGTTGTAAGAGGCCAGGTCCCTCAGCGGGAAGGAGCATTCCACCACCTGGCTTTCTCCGGGCTGCAGGAGACGGGTTTTCCCGAAGGCCCTCAGCTCCCTTTCGGGCTTGTGGGCAAAACTGCCCAGGGGGGCGTGGACATAGATGCCGACGGCCTCCTTGCCGGCCACGGCGCCCGTGTTGGTGACGGTTATGGAGGCGGTCACCCGCTGGCCCGACAGCTTTACCGTCGGCCGGGAATAGGCGAATGTGGTATAGCTGAGGCCGAATCCGAAAGGATAGGAAACCGCCTGGCCGCGCGTCACGAAATGACGGTAGCCCACATAGATTCCTTCGGTGTAGTCTGTGTAGCTGATGTTTTTGGGATCCATTCCGCGCCTTTCCGGGTGAACAGCGCTTTCATTGGCCTTCTCGCTGACAAAGTTGTACGGGAAGTCTTCGGCTCCGGCGATGTCGAAATAATCCAGGGGGAAGGTCATGGGCAGCCTTCCCGAAGGATTTACCCGGCCCGTGAGGACATCGGCAATGGCGTTTCCGCCCTCCTCTCCGGGAAGCCAGGCGCAGAGGATAGCGTCCGGCAGGTCTTTCCAGGAGGCGGTTTCCACCACGCCGCATACGTTCAAGACCACCACCACCTTCTTGCCGGCGGCATGGAACAGCTCGCAGACGTTTTCCAGAAGGTTCACCTCCTCTTCCTGCAGCAGGAAATCCTTCCCCAGAATGCGGTCCCGGGCCTCTCCGGAAACGCGTCCCAGCGTGATGACGGCCACATCGGCCTCTTTTTCCACCCGCTCCAGCAGGCTGCGGGTTATTTCCAGTTCCGGTTTCTGCGGCCGGCCCACGTGTACGTTCACCTTGTGGTTCAGGGTGAGATCCGCTTCGGCGAAGGCGGCATAGCCCTTGTACAGTTTCTCCAGGCCGGGGTCTGTCGAGAAGCCGGCGCCCTTCAGCGCTTCGTTCACCTGGACCACGTAGGGGCAGTTCACAAACGCGGCGCCGTTTCCGCCGGGGAGGAGGTCGTAGGAATAAACCCCGAACAGGGCGACCTTGGAGGGGGAGAGCGGAAGGGCGCCTTCATTTTTGAGCAGCACCATTCCTTCGGCCGCCGTAGCGCGTGCCAGGGCGGCATGGGCCTCCAGGTCGGTCTTCAGCGGGGCCTTGAAGTCTTTCTTCCGGAAAGAGACGGACTTCGTAACCAGTTCCAGGACCTTCGTTGCGGCGAAGTCCAGGTCTTCCATAGCAAGGCTTCCGTCCTCCAGGCTGGCCAGGATGTGCTCTGTCTGGCTGTACGTGCCTCCCATCAGCAGATTGGAGCCTGCGTGCAGCTGCAAGGGCGTGTTCCTTTTCCCCGTCCAGTCCGTGACCACCAGGCCTTCGTAGCCGAAGTCTTTCCTGAGGATGCCGGTAAGAAGGCCATAGCTCTCCTGGGTATATTCTCCGTTCAGGTAATTGTAGGAGGCCATCACCGTCCAGGGGGCCGATTCCCTCAGGCAAATCTCGAAGCCCCGGGTATAGAGCTCCCGCAGCGTACGGGTGTCCATCCGGGCGTCTCCGTCCAGGCGGTTGGTCTCCTGGTTGTTGGCGGCAAAATGTTTGGCCGATGTGCCGATGCCCGTTTCCTGGACACCGTTGATATAGGCGGCGGCAATGGAACCGCTCAGGAGCGGATCTTCGGAGAAATACTCAAAATTCCTTCCGTTCAAAGGGTTGCGAAGCAGATTCATGCCCGGGGCCAGGATCACGTCACCTCCCATATCCAGGGTTTCCTGGCCGATTCCCCGGCCCACGCGGGCGGCGGTTTCCCGGTCCCAGGACGCGGCCACCAGCAGGCCGGTGGGGAAACAGGTGGTGAAACGGTCCTCCAGCCTTACGCCGACCGGACCGTCCATCATCACCACGGAAGGAATCCCGTACTGCGGGAAGGGATGCGTAAGGCCGGCGGTTCCCGGAAGCCCCGGGGAATATCCCTCGCAGGCGTTGTTGAACCCCACTACCAGCAGGGCTTTTTCCCGGGGGCTCATGGCCTTTACCACTTCGGGGATGTTCTTTTCGTTCAGTTTGGGCTGGGCCGCAAGGCTTGTCGCCATCAACAGGCAGGACAGGAGTAAGAGTTTCGTTTTCATATCGCTTATTTGAACAGGGCCCTTACCAGGGCGGGGATGTCGGCCACTTTCACCACCTCGATACCTTCCGGCCGGGTGTCAAAGTGGGTATAGGAACTTACAAAAATGCGTTTGAAGCCCACGCGGGCGGCTTCGGTGGCGCGGCGGGCGGCCTGGGAAACGGGGCGGATTTCGCCACTGAGACCCACTTCGCCGGCGAAGCACACATCGGCCGGAATGGGATAATCGAAGTTGGAGGAGAGCACGGCGCAGATGACGGCGAGGTCGCAGGCGGGGTCGGTGATGCGCAGGCCGCCGGCCATGTTCAGGAACACGTCCTTCTGGCCCAGCTTGAAGCCGGCGCGGCGTTCCAGCACCGCCAGCAGCATGTTCAGGCGCCTTACGTCAAAGCCCGTCGCGCTGCGCTGGGCGGTGCCGTACACGGCGCTGGACACCAAGGCCTGCACCTCGAAGAGGAACGGCCGGTTTCCGTCCAGCATGGCACTGATGGCCGTGCCGCTGAGGCCTTCCCCGTGCATGGGGATGAGCATTTCCGAGGGGTTGGCCACCTCCCGGAGGCCGGTGCCCGTCATCTCGAACACCGCCAGTTCGCTGGTGGAGCCAAAACGGTTCTTGATGCTCCTTAACACGCGGTACGCGCCGCGGTTCTCGCCTTCGAACTGCAGCACCACATCCACGATATGCTCCAGAATCTTGGGGCCCGCAATGGTCCCTTCCTTGGTGATGTGGCCGATCAGGATCACCGGAATGCCGCTGCTTTTGGAAAAGCGCAGCAGCTGGGCCGCCACCTCCTTGATCTGGCTCACGCTGCCGGCCGTGGAATCCACATGCTGGCAGTACATGGTTTGCACGGAGTCCACAATCATCAGGTCCGGGGCCGATTCTTCGGCCTGCCGGAGGACTTCGCCCATGTCCGTTTCGCTGTAGATGAGGATGCCGGAGGCGTCTCCGCCCAGACGGTCGGCCCGCATTTTCACCTGCTTCACGCTTTCCTCGCCCGTGACGTAGAGCGTCTTGAGTTCCGGCCGATGCAGCGGCAGTTGCAGCGAAAGGGTACTCTTGCCGATCCCGGGCTCACCGCCCATCAGCACCAGCGAGCCCTTCACGATGCCGCCGCCCAGGAGGCGGTCCACCTCGGCGCTGCCCAGGGACACGCGGTCCTCCTGCGTGGTGGACACATCCTTCAGCGCCTGCGGCTTCCGGGAACCGCCGGGCACGGTCATGGCCGCAGCCTTGCCGCCGCCGGTCACCACTTCCTTCTCCACCATGGTGTTCCACTCCCCGCACGCGGGGCATCGGCCCATCCATTTGCTGTATTCATTGCCGCAGTGGCTGCAAAACCACACGGACTTGGTTTTCTTCACAGTTGTTGCCATACTTTTACAAAGATACGAAAAATCCCGGTATTATATTGTTGGTTGGTGGTAGTGGTGGTTGTCCCCTTTGGTAGTTTCCCTCACAGGCCTCGCTCGTGACATGTAATGTTTTAACTGTCAATCACTTGCGTAAAATCCTCTGCGCAAAAAGCGCAGAGGATTTTACGCAAGCGGCTAATAATCAGCATGTTAATAGCCACTGTGGCGCGGGCGGAATAGTTTGCAACCGGGTTGCGGGGCGGGTGCGGTATCTTTGCAGAAACAAATTCTGCAATACTATGGAAGAAAAACATATCGCCGAGCACGAGCATGAACATACGTGCGAATGCTGTCACACCCATGCCCAGCACCACAACCACCACCACGATCATGAAGAACACGACCACGGGCACGGAAACCACCACCACGATCACGGAGAACACGACCACCATCACCATCATCATGGAGAGGGTGGCAATCGGATGGTGAAAATCCTCCTTGCGGCGGCGCTGCTGGCAGCCGCGGTGATTGTCGAGAAAAAGACCGACTGGACCACTTGGCAGTACCTTCTCCTCTATCTCATCCCCTATCTGGTGGTAGGCTGGGACACGCTGAAGGAAGCGGCCGAAGGGCTCTTCCACGGCGAAGCCCTCAGCGAAGATTTCCTCATGAGCGTGGCCACCATCGGCGCACTCTGCATCGGCTTTTTGCCCGGGGCAGAAACGCAATTCCCTGAGGCTGTTTTTGTTATGCTGTTTTTCCAGCTGGGAGAATGGTTTGAGGAAAAGGCCGAGGGCAATAGCCGCCGCAGCATCTCGCACCTGATGGATATTCGGCCCGACAGCGCCCATGTGGAACGGGGCAAAGAACTGCAAACCGTTCATCCCGAGGAAGTTAATCCCGGGGAAGTGATTGTGGTCCAGCCCGGGGAAAAGGTGCCGATGGACGGTGTTGTCCTGGAGGGCCAGTCCAGCCTGGACACCGTGGCCCTCACCGGTGAAAGCGTGCCCCGGAGCGTCCGCGAGGGCGACGAGATTCTCTCTGGCTGCGTGAACCAGAGCGGCGTCCTGCGCGTGAAGACCACCAAGGCCTTTGGCGAATCCACCGCTTCCAAGATTCTGGACCTGGTGGAGAACGCCGCCGGAAACAAGTCCAGAAGCGAGCGTTTCATCACACGCTTTGCACGCATCTATACCCCCATCGTCGTGGTGCTGGCCGTGCTGGTAGCCGTCGGTCCGGGCCTGATTACCGGACAGTGGGCTACCTGGATTTACCGCGGGCTGCTTTTCCTGGTGGTTTCCTGCCCCTGCGCCCTGGTGATTTCCGTGCCGCTCACCTTCTTCGGCGGCCTGGGCGGCGCCTCCAAGAAAGGAATCCTCATCAAGGGCGCCAACCTCATGGACAAGCTTGCCAAGCTGCAGACAGTGGTTTTTGACAAGACCGGCACGCTCACCGAGGGCGTTTTCGAAGTAAGCGCCGTGCACCCGGAAGTGATTGACCAGCAAGAGCTTCTGCATCTGGCCGCCCACGTGGAGCGCCATTCCACCCATCCCATTGCCGTGGCCCTGAGGAATGCCTATCCCCGGGAACAGGACGCTTGCACCATCGGCAATGTCGAAGAAACCGCCGGGCACGGCATCATCGCCACGGTAAACGGTAAAAAAGTGGCCGTGGGCAACGCCAAACTGATGGAAAAGGTGGGCGCCGCCTGGCATCCCTGCCATCAGGAAGGCACCATCATCCATGTGGCCATCGACGGGGTCTATGCCGGCCACATCGTCATCAGCGACCGCATCAAGGCCGATGCCGCCCCGGCCCTGGAGGCCCTGAAAGCCGCCGGCGTCAAAAAGACTGTCATGCTCACCGGCGACCAGGAAAGCGTAGCCGCCACCGTAGCCAAGCAGCTGCAGCTGGACGAGTGCCACGCCCAGCTTCTCCCGGCCGACAAGGTGACCGAGGTGGAGAGGCTCCTCCGGGAAGGCACGCTGGCCTTCGTGGGAGACGGGATCAACGACGCCCCCGTCCTCACCCGGGCCGATGTAGGCATCGCCATGGGCGCCCTGGGCTCCGACGCCGCCATCGAAGCCGCCGACGTGGTGCTCATGGACGACAAGCCGTCCAAGATTGCCGCCGCCGTGCGCATCGCCCGCCGGACCCTCCGCATCGCCAAGGAGAATATCTGGCTGGCCGTCGGCATCAAAGTGGCCGTGCTGGTGCTGGCCACGCTGGGCCTGGCCACCATGTGGATGGCCGTATTTGCCGATGTCGGCGTCACCGTTCTTGCCGTCCTCAACGCCATGCGCGCGTTGAAGGCCTAAGCCTGAACCACCGCCAATGTGGCGACTGAAATGCGTACGGAGGGTCCCAGGGCCTTCCGTACGGCATTGTAGCAGGCCAGCAGGGTGGCACCGGTGGTAAAGGTGTCATCGACCAGCAGTACGTGCCGGGCCGGGAAGCCGTGCCGCAGGCGGAACACGCCCTCCGTGTTCTTCAGGCGCGCCTCGGCCCTGAGGCGAGTCTGGCTGCGCGTGCGGCGGACGCGCACCAGGGCATCGGCCCGCAGGCGGGCGTGCAAGGCCTTGGCCAGCGCCGCGGCAATCACCTCCGCCTGGTTATACCCGCGCCGCCATTTTCGCCACCAGTGCAGCGGAACGGGAATCACCGTATCCACATCGGCAAAATGGCCGGCCGATGAGAGGAGCGCCCCCAACTTTCCGGCAAAATATCGGCCTGCAGAGAGGTTAAAGCCATATTTCAGGGCCTGCGGGATGCGCTTGTAGGGATTCTCGTGGTGGTAAAAGAGAAAGGCGGCGGCATAGGCGTATGGCAGCAGTTCGCCATCGGCCCGGAAACGCTCCAGCAGTGCATTGAACTGGTCTGCCATGGGGTTGTGCTTCCGCTCCCAATAGAAGGTGCAGGGAAGGTCTGCCGCACACCAGATGCACAAGTGTTCCTCCTGCGCCGCCAACCGCCGCCCGCACACCAGACACTCCCGCGGCATCATCAAATCCATCATCTCCCGTATCATGCCCCAAAGATACAGCTTTTTATCGACCCCCTTTCTCTGGGGTGGCAGCTAAACTCCTAATTATCAGCAATATACGTATAATCCTCTGCACTTTTGGCGCAGAGGATTTCACAAAAATCGCTGTGATTCAATTTGTTACGAGCCACCGAGAAGCCGCCGCAAAGCCGGAAGCCGCGGGAAAAGCGCCCCGCTAGCAATACATGCCGCCGTTGACGGCGATGACCTGCCCGGTTACATAGGAGGCAAGGTCGGAGGCAAGGAAGAGAGCCACGGAAGCCACTTCTTCCACGGAGGCGCCGCGCCCCAGCGGAATCATTTTGATGAATTCATCCTTGACCGCCTGGGGCAGGCTTTCGGTCATTTCAGAAAGCACGTAGCCCGGAGCGATGGCGTTGGCCCGGATGCCGCGGGCGCCCATTTCCTTGGCCACGGACTTGGCCATGGCGATGAGGCCGCCCTTGGAGGCGGCATAGTTCACCTGACCGGGATTGCCCGTCTGGCCGGCGATGGAAGCCATGTTGATGATGCTTCCGCTCCTCTGCCGGGCCATCACAGGCACCACGGCGTGCAAGAAATTGAAGGCCGATTTCATATTCACGTCGATGACGGCGTCCCACTGCTGCTCGCTCATGCGCATCACCAGGCCGTCCTTGGTGATGCCGGCGTTGTTCACAAGGATGTCGATGCGGCCGAAATCGGCGACAACCCGCTGCACAACCTCCTGCGTCGCATCAAAATCGGCCGCATTGGAGGCATAGGCCTTTACGCGAACGCCGAAGGCTTCGAGTTGGGCGACGGTTTCCTCCGCCGCTTCGTTGATGACCAGGTCGGTGAAGGCGACATCGGCCCCTTCAGCGGCATATTTGAGCGCGATGGCTTTGCCGATTCCGCGCGCTGCGCCCGTAATGAGCGCTGTTTTTCCGGTTAGTAATCCCATATTTCAGTGTTTTTTTCAGATTCTTCGCTTCGCTCAGAATGACAGGGTTAATGCTTTTTTCTTTTCAGTTTGGATACGAGGGTGATCAGCAGGGAACCCAGGACGCCGGAGCACAGGGACCCCAGCAAGACGGCGATTTTACCGGCGTCACGCAACTGCTGCGTCACTTCCGGGGCGATGTCCGGCCCGGCAAAGGAAAGGGTGTCCACGAAAATGCTCATCGTGAAGCCGATACCGCCCAGGCAGGCCACGGCGAAGAGCATCGGCCAGCTTGCCCTGTCCGGCATGGCGCCCACCTTGAAGCGGATGGCCAGCCAGGAGGCCAGAGTGATGCCCACGGGCTTGCCCAGCAGCAGACCCAGGAAAATGCCCAGCCCTACGCTGCCCAGCACCGGATCGATCGCCTTGAACACATTGAAATAGGACACGTCCGTAATCTCCACGCCGGCATTGGCCAGGGCGAAGATGGGCATGATGGCAAAATTCACGATGGGGTTCAGCTTGTGTTCCAGCCGATAGGACGGCGGAATGGTCTTCTTGGTGAGACTCGACAGCCGGCGCAGGTGGTAACGCTCCGGCCCGTTGGGGAACGGCTCGCCGGAGTGGACGGCCTCGGCCTCGGTAAGGCCATCCCAGAGGATGCGCGCCCGGCGGTGGAACTTGGCCTTGTTGTAGCGGGCCTCCATGGGGATGAACAGGGCCATCACCACGCCCGTCATGGTGGCGTGGATGCCGCTGTAATAGAACAGGAACCACACGATGATGGCCGGCACCATATAGAAGCCGATGCGCTTTTCTCCGAGTTTTTTCATCAGCGCCACGAAGAGGATGACCGCCAGGGCGACGGCCAGCAGCGGCAGGTTGATGGTGCCGCCATAGAACAGCGCCACCACCAGGATGGCGATGAGGTCATCGGCAATGGCCAGGGCGGTGAGGAAAACCTTCAGGGAAACGGGCACTTTGTCTCCCAGGATGGACAGGATGCCCACCGCGAAGGCGATATCGGTTGCCGTAGGGATTCCCCAGCCGGAAGCCGCATGCGTTCCGTAGTTGACGACGGTGAAAATGAGCGCAGGAACCGCCACGCCGCCGAAAGCGGCGATGACCGGGAGGATGGCTTTCTTGAATGAAGACAACTCCCCGCAAACGATTTCCCGCTTGATTTCCAGGCCCACCGTGAAGAAGAAAATCACCATCAGGATATCGTTGATGAATTTTTCCATGGTCATTCCGCGGGGGAAGAACCAGTTTACCATGCCGTCCGGCGAGGCGATATGCATGGTGAATTCGGTGTGCAGGAAACTGTGATAAACGCCTTTTGTAAAGGGAAGGTTGGCCAGGAGCATGGCTACGGCCACACAGGAGAGCAGCACCACGCCGTTGGCCCAGGGCTGCTTTTTGAACTTGTTCTGGGATATCTGGAAAGAGTGGACTTCCTTGGTCCACCATTTAACAGGAATCAGTGCCATCGTTTAAAATAGATTCTTCGCTGCGCTCAGAATGACAAACCACGCTCAAAATGACAAGCTGCGCTCAGAATGACAAGCTGCGCCCGGAATGACAAGCTGTCATCCTGAACGAAGTGAAGGATCTGTTATCCATAAATATATTTATATTGTTTTGTAGTGAGGGTGTCTATCTTCACGCCCCGGGTTTCCAGTTTGCGGAGGGCCACATCCCGGTCTATCTCACGGGGAACATTGTTGAGACGGGTTTCGAGCCGGCCCCGGTTCTGCACCAGATAACGGGCGCTGAGCGCCTGGATGGCAAAGGACATGTCCATGATCTCGGCGGGATGCCCGTCGCCGGCGGCAAGATTCACCAGTCGGCCTTCGGCAATGATATTTACCGTCCGGCCGTTCTCCAGCGTATAGGCCTCGATATTGCTGCGGGCGGGCCGATGCGAAACCGCCATGGCCTTGAGGCTCGCCACGGCCACCTCCACGTCGAAGTGCCCGGCGTTGCAGCAGATGGCCCCGTCCTTCATTTTCAGGAAAGCCTCCGGGCCGATGACGTCTTCGCAGCCCGTGACCGTAATGAAGAAATCTCCCAGCGGAGCGGCCTCCAGCATGGGCATTACCGTGAAACCGTCCATGACGGCCTCCAGGGCTTTCACCGGATCCACTTCCGTCACAATCACCTCGGCACCCAGGCCTTTGGCCCGCATGGCCACCCCCTTGCCGCACCAGCCGTAACCGGCCACCACCACGTTCTTGCCGGCCACGATGAGGTTGGTGGTGCGGTTGATGCCGTCCCACACACTCTGGCCCGTGCCGTAGCGGTTGTCAAACAGGTGCTTGCAGTCGGCATCGTTCACCAGCATCATGGGGAACTTGAGTTCGCCGGCGGCATCCATCGCACGGAGGCGGAGGATGCCGGTGGTGGTTTCCTCACAGCCGCCGATCACGCCCGGAACCAGCTCCGGAAACTCCCTGTGCAGGGTGGTCACGAGGTCTCCCCCGTCGTCGATGATGATGTTGGGACCCACTTCCAGCACCCGGCGGATGTTCGCGAAGTATTCCTCTTCCGTGCATCCGTGGATGGCAAAGACGTTGAGGCCTTCGTGAACCAGCGCGGCGGCTACGTCGTCCTGGGTGCTCAGCGGATTGGAGCCGGTGATGTACATATCGGCCCCGCCGGCGGACAGCACCTCGCAAAGATGGGCCGTCTTGGCCTCCAGATGCACGCTCAGGGCCACCTTCAGGCCCTTGAAGGGCTGTGTTTTCTCAAAGTCTTTTTGGATGCCTTCCAGAAGGGGCATGTGGGAGCGTACCCAGCTCAGTTTGAGTTCACCGCTTTCCCACAGGTTGCTATCTTTGATATGACTTGCCATAATAACTTGACTTGAGCCTGCAAAGATAGCAAAAACCTATGGTTTTTCCTAAATCACAGGAAAGAGGCGATGAGCCGCCCCACCATGCCGTACATGCCCAACCCGATGGAGCCCACCTTGGCCCCCAGGTAAATCATGGCCAGTACGACGGCGAGCTCCAGGAAAAGCAGAAATGTAGACATAGCGGCTACGGCACCTGAACGTAGAAGGAGAACATGGCAGCGGGGTAGGAGTCCGATGCGGGTGCTGGGTAGGTTTCACCGTACTGATGACAAGTTCATTGTAGCCATCACCCACCATACCGGTGGCGGTAGCGAAGATGACGGTGAGGTCCTTGCCGGCCCCTTCCGGATTGTCTTTTTTCTGACAAGCCGGCAGGAAAACCGCCAGGGCAAGAAGCCATATCCCAAATCTCTTTTTCATGGTTATTCCTGTGGTAAATTTGTGCAATATAGTGATTTATGTATACCCCAACAACTATAGAAGCCAAAAATTGACGCAGAATCAAGAAAAGAGAGTAAAAATTTACGCAGAATCAATTATACCCTATAACTACCTTGTCGACTAACATTAGAAAATACTCATTGGACCAAATGTCAAGATCTCTTTGCTGGTTCGGGACAATATACGGAATTACATCCTGCTTGACATTTTCTATATCTGTCTCCACAATTTTTTTGCGAAGTTGGTCCATAAATTCTTCCGGACTTACAATTGCCCCGTTGAATTCCCGAATCCGTTCCTGCAGGTGCCAGAAAGAGAGCGGAACACCATTGCGAACATACCACTCAAAGTCAAACCAGTCACGTCCTTTTACCCGGCGTTGCCAGGCGCGATAAACAAGCGCATGCATTTTCCCGGCATACAGGTCCGGAAGGGTAAAACATCGGACCATAAAAGAATAAGGTTGCATCAGAAGCTTCTGTTCTGTGTTGAACAGAAGGGGAGGATCCGTATCCAGTTCAATCTTCACCTTTACGGTTTTTTTAGTCTGGAACTTGATGTCATAGGCCTCGGTATTCTCTTTTAAGAATGCCGACTCCACCTTGCCGAAGGCCTTTTTCTCCTTCTTCGTAATGGTAATGTCAAATCCGGCAAGGTTGAATTCTTCACGGATAGCATCAAAGTAGTTTTCCAGATGGATATCGTCCCGCTTTTGGGTAAGGGAGAAATCCATATCCTCGGAAAACCTGGGGAGGCCGTAAAACATACGCAGACAAGTGCCGCCATAAAATGCGGCGTGGTCAAAAAAGCCGCCCCGATGCAGACCGGCCAGTGCAATCTTCTGGCACACCTCCTGCTCGGCGTTCTTTGTTGCCGTGCTGCCGCTATCATTTCTATAAGCGGCCAGCATTGACTCGTATGTTGTCATTGCCTTATTAGCTTTATCAGATTCTTGAATATTTGTGTCTTTCGTCCGGCTTGGGCGCACTGTTGGACAATATCGGCATCCAATTCTGAAAGGATATCCATATCCAGCCTCATATCCTCTTCAAGGTACACGGCCAAAGATTTCACAGACTGGTGGGGAACAAAGTTGTCCAGTAAAATGGTGTCACACAGGGCCTTCTCCCGGCTGGCCATAAGGAAGCCGATACCCTCTTCCTGTCTGCTTTCTACGCCGATGGGGAAGTATTTTGTAGTGACCTGGACATAACTGAAGTTCCCGATAGGGGTTTCAAACATACGGGAACGCTTGGTGGTTGCCGATGTCATCAGGAAGACCTGTTCCGGAATCATTCCATAATAGCGAAGCGCCCATTGGAAGGAAACGTAAGATGGGCCGTATAGGTGATTGGCACAGAGTCTCACGTCCGTAACCATTCCGCTAAGCTCCTCATTGACAATATAGAGGTCTCGCTTAAGTCGGACCAGTTCGCCGCTTTTCTCCAGCGCTTGTATCTTCTTTTCCGGTGACGCGAGGTTTTGGAAGCAGGACTTGATGTCTGCTCCCGATACGGGGATACCGGTAAATTGCAATAATGGATTCTTCTGGTACATCACTATTATTTAATGCCGTACAAAGATAGCAATATTTTCACAGAAAAGGAAGAATTTCTTCTTTTTCATCGTAAAAATAGTTAGATATTTCCCGCAGAATCAAATTTTTCCCCATTCGCTGGGCGACTGGCCGGCGATGGAGGTGAAGGTGCGGCTGAAGACGGAGGGCGACGAGGATGACGGCGAACCGGATCTCAGCCTTATAATGGGTGAAGACGTTCATTTCATGACTGCTTCAACGTCGTCGGGGGCGATGGGCAGGCGGCGGGGACCCAGGCGGCGGGCGCCATCGGCCGTTACCAGGACGTCGTCCTCGAGGCGGATGCCGCCGAAGTCGTAGTAGCCTTCCAGCTTGGCGTAGTTCACAAAGTCATAGCCCAGACCTTCCTTCTTGAACTTTTCGATGAGGGCGGGGATGAAGTAGATACCGGGCTCGTCCGTAATCACATGGCCGGGAACCAGGCGGCGGGCCATACGCAAAGACCTCAGTCCCAACTGCGTGGCGCGGGTCTGGTCGGGGTCGTAGCCCACCAGGTTTTCTCCCAGGTCTTCCATGTCGTGCACATCCAGGCCCATGTTGTGGCCCAGACCGTGCGGCTGGAACAGGCCCGCGATGCCTTTGGCTACCATTTCGTCCAGATCGCCCTTCACCAGCCCCAGGGCCGACAAGCCCTCCAGCATCCTGCGGGCCGTGGCCAGATGCACCTCCCGGTAGGTAATCCCGGGGCGCGTGAGGCTGAAAGCCAGCTCATTGCAGTCGTACACAATCTGGTAAATTTCCCGCTGCTTCTGCGTGAATTTTCCGGAGGTGGGATAGGTGCGGGTGAAGTCCGAGGCATAGTGCTCGTTGCTCTCCACGCCGGCATCGATGACCATCAGTTTGCCGGGCTCGATAACCGCGGCATGTCCGTGATTGTGAAGCGTTTCCCCATGCTGGGTAAGAATGGTGGGGAAAGATACGCCCCAGCCTTTGGCCAGCGCCACGCCCTCCATCTTGCCCACAATCTCCTGCTCCACCAGGCCGACGGCAATGGAATCCCGGGCCACGGAGTGCATCTCGAAGCCCAGGGCGCAGGCGGCGTCAATAGCCTCTATCTCAATGTCTTCCTTGATTAGCCGCATGGAAATGACGGCCTTCACCAGCGCCTCGGAAGGCTGACTTCCCGGCAGCAGGGAGGCCAGCTGCATGGTATTGTAGTAGCGGGAAGGCGGCAGGAAATGCACCTTTCGGCCTTTTGTGCGCTCCTGCAGCCAGCCGGCCAGCGCTCCATAGGGCCGATGACCGGCCACTCCCACCGAAGCCGCCTTGGATGCGACGCTGGGCTGGGGACCCATCCAGATGATGTCGTCGATGTCCACATCGTCGGCAAAGAGGATTTCCTCTCCGGAGTCGATACAGATCACGGCGGCCATCAGGGGCTCGTCCAGGCCCCAATAATAGAGCCAGGAGCTGTCCTGACGCCATTTATAGCAATTGTCCTTGTACTGTGCCGGAGCATCGGCATTTCCCACAAAAAGGATAAGGCCGGACTGTCCGGCTTCTCGCATCTTGGCGAGCAGGGTCTGACGGCGGCGGATATATACGTCTTTCGAAAACATTTTGGTATGGCTTTTGTTTCCTCAAAGATAAACAATTTTTTTGTAGCATGGAAACTTTTGTGGCGATCGTCGCCATCATCCTGGGCGTGCTCGGAATCATCGGCTCCGTAGCGCCGGCCCTTCCCGGGCCACCCTTAGGCTGGGTGGGGCTGCTGTGCCTGTATATCTGGGGAAGCGGCACCAATGGGGCCGGAGAACCCATGAGCACCACCGTCCTCCTGGTCTGGCTGGGAATCGTGATTGTGGTGAGCGTCCTGGACTACATTGTGCCGGCCTGGTTCACCAAACTCACGGGCGGGAGCAAATACGGCAGTTTAGGGGCCATGATCGGCCTGTTTGTCGGGCTCATCCTTCCTCCGCTGGGCATGATTCTGGGTTCCTTGCTGGGAGCGCTCGTCGGAGAGCTGGTGTTTGCGAAAATGCCCCCGGAGAAATCCGTGAAATCGGCCTTCGGCGCTTTCCTGGGCTTTATGTTCGGCACCGGCATCAAGCTCATCTGCGCCGCGGTGATGCTCTTCTACATCATCGTTTACGCCTTCTAGGCATGGGCCCTTTCTCCCCCGGAAAGCCACTTCCGGAGCATTTTCTGCAATATAATTTGAGATTTTAAAAATTTTAATTATATTTGCAGAAATTATGTCATTCGTGAGCCGCTCATACTCCAGACGAGTCCGAAGATAGGAGGCGTAGAACCCTCCCACATCTCCGGAAATTCAGCGTGCTGTCCCCATTTTTGAATTTTCGCCCGACAATAGCAATTGACAATCTCGGTTTGTCTTGCCGTTAGGGGCCTTATTGTATACCTATGAACATCCATGTCATGGTGGCCGATGCAAGTCACACCCGTTATAACGAAGAAATCTGCCGGGAAATCTACATTTCCTCGCTTGAACGCAAAACCGGTATCGCCAACCGTACCCCGCAGTACATCGACGAGAAGATTCTCGCCGGCAAAGCGGTGATTGCCCTGTCCGACGAGGGAGAGTTCGCCGGTTTTTCCTACATCGAGTCCTGGGGCGGAAAGAGTTTCGTCGCCAATTCCGGCCTGATTGTCGCGCACGAATTCCGCGGCATGGGCATCGCCAAACGCATCAAGGAGCAGACTTTCATCCTCTCGCGCAAACTTTTCCCGGATGCCAAGATCTTCTCCATCACCACGGGTGCCGCCGTGATGAAGATGAACTATGAATTCGGCTTCCGGCCGGTCCCCTTCACCGAACTCACGGACGATCCGGAGTTCTGGAAGGGCTGCGAGGGCTGCCGCCACTTCGACATCCTGCAGGGCCACGACTACAAGATGTGCATCTGCACCGGATTGCTGTACGACCCCAAGGAACATCTGACCATCCATCATCCGGAAATATGAAAAAGAGAATCGGCATTATCGGCGGCGCCGGGTACACGGCGGGAGAACTGATCCGCATCCTGGTGAACCACCCCGGGGTGGAAATCGGCTTCGTCCATTCCACCAGCAACGCGGGAAACTACCTCTGGGAGGTCCACAGCGGCCTTTTCGGAGACACGCAGATGCGCTTCTGCGAAAGTTATGATCTCTCTTCCGTGGACCTGCTCTTCCTTTGCTCGGCCCACGGAAAGAGCCGGGAGTTCTGGGCGCAGAACAGCTGCCCGGCAGGCCTGAAGGTGGTGGACCTGGCGCAGGACTTCCGCGACGGGTCCGGGGGCTACGTCTATGGCCTTCCCGAGTGGCGGCGCGAGGAAATCCGCTCCGCGCAGAAGCTGGCCAATCCGGGCTGCTTCGCCACGGCCATCCAACTGGGCCTGCTGCCCCTGGCGGCCGCCGGATGGCTGAAGGAAAGCGTCCATGTGACAGCCATCACCGGCTCCACGGGCGCCGGCGTAAAGCCGTCCGCCACAACGCATTTCAGCTGGCGAACAGGCAATCTTTCCGCCTACAAAGTATTTGAGCACCAGCACCTTCTGGAGATCCGCCGCAACCTGGGCTTTGAGGACATCCGCTTTGTCCCCATGCGGGGCGACTTTGCCCGCGGCATCTTCGCTTCCATCACCCTGGACTGTCCGCTGGACGGCGGGGCGGTCCTGAAGCTCTACCGGGATTACTACGCCGATGCGGCGTTCACCTTCGTTTCCGACCGCCCGGTAGACCTCAAACAGGTGATCAACACCAACAAATGCATCGTATTCCCGGAAAAGCACGGCGACACGCTGGTGATTTCCTCCGTAATTGACAACCTGCTCAAGGGAGCGTCCGGACAGGCGGTTCAGAACATGAACCTGATGACCGGCTTTCCCGAGACGGCAGGCCTCAGGCTGAAGGCATCGGCATTTTAACAGACTGTATGGACCTTTTTGACGTATATTCCCTCTTCGATGTTACGCCCGTACGGGCGCAGGGCTGCACGGTGTGGGACGACAAAGGACAGGAATACCTGGACCTTTACGGCGGCCATGCGGTTATCTCCGTCGGGCATTCGCATCCCCGCTATGTCGCCGCGCTCAAGGAGCAGCTGGACAGGATCGGATTCTACTCCAACAGCGTGCGCAATCCGCTCCAGGAGGAACTGGCACGCCGCATCGGGGAAGCCAGCGGCTACGGGGACTATTCCCTTTTTCTGGACAACAGCGGGGCCGAGTCCAACGAGAACGCCGTCAAGCTGGCCTCCTTCCACAGCGGAAAGGACCGCATCATCGCCTTCCGCCGGAGCTTCCACGGCCGCACCTCCGGTGCCGTGGCGCTGACCGACAACCCCACCATCGTCTCCCCTTTCAACGCGCACCACAAGGTAAGGTTCTGCGAGCTCAATGACGCCGCGGCCGTGGAGGCGGAGCTCGCCCTGGGCGATGTCGCCGGCGTCATCGTGGAGGGCATCCAGGGCTGCGGGGGCATCCACATTCCCGCGCAGGACTTCCTCCGGGACCTTTCCGGGCTGTGCAGCCGCTACGGGGCCGTGCTCATCCTCGACGAGGTGCAGAGTGGCTACGGCCGGACGGGAAAGTTCTTCGCGCACCAGTGGGCGGGCATCCGGCCGGGCATCATCACCCTGGGCAAGGGCATCGCCAACGGCTTCCCCTGCGGCGGCATCCTGATCGCCCCGGAGCTCAAGGCCCGCAAGGGAATGCTGGGCACCACCTTCGGCGGCAACTACCTCGCCTGCGCCGCCGCACTGGCCGTTCTGGACATCCTCGAGCAGGAAGACCTGATGGCCAACGCCCTCGCCGTCGGCAGGCATATCATGGAATCGCTGCCCCGGAGCCCCCATATCAAAGAAGTGCGCGGCAAGGGACTGATGATCGGCATCGAAATGGCCGAATCGGTGGCTCCCCTGCGCCGGGCACTGCTGTATGACAACCACATCTTCACCGGGGTCGCCGGTCAGAATATGATCCGGCTTCTTCCGCCCCTGTGCCTGACAAAGGCCCAGGCAGACCATTTCCTCAGAACATTCAACAAACTACTCGTATGAAAACATTCTTTCACGTCAACGACATCGGCGACCTGGGCGCAGCGCTTGAGGAAGCCCGGCAGGTGAAGGCCACACCTTTTGCCTGGAAACATCTGGGACTGGACAAGACCATTATGCTGGTCTTTTTCAACAGCAGCCTCCGTACGCGCCTGAGCAGCCAGAAGGCGGCGCTCAACCTGGGGATGAACCCCATCGTGCTCAACATCGGCCAGGACAGCTGGAAGCTTGAAACCGAAATGGGCGTGGTGATGGACGGTGACAAATCCGAGCACCTGCGCGAGGCCATCCCCGTGATGACCAGCTACTGCGACCTGATCGGCATCCGCTCCTTTGCCGGCCTGAAGGACCGCGAGTTCGACTACAACGAGAGCGTGCTCCACCAGTTCATCGAATACGGCGGGAAGCCCGTCATCAGCCTGGAGTCGGCCACGGTGCATCCCTGCCAGGCTTTCGCCGACCTCATCACCATCGAAGAATACAAGGAAAAGAAGCGGCCGAAGGTGGTGATGACCTGGGCCCCGCATCCGAATTCCCTGCCCCAGGCCGTGCCCAATTCCTTCGCCGAATGGATGAACGCGGCCGATGTCGATTTTGTCATCACGCACCCCCGCGGGTATGAACTGGATCCGGCTTTCGTCGGCAACGCCCGTGTCGAATACGACCAGATGAAGGCCCTGGAGGGAGCCGACTTTGTCTATGCCAAGAACTGGAGCTGCCCCGGCATCACGGATCCCGCGCAGTACGGAAAGGTGCTGAGCAAGGACAGGAGCTGGACCGTGGATGAGCGCCACATGGCGGTGACCGACAATGCTTTCTTCATGCACTGCCTGCCGGTTCGCCGCAACATGATTGTCTCGGACGCGGTCATCGACTCGCCCCGGAGCATCGTAATCCCCGAGGCGGCCAACCGCACCGTGTCGGCACAGGTGGTGATGAAACGGATGCTGGAGAGCCTATGATCCGCCTCTACAAGATAGGAGGCAAGGTCGTGGACGATCCGGCGGCCCTGGAGCGCTTCTGCGCCGAATTCGCAGCCCTGGACGGGCCGAAGCTCCTGGTCCACGGCGGCGGCGTCCGCGCCAGCCAGGTGCAGAAGGCGCTGGGCGTGGAGCCCGTCCGGATCGAGGGACGCCGCGTCACGGACGCGAAGACCCTGGAGGTGGTGACGATGGTCTATGCCGGCTGGTGCAACAAGGACATCGTGGCCCGGCTGCAGCGCCACGGCTGCAACGCCATCGGCCTGTCGGGCTGCGACGGCGGCGTGATTACGGCCCGCAGACGGCCGCCCGTCACCCTCTCCGACGGCGTGACGGAAGTGGATTTCGGCTTTGTGGGAGACGTTACGGCCGCTTCCGTCCGGGTTCCGCTGGTCCGGCAGCTGCTGGATCAGGGCCTCACCCCGGTCTTCTGCGCCATCAACCACGACGGCGACGGGCAGCTGCTCAACACCAACGCCGACACGATGGCGGCCGCGATTTCCGTCGCCCTGGGCGCCCGGCTCTTCTATTGTTTCGAAATGGGCGGCGTGCTCCATGACCGGAATGACGCCGGCAGCGTCATCCCCTCCCTCGACCCGGACGGATATGCCCGTCTGAAGGCCGAAGGCCGCGTAGCGGACGGGATGATTCCCAAACTGGACAACGCGTTCGCAGCCCTGCGCGACGGGGCGGCCGGGGTCGTTATCCGCAGCGCCGAAGGCCTTGCCGTCCCCGGCGGCACAGCATTGAAAACAGTCAGATAAAATCCTATGTCAGCACGTAAAAAAGCAACGCTTGTCCTGCAGAACGGATGCAAAATGGAGGGCTGGAGCTTCGGCTTTGACGGCTCGTGCGAAGGCGAAGTGGTCTTCTCCACGGCCATGGCAGGCTACACCGAGAGCCTCACGGACCCCTCCTTCTCCGGCCAGATCCTCTGTGCCAGTTACCCGCTCATCGGCAATTATGGCATTCCGCCGATGGAGACCGACGGGGCTACTCCCACTCGATGGTGCCGGTGGGCTTGGGGGTGAGGTCGTACAGGACGCGGTTCACGCCCGGCACTTCGGTCACGATGCGCTGTGTGATATGATGCAGGAGCGCGTAGGGGATTTCCTCGATGGTGGCGGTCATGGCGTCGCGCGTGTTGACGGCACGGATGATGACCGGCCAGTCCCAACTGCGCTTGTCGTCCTTCACGCCGGTTGACTTATAATCCGGGACGATGGTGAAATACTGCCACACCTTGCCTTCCAGGCCGTTTTTGGCAAATTCCTCGCGCAGGATGGCATCGCTTTCGCGGAGGGCCTCCAGGCGGTCGCGGGTGATGGCGCCGGTGCAACGAACGCCCAGGCCGGGGCCGGGGAAGGGCTGACGGAACACCATGTTGTCGGGCAGGCCCAGCTCCTTGCCCACGACGCGCACTTCGTCCTTGAACAGAAGTTTGACGGGTTCTACCAGCTCGAACTGCAGGTCTTCGGGCAGGCCGCCTACGTTGTGGTGGGACTTGACGGGGCCGGATTCCACGATGTCGGGATAGATGGTTCCCTGCGCCAGGAAGCTGATGCCGGAAAGTTTCCGGGCTTCCTCTTCGAAGACACGGATAAACTCGGCGCCGATGATCTTGCGCTTCTGTTCAGGGTCGGCAACGCCGGCCAGTTTGTCCAGGAAGCGGTCGGTGGCATCCACATAAACCAGGTTGGCATCCAGTTCATCCCGGAATACGCGGACAACCTGTTCGGGCTCGCCTTTGCGCAGGAGACCGTGGTTCACATGAACCGACACCAGCTGCTTGCCCACGGCCTTGATGAGCAGGGCGGCCACCACGGATGAATCCACGCCGCCGGAGAGGGCCAGCAGCACTTTCTTGTCTCCAATCTGGGCACGGAGCTCCTTGATTTGTCCTTCGATGAATTTCCGGGCCAGTTCCGGAGTGGTAATGCGCTCCATGTTTGCGGGGCGGACGTTTGATGTACTCATAATTCTGATGGTGTTAAGTCCTTAATCGTTGCGGGAATAATTGGGGGTTTCCTTGGTGATGGTGATGTCGTGCGGGTGGCTTTCCGTCATGCCGCTGGCCGTCACGCGGGTGAACTTGGCCGTCTTGAGGGCGGCGAGATCCTGTGCGCCGCAGTAGCCCATGCCGGAGCGCAGGCCGCCCAGCAGCTGGTACACCGTCTCGGCCAGGGTGCCCTTGTAGGGAACACGGCCCACGATGCCTTCCGGGACCAGTTTGTTCAGCTCCGCCTTGTCGTCCTGGAAGTAGCGGTCCTTGGAACCGGCGGCCATGGCATCGATGGAGCCCATGCCGCGATAGGCCTTGAACTTACGGCCGTTGTAGATGATGGCTTCGCCCGGAGATTCCTCGGTGCCGGCAAACATGGAGCCGCACATGACGCAGTCTCCGCCGGCCGCCAGGGCCTTCACCACGTCTCCGGAATAGCGCAGACCGCCATCGGCAATGAGCGTCACACCCGTGCCCTTGAGGGCCTGGGAGGCATTGTATATGGCGCTGAGCTGGGGCACGCCCACGCCCGCCACGATGCGGGTGGTGCAGATGGAACCCGGGCCGATGCCCACCTTCACGCCGTCGGCCCCCGCTTTCACGAGGTCGCGGGCGCCTTCCTCGGTGGCCACATTGCCCACCACCACGTCCAGGGACGGGTAGGCGGCCTTCACTTTCTTGAGCAGGTCCATCACGCCCTTGCTGTGTCCGTGGGCCGAATCCAGCACCACGGCGTCCACGCCTTCGGCCTTGAGGGCGGCGATACGGTCCAGGGCGTCCGGGGTGATGCCGATGCCGGCGGCCACGCGGAGGCGGCCCTGGGCGTCCTTGCAGGCGTCCGGGTAACGGCGCTCCTGCATGATGTCTTTATAGGTGATGAGGCCCACGATGTTCCCCTGGCCGTCCACGACGGGCAGTTTCTCCACTTTGTACTCCTGCAGGATCGTTCTCACGTAATCGCGGTCGGTGCGGGTGGCGGGGATGGTGACCAGGCCTTCCGAGGTCATCACATCCTTCACCAGAACCGACATGTCCTGGTGGAAGCGCACATCGCGGTTGGTCACAATGCCCACCAGGCGGCGGGTGCCGTCGGTGACGGGAATGCCGCCGATGTGGTTCTCCTTCATCAGTCGCAGGGCGTCGCCCACCGTCTGGTCCTGGCCGATGGTGACCGGGTCGGTAATCATGCCGTTTTCGGAACGTTTGACCTTGCGCACCTGGGCCGCCTGCGCGGCGATGCTCATGTTCTTGTGAATGACGCCGATTCCGCCTTCGCGGGCCAGGGCGATGGCCATCGGGGCCTCGGTCACGGTGTCCATGGCGGCGGACACAATGGGGATGTTCAGGGGAATGTTCCGGGAGAAACGGGTGTGGAGGTTCACCGTGCGGGGCAGGACCTCGGAATAGGCCGGGATCAGGAGGACATCGTCAAAAGTGAGCCCTTCCATGGCAATTCGATCATCTACAAAGGACATATGGCTGATATTTAAGGTTTTTCTTATCTTTGCAATCGTATGCGTAAACTTCTTTCACTGCTTCTGCTCGTCTGCCTGGCTTCCCACGCCCAGGTGCGGGGGTTCATCATGGGCCTGGACAGCTATTTTTATGGCCCTTCCGGTTCGCTGGATTTCCAGGTGGCCGGAGAGGACATGGCCGTTTCCCTCTCGGACGGAGCCGTTTCCGTCAACGGAGCCCTTCTTTCCGAGGGCAGCCCGGATACCGTCATCGGCCTGCACGATTTCACCGGGAACCGGCAGGCGGAACTGGTGGTGGCCCGGCGGGACGGCAGCGACCTCAACGTCTGCGTCTATTCCTTCTCCGGAGGCCGATGGGGCTTGATCGGCCGGATGACCGCGCCCGGAGGCAAGGAAATCCGCGTTTTCCGACAGGTGATATCGGCCCGTTGCGGGGAGGTTCTCCGCTCCTGGACCTGGCACGGCGCCGGATTCGACCACAAGGCCTCCGACGGAAGCCCGGACCCTAGCCTTCCGTAACGTGGATGAGGGACTTCACCGGGGCAATGTCTTCCAGACGCTTGCGGCCGGGGAGGTCGTCAATCTCTACCAAAAACACAAAATCCTTCACTTTTACCGGATATTCCTTCCCGTCGATGGTCACCCGCTGGGCGTTCAGTCCCAGGGCCAGGCCGCGGGCCGTACCGCCGGTGGCAAGGATGTCGTCGAAGAATGTAATTTCCACAACGTCTCCGACGGGCTTGCTGGCCGCGATGTCGGAGCGGCGGAAGTACACATGGTCGGGACCGTATTCCTTCATGATTTCCACCTGAATCAAATCTCCCTCGGCAAAGGGCAGCTTGCCTTTCTTGCGCAACGGAATCACGTTCTCCACGGGGATGTCCTTGTCGTAGAGCATGGGGGTGGAAAACAGGAATCCACGGGCCTCCGGGGCGGCGATGTTGGACGCGCAGCACATGGCGGCAAGGTCCTTCGTGAGCTGCCGGAACAATTCCTTGTCCTGAATGAGCGGAATGATATCTACGAAATTGACTCCCTTGATGGGAAAGTCGGGATAAAAGTTGAGGTACTTTTTGTAATTCATGGTTATTCTACTGCGTTCATGTCTATCAGGTTGTTCAGGAGGGCATATACCGTGAGTCCGGCCACGGTCTTGATGCCGGTCTTGCGGGTGATGTTCTTGCGGTGGGTGATGACCGTGTAGATGGAGAGGTTGTACAGGTCGGCAATTTCTTTGTTGAGCATGCCCTTGGCCACGCAGATGAGGATTTCCTTCTCCCGCTGGGAGAGTTCTTCCCCTTCGGCCCTGGGGGTTTCGCTGCGCTCTTCCAGGGCGGCGCGCACTTTCCGGATCACGGCCGTGGGGGCGTCCATGAGGCCGATGCTACCGTCGAACTGCTTCAGCTGATCTTCCTCCGCGGGCTGGATGACGAAGGCGACGATGGCGGCGTCCGTGTATTCCGACAGGCGTGATTTGATGTTGCCGCGGGAGGCGAAATCGAAAATGGAAGGGTCCACGATGACCACGTCCGGGGCCAGGGTGCGGAGCTGGACTTCCACGGAACCGGACAGGTCCTGCAGGATGCCGCACACTTCAAACTCCCCGAGGTCGCCGAACACTTGCTCCAGGCCTTTCGCCGCAATGACGGAAGGAACGACTATGAGGATGCGCCTACTCATGTCCTTCCATCCTTCCTACCATGGGGACCAGGATTCCGTCCTCGATGAATGTGTGCTTGCCAAGGTCCTCCTCCAGCGTGTAAATATAAAACAGGACCCGGTACACGTCCTGCTGACCGCACTGGTGCGGAATGTATTTCATGATGAGGTTTTTGAGGTCGTCCAGCTTTTCCTCCACGTTGGAGTGGTTTTCCTCGTATTCGCCGATGGTAAACTGCCTGTCCGTGTGCGCCCCCAGCACGGCCTCCACATAGGGGAACACCTTCCCTTCTTCGTAGGCGAAGTGCTTGGCCAGCTCTTCCTTGTAGTCGGCAAAGAATTTCCAGATAACCTTTTTCTGCCGCTCTTCGCAGGGCTCGATAGTCTGTTCCAGGGCATGGGCCAGTTCCGGAACCACCACCTCCATGTAATAGGAATGCGACTGGTGCAGGTATTTGACAATGTCGTGCAGATTGGCGTTTTCGAGCGTTTCCCGGGTGGGCCGGTAGCCGTCCAGGGCATAGACGCGGCAGATGAGCAGGAACGTCTCGGGGTCGATGCCCCTTTTTCCGCATTCTTCGGCCACGGTGGCTTCTCCGAACCCGAAACCGAGGCCCATGCGGGTAGCGACGCCCAGCAGGGAAAAGTCCAGGTCCATGAGGTCCGCCATCTTCATGGCAGGACTCATCAGATGATGGTTGGCGCTGTTACTCATATTGGGAAACAAAGTTAATGATTTTTTGTCATACTCTCAATAAAAAAACTTCCGGGCTTCTCAGCCGGGAAGTTTCAACAACAATAAAAGGATCTAACTATATGGCTTGTGTGTTTTTCCGATGCAAAGATAGGGGGTTTGCACGGGGCCGTCAATCCCAACTTGTTGGTAGTGCAACGCTTTCCGCTAACCACTTGTTTGAGAGCCCGTTTCGGCCCGGGTCAGGAATATTTCCGGGGAAAGCGCAGGACGATGGACAGGAAGGCCACGATGCCCAGGGCGAAAGGATAGTAGAGGTTGCTGATGATGGCGATGGCCGAAACGCCGGCCAGACCGCAGGCCATCAGCATTTGCGCGCCGTAGGGAATGATGCCCTGCACCAGGCAGGAGAAGGTGTCCAGGATGGAGGCGACTTTCCGCGGATCCAGGCCGAAGCGCTCGGTGATGTCCTTGGCCAGGGGGCCCACCGTAATGATGGCGATGGTGTTGTTGGCCGTGCAGAGGTTCACCAGCGAGACCAGGCCGGCGATGGAAAGGGCGGCGGCCCTTCGGCCTGCAATGCGGCGGGTGAGACCGTCGATGATAAACTGGAGGCCGCCGTTGTAGCGGATGATTTCCAGCATGCCGCCGGCCAGCAGCGACACGATGATGAGCTCGCCCATGGAGCCGATGCCGCCACCGATGGACGCCATCCAACCTACAAAGTCGTAAGCGCCTGTGCACCAGCCGATAACCCCATTCACGCCGATGCCTATCGCCAGCACCGTCACCACATTCACCCCGGCCAGCGCCAGGCCGATGACCATCAGGTAGGGCACAAGCCCCAGCCATTGCACCGGGTCGGCCGAAGGAGCCGCCTGCACCGAGAGGCCCAGCACCACATACAGCACCGTGACCAGGATGGCGGCCGGAGCGGCAATCCACAGGTTCACCCGGAACTTGTCCCGCATGGAGCACCCCTGGCTCTTGGTGGCGGCCACGGTGGTGTCGGAAATGAAGGAGAGATTGTCCCCGAAGAAAGCGCCGCCCACGATGATGGCCGTCATGAAAGGAACGCCCACGCCCGCCTCGGCCGCAATGCCCGAAGCGATGGGAACCAGCGCCACAATCGTGCCCACAGAGGTGCCGATAGCCATGGAGATGAAGCAGGCGGCCAGGAAAAGACCGGCATAGAGGAGGTTTTCGGGCAGAATCTGGAGCGTGGCATTCACCGTTGCATCAATGGCGCCGATGTCCTTGGCCGTGGCGGCAAAAGCCCCCGCCAGCACAAAAATCCAAATCATCAGCAGCACATTCTTGTTGCCGGCCCCCTCGGAGAAAATGGCAATCTTGTCGTCTGTCTTTTCCACATTCCGGGTGATGAGCAGGGCATAGGCCGATGCGATGATGAAGGCTGCCGCCACCGGCACTTTATAAAAATCGTGTGCAACCAGGGATCCGGCCAGATAGACGACCAGGAAGACGAATAGCGGACTCAGGGCCAGCCAGCCGTTCGTTTTTCGTGCAGCCGGTGCCCGATGTTCTGTCTTTTCTGTGTGAATGGCCATACGCAAGATTGTTCGGGAGACTGCAAAGATACGTATTTCCTGCCAAAACCCTACCTCCTTTGGCGAAAACGCCACCGCGCTTCAGGAGTTTCACCCATTGAGAGCGAAAAACTTTCCCGGGGGGCACAAACAAGTGTGGGGGAATTTGCCTAACTTTGCGGGGTGATGAAAACGAACCTGCATATCCAGGTGCCGGGCAATGCGGAGAAGATTCTGCTTCATGCCTGCTGCGCCCCCTGCTCCAGCGCCATCGTGGAATGCCTGATGGAGCGCGGAATCACCCCCGTCATCTTCTACTCCAACTCCAACATCTTTCCGCGGGAAGAGTACGACCACCGGCTGGGCGAGTGCATCCGCTATGCCCGGAAATGGGGCGTCGAGATTGTGGACGATGTGTATGACCACGAGGAGTGGCGCCTCTGCGCGAAGGGGCTGGAACAGGAACCCGAACGCGGGAAGCGCTGCCTGAACTGCTTCAGACAGCGGCTGCTGCGCGCGGCGCAGTATGCATCGGCCCATGGATTCACCGTACTTTCCACCACCCTGGCCGCTTCCCGCTGGAAAAGCCTGGAGCAGGTGGACGAGGCGGGTCGATGGGCCTGCAGCCAGGTGGAAGGCGTCACCTGGTGGGCGCAGAACTGGCGCAAAGGCGGCCTGCAGGAGCGCCGCAACCAGATTATCCGGGAAGAAGACTTCTACAACCAGCTCTTCTGCGGCTGCGAGTATTCCCGGCGTGGCAAATAAACAGCTGATTATCAGCAATATAATGAAAATCCTCTGCGCAAAAAGCGCAGAGGATTATACGTAAACGACTGAGCAGCAGCCTGTTGGCGGCCACCCCCGAAGGTTAGAAGGCGAAGTTGATGCCGGCTTTGATCTGGTGACGGCCAACCTTGTAACCGTCAATCTTGCTTACATTCATGAGGGTGTGGTCGTAGCCCACAAGGAACTGGAGGTCTCCGATTTCCACTCCGACGCCACCGCCCAGAAGGATGTTGAACGGTTTGCCGTCACCGTCTTTTCCATAGTGGTTGTAGGAGTCTCCCTTGGAATAATGGATGACTCCGACGGAAGCGGCCGTATTGAAGGTGGAACGGGCCATCACACCATACTGGAAGGTGGGACCGGCGAAAGCGAAGAAATCGACATTGTCGCTGATGGGCATGTTGAGGGTGAGGTTTACGGGCAGGTTGAGGGCCACTTCCGTATAGTTATAGGAAACGGAACCACTGAGCAGAATACCGCCGAAATTGCCGCCTTCCGCATTGTTCATGCTCTGGAAAAGCATGTTCACATAGAAGCCGGGAGCAACGCCGAAATAGTCGCTGAAGCGGATGTTATAGCTGGCGCCCAGATAGAAACCGTTCATGTGGTCAGGTTTTCCGACCGCCTTGCCTTCGGTGGCCTTGGTGTTTTCAATGGTGTGCAGATAGCCGGCGCCCACGACGAGCTGGGCATAGGCCTGCGTTCCCAGAAGCATCAGGGAAGCTGCAAGAATACAGGCAAGAAACTTTTTCATAATTCGTATGGTTTAAAAGATATATCCGACTCCGATTTTGAGGACGTTGCGGTGCAGGGATGCGTTGGTAGCGGTTGTAAGATTGAGAAGGCCGAAGTCGAAGCCCAGGTTCACCCGGATCATCTGTGCTACCTCGAGACCGGCACCCAGACCCAGATAGAGGTTGAACGGGGTGCGGGCAGATCCCAGCAGGGTTTCCCGGTACATGTTATGCGTGGTGGTGGCGTTGTTGGAACGGTCCACGATGTTGTTCAGAAGGCCCAGCTGCAGGGTGGGACCGGCCAGGAACCGGACTTTGACGTCGGACATGATATCCAGGCTGTAAACGGCATGAATGGGAACGTTGATGGCAATCTCACGGCCTTTCAAATTGTCGGCGAAGCGGGTCCAGAGGAAAGAGACATTGGCGCCGGGGTCAACGGAAAAACCGTCCAGAACATTGTCCAGGCCGATGGTATAACGGGCTCCGGCATAAAAGCCGTCCCAGCCACGGGAGTTGGAGACAGACATATTCAGGACGGAACCTTTGCTGTTCTCAAAAGCGTGCATGTAACCGCCCTCGGCGGCCAGCTGTGCGTGGGCCTGCATACCCAGGAGCAGGGAAGCCACGATAAGAAGAACTTTTTTCATATTACGTAGAGTGTTTTTTTCCGCCGCAAATTTACGCATTATTTCCACAAAATACAATTTTGGGGGGCAAACTTCTTTTGCGCAATCAAGTTTGGCAAAAGAAATAACAGCCTCCTTTTTGCCTTGAACGATGCCTTTAGAAGCTGTTTTGAAATGGTTGCCGAAGTTTGTTATATGGATTTTCGAGACAGTTTCACCTTTGGAAGAGGGAGCGTAGCAGTAGCTACGTGACCGATGAGAAAGGTGAAAATGGCCGGAAAGGTCGTGTAAATAACAAGAGCAATTATTTCACTGAACGGCATTGCCCAGCCGGAACGGGATAACGGCGTGAATGGCTTGCCGATGCGCAGCAAGGCTGACGGATTCACAGGCCACACCATCTTCCGGCTTCCGGGTCGGCGAAATCTGAAAGAATACCAATAAATAGGGATTGACAAACGACGCAAAGCACCGTACCTTTGCGCCAAGCGCAAAACAAACAGACTATGATACTTTCGGATTTGGCGACGGGAGAAAAAGCCGTCATCGAACGCGTTCACGGCCATGGAAGTTTCCGTAAACGCCTCATTGAGATGGGGTTCATACAGGGAAAAGAAGTGAAAGTGGTGCTGAACGCGCCGCTCAAGGATCCCATCGAATATGAGATTATCGGCTATAAAGTCTCTCTCCGCAGGGAGGAGGCCCGGCAGATAGAGGTGGTCACCGAAGCGGAGGCCCGCGAGGCCCTGGTGAGCGACGAGCATCTGCAGGCCCTTCCCGGAGACCTGGAAGAAAAACAGCGCCTGGACCGCGCCCTGGCCCATGTGGCCGAGGAGCGTCATCACAATATCCGGGTGGCCCTGGTGGGAAACCCCAACTGCGGAAAAACCTCCCTGTTCAACATCGCCTCCGGCAGCCACGAACACGTGGGCAACTATTCCGGCGTTACGGTGGATGCCAAGGAAGGGCATTTCCGCTTCAAGGACTATGACATCACCCTGGTGGATCTTCCGGGCACCTATTCCCTCAGCGCTTATTCTCCGGAGGAGCTCTATGTGAGGAAAAACCTCCTGGAAGCCATGCCGGACGTAGTGGTGAACGTGGTGGATGCTTCCAATATCGAGCGCAACCTTTATCTCACCACCCAGCTCATCGACATGAACTTGCGCACCGTAATGGCCCTGAATATGTACGATGAGCTGCAAAGCAAGGGTGACAATCTGGATACCAAGCAGTTAGGCTATCTTCTGGGCATGCCGGTATGCCCCACGGTGAGCCGTGACGGCCAGGGCATTCCGGAACTCTTCGACACCGTCATCAAGATTTACGAACAGGCCGATCCCAAACTGGCCCGGCATATCCACATCAACCACGGGACCGAACTGGAAAAGAGCATCAAACGCATCCAGGAAGTGATTTACGGAAACGACGACGTCCGCTCCCGCTACTCTACCCGCTACCTGGCCATCAAATACCTGGAGACCGACAAGGAGGTGGAAGGCATCCTGGCCCGGGTTCCTGAGGCCGATATGCTGCAGAAAGTCCGCCGGGAAGAAGAAGAGCGCATCCGGCAGCTGCTGGGAACATCGGCCGAAAGCGCCGTCGTAGATGCCAAATATGCCTTCATCCAGGGCGCCCTGGCCGAAACCTACGAAAAATACCGGGAAGAGCGTCCGAGGCGCACCCTGACCGACCGCTTCGACGCCGTTGTCACCAACCAGTGGGCGGCCTTCCCCATCTTTATCCTGCTGCTCTGGTTCGTGTTCTGGGCCACCTTCACCATCGGCCAGTATCCCATGGACTGGATTGACTGGCTGGTCGCGAAATTCGGCGAATGGGCGGGCGGAATGATGGCCGACGGCTGGTTCAGGGACCTCATGGTGGACGGCGTGATTGCCGGGGTGGGCAGCGTGCTGGTGTTCCTGCCCAACATCATGATCCTGTATTTCTTCATCTCCATCATGGAGGACAGCGGATACATGGCCCGTGCCGCGTTTATCGTGGACAAACTGATGCACAGAATCGGCCTGCACGGGAAAAGTTTCATCCCCATGGTGATGGGGTTCGGCTGCAATGTGCCGGCCATCATGGCCACCCGCAGCATCGAAAGCCGCAAGAGCCGGCTCATCACCATCGCCATCATCCCGTTCATGTCCTGCGCGGGCCGATTGCCCATTTTCGTGCTCTTCGCGGGAGCCTTTTTCCCGAAAAACCCCGCCACAGCACTGCTGGGCATCTATCTGCTGGGAATTGTGCTGGCTATTTTATCGGCCATGGTGCTGTCCAAATTCGTCAAGGACGATGACTTGCCGTTTGTGATGGAACTGCCGCCGTACCGCGTCCCTACCGGAAAAGCCATCTGGCGCCATACCTGGGAAAAAGGCAAGCAGTATCTGGAAAAGATGGCTACCACCATCCTCCTGTTCTCGGTGGCCATCTGGTTCCTCGGGTACTTCCCGCGCCACGAAGGCGCCACCACGGCCTATCAGCAGGAGCATTCCTATATCGGCACGCTGGGCAAATTCATCGAGCCGGTGAATGAGCCGCTGGGCTTCAACTGGAAAATGGACGTGGGACTGCTGGCCGGCGTCGGAGCCAAAGAACTGGTTATCAGCACTATGGGCGTGATGTACGCCCAGGACGGCGAGGAATATGAAGGTCTGGGAGACGCTGAGGACACCGCCCTGCAGAGCGCCCTCAAGGCCACGGTTCCTACGGCGGCGGCCCTGGCGTTCATGGTGTTCGTGCTGCTGTACTTCCCCTGCATCGCCACCTTCGTGGCCACCAAGAACGAGACCGGAAAGTGGCGCTGGGCCATCCTCCTGGCACTGTACACCATCCTGGTGGCCTGGGTCTGCGCCTTTGCCGCCTACCGGGTGGGCCTCCTCCTCTGGCCGATGTAAAATCGGGTGGCCCATAACTCGTTATGTAACAATCACTTATGCATAATCCTCTGCACTTTTTGCGCAGAGGATTATCGGCAATTGTTTGAATTTCAGCCGGTTACCTGCCACCTCCATCTATTCCTCCCCGGGGCACCGCCGCCGGAATAAACGCCCTCCGGCGGCTACAGACCGGGCGCTGCGGGGGCAACGTGGACTAAGCCACGAAGTGAGAGCTTTGCGCCGATAGGGTGGCAAAAAGTCCCTCCCCCGAGGGGAGGGGTTTCGGGTGGGGGCAACGTGGGCAATAACGCTGCACGTTAGTGCAGCATCACGGTGAGGCCGGCCATGACGATGGAGACCATGCTCATGAGTTTGATGAGGATGTTCAGCGAAGGGCCGGAGGTGTCTTTGAAGGGGTCGCCCACGGTGTCCCCCACGATGGTGGCCTTGTGGGCCGGGGAGTTCTTGCCGCCGTGGTGGCCTTCTTCCACAAACTTCTTGGCGTTGTCCCAGGAGCCGCCGGAATTGGCCAGGAAGATGGCCAGCACGAAGCCGGCTCCCAGTCCGCCGGAGAGCAGGCCGATTACGCCGGCCGGGCCCAGCAGCAGTCCCACCACCATCGGCGCGATGATGGCCAGCAGCGAGGGATAAATCATTTCCTGCTGGGCCGCCCTGGTGGAGATGCGGACGCAGGAGGTGTAGTCCGGACGCTGCTTCCCATGCAGGATGCCGGCAATTTCGCGGAACTGGCGGCGCACTTCCACCACCATCTTGGAGGCGGCGCGGCCCACGGCGTTCATGGTGAGGCCGCAGAACAGGAAGGCCATCATGGAGCCGACAAAAATGCCCACCAGCACCTTGGGATTCATGAGGGTGATGTCGTAAAGGGATACGATGTCCGTTATGGACGCACTCACCGTTTCCACGCTGCGGTCTCCAATCTGGAGCACGGTCCGGCCCACATGGCCCAGGCCGATTTTAAGCTCTTCGATGTACGAAGCCAGCAGGGCCAGGGCGGTGAGGGCGGCCGAGCCGATGGCGAAGCCCTTGCCGGTGGCAGCCGTGGTGTTGCCCAGGGCGTCCAGCACGTCGGTCTTCTCACGGACGGAAGGGTCCAGCCCGCTCATCTGGGCGTTGCCGCCGGCATTGTCGGCGATGGGCCCGTAAGCGTCTGTGGCCAAGGTGATTCCAAGGGTGGAAAGCATTCCGACCGCCGCAATGGAAACGCCGTACAGGCCCAGGCTCAGCGTCTGGGCGGAGAACACGAAGTCCGTGGCGAAGCCATAGGCCAGGAGGATGGCGATGCAGATGGTTATCACGGGAACGGCCGTGGAACGCATGCCCAGCCCCACGCCGTTGATGATCACGGTGGCGGAGCCGGTGGTGGCCGCTTCGGCCAGTTTCTGGACGGGCCGGTAGGAATGCGAGGTGTAGTATTCGGTGACCTTGCCGATGATTACGCCGGCGAGCAGGCCGCTGAGAACGCTCAGGGCCAGTTTCCACCAATTCGGGAAGCCCAGGAGGTAAAAGACCCCGAAGGAAAGGACGGCAATGAGGACGGCGGCCAGGTTGGTGCCCACGGACAGGGATTTAAGCAGGTCTTGAAGATGGGCCCCTTCCTTGGTCCGGACCATGTAAATGCCGATGATGGAAAGCACTACGCCGATGGCGGCAATCACCATCGGGGCCAGAATGGCACGCATCTGGACGGCGGTGCCGTCGGCAAAGAAGGCCGATGCGCCGAGGGCCATGGTGGCGAGGATGGAGCCGCAGTAACTTTCGTACAGGTCGGCGCCCATGCCGGCCACGTCGCCCACGTTGTCACCCACGTTGTCGGCGATGGTGGCGGGGTTGCGGGGGTCGTCCTCCGGGATGTCCTGCTCCACCTTGCCCACGATATCGGCCCCCACGTCGGCCGCCTTGGTATAGATGCCGCCGCCCACGCGGGCGAAGAGAGCCTGCGTAGAGGCACCCATGCCGAAGGTGAGCATGGTGGTGGTGATGATGACCAGGTTCTGTGCGTCGCTGGGGTCATAGAACAATTTGAGGACGCTCCACCAAATGGCGATGTCCAGCAGGCCGAGGCCTACCACCGTGAGGCCCATGACGGCGCCGCTGCGGAAGGCAATCTTGAGGCCGGAATTGAGGCTGCGCATGGTGGCGTTGGTGGTGCGGGCACTGGCGTATGTGGCCGTTTTCATGCCCACGAAACCGGCCAGGCCGCTGAAGAAGCCGCCGGTGAGGAAAGCAAACGGAACCCAGGGGTTCTGCACGCCGAACCCGTAGGCCAGAACGGCAAACAGGGCGGCCAGAATCAGGAATACGACAATGACAACTTTGTACTGTTGCCGGAGGTACGCCATGGCGCCTTCGCGCACATACTGCGCAATCTCTTTCATCGTGGGAGTGCCTTCGCTTTCCTTCATCATCTGACGGAAGAAAATCCAGGCGAAAAGCAGGGCGATGACCGCTGCAACGGGCACCAGATAGAACAGGGAGGTCATGGTTAATGGTTAAGTTATCTGTGGTTGGCCGCCACCGGGCTAAACCTCGGTGGCGGTGGCGAATTCGCTGAGGAAGCGCATGTCGTTCTCGAAGTAGTGGCGGAGGTCGTTCACCTGCCACTTGAGCATGGCGATACGCTCTACGCCCATGCCGAAGGCGAAGCCGCTGTACTTTTCAGGGTCTATGCCGCTGGCCTTGAGGACGTTGGGGTCCACCATGCCGCAGCCCATGATTTCCAGCCAGCCGGTGCCCTTGCAGATGTTGCAGCCCTTGCCGTGGCAGATGTTGCAGCTGACGTCCACCTCGGCGGACGGCTCCGTGAAGGGGAAATAGGAGGGACGCATGCGGATTTCGGTCTCCGGGCCGAACATTTCGCGGGCGAAGAGCAGGATGGCTTGTTTGAGGTCGGCGAAAGTGACGTCCTTGTCAATGTACAGACCCTCCACCTGATGGAAAATGCAATGGGCGCGGGCCGATATGGCTTCGTTGCGGAAAACGCGTCCCGGGCACACCACGCGGATGGGCAGGGGCTGGGTTTCCATGGTGCGCACCTGCACGGAAGAGGTGTGGGTGCGGAGAAGAAGCGGGTTCAGGTGGCCGGTGCTTACGAAGAAGGTGTCCTGCATCTCGCGGGCGGGATGGTTGGGCGGGAAGTTCAAGGCTTCGAAGACATGGTAGTCATCCTCGATTTCCGGACCTTCTGCCACGTCGTAACCGAATTTCCGGAAAATGTCCACAATCTGCTGGCGCACGATGGAAACCGGATGACGGGAACCCAGCGGAAAGGCGTCTCCGGGCATGGAGAGGTCTTCCTTGGGGGCATCGGCCTGGGCGCTTTCCTCCACGGAAAACTTGAGTTCCTCGATGCGGGCGTTGGCGGCCTTCTTGAGTTCGTTCAGCTTCTGGCCGTACTCGCGCTTGAGCTCGGGGGCCACGCTGCGGAACTGCTCCATGAGGGCCGTGATTTCACCTTTCTTGCCCAGAAAACGGATGCGGGCCTCCTCGGCCTCCTTGGCGGTGGTGGCTTTGAGTTCGCCCAGTTCCTTGAAAATTTGTTCGATCGCTTCTTTCATATCTTATTTTTTCTTTTTGTTCCTTTTGTCACGGGCTTCCTGGGCGCGACGGGCGCCGCTTTTCCAGTATTTGGCCCACTGCTCCTTCGTGAAGAACCGCTTGTAGGAGTCGTCGATGGCCTGCATCCACTTGTCCTGCACATTGACATACAGGTCCCGGTTTTCCACCATGGCCTTCTGCATGGATTCCATCTCCTCGGTCATGGCGCGGAAGTCATGCGTGAGGGTGGAGTCCACGTAAAACTCCTGCCAGTACTCCAAATCCAGCAGATGGCTCAGGCGCTGGACTTCCTTATCGACGAACTCCAGCAGCTGTTTTTCCTTTTCTTCCGCTGTCTGGGGCGGTTGATTTTGCGCTCCCGCAACAAAAACCGACAGGCAAAGGGCCGCTATTACGTTCAATAAACGATAAATTTTCATACCTTTGTAATCTGTTGTCAGATGACAAAATTACGCAATAAATCGAAAAAGCCCAAAATACGATGAGAAAATCGCTCCTTTATCTGCTCGTAACCGCCGCGTTCCTGCTTCTTTCCGGTACGGAAGGCAACACCTGCACCAATGTCATCGTCACCCGCGGCGCCAGCCGGGACGGGTCGGTGATGGTCTCTTACTCCGCAGACTCGCACACCCTTTTCGGAGAATTGTACTTCAAGCCTGCGGCCGACTGGAAACCCGGCACCATGCTTCCCATCTACGACTGGGATACCCACCGTTACCTGGGTGAAATCGAACAGGTTCCCCACACCTACCAGACAGTGGGCAACATGAATGAGTTCCAGGTGATTATCACGGAAACCACCTGGGGCGGAAGGCCCGAACTGGAAGACCGGAAAGGCGGAATCGACTATGGCAGCCTCATCTATGTGGCCCTGCAGCGTTCCCGCACCGCCCGGGAGGCCATCGAGGTCATCGTGAGCCTGGCCAACGAGTACGGCTACGCCTCCGGAGGCGAAACCTTCTCCATCGCCGACAAGAACGAAGCCTGGATCATGGAACTCATCGGCAAGGGAACCAATATCAAGAACGGCGTCAATGTGAACAGGGGCATCGTCTGGGTGGCCATGCGCGTGCCGGACGGCGCCATCTGCGCCCATGCCAACCAGGCCCGTATCGGCAAGTTCCCCCTGAACGACCCCGACAACTGCCTCTACGCCCCGGACGTGATTTCGTTCGCCCGCAAAAAAGGATATTTCGACGGCCTGGACAGCGATTTCAGCTTCAAAAAGGCCTACAATCCCATTGACTTCGGAACCGTGCGCGGCTGCGACGCCCGCGCCTGGAGCGCCTTCAACATCCTCACCGAGGGCTGGTTCTCCTTCTACGATGAAGAAGGCAACGCCGTCACCCGCGATGCCTTTTCCTACCTGGACTATGTGATGGGAAACAACCTGGAGGGAGACTTCCCCCTGTTCGTATTCCCCCGCAAGAAGGCCGGCGTGAAGGAGGTGGCCGATGTCATGAGGGACCACTTCGAGGGAACGCCCATGGATATGACCCAGGATATCGGCGCCGGCGGAAACGCCCTCCCGTACCGCTGGAGGCCCATGGAATTCCAGGATGCCGAAGGAAACACCTATGTGAACGAGCGCGCCATCGCCACCCAGCAGACGGGATTCTGGATGGTGGGACAAGCCCGCAATTACGTGCCCGACGTGGTGGGCGGCATCCTGTGGTTCGGCACCGACGACGCCGCCACCTCCTACCTTACTCCCATCTATACGGCTACCACGGAGGTGCCCGACTGTTTCCGCGAGGGGAACGGAGACATGCTGCATTACTCCCCCACGTCCTCCTTCTGGATCAACAACCGCATCTCCAACGCCTGCTATAAGATGTATAACGTCATGGCTCCTTACGTGAGGGCCAAGGTGGATTTGTTCGAAATCGAGCAGATGGAGCAGCGCACCCATTCGGTGGACAGCATGGCCGTGGTGATGTACAACCAGGTGGCCGTGAAGCTGCAGAAAAAACTCTCCTCCAGGGGAGACGTGATGGTGCAGCGGAAACCTTTCGCCAAGGTGGTGGAATACGTAACCGATTATACCGTGAACACGGCCCAGCAGCAGTTTGCCGCCTGGCAGAACCTGGAAGTGGAGCTGCTGGTGAAGTTCATGGACGGAAATGTGAAGCCCCAGGATGAAAACGGCCGGTTCAAGCATTCGAAGTATTCCGAGCAGATGCCGGAGAACGTGGAATGGCCCGGCTACACCCAGCTTTGGAAAGAAACGGTGGCCCAGGAGCACGGTCACACCATCAAAGTCCCCCAAAACTGATTATGGGAAAGAACCTTGTCCTTCTCCTCGCGGCAGCCCTTTCCGTCCTGCCCCTGGCCGCCCAGCGCAACACCCGGGAAGAAATATCGGCCGATATCGAGCGCACCGGCGGCGTGCATTTCCTTTACCCGACGGACCAGCCTGTCCCCGCAGCGGCCCCAAAAGGCTATAAGCCCTTCTATGTGAGCCATGTGGGCCGGCACGGCTCCCGCTACGCCCTGGGCAGCACGGTGTATGAAGACCTGCTGGCCGTATGGAACAAGGCGTCCGAACAAGGGCTCCTCACCCCGGAGGGACAGCAGTTCTACAAAGACTATCTGGCCATCTACCCGGTCCTTTGCCGCCGCGAAGGCATTCTCACGGAGAAAGGCCAGGCGCAGCACCGCTACATCGCCTCCCGGATTTACAGGAACTACCCCGAGGTGTTCAAGGGAAAAACGCACGCCGAGGCCGTCTCCACGGTTTCCCACCGCGTGATTGCGAGCATGTTCTCCTTCCTGAGCGAACTGGACAACCTGGACAAGGACTTCACCTTCCACGCCGACTACGGCCACCCCTACCAGGCCTACCTCCTTCCGGACATCATCGACTCTTCCGAGGAGCGCGGCGGAGAGGCCGAGGTGAAGTTCAAGCGCTTCCGCGACAACGTCCTGGACCTGGACGCCATGCTGGCGCGATGGTTCAAGAGGACCCGCGGCCTGGTGGACAACAAATACAAGTTCTGCTTTGACCTTCACACCATGCTGTCCACCCTGGACAACCTGGACGTGCCCGTTCCGGAGCAGCTGTACAAGCTTTACACGCCCGAGGAGCGCTATGCCCTGTGGCGCGTGAACAATTTCCGCGACTACCAGATCGCGGGCCCGTCGCCCGATACGCAGAATCTCCGCGTCAAGGCCATGAAGGCCCTCTACGAGGACTTGGTGACCAAGGCCGATGAAGACATCGCCGGCGGACGCGTCCGGCTGCGCCTGCGTTTCGCCCACGATTCCACCCTGATGCCGCTGCTGTCCCTTCTGGGCGTGAACGGCATGAACGAGGCGGTGGAAAATCCCTTCGAGGTGGAAAACTACTGGCGCAGTTACGACGTCCCCATGGCCTGCAACCTGCAGCTGGTCTTTTTCAAAAGCAAAAAGAATCCGGAAATACTGTTCCAGATTCTTTTGAACGGCAGGGAAGCCACGCTTCCCCTTGAGATGGCCGCTCCCGGCTCCTTCTACCGCTGGGAGGACTTCAAAACACTACTTGTTTCGGACTAACACTTCCGAGCCGGCAGCATCTACCTGAACGACGGAGTCCTTGCGGACGGTCCCGTCCAGGATGTTCTTGGCCAGCAGATTCACCAGTTCCCGCTGCATCAGGCGTTTGACAGGACGGGCGCCGTAAGCGGGGTCGTAGCCGTTTTCCACCATGTGCTCTTCGAAGGCAGGGGTGAATTCCACGGTGATGCCGCTGCTCTCCAGTTTCCGCCGGAGGTCTTCTTCCTGGATGTGCAGGATTTCACGGATATCGGCCTTGGTGAGCGGATCGAACATGATGATTTCATCGATTCGGTTCAGGAATTCCGGACGCACCGTCATCTTGAGGATGTCCAGCACCTTGCCCCGGCATTCGTCCAGCAGGGAACGGCGGGAGGCGATGGCCTGCATGTCCAGGCCGTTCACCTCGGGCAGACGCTCCATGTAGGACTGGATGATGTCGGCCCCGGCGTTGGAAGTCATGATGAGGATGGTGTTCTTGAAATCCACGGTGCGGCCCTTGTTGTCGGTGAGCCGGCCGTCGTCCAGCACCTGCAGCAGCACGTTGAACACGTCCGGGTGGGCCTTCTCAATCTCGTCCAGCAGCACCACGGAATAGGGCTTGCGGCGCACGGCTTCGGTGAGCTGGCCGCCCTCGTCGTATCCCACGTATCCCGGAGGCGCGCCCACCAGGCGGCTCACGGTGTGCCGCTCCTGGTACTCGCTCATGTCAATGCGGGTGAGCATGTTTTCGTCGTTGAACAGGAACTCCGCCAGGGCTTTGGCCAGTTCGGTCTTGCCCACGCCCGTCGTGCCCATGAACAGGAACGAGCCGATGGGACGCTTCTCGCTGGAAAGGCCCGCACGGCTGCGGCGGACGGCATCGGCCACGGCGCGGATGGCATTGTCCTGGCCCACCACGCGCTTGTGCAGTTCGGTTTCCATGCGCAGGAGCTTCTCCTTCTCGCTTTCCAGCATCCGTTTCACGGGAATGCCCGTCCACTTGGCCACCACCTCTGCGATGTCCTCCGGCGTAACCGCTTCCGTGACAAGCGGTTCCTTGATGGATTCCGCCTTGACGGTGAGTTCGTCGATGCGCTTCTGCGTGTCGGCCATGCGGCCGTATCGGATTTCGGCCACCTTGGCGTAGTCTCCGCTGCGCTCCGCGGTCTTGGCCTGGAGGTTCAGGTCCTCCAGTTCCTGACGGGCCGTCTGCAGTCCGTTCAAGGTGTCTTTTTCCTCGTTCCAGCGCTGCATGAGGCCTTCGCGCCTGTCTTGCAGCTGTTTCAGTTCGGCCTCCAGTTTTTCCAGTTTCACGGACACGCCCTCGCGCTTGATGGCCTCCCGCTCAATCTCCTTCTGCCGGATGGCGGAATTGAGATTGTCGATGGGCTCGGGGACGGAGTTCATCTCCAGCCGCAGCTTGGACGCGGCTTCGTCCACCAGGTCGATGGCCTTGTCCGGGAGGAAACGGGACGTGATGTAGCGGTGGCTCAGGTTCACGGCGGCGATGAGGGCATCGTCTTCGATGCGTACCTTGTGGTGGTTCTCGTAGCGCTCCTTCAGGCCGCGAAGGATGGCGATGGATTCGGCGGGCGAGGGTTCGTCCACCATCACCATCTGGAACCGGCGCTCCAGGGCCTTGTCGGCCTCGAAGTACTTCTGGTATTCGTCCAGGGTGGTGGAGCCGATGGTGCGCAGCTCGCCGCGGGCCAGGGCCGGCTTGAGGATGTTGGAGGCATCCATGGCGCCGCTGCTGCGGCCTGCGCCCACCAGGGTGTGAATCTCGTCGATGAACAGGATGATCTCTCCGGCGCTGTCCACGACCTCTTTCACGACGCCCTTCAGGCGCTCTTCGAATTCACCCTGGTACTTGGCACCCGCGATAAGGGCGCCCATGTCCAGGGAATAGACTTTCTTGGATTTCAGGTTTTCCGGCACCTGCCCGTTCACGATGTTCTGGGCGATGCCCTCAGAGATGGCGGTCTTGCCCACGCCGGGCTCGCCCACCAGGATGGGATTGTTCTTGGTTCTGCGGGAAAGAATCTGCAGAACACGGCGGATTTCGTCATCCCGGCCGATTACGGGGTCCAGTTTGCCTTGGGCCGCGCGCTCGTTGAGGTTGATGGCGAAGCGCTCCAGAAAATTGCTGTTGTTATTGTTTTCTGCCATAGTTCTTTTCTCCTTTTTCCCGAACTATGGCAATCTCCGTTCCTGAACCCGTTTTCCTGCCAAATTGGCAGATTGGCAAAACAACTACCGCCCCGACAAACAGAATAATCTCTCTGTCGAGGTGGCAGGTAAAATGCGAAAAAACAGGGTTTTAGTTTGCCGGTGTCTCGGCAGGGGCCTCCTCCTCGGGGTTCTCCTGGGAGATGGGGAAAGCGGGAGCCTCGCTGGCGGCCTGCTCGGCCTGGTTGACGATTTCCGTGCTCACGGCCTCGTTGGAACCGGCGCTGGTGCTGCCGCGGCCTACGAAAACGGTGATGATGGAAACAACCAGGATGAAGGCGACCAGATACCAGGTGGCCTTTTCAAGGATGGTGGCCGTCTGGCGTACGCCGAGGGTCTGGTTGGCGGAAGTGAAATTGGTTGCCAGGCCGCCGTCCTTTCCGTTCTGCAGGAGGACGACCGCAATCAGGAGAATGGCCGCGATGATGATGAGAACGACCAAAACTGTAAACGCTGCGTTCATATGGTTTTATCTTTATTTGTCCAAATTTTCGATAAGGGATGCAAAGTAAGCACTTTTTTCCGGGATTTCCAAAATCAGGCGCGAATAAATGCGCCGGGCCTCCTCTGTCCGGCCCTGTTCCTCGAAGATGCGGGCCAGGGTTTCGGTCGCGAAACGCTGCGCCATCTCGGCGCCGCTCATATCCTCCGGAGAAGTGCTCCGGGCGGCTTTTCCGGCAAAGCGGGAGAAGATGTTGTCTCCGCTCTGGCGCACATTGTCGTACTGGGTCTGGGAGAAATAATCGCCGCCCACCACGCGGACTTCCCGCATCGGCGTTTCCGGGGCCTCTGCGGCCGAGGGTTCCAGATACGAGGAAAGGAGCGTGGTGAGGTCTTTGTCGGAGCAGTCCACCGTGCGGGCCTTGCGCACCAGGACGGCCAGCTTGCCGCGGTCCGGGACGTACAGGGCCTCGGCCGCATACTGCTCTTCTCCCCAGTCTTCCCCCATGCGGGCCATCCGGCGGCACAGTTCCACGCGGGCGGCTCCGTACCAGGGGTACAGGTTCACCACGCCGGCCAGTTCGTCCAGCGTGAGGGTGTGAATGTCTATATAAGAGGAACCTACCATTGCGCTACGGTTGCGTTGAAGATGTCTTCGACCAGTTTGTCCACGATGCTTTCGCACAGACCACCTTCCACGGAGTCCAGCGTGAGGGTGGCGTCAAAGTCCTCGTAGGCGCTGAAACTCTTGTTCTCCACGTTGTCTTCGGGATACTTGTTGTTGGTGAAATTCACCTTTACCGTAACCGTGAGACGGTTCTGGGAGGCCAGTTCATCGGCCGTGACGGCGGTGGCCTTCACGTCGTAACCGGTGATTTCGCACACCAGTTCCAGGTCTCCGTCCACATCTACCTGTTCCAGGCGGGTGAGGCGGCGGAACTTCTCCTGCAGGGCCTCGGTCATCTGGTTGGACAGGGCCGGATTCACGCGGAGGGCCCGGTACTCCACATAGGGGATGGTGATGGTGTTCACATCGGGCTGGATGGAGGTTCCGGTGAAGGAATAGATGCCGCAGGCCGCCGCCAGACTGCCGGCCAGAAGCATGGATATGAGGGCCTTCAGTTTCATTTCTTGCGGTATTCGGGCGGGAGTTTGCGGTAGAGGGTGCGCTCGCTCATCCCCAGTTGCTCGGCCGCTTTTTTGCGGTTGCCGTGGTATTTTTCCAGGGCCTGGCGGATGAGGTCTTCCTCCTTGCGGCGCACGCTGAGGCTTTCCTCCTGGGCCGGGGTTTCCGGGGATTCCATGTGGAAGATGGGGCCGTGGCTGGGAATCTCCTCCTGGCCCTGCCACTCGGCTTCTTCCTCCACGGGGGCCGACGGAGCGGGAAGGGAACGGCGGTCCAGGCGGGCCTTCAGGGCATCCACCTCCTGCTTGAGGTCGAAAATAGCCTTGAAGATCGCCTGCCGCTCGTCGGTTTGGAAGGCCGATGACGGTTGCGGCCCTTCGTAGAGCGCCGGGATGGGTTCTCCCTCTTCGAGGGGCATGAACGGAATCAGGTCCTGGGCCCCCATCTCGATGCGCTGGAGGGTGGGGGTCACCTTCACGGAAACCTGGGCGGTGAGGCTCTGGGTGAAGCCCTGGAGCTGGCGGATGTTGCCCGGCCAGCGGTACTGTTCCAGCAGGCGGATCGCATCCGGACGGAGGCTGATCTTGCACATGCCGTTCACTTCCGAGAAGTCCGAAGTGAACTTGCGGAAGAGGAGGTAAATATCTGATTTGCGGTCCCTTAGCGGGGGGATGCGGATTTGCGCGGCAGAGAGGCGGAAGTAGAGATCTTCACGGAATTTCCCGCGCTTGACGGCCTCGTACAGATGGACATTGGTGGCCGCCACGACGCGGACATCCGTATGGTCCACCTTGTTGGAACCCACCTTGCGGTATTCTCCGCTTTGCAGCACGCGCAGCAGGAGCGCCTGGCTCTCCAGCGGAAGCTCGGCAATCTCGTCCAGGAAAAGGGTGCCGCCGTCGGCCTCTTCGAAATAGCCCTTGCGGGTTTCCACGGCGCCGGTGAACGAGCCCTTGACGTGGCCGAAGAGCTCGGAGTTCACGAGTTCCCGGGGCAGGGCACCGCAGTTCACCGCGAAAAAGGAGTTCTGCCGGCGGGTGCTGAACTGATGGATGATGCGGGCGAAACTTTCCTTGCCCACACCGCTCTCTCCCTGGATGAGGACGCTGAGGCCGGTAGGGGCGAATTTCACCGCCGTCTCCAGTGCTTCGTTCAGCGCCGGATCGTTGCCGATGATGTCGTATTTATTCTTTAGTGCCTGTAAGTCCATAATTGTTCTTGCAAAGATACTTATTTTTTAAATAAAATGTGTATATTTGTAGGACTGGCGACATGCTTAATCTACAATATGCATTATATGAAAAGATTTTTTGTATTTCTTGCAGCCGCAGCCCTCACCGTAGCCTGCGCATCCCCTGAAAAGATGGCCAAACTGGCCGAAAATGTGAAAGTCGAGTGCCAGCCCGCCGTCCTGGAAGTGGTGGCCGGTTCCATCGACGCTACCGTCAATGTTACCTACCCCAAGGATTATTTCAATCCGAACGTGGTGGTAGAAGTTACGCCCGTACTTGTCTATCAGGGTGGCGAAGCCGCCATGAAGCCCTTCAAGTATCAGGGAGAAAAGGTCCGCAACAATTACAAGGTGGTCTCCAAAGACGGCCAGAAAGTGACCGAAAAGATTCATTTCGACTATGTGGAAGGCATGGAGAAGAGCTACCTGGAGCTCCGCGGAAAGGTGATTGCCGGCTCCAAGAGCATCAACCTTCCCACCCGGAAGGTGGCCGACGGCGCCAACACCACCTACATGCTGGTAAAGAACGCCGGCAACGTCTCCTTCAAGGCCGACAACTACCAGGAAGTGATTTCCAGCACCACCGAGGGCCAGATCAAGTACCTGGTGAACAGCGCCGAGGTTCGCGGCTCCGAGCTCAAGGGCAATTCCGTGAAGGAATTCCTGGCCGCCCTTGACAAGATTGCCCAGGACGAGCGCACCACCGTCAAGAGCACCGAGATTGTGGCTTATGCTTCTCCGGAAGGTTCTGTGGACAAGAACAACAAACTGTCCGACAACCGTTCCAAGTCGGCCACCAAGGCCTGGGACAAGGTGACCAAGGGCTACGAAGCCGTCGATCCCACCGTCCGCAGCGTCGGTGAAGACTGGGAAGGCTTCCAGCAGCTGGTTTCCCAGAGCAACCTGGAAGACAAGGACCTTATCCTGAGGGTTCTTTCCATGTACAGCGACCCGGCCGTCCGTGAAAACGAAATCCGCAACATGTCCCAGGTTTACACCGCCCTCAAGGGCGAGGTCCTGCCGGAACTGCGCCGCGCCCGCCTCATCGCCAACGTGGAGTTCAAGAACTACAGCAACGAAGAGCTCCTGGACCTCCTGGAGAACAATGAAAGCCTCCTGGACGAAGAAGCCCTCCTGAGAGTGGCCTCCCTTGTGCGCAAACCCGCCCAGAAGGAAGAAATCTTCAAGAAAGCCATCAATAAATTCAACAGCGAGCGCGCCAAGTTCAACCTGGCCGCCCTCTACCTGAACCAGGGCAAGGACGAAAAGGCCCAGGCCGGCCTCAATGAACTCAACGCCAACGATCCCGACGTGATCAACGCCAAGGGTGTGCTGGCCCTCCACAAACAGGACTACACGGCCGCCGAGACCGCTTTCCGCAAAGCCGGCACCGATGATGCCAAGGCCAACCTGGGCATCGTTCTCATCGAGACCGGCCGCTATGACGAGGCCGCCCAGGTGCTCAAGGACGTGGACGGCTGCTGCAACAACACCGTCCTGGCCTACATCCTCACCGACCAGCTGGACAAGGCCAAGGCCACCGTCCACTGCCGCGACCCCAGAGTCCACTACCTGAAAGCCATCATCAGCGCCCGCGAGGGTGATGCGGAAGGCGTGAAGACCAACCTGGAGAACGCATTCAAGAACAAGGCTTTCAAGGAGCGCGCAGCCACCGACATCGAGTTCGCCGGTTATACGCTCTAAAACCGTGAAAAACGGCCTTACCATCCTGGACATCATCTTCTGCATCTTCCTGCTGCCGGGGATGATGTTCCTTTTCCCCATCGGGGACTGGATTCTCTGGCACCCCAGCTATGTAGCAGTCTTCGCCGTATGGCTATACGGTGTCTGGGGTCTGTGCCGGTATGCGCTGGGGCCGCTTCTGCGCCAGCAGTGGAGGGGCATCATCACCGTGGCGTGCCTCCTGTTCCTGCTGGGGGTCGTCAACTTCCTGATGACCCTTACCCACGTGGATTTCCCGGAAGCGGCCGATGAGGTGGAGAAAATGAACCTTCACATCCGTGCCATGTGGGTGCTTCTGATAGCCGTCGTGGGCAACGGCCTCCCCGTGGGCATGCTCAGCTCCTACATCAAGGATCTGGAGGCCGAAAAGGAAGCCCGCATCGTCGCGGTCGAAGCGACCCGCGCGCTGGAAACCCGCCGGGCAGAGGCCGATACCGGCGAGGAAATCCAGATAAAATCCGGTTACAGGACCGTCCACATTCCCCTGTCGGCCATCCAGTATATCGAAGGCCGCAACAACTACGCCTGCTTCCACCTGGACCACCGCGACGACGTGGTTTCGCAGATTCCCCTCAAGGATGTGCTGGAACTGATGCCCCCGGGAACCTTTGTGCGCATCCACCGGTCCTACATCGTGCCCGTCTGGCGCATCGAAAAGCGAAAGAGCACCGAGGTCCGGCTGATGGGAATTGACAAAACGCTACCGGTGGGCCGGTCCTACAAAGACAATTTGAACAACACGAATGGCTAAAGATTTTTACGCAACCCGCTCCACGGCCTGGTGGAAGGTGGCGATCGCCATGATCGGCTCCTGCCTCTCGGGCGTTACGTTCGTTTCCGTTCCGGGCATGGTGGGAACGGTGGGCTTCGGCTACCTCCAGATGTGCGTGGGGTTCTTCCTGGGCTATCTGGTCATCGCTTTTGTGCTCACGCCCCTGTATTTCCGGCTCAATGTGGTTTCGGTGTACCAGTATCTCGAAGAGCGTTTCGGGGCGGCCTCGCACAAGACCGGCGCCTGGTTTTTCTTCATCTCCAAAATGCTGGGGGCCTCCGTGCGGCTGTTCCTGATGATTGCCACCCTTCAGCTGCTGGTGGCGGGGCCTGCGGGCATTCCCTTCTGGGCGACCACCCTGGTGGTGGTGGCCCTGGAATGGCTTTATACCGTGCGCGGCGGGGTGAAGGCGGTCATCGGCCTGGATATCGTGAAAACGGCGGCCATGCTGGTTGCGGTGATTTTGTGCCTGGTGCTCATCGCCCGCGAGGTGGGGAAGCCGGACACGTCGCTGATGCGGGTGTTCTATTTTGACGACGTGAACCATCCGCAGTACTTCTGGAAACAGCTCATGGGCGGTCTGTTCACCGTGGTGGCGGCCACCGGACTGGACCAGGACATGATGCAGCGCACCCTGGCCTGCAAGAGCGTCCGGGATTCCCAGAAAAACCTGATTGTGAGCGTGTTGCTGCAAATCGTAAGCATTGCGCTGTTCCTGTTTCTGGGCGTGTACCTGTATCAGTTCGCCGCCCTGCACGGAATTGACGCCGGCGGGGACGCCCTGTTCCCGGCGGTTAGCTGGAGCGGCCTGCTGCCGGCCTCGGGCCTGGTGGCCACCCTCTTTATCGTGGGCCTGGTGATGGCCGGCTTCCCCGCCGGAGGCAGCGCCCTCACCGCCCTCACGACCTCTTTCACCATCGACATTCTGGGCGGAAAGGAGGAAAAACGCACCCGGGTTCACACGGGAATGGCCGCCCTGATGGCCGTCTGCATTCTGGTTTTCAACGCCCTCAACAACACCAGCGTGATCGACGCCGTGTACCGGCTGGCCAGCTACACTTACGGGCCCATCCTGGGGCTGTTCGCCTTCGGCCTGTGCTGCAAGAAGCCGGTGCGGGACCGCTGGGTGCCCGTGGTGGCCGTGGCGGCGCCCCTGCTGTGCCTGATGCTGGACCTCAATTCCGTCCGCTGGTTCGGCGGGTACCACTTCAGCTATGAACTGCTGGCCATGAACGCCGCCTTCACCGTCATCGGCCTGTGCTGCCTCATTCGCCGTGGCCGACAAACGCCTGACTATTAACAACCTACGCATAATCCTCTGCGCTTTTTGCGCAGAGAAATATACACAAACAACTCACAATTAATAAATTAACAATCACATGAAAGCCTTCAAACACCTTGTGGCCGCTGTGGCCGCCCTCTCTCTCTTCACTTCCTGCGGCATTCTTGGCGGCGGCGGTCTTTCCACCGGCACCACCGCTTCGACCGGCAGCACTACCGGATCGGCCCTGGCCACGATTTTCAACGTGCTCAAGAACACCGGCACCCTGGATCTGGGGAACCTGACCAACCTCATCAACCTGGGCCAGATTCTCACCGGCGCCAATTCGCTGGTGGATGCCGGCAAGTCCTACACCGACCAGTTTGCGGCAGACCTGATCAAAAGTTCCAACAACATGATCACCTCCGCCAATGTGAACAAGGTCATCGACGGGCTCAAGAAACTGGCCGGGACGGATACATCGGCCCTTACCAAGGCCACGACGGCCGCCTTTGCCGGCAACCTGGTCCCTGTTTCGTCCTCGGACAAGAACGTGAAGGCCAACCTTGCCGCCATCGATACCATCATGAAGGCGATGAAGAAATAAGGTCCGGGCAGCCTTGAGGATCATATAACCAATCGTTCCGACGGAGTAATTCCAATTTCTCCGTCCGTTTTGGTATATGGATTTGGCAGCCGGTCCGACAGGAATGTCCTGTCAACGGCATTGCAGAGCGAAATAAGCGCTTCACGATCTGGAAAAATGTTTCTTTGTCATCCCGAGGCGAAGCCGAAGGATCACTTCGTATAAAGCCCCATCCTCCGGAACGTCACATCGCCTTCAATCAGATTCGGCCCGTCCACATTCACCTCTTCGCGCGAGAGCACCAGCTTGTCCTTGCTGCACTCTTTCACATAGTACCGTGCTGCTGGCGTATAGGCCGCTTTCCTGTCCTCTTGCATGAAATCGTGGTCCAACTCAAAAAGGTAAATTTCCGGCGTGGAACTGCCTACGCCAGGATAGCCGTTCTGATGTTGCTGGTAGATATATTTCTCCTCCGAATCACCGGTAAACACATCTGAGACATAGATGCTTAGAATCCACGTTTGAGGATCAGCGTCGCCAGCTTTAAAATCCCATATCACCAGCCCCGCATCCTGCACCCCTTCCGGATACACCTTCTCCCAACTGCCCTCCAGGTTGTTAGCTAAGTCAATCTCAGGAAACAGATTCTTCTCACAGCCGCACAGTCCTGCCATCAGCAGCGACGCACACACAAAATACAAAATCTTTCTCATCATATCATTCAAATTGTTGTACAAATATAATCCCAAAAACGCAATTCCTTGCATCCGAATGGCGATTATTCATTCTTCAGCGTCTCCGCTGGATTCATCCTGGCGGTCTTGAGGTAGTGATACAGCACCACGGCCGAACACAGCACCCCCACAATCACCAGCGCCAGCAGGAACACCGACGGCATGAAGCCCACCCAGTGCGCGAACTGCTGCAGGTAATACCTCACCACCAGCCAGCCCACGGGCGCCGCAATCACGTAACAGATGGCCACCGTCCTCAGATACAGCATCAGGCCCTCCGACGTGATCTGCCCCATATCGGCCCCGAACACCCGCTTTACGGAAATCTCCATCCGCATGTACTGCACGTCCATCAGCACCTGGCCCCAGATGCCCACCAGCGAGAGCAGTACCGCCAACAGGGAGAACAGCCACACGGCCAGCCGCAGGCGCTCCTCGCCGCTGTACAAGTTCTTGCCGATGGCATCGTAGAACTGCACCTCGAACGCCATCGTCGGGTCCATATCCGCCAAAACTGTCCTAATCTTATCAACGGCTGCAATACGGTCAGAACCTTCGGACAAACGTATATAGGCAAAGGGAAGCGTATATCCCCGTTCCGGGGTCACCACTTGGAAGCCTACCGGCGCATCGGCTTTTCTCATCGATGTGATATTCACTTCTTTTACAAAACCGACCACTGGAGCCCCTTCACCAAATTCTTCCGCATACACCTTCATCTCTGCGCCACGCGCCTTCAAATCCTGAGTCAGCAGAATAGGACCGTAGTCACCTTCGTTGAATCTGCGGCCCTCCACCACTTCCAATCCCAGAACCTGCGGCAGGTTCCAACTACAATACATTTGGCTAAACGATACTGTCCCGTCTCCAAAATCGCATCCTTCTGTGGAATAGGCATCCGCGCCACCGATGAGTTCCATCGCATACGCGACATCTTCTACCTCCGGATGCTTTCGCAGCTCTTCTCTCAGCCAATTTGACTTATCACGACTGTTATCCCCACCGATATCAACAACGGCCAGGTTATTTTTGTCGTAGCCGCAGGGGTACTCTTGCATAAATTTGCTCTGCCGCTGGACGAACAGCACGAAGATGAGCAGCGCCGTGGAAATCACGAACTGCACGCCTACCAGGATGGTCCGCAGGTTCTTACCGGAGGCCGACAGGCCATAGTTGCCCCGCAGGATCATCGCCGGCTGGCCACTCGTGGAATAGATGCCCGGCCAGATACCGGCAATAATACCGGTTGCTACGGCAACCGTACCGACGAACAGCAGCAGGCCCCAATGCTTCCCGAAGGTAAAAGACTGCATCAGCACGCCCCGGGTC
>CADBFO010000009.1 GCA_902794005.1 uncultured Bacteroidia bacterium
CGGCGCCCTGAATGTCCGGACGCCGGCCGTGGACCGTCTGGCCCGGGAAGGCACCCGCTTCACCAATGCCTACGCCACGGCCTCCGTATCCACCCCCTCGCGTTACTCGCTCCTGACCGGACAGTACGCCTGGCGGCGCGGCGACACCGACATCGCCGTGGGTGATGCAGGCATGATCATCCGACCGGAGCAGTATTCCCTTGCCGACCTGTTCAAAAGCGCCGGTTACGTCACCGGCGCCTTCGGCAAGTGGCACCTGGGTCTGGGAGACAAGGGGGGCGAACAGGACTGGAACGCCCCGCTTCCCACCGGACTGGCCGATATCGGATTTGACTACTCGTACATCATGGCAGCCACCGGCGACCGCGTGCCCTGCGTGTTCATCGAGAACGGCCGCGTGGTAAACTGGGACCCGGAAGCCCCCATCGAGGTGAGCTACCGCCAGCCTTTCGAGGGCGAGCCGCTGGCCAAAGACCATCCCGAACTGCTGTACAACCTGTCCTCCTCCGTGGGACACAACCAGGCCATCGTGAACGGAATCGGGCGGATCGGCTACATGCGCGGCGGCGGAAAGGCGCTGTGGAAGGACGAGAACATCGCCGATTCCATCACCGTACACGCCCTGGACTTTATGGAACGGAACCGGGAACAGCCGTTCTTCATGTACGTGGCCACCAATGACATCCACGTACCCCGCTTCCCGCACCAGCGCTTCCGCGGGCAGAGCGGCATGGGCCTCAGGGGCGACGCCATCGTGGAATTTGACTGGACCGTCGGGGCCATTCTGGACCGCCTGGACGCGCTGGGACTGGCCGAAAACACCCTTGTGCAGCGACAACGGCCCCATCCTGGACGACGGCTACAGGGACCAGGCCCGGGAATTGCTGGGCGGACATGACCCTTCCGGAGGGCTGCGGGGCAATAAATACGGCACTTACGAGGCCGGCGCCCGCGTCCCCGCCCTGGTGCGCTGGACGGGCCATGTGCCGGCCGGAGCCACCTCCGAGGCCCTTCTCTCGCATGTGGACCTGTTCGCCTCCTTTGCAGGCTTGCTCGACGGGCGTCTGCCCCGGGGCGCCGCTCCCGACAGCAGGGACGCCCTGGAGGCCTGGCTGGGCCGGGATCCGGCAGGCCGGGACTACGTGATTGAACAAGCCAACAACCGCTGCCTGAGCGTGCGTACCCCCGAGTGGAAGTACATCCCGCCCAGCGAAGGGCCCGACGCCTACAGCTGGGCACCCGGTGCCGAGCTGGGCTATCAGAAAACGCCGCAGCTGTACCGGATTTCGACGGATCCGGGCGAGCAGGAGAACGTGGCGGAGATTTTTCCGGACATCGTGAGCGCCATGCAGTCAGTTTTGGATAATCTTTGAGCAAAACGGGACGGGCTTTGAGTCCGTCCCGTTTTTTTTGTTTCTATCTTTGTGGAAAGCCACCATCGGCAATGTTTCACCGACAGACCATACATAACATATAACACTATTCTTAAAGTTACGTCATTATGCTTAAAACAATCAAAAAGGTTGTTCTGGCAGTATTAGCCTTCATAGCAGCCTCCTCCATTGTGCTTGCACAAAACCAGACCGTGAGCGGAAAGGTCACCGACCCTTCCGGCGAGCCGGTTGTGGGCGCCTCCGTGTTTGCGAAGGGGACCACCAACGGGGCCGTCACGGACCTGGACGGTAGCTATTCCCTTTCGCGCGTGAGCCCCGGGACCACCCTGGTATTCTCCTGCATCGGCTACACCTCCCAGGAGGTGAGTTGGATGGGAGGGGTGCTGGACATGGTTCTGGACGAGGACAGCGAGATGCTGGAAGAAACCGTCGTCGTGGGCTACGGTGTCCAGAAGAAAGTCAACCTCACCGGCGCCGTTTCCCAGGTAAAGGGCGAGGAGTTCGCCCAACGTCCGGTAGTGGACGCCGCGCAGGCCCTCCAGGGCCTTGTCCCCGGCCTCACCATCTCCAACACGGCTGCCGGCACGCCCGGTGCCGAGACCACCATCACCCTCCGCGGCCGCGGCAACCTGAGCGGTACCGGGACCCCCTACATCCTGGTGGACGGCGTTGAAATGAGCCTGCAGGATGTGAACCCCAACGACATCGAGAGCATCTCCGTGCTGAAGGATGCCGCATCGGCCGCCATCTACGGCGCCCGCGCCGCCTATGGCGTGATTCTGGTTACCACCAAGCGCGGTGCCGACGGGAAAGCCACCATCAGCTACTCCGGCAACTTCGGCTGGAACGCACCGACCAAACTCCCCCAAATGGCCAGCTCGGTAGATTTCGCCAAATTCTGGAATGACGGCGCAGCCAACGCCAACGCCCCCCGCAAATACTCTGACGAGAAAATCGCCGACCTGCAGAGGTTCATCGACGGCGACCCCGGCGTGGATCCCTGGGCCGAAATCCGGAACAATCCAGGCGCCAACCCTTCTTCCTTTGAAAACTCTGAACGAGGCCTGGGCAACACCGACTACTTCAAGCTCCACTACAAAAACTGGGCTTTCAAGCAGAATCACAACCTCTCCGTCCGGGGCGGCACCAAGAAAATCCAGTACTTCGTGAGCGGCGGCATCTATGATGAATCCGGTGTCCTGAAATTCGCCGACATGGGCTACAAACGCTTCAATGTGAACGCAAACACCCAGGCACAGGTGACCAACTGGCTCAAGATCAACTTCAGCACCAAGTTCGTGTACGGCATCACCGACAGCCCCTTCGGCGACGGCGGTATCGGATACGGCTTCTTCCACACCCTGGCCCGCGAATTCTCCACCAAGCACTACATGGATCCCAATGGCCACTATGTGGAATTCACCATGATTCCCTATCTGCAGAGCGGCACTTACACCCAAAGCAAGCGCAGCCGCCTGGACATCACCCCCGGCATCCAGATCCAACCCGTCAAGAACTGGTTCATCAACCTGGACTACAATTTCCGGATGGGCGTAAACAATTACGAGGCGACCGCCATCGCCCCCGACATCTACATGATGGACGGCGTGACCACCGTCAAGGGCGGCCGCTCCGAACTGGGCGTTCCCGTTGACGGCAAATACACCCGCGCCAACACCGACACCCAGTACCAGAGCCTTAACATCTATACCAACTATGCCTTCACCCTGGGAGAGAACCACCACATTGCACTGCTGGCCGGTTTCCAGGAGGAAGATTTCCACTATGCCTACATTAAAAACGCCATCGTAGGCCTGTACACCACGGCCACGCCCAGCGTAACCATGGGCAACGGCGACCAAACCCTCGTGGACACCCGCTACGGCTGGGCCACCCGCGGTTTCTTCGGCCGTATCAATTACAACTATGCCGAAAGGTACCTGCTGGAAGTGAACGGCCGCTACGACGGATCTTCCCGCTTTGCGGCAGGCAACCGCTGGGGTTTCTTCCCCTCTGTTTCCATCGGCTGGAACATCCATAAGGAACCCTTCATGGCCGGCACGCAGGGATGGCTTTCCAACCTGAAGTTCCGCGCCTCCTACGGACTTCTGGGCAACCAGGCGGGCGCCGCCACCTACACCTTCGCCTCCACCATGGAAATGAGCAAGTCACTGGGTGGTTACATCTTCTCGGACGGCCGCCATACCTATACCCAGGCTCCCGGGGTGACCAACCCCTTCACCACCTGGGAAAAAGTGCTCAACCAAAACCTCGGTCTCGACTTCGGCTTCTTCCAGAATGCCCTCACCGGGTCTTTCGACATCTTCCAGCGCGACACCCGCGACATGCTGGGCCCCGGCGAAGATTTCCCGGACATCTTCGGCGCCGCCGCTCCCCAGACCAACAACGCCAATATGCGTAACCGCGGCTGGGAACTGGCCCTCAACTGGCGCGGACAGATCGGCCGCGACTTTTTCTACACCATCGGCGGTTCGGTGGCCGACGCCACGGCCGTGGTAACCAAATATTCCAACCCTACCGGAACCGACCCTGCAGGCAACTGGTACGAAGGAAAGAACGTGGGTGAAATCTGGGGCTACCGCGCCGATGGTCTCATCCAGACCCAAGCCGAGGCCGATGCATACAACAACGCCTACAACACCACCTTCATCAGTGCAACGCCCTGGACGCCCGGCGACGTGAAATACATTGATATCAACGATGACGGCAAAATCAACAAGGGCAGCAACACCCTCGGCGACATGGGCGACTTCACCATCATCGGCAACACCACCCCGCGCTACAACTACACCATCAACGGCTCCGTTTCCTGGAAGGGGTTCGGCTTGAGTTTCCTGCTGCAGGGGGTCGGCAAACGCGATTACGATCCTTCCCAGTCCCTGTATTTCTGGGGATTCGGCCCGTATGCACAGGTAACTGTCTTCAACCAGCACATGGACTACTGGCGCGAAGACAACCCCGACGCCTATTATCCCAAGCCGTACATTCACAATGCCGGCGGCGTGGGCACCTATCAGAGCAAGCAGAAACAGACCAGCGACCGCTACCTGCAGGACGCCTCCTACCTGCGCCTGAAGACCATCACCCTCTCTTACGACCTGCCCAAGTCGCTCATCGGCCGTATCGGCCTGAGCAAGGCCCAGCTGTACGTGACGGGCGAAAACCTCCTTACCTTCACCAGGCTCTCAGGCATTTATGATCCGGAGGCTATCTTCACCTACAATTCCTACAACGGTGGTAACGCCAACCGTGGCGCCACCGACGCTGGTAAGAGCTATCCGATGAACAAGACCATCTCCGTTGGCGTCGTTGTAAACCTCTAAACACTTATGAACATGAAACTGAGATACATACTCACCTTGCTGGCCCTTTTGCCGGCCGCAACAGCCTGCTTCAAGCTGGACAAAGACCCGGAGGGGGTGCTTTCCACCAACAATCCCTTCCGCTCCACCGGTGAAATCCAGAACTACGTGAACCAGTTCTACGAGACCGGTGTTCGCACACAGGACTTTGCCATGGGCGGCGGTGCCCACATCGCCGGCTACGACACCTATAGCGACAACATGGCCGCCTCGGCCGTGGTAAACCGCCTCAATGGAGGGATGTCCATCGGCAATGCCACTTCCCTCGGCGCCTACACCCGCATCCGCAACGTGAACTTCCTGCTGTGCAACAAGGACAACTGCGACAAGACCGGCAACTACAGCCAGCTCATCGGCGAAGCCTATTTCTTCCGCGCCTGGTACTACTATCAGCTGCTCAGGGACTACGGCGGCGTAGCGATTGTCAAGGAACCGCTGGACCCGAACCTGGAAGCCATGCAGGTGGGCCGCGACTCCCGTACGGCCGTCACCGACTTTATCCTCTCGGACCTGAACGAGGCCATCTCCCTGCTGAATGAACAGTCCAGCGCCGCCACGATGCGTATCCACAGGGACGTAGCCCGCGCCCTGAAGAGCGAGGTAGCCCTGTTCGAAGGAACCTGGGAAAAATACCACAAGGCCAAAAACGACGCCTTCTATGACAAGACCGTCACCGATGCCAAGATCAAGGAATATCTGCAGACCGCGGCCGATGCCGCCGAAGAGGTGATGAAACGCAATGTCTGGGCTGTCCATAACACCGGAAACGTGAACAACGACTACCGCATCGTTTTCCAGACCACCAACCTGGACAACAACAAGGAGGTTCTCTGGTACAAACGTTACGACGGCGACCAGGTGGGCAACAACGTGGACCGTTACCTGAACAAGGGCGGCGGCGGCGTAGGCGTGACTTCTTCCCTGGTGAACGATTATCTGACCATTGACGGCAAACCTTACCTGAAAGCCGACCGCGAAGCCGCACAGACCGTGTACGGGGATGAACTCAAGCCCACGGTGCGCGACCCGCGCCTGGCCCAGACCGTGGCCATGCCCGGCCAGGTAATGCGCCCCGACATGACGGACGGCCTTCCCGCCCCGCCGCTCTTCGCCGAAGGCCACCATCACAACACCACGGGATTCGCCATCCTCAAACACGTCCAGATTGACTACACGGGCAATCTGGAGGCCGAATACAAGGGTGCTACGCCCGCCATCCAGGTGCGTTATGCCGATGTTCTCCTCAACTACGCCGAAGCCCTGGCCGAGCTGGACGGTGCCGCCAATGCCACCAAGATCATCTCGGCCCTGCAGCCCCTGCGCGACCGCGTGGGCATGCCTGCCGTGGATTTCGACCGCGAGTACAACACCGAATCCGACTATCCTTTCAAGAGCCTGGACAAGTACATCCAGGCCGTCCGCCGCGAGCGCCGCGTAGAACAGGCCCTGGAAGGCCGCCGCTTCTACGATATCGCCCGCTGGGCCGCCGCTGACATCCTCCTCGTGAACTGGACCCCGCAAGGCGCCCTTTACACGGGCAGCAACCTTCCCACCCTGCGTGAGAACTACAGCGAACTGGTGTACGACCAGGCCAGCGGCAACAACTTCTTCCTTACGGGCAGCCCGTCCGACACCAAACGCTACATTGTTCCCATCCCTCCGGGAACGCTGAGCGGCGGGTACCAGTTCAGGCTGGACAGAGACTATCTGCTTCCGTTCCAGCAACGTCTGATTACGCTCACCGCCAATAAGTGGGAGCAAAATCCCGGCTGGTAATGGACACCTACCGACTCCTTTTCTCGCTGAGCGGAGCGGCGGCCGGCATGGCCGCTGTCTCCTGCTCCTCCGGCGGAGACAAAGCGCCCGCGCTGCCGGAGGGGCCGCTGAACGTGGTATATATCATGTGCGACGACCACTCCTACCAGACCATCAGCGCGTATGACAGGCGTTTTCTGTCCACACCCAACATCGACCGCCTGGCTGCGGAAGGCGCCCGTTTCACCAACAGTTTTGTGGCCAATTCCCTGAGCGGTCCCTCGCGGGCCTGCATGCTCACCGGGAAGCACAGCCACAAGAACGGGTTCACCAACAACGAACACGGCATCTTTGACGGCAGCCAGCAAACCCTTCCCAAACTGCTGAGAGCCGGCGGCTATCAGACGGCCATGGTGGGCAAGTGGCATCTGGTGAGCGAACCTACGGGGTTTGACTACTGGGACATCCTCGTCGGCCAGGGAGACTACTACAACCCCGTTTTCATCCGGAACGGTGAACGGCTGGTACGGGAGGGCTACTCCACCGACATCACCACCGACGTGGCTTTTGACTGGCTCTCCGGGCGGGACCCCGAGAAGCCCTTCTGCCTCTTCCTGCACTTCAAGGCCCCGCATCGCAGCTGGATGCCCGACACGCAGGATCTGGGGGCCTTCGACCAGGTGGAATTCCCCCTGCCGGAAACCTTTTACGACGACTATGCCACCCGCGAGGCCGCCCGCCTGCAGGAGATGAGCATCCTTGCCGATATGAACCTGGTCTATGACCTGAAGATGGCCGACCGGGAGAACGAAATCCATACGCCCGAATCGCCGCACCTGGAGCGCTACGGACGGGACCTTTACCGTCAGGACCTCCCACCCGGAGAACTGGTTCCCGGACGCATGAACGCCGCGCAGCAGGCCGCCTGGGATGCGTACTACGATCCCATCATCGACGATTTCAAACAGGCCGGCCTGTCCGGAAAAGCGCTTTATCAGTGGAAGTACCAGCGATACATGAGGGACTACTGCAGCGTAATCCGCTCGGTGGACCGCAACGTGGGCCGCGTGTACCAGTACCTGGAAGACAACGGATTGCTGGACAATACCGTCATTATCTACACCTCCGATCAGGGCTTTTTCATGGGAGAGCACGGCTACTTTGACAAGCGCTTCATGTACGAGGAAAGTTTCCGCACGCCGCTGCTGGTGCGCCTGCCCGGCGGGCAGAAGCTCGGTGACGTGGATCTCTTTGTCCAGAACATCGACTACGCTCCCACCATCCTGCAGCTGGCTGGATTGGAAGTGCCGGAGGACATCCAGGGAGAAAGTTTTCTGCCCCTGCTGCTGGGCAGCAGGCCCGCGGACTGGCGCAAATCCCTCTACTATCATTACTACGAGTATCCGGCCGAACATTCCGTCAGACGGCACTACGGCGTGCGCACGGAACGCTACTCACTCATGCATTTCTATCATGACATTGACGAGTGGGAACTGTTCGACCTGGAGAAAGATCCGATGCAGCTGCACAACTTGTACGGAGCGCCCGGAACGGAGGAACTCACCCGGGAGCTGAAGGCCGAACTGCTGCGCCTGCAGCAGCAGTACGACGACCCCGCTGTTTCCACTTCCTGTTCCCGCCCCTGAGGGATGACCGGGGACAGGAAGGACAGCATCTGGAGGGTCCGGGCCTCGGCCTCAGGAATGCCGCGCGAGCGCATGTAGAAGAGTTCGTCGGGATTCAACTGGCCCACCGTGGCTCCGTGGGAGCATTTTACATCATCGGCATAGATTTCCAGCTGGGGGCGGGTCTCCACCCTGGCATCTTCCGTGAGGACGATATTGTGGTTTTCCTGGTAGGCTTCGGTCTGCTGGGCGTCCGGGGCCACCACGATGGTGCCGTCAAAATGCACCTGGGCGCGGCCGCCGGCGATGCCGTTGATTTTCTGGGTGCTCCTGCAGCCGGGCGCACGATGGTGCATCACGATATGGAAATTCACCTTTTCCGCACCCGTGGAAAGATACAAAGCCTTGACATGCGCTTCCGCTCCCGGGCCCACCAGGTCAATGTTTACGTCGATATCCCTGCTTTCGCCGGGCAACACCACATACTCCAGTTCGAGGGTTTCCCCCGCCCGGACGCGGTAGAGTGACTCTTCGCTTCGCTCAGAGTGACAGCGCTTGTCATCCTGAGGAGCGACAGCGACGAACGGATCCAAATACTTGCCGTGTCCCATGGGCTAAAACTGGTCAAATCCTTGTGACTCAATGAGATCAATCAACTCGCGGCCGCCGGTTTTCACCATGCGGCCATCCTTGAGCACATGTACCACATCCGGCCGGACATACTCCAGCAACTTCTGGTAATGGGTGATGATGACCGCGCTCTTTTCCGGGGAACGGAGGGAGTTCACCCCGTCGGCAACCACCTTGAGGGCGTCCACGTCCAGGCCGCTGTCGGTCTCGTCCAGGATGGACAGCTGCGGGTCCAGCAGGGCCATCTGGAAAATCTCGTTGCGCTTTTTTTCGCCGCCGGAGAAACCTACGTTCACTTCGCGCCTGGCGAATTCGGGCTTCATCTGCACCAGAGCCATCTTTTCCTTCATCTGCTTGAGGAAATCGCCAGCCTTGAGCTCCGGAAGTCCCTGCGCCTTGCGCTTGGCATTCACGGCCGCCTTCATGAAGGCGGTGATGGTTACGCCCGGAATCTCGATCGGATACTGGAAACTGAGGAAAATCCCCGCCCAGGCACGCTCCTCGGGCGTTTTCTCCAGCAAATTCTCTCCTTTGTACAGAATGCTCCCTTCCGTGACTTCGTAGCCCGGACGACCGGTGAGAACGGCGCTGAGGGTGCTTTTTCCCGCCCCGTTGGGTCCCATGACAGCATGCACCTCCCCGGGACCGATGGTGAGGTCAACCCCCTTCAAGATTTCCTTGTCGCCGATTTTGACGTGCAGATTTTTGATTTCCAGTAATTTATCCATTCTTTCGATACAATTTCATCCACGAGGCCAGCGACCACAGGCCGTTGACCAGATACAAGCCGCACACGATGGACATGAGCACATTGCCCACGCTCATGTGCAATATGATTTGCGACACATTCACCAGGAGCCAGACCACCCAGCAGTCCCACTTCTTGAGGGCGCTGAGCAGTTGGGCCAGCAAAATGAGCACCGTGACGCAGGAGTCCAGGTAAGGATGCGGGTCGGCAGGAAAAAGCTTGTCCAGCGTCCACCCCCAGAGACCGGCCACCAGCAGTACGCCCACCAGCGAAATAAGCCGCTCCGTCCATGAAAGCATGGACACTTTGAGGCTTCCGTGGTGCTGCGAAGAATGCTCTCCCGGACGCGGATGCGTCCAGCGGTAATGGCCGATGATGTTGATGGTGAGCGAAACCGGCTGCAGCAGCAGATTGGCATACAGGTTCCGGTTCCAGAACAGGAAGAACAAGGCGACCGTGTACAGGTAGCCTGCCCAGAAGTTATACTTGGAATTGCGGCCCGCCAGGAAAACGCAGACCAGGCCCAGGACAGAACTTACAAGGTCTATCAGGAGCACCGGACGGCCGGCGAGGGTGAATATGACGGAGTCAAACATCTTCTGTTACAGTTTCTTTGCTTCGTATGACAGATTCTTCACTTCGTTCAGAATGACAGTTAACCTACACTTCCTTCCAGGGAAACCTGCAGGAGTTTCTGTGCCTCCACGGCAAACTCCATGGGAAGACGGGACAGGACCTCGCGGGCATACCCGTTCACAATGAGCCCTACGGCCTCTTCCGGGCCGATTCCCCGCTGGTTGCAATAAAAAAGCTGGTCCTCGCTGATTTTGGAGGTGGTGGCCTCATGCTCCACGGTGGCCGAAGGACATTGCGAACGGACGACGGGGAAGGTATGCGCCCCGCAGCGGGATCCGATGAGCAGGCTGTCGCACTGCGAATAGTTCCTGGCGTTCGCGGCGCTTTTGCCCATCTGCACAAGCCCCCGGTAACTGTTCTGGCTCACGCCGGCCGATATGCCCTTTGACACGATGCGGCTCCGGGTACCCCGGCCCAGATGAATCATCTTGGTGCCGGTATCGGCCTGCTGGTGGTTGTTGGTAACGGCCACCGAGTAAAATTCCGAGGCGGAAAAATCCCCCTTGAGGATGGTGGAAGGGTATTTCCAGGTGATGGCGCTGCCCGTTTCCACCTGCGTCCAGCTCAGGTGCGCGCCGCTGCCTTTGCAGATGCCGCGCTTGGTCACCAGATTCAGGATGCCGCCTTTGCCGTCGGCATCGCCGGGATACCAGTTCTGGACCGTGGAGTATTTGACATCGGCATCCTTCTCGACAATGATCTCCACCACGGCGGCGTGGAGCTGCTGCTCGTCGCGCATGGGCGCGGTGCAGCCTTCCATATAACTCACGTAGGAGCCTTCGTCGGCCACGATAAGCGTACGCTCGAACTGGCCGGTGCCGCGGGCGTTGATGCGGAAGTAACTGCTCAATTCCATGGGACAGCGGACCCCCTTGGGGATGTAGCAGAAAGAACCGTCGGAAAAGACGGCGGAGTTGAGCGCCGCAAAAAAGTTGTCGGACGAAGGAACCACGGTAGCGAGGTACTTGCGCACCAGCTCCGGATGCTCCTTGACAGCCTCCGAAAAAGAGCAGAAAATAATGCCTTTTTCCGCCAGGGTCTTTCGGAAGGTGGTGGTGACGGACACGGAATCGAAAACCGCATCCACGGCCACCACGCCGGCCAGCACTTCCCGCTCGTGCAGCGGAATGCCCAGTTTGTCGAAGGTCTCCGCCAACTTGGGGTCTATCTCCTTGGGACGATCCTTGTCCTTCTTGGGCGCGGCGTAATAGATAATGTCCTGGAAATCAATTTCCGGCATATCCAGATGCGCCCAGTCCGGCTGCGGCATGGCCTGCCACTTGCGGAAGGCGTCCAGGCGGAACTCCAACAGCCACTGCGGTTCCTCTTTCCGCTTGGAAATGAGCCGTACAATGTCCTCGTTGAGCCCCTTGGGAATAAATTCCTGCTCCACATCCGTCACGAATCCCTCCTTGTACTCCCCGGAGGTAAACTGCTGTATGATATCTTCTGCCATAGAAGTGCAAAGATACAATTTTTGGCCGACTTAACCTACAGGGCCAAATCCACCAGCACGATGGCGGCCATGGCCTCCACGATGACGGGTGTGCGAAGGGCGAAACAGACGTCGTGGCGGCCGGGGATCCCGGCTTTGGCGATGCTGGACGTGGGTTTGAACGCCACGCGGAACACCAGCGCATTGCCGTTGGTGATGCCGCCGTTCACGCCGCCGGCATGGTTGGTCACGGGCGGCTGGGGCCGCTTGTGGCGGCCGCAGCAGTGATGAGATTCTTCGCTGCGCTCAGAATGACAATCATGCTCAGAATGACAATGGCATTCGTGGTCATCCTCGTGCTCTCCGTGGCAGCACTTGTGCTCCGGGAAGGCATCGTTGTGCTGGGAGCCGAACAGGGCGGCAGCGGAAAAACCGTCACCGAATTCAATCCCCCTCACGCCCGGGATGGCAAAAATCGCATGGGAGACCATCGATTCCACGCTGTTCCAGAAAGGCTCTCCCAGGCCGACGGGAATGTTCTCCACCACACATTCCACCACCCCGCCCAGGGAATCGCCGTCGGCCTGGGCCGCTTCCAGGGCCCCCTTCCAGGCGGAAGGGTCCTTGAGGCCGCCCACCTCGGTGAGCCGGGCATGGAACTGGGCAAAGTAGAGCATTTTCTTGGCCACGACGCCGGCCGCCACGACGCCCAGGGTGAGCCGGCCGCTGAAATGGCCGCCGCCACGGGGATCGTTGAAGCCCCCGTACTTGAGGTTGGCGGTGAAGTCTGCATGGCCGGGACGGGGATGCTTGCGGAACTGCTCATAATCCTCGCTGCGGGTGTTCTCGTTGCGGAAAAGGATGGTGAGCGGCGCGCCTGTGGTATGCCCCTCATAAACGCCGGAAACAATTTCCGGAAGGTCGGACTCCAGACGGGGCGTCGTGCCCAGGGCACCGGCCTTGCGACGGGCAAGGTCTTCTGCAAAATCGTCCGCCTTGAGCGGAATGCCGGGAAGCACGCCGTCCAGGCTTACGCCGATATGCGGTCCGTGGGACTCGCCGAAAATACTGACTCTGAATTTATTGCCGAATGTGTTCATATCGTTGCTTTATTAGATTCTTCGCTGCGCTCAGAATGACAGGAGGCTGTCAAACATTTCGGTGTCGTCGATGACCACGGGTGCATCGGCCGCGAGGGAGGCCACGCGGAGAGCCATTACCATGCGGTGGTCTCCGTGGGAAGTGTATTTGCCGCCTTTGAGGAGCCTGCCGCTGGCGAGGCGCTGCGTGAGTCCCATGCCGATGATGGTCATTTCGTCCTCCTCGATGGCGACGGGAACGCCCATCTGCCGCAGCATGGCCTCGATGGCGGCGGCGCGGTCGGTTTCCTTGTGGCGCAGGCGCTCCACGCCCATGATGTGGCTTTCGCCGGGGCAGAAGGCCGCGAGGACCGCCACCATGGGAAACAGGTCCGGGCAGTTGTTGAGGTCTGTTCGGAAAGGGCTCAGCGGAGCACGCTTCACGTGAATGGGGCCGTCGGGGCTGTCCAACTGGGACATGCTGGCACCGGCTTCCATGAGAATGTCCATGATGGAAATATCGGCCTGCAGGGACTGCGTGTCCAGGCCCGTCACCTCCACGTCGCCGAAGATGGCTCCCGCCACCAGGAACGGGGCGGCGCCGGACCAGTCGGCCTCGATGGCAAAATCGGCCGCCTGATAGCGCTGGCCGCCTTTTATGCGGAAGTTCGCCCCCGTGCAGAGGCTCCAGTCCTGGGTTTCCAGAAAATCGTCTCCGCCTTCCATTTCCGAGCTTATCCGGATGCCGAATTTCTTGAGCACGTCCACGGTGATGAAGAGGTAGGGAAGGCTCCGGGGTTCGTGCACGTAAAGGACGGATTTGTCGCCGGAAAGCGGGAGGGCGGCCAGGAGGCCGGAAAGGAGCTGCGAGCCGCCCTTGCCGGACACGTCGGCCCGGCCGGGGATGAGCGGTCCCGCTACCTTGAGCGGCAGGCAGCAGTCTGTCCTGCGGGCGGCATTGCTCTCCGGATACAACCGTACGCCGTAGGCGGCCATGATGTCGTGGGCATCGGCAAGAGGGCGGTTCAGGAGGGTCTTTTCTCCCGTCACGCGCACGGGATCCAGCGACAGGGCGGCCAGAAGGGGGATCATGAGCCGGGTGAGGAAACCGGACTCGCCGGTATGAAGCTCCCCGATTCTGACGCCAGCTTCTTTTGCGCCGATGCCGGTGATGGTGAGAAGAGGGCCCGCTGCTTCCACCTTCGCCCCCAGGGCTTTGGCGACAGCGACGGCACTCTCGTTGTCTCCGCAGGGAGAATAGCCGCTCAGGTGCGAGCTGCCCTCTGCCAGTGCCGCGGCGATGATGGCCCGCTGCGCAAAACTCTTGGAAGAAGGCATGGGAAGGCTCCGGGCCTCGACAAAACGGAAGCGGCCGTACACGGCCTCCTGCATGGCCTTGGCGGTCCACTGTCCGGGGGCGGTGGCTTCCTCCTCGGTGAGACAGGCGTAGGAGAACGGCGCTCCCTGTTTCAGGGCTTCCAGACGGGATGCGCGCCCCTTTTCGCCCATGCAAAAAGCCACCAGGGTGCCGGGAAGGGCATCCTGATAGAGAGCCTTGACGGTATCGTTATCGGCCTCGGACACCGCCGTCGTGACGATTTTCACCACTTCTCCGCCGAACTGGCGGGCGCGTTCCACCAGGGACTGAAGCACCGGAAGGTCGGGCGTATTCTCAAAGTTATGGTACGAGCGGATGAGCACCGTCCCCCACTCGCGGCAGGCTTCGCGGATGCGTCGGCCCACGGCGGCGGGAGCCTCCATCTCCAGGTCCACGTACTTGGCGCCGGCCTTGATGGCCAGTTCCAGCAGCTGCGGCGCCTGCGACTCTTCGGTGAGCCGGCAGGTGGCGATGAGCGGCACGTCGGAGCCGGAGAAAAGCTGTTCGATCTCTTCGTCGTCCAGGGCACAGCGGTCCAGGCGGATTTCCGCCATTTCCAGCCCCGGCAGGAGGTCCAGGATTTCCTGCAGTTCCTTATTTTGTATGGAGGTGACAATCATAGGGTAATTCTTGCAAAACAACGTCTCCGGGGGCGCGCAGGAGCACAAATTTCACCTTTCCGCCCGCCGCGGCCTTCTTGTCCTTGCGCAGGGCTTCCAGCAGGTCCGCCACCGGATAAGGGCTTTCCGTCGGGAGGCCCACGGCGGTGAAATCGGCCTTGAGCTGCGCCGCGAGGCCTTTTTGCGCCACGCCCTGCCGCTCCGACAGCTCCGCCGCCAGGATGATGCCCATGGCCACGGCTTCCCCGTGGGTGAGATCGGCCCCCTGCCGGCGTGCCTCGTGCTCGATGGCATGGCCGAAGGTGTGGCCCAGGTTCAGTTTGGCGCGTTCGCCGTGCTCCTGAGGGTCCTCGGCCACGATGCGGGCTTTGATCCCCGCCGCCGCTTCAATAAATTTCTGCAAGCCGGGGGCATTTTGGGCCGATTTCGCCATCGGGTCCCTGTCACGCTGAGCGGCAGTGAAAAATCTCACCGCCTCGGCGTAGAGGGAGCCGTCGGCCAGGAGGAAGGTTTTGAGCATTTCGGCCAGGCCGGCCTTGAATTCACGCTCCGGAAGGGTGCGGAGCGTTTCCGGGCACAGGCAGGTGAATTCCGGCATCCGGAAGGCGCCCAGCATGTTTTTGTATCCGTCCAGGTTCACGCCCGTTTTTCCGCCGAGGGCCGCATCCACCATGGCCAGGAGGGTGGTGGGGATGTTGGCATAGCGCACGCCGCGCTTGTAGATGGCTGCCGTGAAGCCCACGAGGTCGGTGGTGATACCGCCGCCGACGGCCAGAAGAAGGGCGCCGCGGGTGGCATCGGCCTCAAGCAGCTGGCGCTCAAGGGCCAGCACCGTTTCCATGGTTTTGGCCTCCTCCGAGGTTTCGAGGGCCAGCGAAGCACGCACCGGAAGGCTCTCCATGAGCGACGAAACCACCCAGGCGGCGTTCCGGTCATGCACCACAAAGAGCTCCGGCTCCGCCTGCAGGCGGGCCAGGGCGTCGGGAAGGGATATGAGCACAGAAGCGGTCATGGCTGTTCTGACCACAAAGATAACGGAAAAATTTTGCAGTTCCCCGAATTTGCTCTAAATTTGCAGTCCCAATCCACCTGCCCGGATGGCGGAATTGGTAGACGCGCTGGACTCAAAATCCTGTGATAGCAATATCGTGCGGGTTCGATTCCCGCTCTGGGCACACCAAAAAAGGACCGACGGCTCGGTCCTTTTTTGGTGCCCGATACCCCTCCGTCGGCCTGCGGCCTCCGAGTCCTTTGCCGTGTAGCCGAAAATCCCTATCTTTGTGAAGACTAATCTTCCTGACTATGCTTTCATCTGCGCTTCTTTCCTTGTTTCTTGCGGCTGCCGCTCCGGCAAATGTTCCGGACAGCCTGGTCCAGTCTTTTCAGAACCCTTCCCGTGCCGCGAGACCCTATGTGTGGTGGCATTGGATGGATGGGGAGGTGAGCCTGGAAGGCATCCGGAAAGACCTCCTATGGATGGACAGCGTGGGCATCGCCGGTTTTCACCAGTTTGATGCCGGCGGGGTGAATATGCCCAAGGCGGCGCCCTTCAAGAGGCCCTACCTGTCCGAGAGTTGGAAACAGGCCTACCGCTATGCCATCTCCCTGGCCGATTCCCTGGGCCTGGAGGCCACCGTGGCCAGCGCACCGGGATGGAGCAGCACGGGAGGCCCGTGGGTAACGCCCGAAGACGCCATGAAAAAGCTGGAATGGCAAACCGTGGACGTGAAGGGAGGCACCATCGACCTGCTTCTTCCGAAGCTCCGCAAGAGAACCGGCCCGTACAGGGATTTGCCCTACTCTCCGACGCATGGCATGGAGGTACGGGACTATGGGTACGACGTGGCCGTTGTGGCCGTGCGGCTGCCGGAAGGGGATGTGAGCATGGAAGAAGCGGGGGCCGAAGTGACCCGCACTGCCGAGGGCGTTACCGTGAGCTTTCCGCGTCCCCGCCAGATCCGTTCCTTCACGGTCCAAAGTGACGTCGGCGGATATCGGCCCAGGGAAGGGAATATCTATACCGATTCCGAGTTTCAGTGCAGCCAGGACGGGAAAACGTGGAAAAGCGTCTGCCGTGTCCGGAAGTCTCCCCTAGGATATGTCACCATGAACATCCCTCCCACCAAGGCCCGTTATTTCCGGATTACGGGAGAACAGTCCAAGGACTTGCAGCTGAACGGGGTGCGCAAGATCGAGATGTTCGAGGAGAAAGCCGGCTACTGTTTTCCCTACGATTTTGACCGGTATCCCACGGAAGCGGAGAAGGGCGAGCAATGCATCCGCCCGGAAGACGTGGTGGTTCTCACGGAGCGGATGGATGCGGACGGACGGCTGGTCTGCCGCCTTCCGGAAGGGAAGTGGAGAATCTACCGCTTCGGCGCCTCGCTCACCGGCAAGATGAACCACCCCGCCTCTCCCAATGCCACCGGCCTGGAAGTGGACAAACTGGACAAAAACGCCTGGGAGCGCTATTTCCATACCTATCTGGATATGTACAAGGAGGCCGCCGGCGGGATGCTGGGGCAAAAGGGCATCACGCATCTGCTGGTGGACAGCTTCGAGGCCAATTCAGAAACCTGGACCCCTTCCCTGCCGGAAGAATTCCGCCAGCGCCGGGGCTACGACCTTTTCCCCTGGATGCCGGTGCTGGCGGGGGAAATCATCGGCGATGCCGCCACAAGCGAGCGTTTCCTTTTTGACTGGCGCAAGACGCTGGGAGAGCTTTTTACGGAGAATTACGTCCGGATTGGAGACATTATCAAGGAATATGGCATGAAGGGAAGCTATATCGAGACCCATGAGACCGGCCGTGCCTTCGTGGGAGACGGCATGGAAGCCAAACGGGCTGCGACGATTCCCATGTCGGCCATCTGGATGACCGACAGTCCTTCCGGCTCCATGGTGCCGTCGGCCATTTCCGATATCCGGGAAAGCGCCTCGGTGGCCCATATCTACGGACAGAATATCGCCGCCGCCGAATCCTTCACCGTGTCGGGAGAGGCGAAAAAGGCCTACACGTATTATCCGGGAAACATCAAGCCCGTGGCCGATATGGCCCTTGCCAGCGGCCTCAACCGCTTCATCATCCACGACTCGGCCTCGCAGCCCTCGGACGACTATCTGCCCGGCCTGGGGCTTTTCAAATATGGCCAATGGTTCCACCGGAACGAGACCTGGGCGCCCTACGCCAAGGTTTGGACGGACTACCTGGCCCGCAGCTGCCAACTGCTGCAGACGGGAAGGAATGTGGCCGATATCCTCCTTTTCTACGGAGAAGACACCAATGTGACGGCGGTCTATGGAGGAGAATTCTTCCGCTTCCTGCCGGACATCCCTTCCGGTTTCAACTTTGACTATGCCAGCCCGGATGTCCTGCTGAACCGGGTGCGCGTGGAAGACGGATGCCTGGTTACGGAGAGCGGACAGCGGTACAGCGTGCTCATGCTGGGCCGGAGCGCCCGCGTGGTCTCCGAAGAGCTGCAAAACAAGATAGAAGCGTTCCGCAAGGCCGGCGTGCAGGTCATCGCCGAAAAAGACCGTTTCCCGGGAAGCATCCTTCCCGACGTGATCTTCCCGGAGGGAAGCGCCCCCGCCAGAATGTTTGGAGACGGGGGGGCCGTCCCTACAAACGCCCGGGGACATGAAACCCTGCTGCAGGGGATTCAGTTCGTACACCGGACCCTCCCCGGAACCGGAACGGAGATCTACTGGCTGAGGAACTTTTCCGAAAAAACCCAAGGCGGAACGGTCCGCTTCCGCACCGAAGCCCGGCATGCCGCCCTGCTGAATCCCGAAACCGGAGAGGCCTTCGCCCTGGATTGCACTTCGGCCGAAGACGGCTACACGGCCCTGCAGATATCCCTGGCTCCCGGCGACGCCATGTTCTATGTCCTCAGCCAAAAGCAGATGGGCGTATCGGCCAGGCGGAAAGCCGGAGCGGAAAAATGGACCCGGCCCCTGGACCGGTACTGGGATGTGGAATTTGTGCAGAAGGGCGGGGAACGTGCCCTGGAAACCTTCTCGGTGCTGAATGACTGGACCACCAACAGCGACCCCGTGGTCAAGTATTTCTCCGGGACGGCGCACTACACAACCCATTTTTCGGTGGACAGCCTCGACGGCCTGGGAGAAGCCCGGCTGGACCTGGGTCAGGTGGCCGTCATGGCAGAAGTCATCGTCAACGGGCACACGGCCGGCGTCCTGTGGCACGCCCCCTATGTATCGGCCGATATCCTTCCCTATCTGAAAGAAGGGGACAATACCCTGGAAGTGAAAGTGACCAACCTGTGGGTGAACCGGATGATCGGCGACCGGCAGAAAAACGCCGCGCCCGTCACGCGCGTCCGCCGTTTCTACGAAGCGGGAGACAAACTCCTCCCGTCCGGCCTGCTGGGCCCCGTTGTCCTGAGGGCTTACGAATAAATACCATTATTTCTGTTTTCCCGTTTAACATTTTCCTGCCTTTTTCGTCTTATCCTTGCAAGCGCTTGAAAGACAGACATGAAAAAAGCACTCCTAACATTGATTTTAGCGTTGGCCACGATGGCCACGGCATGGGCGGGAAAACCCTCCCAACTGGTTCGGCTGGCCCGGCAATACAAGGGCGTGAACGGTTTTGAAATGGTTTCCCTGGGGCCGATGGGAACGGCGCTCCTGAAAGGAGCCGCTTCCATAAGCACCGACAAAGAAGACCGGGCAGCCCTGCGCTCCTTCTCCGGCATCCGGCGCTTCACCCTTGTTGACTTCGAGGACATCCCCGCCGCCAAGAAGGCCGATTTTGCCGCCAAGGTGGAACGCATTCTCAAGGGCATGGACCTCATCCTGGAAGCCAAGGACGATGGTGAAATCACCCGCATCTACGGCATTGACGACGGTAAACGGCTGAAAGACTGTATCCTTTACTGCAGTGACGGAACTCTTCTGATTACACAGGGAAGCATCCGCCTGGACCAGCTGGGACAACTGATAGAAGCGGCCGAATGACCTCCGCCCAATTCCATAACACCTGGCTTCCTCTTCAGGGACGCTTCTACCGCGTAGCCTTCTACATCCTCGAAAACGAGGCCGATGCAAAAGACGCCGTACAGGAGCTGTATCTGAAGCTGTGGAATCTGCGGGGCCAGCTGGAACTTGTACGGGAACCCGCCGCCTACGGCTCCCTGATGATGCGGAATCTCTGCCTGGACCGCATCCGGCGCCTGAGGCCGTCCGAAGAGCTCCGGGAAGAGATGGCCGCCTCCAAGGCTCCGCCCGACGAGCAGCTGGAAAAACGGGAGGAACTCCGGGAGGTGATGGACCGGCTTTCCCGCCTTCCCGAAAGCCAGCAGAAACTCCTTACCCTCAGGGTGATACAAGGCCTCTCCTATGAGGAAATCAGTAAAATCACAGGGCTGAGCCCCCTCAACATCCGGGTACAGGTGAGCCTGGCCCGAAAAAAACTCAAGCCATGAAAAGAATCGAAGACATCGAAAAGCTGAGCGCGGAGGACCTCCTGCGCATCGGGGCCGATGAAAGCATCCCCCTCCCGGAAGACCTTCAGGTACGGCTTCCCCGGCCTTCCGGAGCCCGCCATTGGAGCATCGCGGCCGCCGCGGCCGTGATGGTGGGCATCGCCGGCTGGAGCCTCAGCCGCCCGGCCGAGCCCAAAGACACCTTCGACGATCCCTACCTGGCCTACGCCGCCTTGGAGCAGGCGCTGGGCAAGACATCGGCCAAAATGCAGGCTGCCGCCCAGATCGTACAAGAAAAAGAACTCGTTATTGACCATTTAAGCAAATACTGGAAATGAAAAGAATCGTAGCCCTCCTTACCCTCCTTGCCGTGAGCGTCGCCGCCCTCGCACAGAGCGGAAAAGACATCTACAACAAGTACTCAGACCTTCCCGGCGTGGAAGCCGTCTATATCTCCCAGTCCATGTTCCGGCTGATCGGCCGCATCCCCGACATCGAAGTCAACGACAAGGACGTGAACCTTACCTCCTTCATCAAAACCCTGAGCGGATTCTACCTGATCAGCTGTGAAAAAAACCAAACCGCCGCCAAGGAAATCTATGACGACGTGAAGAATTACATCGGCTCCGGCAAGTACGAACTCCTCATGGAAAGCAAGGACAACGGTGACATTGTCCGGATTTACTCCCTGGGGGACGAAAAGACCATCGAATCCTTCGTGATGCTGGAGCAGGACGACAGCGAAACCTCCTTTATCTGCTTCGAAGGGAAAATGAACCGCGGAGAATTGGAAAACATCCTCGCCGGCACCCTCTCCCATTGACCCCTCCGGCGTCCTTCCGGCGTCCTTCCGGCACCCTTCCGGCGCATGGTGGTGGCACATAAATACTTGATACAAAACCATTTACGTACAATCCTCTGCGCTTTTTGCGCAGAGGATTGTACGTAATATGCTGCGTATCAGCGCGTTACTAGCCACCCAGGCCGGTGAATTTTCCGGCGAAGAGGATGGCGCCGGTGCTGGATTCGGTGATAAGGTACAGGAAGGGATGGTCGGCATGGAAGACGACAGCATACTCGGAGGGGCTGTCGATGCTGTTTTCCACCGCTCCAATGGTGACGGCGGCAGCCTCGGCCCCCTCTTCGCTCACCTTGATGACGGCTTTCTGCTTCACGAAGCCGAGGTGGCTGGCCGCGAGAGACATGGGGGAGAAATCGGCCTTATTGCGGTCAAAGGCGGAGGGCATGCCCATATCGGCAAGAAGCTCTTTCAGGTCCAGGAAAGACTGGGTTTCAAATTTGGGAAGGGCCAGCTTCACGCGGACTTCCTTCATCGCCCCGGTAAAATCCCGCCATTTCTCTTCGTCCAGATAGCCGATGACATCGGAGAGCGTTTTGCCCTCTGAAGGGAGGATGACGGTCATGGAAAAGGCGCCGTTGCCATACGGGAGCCTGACGGCCCGGAGCGCTTCGTTCGCATGATAAAGGAAAAGCTCCGAATTGTACATCATCGGAACCGCGACTTTTTCGCCGCCGGCGGTCGTGAACTGTGCCCGCGGATGGGTGCTTTCCTTCGGGAAGGACTTCACCCATTCGCTCTTGAAATACAGGGCGTTCAGCAGATAGGCCAGGACGCTGGAGCTCACCTCGTCCAGGATGGTGGGGATGAGTCCGTTCGTGTGGTCCGAGCACCATTTGTTGATGATCTCGGCCGATCCCTTCCCGTCATTGAAATTGAGGCTGGAGGCCGCTGCTTTGTAGTGTTTGTCCAGGAGGCTGACGTAGTCGGCATTCAGGCTCCAGCCTTTGTCCACCACCAGCGCGTTGGCGATGGCCAGCGTGGTCTTGCCGTCCAGCTCGGGAAGCTGCTCCAGCAAGGTCTGGCAGAAAGTGTTCACGGCAGCGGTTTCGCCGGCGCCGTAGCCCAGCACGCGGCAGATTTCATCGGCCGTAGTCCCGGCCGTCCCGTTAAGGATCATCCCCAGCACAAACTGTATGCTGAGCGGGGATATGACATAGTCCTTGGACTGGCTTCCGTCCACCTTTTCCAGGAAACGGAAGGCAAAACCATTGCCCTTCTGCACAAATTCGGCCGCTTTGACCGTGAGGTCGATGACCGGAGCCTCTCCGCTTCCGGAGAGGTCGCCGTTTCCGGCTTTCTGGCAGGAAAAAAGGCCCGGAAGCATTATCATTGCGGCGAAAAACAGCAAGAAACGTCTCATATTCAGTTACTTTAAATTAATTCTTATTCCGGTTTCCACAGAGAACATCAGCGGATGCGTGCTGCGGTACGTTTGCAGGACAGGGGTCCCCATGGGGATTCGCCAGCTGATTTGCGGCTCTGCATACAGGCCCACATGCTGGCTCATATTGAACTGGATGCCGCCGGCGCCCAGGAGCGACAGGCTGAAGCCGTCTCCGCTGATGCGCTGACCATCCAGCGTAGCTCCCGCGCAGAAGGCTCCCTCTACGCCGCCGCCCAGGTAAACGTCCAGCCATCGGCTTTGTGCGAAGGTCCAGTCCAGCCGGACGGGAATGCCCAGATAATGGGCGTTTTGGCGGAATTCTCCCGCGATCCGGGAACTGTAGAGGCTGTACTGCACGCCGGTGGTGATCTGCAGCCGCTCCGTCAGCGGAATCCAGGCCGACAGACCCAGTTTCAGCGGAAAGTAATGGGTGGCTGCTTCCTGCAGGACATCGGTGCCGTCCGCTTTGCCGATGGAGGGGTTCGTCCCGGGGGCTGTACCGGGTTCTGTGCCGCCCTGGCCACCCTGGCCGCCCTGGCCGCCTTGGCCGCCGTTAGTGCTGTCCGGGCCGCCCTGGCCGCCGTTGGTGCTGTCCGGGCCGGGATTCGTGGTGGGGGGAGTGGGGCCACCGTTGGTATAGTTGTTAGACACTGGATTCAGAACGGACACGGAACGGCCGACAAGCGGTGTCAGAACGCCGGCCAGGAGGCCTCCGCCGGCCACGATTCCGGCAGCCGCCCCCACGTTGAGCCGCACCGGCCTGGCAGGCGGGGCCTGGGGGATAAACGGAGACGCCGGCGTTACGGTTTCCGCGTCAGCCCCGGCAGCGGGTTCTCCGGCCGTTTTGGGAGGCGCCGGGGTTTGGGGGGACGGCGGGGTCTGGGGGGACGCTGGGGTTTGGGGAGGCGCCTGCGTCTGGGGGGACGCTGTGGTTTGAAGAATGTCGGTCACAGGGGCTTCTTCGGCCGGTTTTTTCGCATCGGCAGGGGTCTTTTCTTCAGTCGAAGTCTTTGCATCGGCCCGGGCCAGGAGGGGACGAGGCCGGGAGGGGGCGGCTGAGACGTCCGGCGTGACCTCCGGCGTGACCTCCATCACACGGACATCTCCTTCCATCACACGAACATCCCCCTCCGCCACACGGACGTCCCCCTCCGGAACAGCCGGCTTCCAAAGGAAGAAGAGGGCGGCCAGGGAGGCGGCGACGGCCACTGCCACGGCACCCACCCACGGGAAGCGGCGGCGGTGCTTATCGGCCTTCTCGCGACGGGCGCGGAAATCGGCCAGATGCCCCTCCGGAAGGGGACTTTCATACCCTTCCAGCTTGTCTTTGACGATTTCTTCCCACTTTCTCATGTTTCCTTCAGATAGCGTCTGATTTCTTCTTTCAGTTGTTTCCTTGCTTTGGCCAGCACGCCGGCCGATCCTTTCTCGCTGATTCCCAGCATCTTTCCTATCTCCTTGTGCGAATACCCTTCTATGCAGTACAGGTTGAAAACCGCTCTTCGGAGGTCTGGCAGCCCGGCAATCCATTCCAGCAGCTTTTCTTCCGGGATGGTCTCCATCTCCGCGGCCGACAAATCGGCCACCGTGTCCTGCTCCCGCATGTCCAGGGAAAGCCACCTCCACCGCTGCCGCCTGATTTGATTGACGGCCTTGTTCACGGCAATCCGGCTCATCCACCCATACAAAGAGCCTTTTCCGGTGTACTTGTAGGTCTCTATTTTATCAAGAGCCTGAATGACAGCGTCTTGCAACAAATCTTCCGCTTCTTCCAAATCCCTTGTATAGCGTCTGCAGAGCGAGAGCAGCCTTGCCGCATATCTGCTATACAGCTCCTCTTGGGCCCATTTGTTCTTCTCGCGGCAGAGCCTGGCCAACTCCTGCTCCTCCAGATTCTTATTCACGCATCATTCCGTTTGTCTCCCCAAAGTTACAATATAAACACACAGCATCTCCAAATACGTCTCGCCTTTTTTAAAAAAAGACAGTGACACCACCGCTGCGGCCACCTTGTCTTGACCAGCATCCCTCGCCGAATTCCCTTCAATGCCGACTTGCACCCCCTCCCTCGCTGCGGCCATCTTGTCTTGACCAGCATGGGCTAATGGACATTTAGTAGGATAATTTGTGTGCCTGGAACCACTAATGGACAAAATGTAGGATGACCGGCAACAACCGGCCGGGGAGGAGGGCCCTTGCCCGGAGCCCACCGGAGCCGGCCGTGTTGTAGCCGCCGCTCCTGGTTGTCGAGCGGCGGCGGTGACGCGAAAAGGGTGAATCTTCGCGAGATCAATGTAAACCGATATCAGGACTTCTACGTCCTAACTACTTATTGTTCAACTTCGATAAACTTATATCGGGACTAGACAAAACCCGTGGCAAATAAGTTCTTCACTATCAGTATATTACACATAATCCTCTGCGCCTTTTGCGCAGAGGATTATGTGTAAGTGGCAGATAATCAAATGCTTATATGCCACATTGTGTCCAGCCTGTGGTTTTCCTGAACGTGATCGACTCTTCCGTCGAGTTCTTCTCTGCTGCGCTTCAAGTCTTGAAGCACGATTGGTCGCATAAAAGGCCGAAAATGTGCTTGAGGCAGGGGCCCAGCAGTGGGGTGAAGCACGAAAATGCCTTCTGGTGATTCAAAGTGTGCTTCAAGAGTTGAAGCACAGGCGGCATCGTTACATTTTCCATCGCGTCAGGCTGGGGTGGCAACTAACGGCTTAATATACAGCATTTTCCGCAAAATCCTCTGCGCAAAAAGCGCAGAGGATTATACATAAACTCCTGATTAATAATAACTTATCTGCCATCACGCCAAACCGATGGATCTTCGGGCGAGGTTTCGGCTCTTTGCGACAAGGTTAAACCGGTGGACCTTCGGGCTATTTGGTGGTGGCAGGCCCAGAGGAGAAAGGTGCCCGGACGGAGACAACACAAACAGCGCTCAGCCACCCTGGAACGGGCATGACGCCCGACAACGGGGTCGCCCTCGTCGTAGCGGCTGCGCCTTTGCGAAGGAGCCCCGGACGGAGCATCCCCGGAAACAGACAGAGATTACCAGCCGATGGTGACGGGGACGCCGTCGGGGCTGTTGGGGAAGCGAAGGAACAGGGTGCGGCTGAACGAGTCCCAGCTGGCAGACGGGGCATGGCCCGCAGCACCAGACGCAACAGCTGCACCACCCCCACCGGCAACACCACCAGACACCCCGGCAACAGCTGCACCACCCCCACCGGCAACGCCACCAGACACCCCGGCAACAGCTGCACCACCCCCACCGGCAACGTCATCAGCACCAGGCCTTCCATCAACACCACCAGACACCCCGGCAACAGCTGCACCACCCCCACCGGCAACCGTGACCGTCTCCCCGGCGACGGAGATGGAGACGGGGGCGGCGGGAAGGAGGATGCGGGTGACGTTGTAGGTGTCCTCGGGGCCTTTGCACAGGTAGGAGAAGCGGCGGCGGGAGCGCTTCTGCTCGTACGCACGGCTGGCGGCGGCCAGGATGCAGGGCGCCTTCCCGGCCCGGGAAACATCGTAAAACAACGCTTGTGTGCCGGCGGGAACCTCGCGCCGGGCGTAAACCGGCAATGCGGGGTCGTAGAGGTCCACGAGGCAGCCTTCGGCTACAAACGGCTCTGTCACAGGGCTTTCGTCCATCACGGCCACCACGCGGTACGGGCCGCGGTCCAGCACGATGGCATTGCTCGTTTCCATGGGGCCGATGCACGCCTGAACGGCCTCCAGCAGCGGTTTCTCGGCTCCGGCGGAAAGAACGAAGGCCGAAGGGTCCTGCCGGATGAGCGTAAGGCTCCCCCGGCCCACAGGATAGACGCCTGCGGCCAGACCGGCCGAAGCCTCGGAGCCAGCCAGCCCCAGCAAGCCGAAAAGATGCCCGGAGGGAGTTTCAAAGGTGTTTTCACCCGTATTCCACCATTCCTGCACGCTCTGGTACGGGTCGGTGTCCGTGCCGCAATAGACCAGATGCCCGCCGCCCCGCACCCAATCGGCCAGAAAAGTGTGGGCCGACGGGTCCAGCGGTTTCATGTTTGAATAGGTCATCAGCAGCACCTCCACACCTACGAGCGCTTTGGCAAAACCCAGGTTTTCCAAATGCGTGATTCCCACCGGACAGCCCCGCTTGAGAAAAGGCATCGCCAGGCCAAAGAAGCCCGACAGCGAAGTGTCCCGCTGGAACATCAGCGAATTGGCCATGAGCACCGACACGCGGGAGGGCTGCGCCGGAGCCACGGGCATATCCTGCAGCGCCCCGGTCATTACCTGCATCAGGGAGGCATAGGAAGCGGGAATCCGGGATTTTTCCTCCGACCCGGGACTCACCGGATACAGTTTCTCATAGATGCGCTCGGGCCAGGGCATGATTTCGTATGAGTCCACCTGGGGATAGAGCAGCTGCGCGGTGAAGGTGGCCTGGTAGTTGCGGCGGAAGTCCTCCCAGTCCCGCGGCCGGTCTTCGATGGGGTCGGTGAGGAACCAGAGCCGACGGCCGGTGGGAGCCGTCATGGAAGCCATGCAGCCATATTCCAGAAAAGCCGTCTCGAACACCCGCTCCCGCGAAACCCCGCCATAGCGGTTCAGGACCCGGGACGTGCCGGTCCACACCTGGGCGATGTACCCGTCCACGCAGGGAAGCGACGCCAGGGATGCTTCGGGGCTGACAATCTGCCATTGGGTATAGTTGATGAGTGAGTGCGTGGGCACATAGCAGCGGATGTCGCGGCCCAGGCTGCGGCCATATTCCTTGGCGTAGGTAAACGCCTCGTCCAAAGCCCGATAATACAGATAATATTTGAGTTTGGCGGTCCGGTACGCGGCCTCCGGAGACTCCTCCCGGCTCTGCCACGGCGTCCCGTAATACGCCTCCCACTCCCGCTTGAAGGCGTCGGAATAGCCGGCGGCCTGCCAGAACTCGGGTTCCTCCAGGAAAATGTGGTCCACACCGGCGTCGATGACCCGTTTGATCTGCCGCTCCTTGAAATACCGGAGGTAATTCTCCGTCGGGACGATATAGGGCACATGGCGGCCATGCCAGAGCGTGTCACCCGCGGCGGTCACCTGTCCTTCGTCCAGATGCGGCTTCCCGTCCCATCGGCCCAGGAAATAATCCTGGTAGGCGCCCCAGGCGATGCCGGTCATGAAATGCGTCTCGTAGCCCCGCTCGCGCCAGGAGGCCAGGCGGTCTTCCAGGGCACCGCCGCCGGGAGAGCCCGGATTGCCGCCCACTCCGTACACCATCACCGCATCGGCCCGGTTGTCCAAAGTGGGACGCCATCCCTGGGATGTCTGGAAAGTGGTTTTGGCGTTGTCCGGGGAGGGAGCACCGCAGGCTCCCAGAAGAATCAGGACCAAAAAAAAAGACGAAACACGGCACATGGAACCATTTTTTTGTAAAGATAGCCATAAATTGGGATATTATTTGACAAAAAAAACTTAACTTTAAGCATTCAAACAAACATGATATGAAAAAGACTCTCTTCACCTTTGCGGCCACTGCCCTGGCACTGTGCATGGCCGTTTCCTGTACGGACAAAAACAACACCCTCACCTCCAAGGAGAAGGCCGACGGATGGCAGCTCCTGTTCGACGGCCAGACGCTGGACGGCTGGCGAGACTACAACGGAACAAGCCTCACCGGCCCGTGGGAGGTGGTGGACGGCACCATCCAGGCCGATGGCGGAGGCAGCGACGCCAACGGTTATATCGTCACGGAGCGCGAGTTTTCCAACTTCCACCTCAAATGGGAATGGAAAATCTCCCGCGGCGGCAATTCCGGCATGCTCTATCACGTGGTGGAAGCCCCTCGATACAGCGTTCCTTATGTGACCGGTCCCGAGTACCAGCTCATCGATGACGAGAACTGGGAGGCGGTGAACGGCTACCCGCTGGAGCCCTGGCAGCGCTGCGCCGTGGATTATGCCATGTATGTCCCCGATTTCGAAGCCCGTCAGCTGAATCCTGCCGGCGAGTGGAACCAGTCGGAGATCATCTTCGACAACGGCCATGTGACCTATCTCCTCAACGGCAAGGTTACCGTGGAGTTCGACGCCTGGACCCCGGACTGGCATGCCCGCAAGAACGCCGGCAAGTGGGAGAACGCCCCGGAATACGGCCTGGCCCGCAGCGGCCACATCTGTCTGCAGGACCACGGCTATCCTGCCTGGTTCCGCAATGTGAAAATCAAGGAACTCCCCTCCAAGCCCGCTGAGAAAGACCTCTTCAACGGAAAAGACCTCACCGGCTGGACCCTTTACGGAAAAGACAAATGGTATGTGGAAAACGGCGAGCTCGTCTGCGAAAGCGGTGAAGACTTCTCCGAATACGGCTACCTGGCCACCGACGATTATTATGACAACTTCGACCTCACCGTAGAGTTCAAGCAGGAGGCCAACGGCAACTCCGGCGTGTTCTTCCGCAGCACCGTCACCCCTCCCGCCATCGTTTCCGGCTGGCAGGTGGAAGTGGCTCCCAAGGGCAACGACACCGCCGGCATTTACGAGTCCTATGGCCGCGGCTGGCTGGTGCAGATTCCCGACGAGAAGGAAAACATTCTCCGGGAAGGGGAATGGAACACCCTCCGCATTCTGGCCGAAGGCAATCGCATCCAGACCTGGCTCAACGGCGAGCCCATGGTAGATATCACGGACGACAAGGTGGGTGCCGGCAAGGGCCGCATCGCCCTCCAGATCCACGATGGCGGCGGCATCAAGGTACGCTGGCGCAACCTGCACGTCAAGACCCTCTAAAACCTGCCGGATGAAACGCTTCTTCCCGCTCCTTCTGGCCGCATGCCTTCTTTTCGGCTGCAAGGCCAAAGACCATTACACAGTCATCATTTCCCTGGACGGAAGCCGCTGGGACTATGCCGATTACTACGACATGCCCTTCTTCGACTCCCTGGCCACGGTAGGCGTGAAGGCCCGGATGGAGCCGTCGTATCCCTCTTCCACCTTCCCCAACCACTACACCATGGCCACCGGCCTGGTGCCGGACCATCACGGCCTGGTGAACAACAGCTTCTGGAATCCCGACACGGAGCACGGTTATTCCCTGGGAGACCCTGAATCCCGCTACGACCCCCGCTACTACGGGGGCGAACCCGTCTGGATTACGGCCCAGAAACAGGGGGTGAAATGCGGCGTGGTGTACTGGGTGGGGTCGGACATTCCCATCGGCCCGGAAGGGAACGAATATCCCACCTACTACCGCGTATGGGACGAGCAGCCGCACTGGGACTTCGACCAGCGGGTCGATGAAATCGTGCGCCTGATGAGCCTCCCCAAGGAAGAGCGCCCGCGCCTGGTGATGGGCTATTTTGACGAGCCCGACCATCAGGGGCATGTGTACGGCCCCTTCGCCCCGGAGACCAAGGAGATGGCCGAGCGCATGGACAGCCTCATGCACGCGCTGTTCCTCCGCCTGAAAGCCCTTCCCCACGGAAACAGAATCAACTTCATCCTGACCGGAGACCACGGCATGACGGAAATCTCCCCGGAGCGTTTCGTTGCCTGGTACGATGTGGTTCCCGAAGAGTGGACCGAACGCATCGTGGGCAACAACCCTACCAGCATCTGGGCCCGGGAGGGTTATGTGGACAGTCTCTACAACCGCCTTTCACAGGTGGAGCACCTGCGCGTCTGGAAACACGGAGAAGTACCCGGGTATCTGCACTATGGAACCTCCAACCGGCTGGGGGACCTCATTGTGGACCCGGAACTGGGCTGGCAGTTCAACTTCGCCCCGTCCCGCAACAAGGGGACCCACGGCTTCGACTGCAAGGAAACCGACATGATGGTGGCGTTCCGCGCCGTGGGACCGGACTTCAAATCGGCTTATGAAGCACCTTACACCGAAGGCGAAAAGTCTTCGTTCCGCAACATCGACCTGTATCCCCTGCTCTGCAAGCTGTTGGGCGTGAAACCGGCTCCGGTGGACGGAAAATCGGAAAGAATTCAACACATCCTCAAATAATGGCAAAACATTTCACCCTCCCCTATGAAGGTGGGCTCATCGAAAAGAACCTGCCGCAGGGCATTCTCCATTCCTACGAGAAAATCTGGACCCATGTGTATCCGGAATCCCGCCCCGCATCCTACGAAATTGCCGATTTCATCGTTAATTCCATCAATGCCCACAAGGACGGCCTGTTCCGCCTGGGGCTTACCACCGGCAACACGCCTACATCCCTGTATAATGAACTGGCCCGCCGCTGCCGCGACGGAAAAGTGTCGTTCAAGAACGTGGAGATTGTTTCCATCGATGAGTATTACCCCTCCTCGAAAGACGAGGCCCAGAGCCGCAACCACCTCCTTCACGACGCCCTGCTGGACAAGGTGGACATCCTGAAGGAAAACGTCCACATCCCCGACGGAACGGTTCCGCAGGAGAATGTGAGCAAATACTGTGTCCAGTTCGACGCAATGGCCCGGGGACTGGATCTCCTGGTCATCGGCGTGGGCGAGCAAGGGCAGGTGGGCTTCAACGAGGCCGGCTCCAACGAAAAGACCCGCACGCGCGCGGTTCGCCTCTCCTATGCTTCCCGCAAGCGCCATGCCGGCAATTTCAACAACGACATATCGGCCACGCCGGACAAAGCCATCACCATGGGCATCAGCACCATGATGAGCGCCAAAAAGATTATCCTGATGGCCTGGGGCGAGGACAAAGCCCCTACCGTCAAGGCCATTTCCGAAGGGCCGAAGACGACGGATTGCCCCGCGTCCCTCCTGCAGAACCACGACCACATCTCCCTTTATGTGGACGAGGCGGCCGCCAGCCTTCTCACCCGCAGCGAGTCGCCCTGGCTGGTGGGGCCCTGCGACTGGACGCCCAAGTTCATCCGCAAGGCCGTGGTCTGGCTGTGCGAAGTCACCGGAAAACCCATCCTCAAACTCACGGAAAAGGACTATCTGAACAACAACCTGAGCGAACTCCTGGAGGTGGCCGGACCGTTTGACAAAATCAACATCGATGTCTTCAACGACCTGCAGCACACCATTACCGGATGGCCCGGCGGAAAACCCAATGCCGACGACAGCACGCGCCCGGTGAAGGCCACCCCCTTCCCGAAGACCGTCCTCATCTTCTCCCCCCACCCGGACGATGACGTGATTTCCATGGGCGGAACCTTCATCCGTCTGGCAAGGCAGGGCCACAATGTGCATGTGGCTTATCAGACCTCCGGAAACGTGGCCGTTCACGACGACGTGGTGCTCCAGCACATGGACGCCGCCTTCCAGCTGGGCTTTGCCGACAAGTTCGCCGAAGTGAAGGCCCTGGTGGACAGCAAGATTCCCGGCGAACCGGAACCCCGCGCCCTCCTGGAGATGAAAGGGGCCATCCGCCGCAGCGAAGCCCGCAGTGCCGTGCGGTCCTTCGGCCTGAATGACGACACCAACGCCCATTTCCTGAACCTCCCGTTCTACGAAAGCGGCGGCATCAAGAAAAATCCTCGCACCCAGGCCGATGTGGACATCATCAAAGACTTGATTCAGAAGCTGAAACCCCACATGATTTTCATGGCCGGAGACCTGGCCGACCCGCACGGGACGCATCGCGTGTGCACAGAGGCCGCCATGGAAGCCCTGGACCAGCTCCGCGAGGAAGGAAACGAGTGGATAAAGGAACTCCACGTGTGGCTGTACCGCGGCGCCTGGATGGAGTGGGAACTGGGCCGCGTGGACATGGCCGTACCGCTGAGTCCCGACGAAGTGGTGAAAAAGCGCCACGCCATCTTCCGCCACCTCTCGCAGAAGGACATCGTCCCCTTCCCGGGCGAAGATCCGCGTGAATTCTGGCAGAGGGCCGAAGAGCGCACCCAGAACACCGCCCGCCTCTACGACCGGCTGGGCATGGCCGAATACCAGGCCATCGAAGTGTTCCTGAAGCTCTATTAACCGCAAGCCGGGTGGCCACTAATTTGTTGTGGCTCAATACTTTACGAATAATCCTCTGCGCTTTTTGCGCAGAGGATTATATGTAAACGGCTGACGGATAGCAACTTACCGGCCACCCACAGACAGGGTTTGAATGAGGTCGTCAAGGGTTTCGTAGAGGGCGGGGGCCGATTCGGGCGTAATGCTGCGGCAGGCAACGGCTTTGCCCACTTCGTAGGGGATGCATTCCGCCTCCTTCTCCAGCGCACGCCCCTTGGATGTGAGGCGCACGATGACCTGGCGGGCATCGGCCTGACCCTTTGTGCGGCTGATGAAGCCTTCCGCCTCCATGCGTTTGAGGAGCGGTGTCACAGTATTGGTCTCCAGGAAGAGTTTCCTGGCGATGTCGTTTACCGGTTGTCCGTCCTTCTCCCACAGCACCATCATCACCAGGTACTGCGGATAAGTGAGGCCGATGCCGCTGAGCTGCGGATGATAGGCCTGCGTGATGAGCCGGGAAGCGGTGTACAGCCTGAAACAGAGCTGGTTTTCCAATTTGAGCTGCTCCTGCATGGGAATTAAAGCATTTCTTCGATATCCTTGGCGAAATCCTTGGGCTCGACTACGGGGGCGAAGCGCTTGACGACGGAACCGTCGCGGGACACGAGGAACTTGGTGAAGTTCCACAGGATGTCGCTGTCTTTTTCCACGCTCTTGCTAATTCCCTTGAGCATCTTCTGGGTTGCCTTGGCCTTGAGGCCGTGGTACTCCTCGGTGGGAGCCTGGGTCTTCAGGTACTCGAAGACAGGTTCGGCATTGGGTCCGTTCACGTCGGTCTTGGCCATGAGCGGGAAGGTAACGCCATGGTTCAGGCGGCAGAATTCCTCGATTTGCTCGTTGGTACCAGGTTCCTGGCCGGCGAACTGGTCGCAAGGGAAGCCGATGACCACCAGTCCTTTGTCCTTATACTGCTGGTACAGGGCCTCCAGGCCGTCGTACTGAGGGGTGAAACCACACTTGGAAGCGGTGTTCACAATCAGAAGGACCTTGCCTTCATAGTCCTTGAAATTCACCTCCGCACCCTTGTTGCTGAGGGTTTTGAAATCGTAAATACTAGCCATTTTCTGTCCGTTTTGTGCGGTAGCGCTCAGGGCGAAAAGGGCCGTAAGCGCTACCAGGATTAACTTTTTCATGAATTTTAGAGCTGTTTGATGAGCCAGTTCTGTTTGCCGATGAATTTGATCATGTCCAGCTGTCCCTGCATCCAGTACATATCCTCTTCCTCATCCTGGTAATAACCCTTGAGGAGGTCGAAGGTGGTGAGGTCTTCGGCCACGGCAAGGGTAGCCTTGCCCAGATTGGGGACTTCGCGGAGAGAGACCTCCAGATCGGCCTTCAGGAATTCTTCGGCATCGGTGAAGATGGTCTGGGCGGGAGCGGCCTCGACTTTGGCTTCGCCGCCAAGGTCGATGATGCGGTCGATGAATTTGTCCACCCAGCCCATTTCCTCGGTGGAATGGTCGGCGTACTTATCGGCCAGTTTGGTAAGGCCCTGGGCTTTGAAAACCTTGCTCTGAACCTTGTGCTGCATGCTCTGGGCTGCGAGGCCGGTAGCATAGGCCTGCAGAATCTGGATAGAAGTCTGTGTGTTCATCATGTATATGCGTTTATTGGTTTATATCGTTCACGATGCAAAGATACGACAATTCTTTTATATCGCAAGCGATATTTTAAAAAGTTTTTGTGCGTGGCTCGTAAGCGGTTGTTTGTGAGGCGCTTACGCAAAATCCTCTGCGCTTTTTGCGCAGAGGATTATATGCAAAACGCTGTGTATCAGCCGATTGCGCGCCACGCCAGGGAGGGCAGCGGACGCTTCCGGACGGGACGGAAGGCCTCCAGGACGGGGCGACGGGCCACCGGGGGGGGGCCGAAGGGGGCAAGCGGACCGCAAACGGTCCGCGGAGGGTTACAGGCGGGCGACGATACCGGCGATCTGGTCACCGAGGCCGATGGTGTAGCCCTCCGAGCAGAAGAACAGGCGGTTGAAGCTGTCGGCCACCACCACCAGCGGGAGACGGCCGGCGCCGCTGAGCTTCTGGTCGGCCACGATGGCCTCGCGGATGCCGGCGGTGTCAAGGCCCAGCACGATGGGAATATCGGTGGGGACCGTGCCGTAACGGCCTTCCATGGCTTCTTTCTTGAGGCGGGCCAGGGCGTCGGCCGATTCGCACAGGAGCACGATGGGACGGCCCCAGGCGGCCAGGCGCTCGCGGGCGGCGATGAGGTCGCGGATGGCGTGGTTGGTGGGTTCCTTGCCCGGCTCCAGAATGGCCACCACATAGAAACCGCGTCCCACGGCGGAGAGGAGGGACTGGCTTGTCTCGCTGCCGTCGGGGGAGAAAAGCTTCTCGGCATCCAGCGAGCCGATGACCGGCACGGCGCCGGTGCCTTCGTCAATGCGGAGCGGCACGTCCGTCACCTTGCCCTCTTCCACGGTGAAGAACAGCATGGAAACGGGCACGGAGCCGTCGGAAAGGCGGTTTCCCGAAACCAGGAGATAGTCGCCGGCGTCCATCTTGAAGCCGTCCTTGAACACGTGGGCCCAGTCAACGCCGCCGCCCATATCCACTTCGCCCTCATCAAAAGCCATGAGCTTGGGACGGCCGTTTTCTATCTTGGAGAGGGAGAAGTGCGTATAGTACTGCGGATTGGCGATGGTTGCGCTGGGCTTGTAGGAAAGCTTGAGGACGCCCTTGGGGGAGACCGCGGCCTCGGAAGCGCCGTCAAAGTGCACATCCAGCCAGTCTTCTCCGGATCGGTACTGGACCTTGCCGGTCACCGGGTCCTTCTGCGCCTCGATGCCGTTGGCGCGGGCTGCACAAACGAAGAAGATGTCCCGGGAGCGGGGATCGGCCAGGCGGCTCTCGAACACGCCGCGGGGCGACATGGGAATGCGCCAGGCCTTGGGATCGTCCAGGACGGTGATGTGGTCGCGCACCCAGTTCACCATTTCTTCAGGGGTGTTGATTACCTCCAGGAAATGCTCATAGAAATAGCCGTAGAAGGGCGTCAGGAACTCATTCTCTACGCGGGAGCCCAGGAAATTGTCGGTGCTGTAGTAGTCTTTGAGGTTTTCGAGGGTAATGTCGTGCAGGTCTTTTCCGCTCAGGGAGGCCAGCACGTTCTTCACGCGCACCTGGTTCTCCCAGCCGCGGAAGTCCTGGATGAGTTTCCAGTTGCCGCGGGCGGGCTCGCCCGCGGGGAAAGTGGCTTCATAAGCATGCCGCAGGGAGTCTTCGTAGGCAAAACGCCGGTCGTTGAGGGCGCGCAGCTCGGGGGTGACCTCCGGAAGCGTCACATCCTCCGGCGGGGGGACGATGGTGAAAGATTCTTCGCTTCGCCCTTCGGCAAGCTTAGGGCAGGCTTCAGAATGACAGGAGGAGCCGGCTCCTCCCTTGTCCAGAACGACGGTCACCTCCTTGTCCTTGCCGAAGGAGGCGCGGGCATAGCCGTATGCCCCGTCCTTGGAGGCCCAGACAAGCATGTCGCCCAGGCCGGCGCTGGAGAATGTATGGCCGTCGGCATCCGTATATTTGGTGACGGCCGGATAGAATTCGGCATAGTTGTAAATGCAGAAATCCACACGGGCGCCCTCTACGGGGACCTCCTCGGCATCCACGACGGTAAAGTCGATGCGGGCGGTCTTGGCGTAGTTGTCGATAAGGTTCACCTCGGTGAAGTTGGGGCTTTCCAACACCACTTCCTCGGGGCCGTCATACTTGCCGAACACCTTGGTGTGCATGAGCATGGCACGGGAGGCGGGGGCGTTGAACCAGCCCAGGTTCAGGACCGGTTCGGGCTCGCAGGCCCCCATGAACCACCATTTTCCGTCGGCCCAGGCTTCCACCCATGCGTGGTTGTCGTCGGTGTGGGCCCAGCGCGGGGTATATACCTGGCGGGCCGGGATACCCACGCTGCGGAGCGCCGTGACGCAGAAGGTGGACTGCTCGCCGCATCGGCCCAGGGCATTGCACACGAGGGCCAGGGGCGAAGAGGTGCGGGCATCGGAAGGCTGGTAGGTGACTTTCTCGTGGCACCAGTGGTTCACTTCCAGAATGGCTTCCTGCATGGACATGCCCTCGATGCGGGGCATGAGTTCACGCGCAAACACGATGCGGGCGCTGTCCAGGCTCTCGTTGTTCACCCGCAGCGGCAGCACGAAATGACGGAACTCCCGCTCGGGAACGCCCCAGCGGTCCCTGAGCGCCAGCGCGGCCCGGACGTTCTCCAGGTAAAAACCGGTGGGATAGTCGGTGACATCGGCCAGCGGCATATAGGCATAGAGGAATTCCAGCGCCTCCTTCTCCTGAAGCGTCGCCTCCGAAGGAAGGGCCATGAAAGGCTTCAGGGCATTGTCGTGGGCCTCCATGCGGGCCTTGTAGTCCCGGGAGACGGTGGCGCGAAAATCCGCATCCGTGATAAAATGGTTCTGGCAGGAGGCCAGCAGAACGAGGGCGCAGAGGCCCGGCAGTAATTTTTTCATCTATTTTTCCAATTTACGGGCGATGGCGGCCAGTTGGGCTCCCATGCCGATAGTATATCCTTGCGAAGTGAAGACGACGTCCTTTGTGGCGGCATTCCCCAGAATCACCAGCGGAAGCCGCTCTGCGCTGAGGTTCAAGTCCTTGCACAGGCGCGGGAGGATGTCTCCCCCGTTGTCCGGCACAAACACCACCGTGGAAGGAAGGGTGCCGTAGCGGCCCTCGCCGATTTCGGCGTGCAGGCGGTCCAGCTGCGCCTGGCTGGTGGTCACCAGGAAGATGGGGCGGCCCCAGGCTTCCAGGACGGCCTTTTCCTCGGCAATGTCGTGCAGCACATGGTTGGTGGGCTCCATGCCCACGTCCAGGACGGCGGCGGCGTAATAGCCCCCGTCGGCCACATTAAGAAGTTTTCCGGGCTCGAACCGGCCCTCCACCTTCAGCTCTTCCAGCACGGTCTCGATGACCACGGGCACTTCCAGGCTTTCGCCGGCCGATACGTGGAAAAGGGTCACGGTGACGGGGGTGGAGCCGTCGGAAAGACGGTTTCCGGAAGTAAGGATGTAGTCCCCTTCCGGAAGGTCGTTGGTCGTGCCGAAGCGGCGGCCTTCCCCGCCGAAGCCCAGGAAGACCCTCTGCATCTGTCCGTCCACGATGCGGCTTACCGTATAGTGACGGCCATATTCCGGCTTGTCAACGCCCTCCACGGGCGTAAAGGTGAGGTCCACGTGGCCGGTGGCTACATCGGCCTTGTCTCCGGCGAAGCGGAGCGAACCGGTGTTGCGGTCCTTGCGCATTTCCACCCCGAAGGTACGGGCAAGGGCGATGGTGAAGAGATCGCGGGAGCGGGGATTGGCCATCCGGCTCTTCCATACGCCCACGGGCGAGATGGGAATATCCCAGAACAAGGGGTCCTCGTCCACGTGGATATTCTCTTCCACCCACTTCACAATGGCCTCTGCGTTACCTTTGAAGGAGGCCTGGAGGTCGGCCGGAATGTTCCTGAGGAACCACATTTTATACGGGGTCAGGAATTCCCCCTCGATGCGCGGGGCCAGGACGGACTCGGCGGCGCTGTAGCTGTCCCAAAGGACGGCCGGCGTGACGTCGGAGAGGTCCTTGCGGGTAAGGCTGCCCAGAAGGGCCACGGCGCGCGGCTTGTCATCGGCCTCCAGGAGGAAGCGGGTGATGACGGCATGGTTGCCGCAGGAGCCCTCCACCAGGGGAACCGCCTCGGCGGGAAGGTCGTAGTCGGCCACGAAGCGGCGGGCCCTCTCGCGGTCAGGGAACGTGGCCATGTAGGCCTTGCGCACAGAGTCTTCGTAGGCCATCTTGCGGTCGTTGAGGGCGCGGAGCTCCGGCGTCACCTCGGGTAGCACCACTTGCTCCGCAGGCGGCACGATGTCCATCAGCTGCGAGCTCACCGGATCTCCCGCGGGGCTGTCGAGGGTTATGCTGACGCTTTTGTCCTTGCCGAACCGGACGCGGGCAAAGCCGTAGGCTCCGTCCTTGGACGCCCAGGCCAGCATGTCGCCCAGGCCGGCCGACAGCGCGGTCTCCCCTTTGTCGTCCGTATATTTGGACACGGCCGGGAAGAACTGGGAGGAGTTGTAGATGCAGAAGTCCACACGGGCGCCCTGCACGGCTTTGCCGTCGGCATCCTTCACCTGGACAGTGGCCTTGGCGCTCCGGGCATAATTGCCGATCAGGTTGATTTCCGTATAGCCGGGGGTGCAGAGGACGACCTCCTCGGGACCGTCATACTTGCCGAACACCTTCGTATGGGTGAGCATGGCACGGGAGGCGGGGGCGTTGAACCAGCCCAGGTCCAGCACGGGCTCGGGCTCGCAGGCGCCCAGGAAGCGCCATCGGCCGTTTGCCCAGGCTTCCACCCAGGCATGGTTGCTTTCGGTATGGGCCCAGCGCGGGGTATATACCTGGCGGGCCGGGATGCCCACGCTGCGGAGAGCGGCGACGCAAAAAGTGGATTCCTCTCCGCATCGGCCCAGGGCGTTCTTGAGAGAGGCCAGCGGAGCGTGCGTACGGCCGTCGGAGGGCTGGTAGGTCATCATCTCGTGGCACCAGTGGTTCACCTCCAGGATGGCCTCCTCCATCGAGAGACCTTCCACGCGCGGCTTCAGCATGCGGTAAAATACCACGCGGGCGCTGTCCAGGTCTTCATTGTTCACGCGAAGCGGCAGCACGAAGTGACGAAACTCCCGTTCGGGCACGTTCCAGCCCATTTCCTCACGGGCCTTCAGGCTGGCGCGCACGTTCTGCAGATAGAAATCGGCCGGATAATCGGTGACATCGGCCAGGGGCATATAGGCGTACAGAAACTCCAGGGCCTCTTTTTCCTGGGCCGATACCCCTTCGGGCAAAGCCATGAACGGTTTCAGGGCACCGTTCTGCGCTTCCATGCGCGAAAGGTAGTCGGTATGAAAGGTATTCCTGCCGCAGGAGACCAGCAGCAGGAATACAACAGGATAAAGAATGCGTTTCATTCTAATTCACGGTGATGAATGTGGTTACCTTTTCTTGCCCGGGAATACTTACTGTGATTTTATACTCTCCCGCGGTGCTCAGTTTAACACGGTAATCATCCATCGTGTAGTCGGTGCTGGTCCCTCCGGGATCGGTCACCGTCCACGTTGCCGCATCATATTGGTAACTGTGGTTGGTGAGTTGGAACACGAAGTAATCCCCCACGCTGTACGACGCCTTTGTTTTGATGAATGCGGCCGGGAAAATGGGAAGGGCAATAAATCCATTAACTTTTTTAGGCTCATAGGAAAAAGGATAATAAGTGTCTTTCCCGGATTCCTTATAATACATACTGATTTGCTGCCCCAGCGCCGGGGTAGCTGAACTGACGCTACGACTAATAGCATTCCAGCCCCAACCAGTACCCAAATCTGTTGTCGACATTAAAGGAGGAGTAACAAAAGACACTTCTCCAGAGGCTTCCTGTATGCCGGCATAAAGGTCTCCGCTGAAGGATGCGTTTCCTGTATTGCGAATATTCAACAACGTAAAATTTAAAGTCCCCGTATTGTATCCACTAGTATATTGCATCCCTCCTCCTGATTGATTGCTATATCCCATAACCGGAATCGGAGTAGAGGCAGCAAGGTTGGGGTAAAAATCAAAGAGGGCACCATGCTCCTCATCAAAAATACTTTGGATATCTGTATAGTAATACCCATTATTGTGACCACCCCAGCCCAAATTGATATGGAGTACGGTATCACCAGCATACTCTGCATACCCGTCAGCAACATAAGCATGCGCACTACCCGTTTCTGATGAGCCGCCATCATATATAATCGGATGCTGGGAAATCTGAGCTTTTAGCATTTCAGTCCACTGTTTATCAGTATAGCCATCTTTGCTTACAAATCTGGCAGTATTATTGTACCCCATAACAGGACCCACAAGAGCAGGTATACTCTGTGTAACTGAACCAGTTCCAGTATAATCGACGCCATCATTATACTTGGCTTTAAGAAGTGTCCCTATATCATAAACCAGATGGGCAAGATTTTCTCCCAAGGGAGTAAGAGTAACATGTCCTTTTGCTGCGCCAGTATACAAAACCTGATACATTTCTTCGTAAGAATAAAAAGCACCGGTATATTGATTAATCTGTTGAAGGAAAGCGTTTGGGGTTGTGAGCGCTTTTAAATTTGCCCAATCATACACTGTTCCCAACTCATGAGCAGGAATCGTTACAGAAGCATGATTATCTGACGTATAAGAATAAGAAGGAACGGTCCCAGAGGCCGAAGAAATATTGGCAGTGCCAAACCAGGACATTATTTCTGCGACAGCCAATGGCACGCATCCACATACGGCAGTATAACTCTGCCCGGCTACGTCCGGACAATAATAATTCGCCGGATTGGTCTGATCCCACTCGTTGGTACGAGATCCCAAATATTCGTTGGTGACAGCATCGCTGATGGGAGAAGCAGAAGCCTTTGTGTCTTCAAAAGCGCCCCAGCGCTGCTGGATTTCCAGAGACGGTTTTCTTGCAGAACGACTATGTGCTTTTATCTGCTCCATCCACCAGCGGACGTTGTCCGGCATGTCTTCCACCTTGAAGGGATTCTCGAAAGAGAAGCCCAGGACAGGCTGGACGTTGTCGTTACCGGCAACAATCACAAAGCCGCCTTTCTCACGCGTTATCACATAAAAAGCAGGATCCGTGGAGCCCTTTGTCTTCTCAAATTCACCGTCCCAGACAACCGTAAGCTTGTCCGACCCTGCAGTCGCCTTGGTTGCGGGTTCTGCCGCAAAAACCTTTGAGGCCACGCGGAGGGCTTTCTCTTTGGAAACGGGGCCGGCATAGGCCATCGTGCTCGCAAGAGCCAAAATTGTCAATATGATTACTTTTTTCATTGCTTAGTCCTCCAATAATAAAATGATACCCTTCTGCATATCGGAAGAAACCATCCACGCGGCGTCGTCCGACTTGCGGATGACCTTGTAAGTGGCCGGGGCGGGGGCCGTATAGGTGGACCCTACGACGGATTCTACGGACACGTCGTCATAGGACGCGCCCAAATCCAGCTTATAAGGAGTTTGCACCGCATAATACTTGCCCAGCGGAAGACTCTGCACCCGGACATAGCGGGAGGTTGCCGCCACGGTATTCACGGCATATTGGCAAGTCAGCTTGTCAAACGCAAAGGCGTCCAGCAAGCCGGAGATGCCGATATTGCCAAAATAGCCGAAGGAGGCCTTGTCCAGGAAGGCTCCTTTGATTTGTTCCGTAAAATCGAAGGCCGGCATCGCCAGGATTTCGTTCCTCTTGATTTCGTTTTTTGCCGATGCCTTTGCGGCCTTCACCATTACCATGTCGCCGGTGTTCCGGAACTCTACCATGAATCCGCTTGTAAGCGAGCCGGGAGGCAACATCACATAGTACGGTCCGGTTTGGGCGGCTCCATCCAAAGAAAGCACCTGGCTTTCCACGGTGGAAACCGGATCCATGGACAGGGAAGGGGTTTCGCCGCTGAGACTCAATGAGCCGGTTCCGCTCAAAGCTTCCGTTCCCTTGGTCTGAATCCGGATTCCCTTCAGGGAAGGATCGGCATTCAACGTGAAGGAAACGGCTCCCAAGGCATTTTTGAAGGAGAAAAGATCGGACATGGCGTTAACCTTTGCGATGGCAAGGTTGGCTCCGTTTCCAAAACTGTTTTTGGTAAGCACCTGTGTCTGAGGCAGCGTTACGCTGATGGAAGTGCCGCTCAAAGCCGATGCCGAAGTTGCAGGATAAACAGCATAGAACGGTCCTTCGCCGGAAAGAGCGGTACCGGTAAAGGTGGCCTGGGTTGTTCCGGCGCCATCCGACAGCGTATATTCTACGCCGGAAGGATTGGAGGCATTGAATATCTTTATCTTATCGCCAGCCGTCCATTTGACGGCGGTGCCGTCAAGGCTCGTTTTGGTGTCTGACGTTTCTACCGTTGCCTTGATAACCATCTCGCCCGCCTCTTCGGGTTCCTGGTTCTCTTTCACAAACGGCTTGCGATAATCGAGTTCAACCACAGAATTACACGCAATGGCTGCAGGTATGACCAACAAAAGAAAGATTCTTGACTTTTTCATAACGTTCTCCTTTTTAAAAGATGGGTAAGGATGTTGATTCCCATTCCCCGGGATTCGGAGTCGGCTTGAGGGGCTCTGTAGATAGACTTGCCTGCAGCACATTATTATGCGGCAACAGGCCAATGATCAGAACTTCCGGTTTTTGATAAGTTTTTTTCATGGGCGTTAAGGGCTAGTGTCATACAAAGATACAAATATAATCATCCTTTTTTCAAAAGTCAAACGCCTTTTGGACAAAAGCGTCAGAAGTTCCAGTTGACGCCGAGGATGACAACGCGGCGGTTGAGGCGGGTGACTTCGGCCCACATTTCGGTCTGGTCGGCCGACAGGTAACTTTTTTCCGTCTCGTTGTCCAGGAGGTCGCGGCCGCTCAGGGACAGGGTCACCTTGCCGATTTTTTTCTCCACCTTGACATTCAGCGCACAGTACTGCTTGAAAATGGTGAAGAAGGTGGCCACGTTGCTGCGGTAGTTCACGTCGGCGCTTATCTTCCAGTCTTTCGGGAGGGAGAGGGTGGCATCGGCCCAGACGCGCCAGTCGAAACTGCGCTTGAACTGGCCGGATTCCCGGTTCATGCGCACGTTGCCGTTGTAGGTGACTCCCACGTTGGCCGTCAGCTTTCTGCCTCGCCAGCCCAGAATTTCAGTGGCCCCGTAAATGTGGCTGTCAGAGGCGTTTACCCAGGTAAACACCTGGTAATTCCGGTCTTCGATGACTTCCCGCGTGTAGGTTTGGTCCACTTCGTCCATCCGGCTCGAATAGGACAATTTGGTGGTGGAAAGGAAACGCTTGTACTTGAACTCGTATTCCAGGCCGAGGGCAAAGGTGTGGGTCGATTTGAGATCTTCCTTTCCCCGGAAAATCTGGGTGAGGTAGTTGCCGTGACGCTCATACCAGCAAATTTGGATGTAGGAAGGATGGTTGACCGACAGGTTGTTCCGGAAAGTGAGTTTGTGCTGGGGCGAGAACGTCCAACTGAGCCAGCCCGACCCTACGGGATAAGGCCGGACGAAATTGAGATTCTGGGTGTGCACCTCATCTGTCAGGCGACGGAAATACAACTGGGGGGAATAGTCGATGTGGGCGCGCAGTTTGCTCCAGGACAGGTCGGCCGCGAAATAAGGTTCGGCCCTGAGGGTGAGATAGTTGAAGTTTTCCCGAAGACGGGTGCTGTCCCGCCAGATTTCCTTGTTGATATCCTCCAGGACGGCCCCGGAATTTCGGTCGCGGGTATTGTCCAGGGCCAGCCTCAGTCCCGGGTCGATGACCAGTCGCACAGGGCCGGTCCGCAGCACGGAGTCCATATAATGTATGGAGGCTTTGAATCCCTGATTGCCGGTGTAAGGGGTTATCCGGTAGATGCGGTTGTCCTTTTCGTGCTGCGAATCCGCCTCGTACAGCAGCCAGGTGTTGTATCGGCTCAGGTACTTGTTGTCTATGGAAACTTCCCCATTGAGAACTCTCCGGGGCCCGGCCAGTTGATGGCGGACGCGGGTCCCGGCCTGCACTCCGTGTTCCGTGGAAAACGGATTCTCCATATAAAGGCCGATGTGGCTTAGTTCGTCCTCCTTCTCCTGGCCGCCCGTTTCTCCCTGAATCCGGAAAGTGGTGGTATTTCCCTTGTCGTCCTTGTACTGGTAACGAATCCACGCATCGAAGGCAAGGGAGGGCGTCGGCTGCCAATGGAAGTCATTCTTGAAATCCACCCCTATTCCCTGGGTGGTACCTCCCTTTATGGTGAAATCTCCCTTTTTCACGTCTCCGATGGTTTCCAGACTCAGATGCGACCCGGAAACGGACGCCCGGTACGTGTCCGTATCCCTGTAGTCATAATTGCCTCCGAGGCTGCCTGTCCAGGTAAATTTGGGGGAGCGGTATCCCACACGGACGGTTCCTTTTCCAAAATACCGGTACAGCGGCATGTCCAGATCTTTGTCCCGCTGCGGCATATAGTCGAAGCCGCCGGACGCGTCCAGCCCGCCGGACCACTGCGCATACAGGGACGGACCGGCCAGAACTGCCAGCCATACAAGGATATAACGGAATGCCCTCTTCACAAGGGGTAAAGATACAAAAACCGTTTAAAAAGTGAAACGGTATCCAAAGGTAAATTCCGGAGAAACCGGATGGACCGAATAATACGACTCCACTCCGTTGTTGGCGGGGATGTGCCAGCTGACTCCGGGCTGCAGGAAAATGGCTCCATGCCTAAACAATTGATACTGAACACCTACCCCGGCAAAGAGCGACCAGCGCGGATCCTTTACGGCCTGAGTCTGGACGACCTGCGAAGACAACTGGTCGCCGATGTATGTCTGCGTATTCACCCGTGAGCCCACCGCCCATTCGAAGAGCGGCCCGGCATTCAGGTTGATGCTGAGATCCCTCCACCGGAAAGCACTCCATTGCAGATTGAACGGAACTCCCAGATAGTACAGATGCCGCACGGTATGGGCGGAGGATTCCCCGGAATCGGTGTTGTAGTCGGAGCGGAGGGAGGTGTAGGTAAGTCCCGTGCCGATGCTCCAGCGGGGCGCGAATTCATAACTCACCCCCAGGCTGAGCCGGATGTTTTGCCGGTGGGCCGATTCCGTTACGCTGGCCCTGTTCTGGCTGAGCATATAGACGTTGACATCGCCCCATCCCTTGGTGAAGGATGGCGAAATGCCGGGGTTGACGGGAATGCCAAAACCGCTGCTGGAGGAGCGGGCCTGAGCCAGATAGGCTCCGGTGGAGAACTGCACCGCCACGCGGCCGGAATGTTTGGCGGGCCGATGGGCCGGTTGTCCGGCAGCCGGTTGTGCGGCCGGGCTTCCGGCAGGCGGTTGTGCGGCCGGGCTTCCGGCAGGCGCATTTGGGGTCGATTCCGCTTCCGCCGGGGAAGCTTGCTTGCGCGACGGTTGCGTTTCGGGCTCCTTTTGCGTCTGTCGGGGCGCCGCGGGAACGGGCGCCGCGGGAATCGGCCCACGGGCGGGCGGCAGCTTGTGCGGCGCGGCTTCCGGTGCCGGCTTGACGGATTCGGAAACAAGTACGGGGCTGACGGGGTCGGGAACCGGGAGCGTTCTTTCATCGGCCTGGACGACAGGGTCTCCGGGGACGACGGAGACGGGCGCCTCTGCCCGAGGCTTCCAAAGGAACACGGCCAGGACCACCGCTGCGGCAGCCAGAAGGCCGCCGGCGGCATACCACCACCCTGCACCCGCGCGCTTTTTGGGGGCCATGCCGGCCTGGACTGCGTCCCACAGCCCTTCCGGCGCCGCTTCCTCGTAACCCTCCAGGAGGGAAGGAAGGGAATCTGTCCATTTTTTACTCATGTTCCTTCAAGTATTGATTGATTTGCCGCGCCAGTGCTGCCCGTGCCCGGAAGAACTGGGAGGCCGACGAGTCCTCCTTGATGCCCAGCAGCGCGGCAATTTCCTTATGGGATTTCTGTTCAAAGACAACCAGGTTGAACACCGTCCTGTACCCGTCCGGCAGGGCCTTGATAAAGCCCTGAAGAACGGCCGGCGGCACTTTCTGCACATCGGCCACTTCCTCTTCCGGCAGATCCGGAAGGTCTTCCACAAAGCGGAGCCGCCCCTGCGCCCGCAGCCATTTGAGCGCCCGGTTCGCGGTGATGCGCCCGGCCCAGGCCTTCAGGCTGCCTTCGCCCCGGTACTCGAAGCGCGGAACAGCTTCGAAAATCTGCAGAAGGGCGTCCTGCAGAATGTCCTGGACCGATGCCTGGTCCGGGACATAACGGGAACACACCGCCGTAAGATACCCGGCATAGCGCTCAAAGAAAAGATGCATTCCCTCGGGTTCCCTGCGGCGGAGCTTCTCCAGCAGATTGTGTTCACTGCCGGCTTCTGTATTTGAATTCTTTTGCAGCAGTCTTCCCCTCAAGGGTGGTCCATTTTAATATTAACGTCTTATACTCTCCCTGCGTAGGGGGAAGCAGGGGGTCGATATCAAAATAAACAAGCGCATCTCCCAGCTTCAGGGCCTTGTCTCCATTGGCATTGTGCAGCAGGGTGAATTCGAAGGTGTTCTCTTCTCCGGGGCTCTGGTACAGGCAAAGGGTGTGCGAAACTTTTCCCTCTCCCCACCAGGCCGAATAATGGACCGTGAGGAAACCGTCCTCCACGCCGGTCATCCAGTCGTCTATGACGTCCAAGCCGGCCGATTGGCTGTCCGGCATGGGCGAGGATGTTGCATTCTGCGTCGTAACGTCTCCGCGCTCAATCCCGTCCATCCAATGGATGTAGCACTGGGACTGTTCCTTGTTCAGGGAAAGGCGGCAGATGATGCGCTGGAGGCCCTTGTAGGGCAGGGTGTAGTTGACCGGGTAAACACGAGTGCTGTCGTCCAGCTGAAAGAAAACAGCCCCGTCGGCATCCTGTTTCACGGTTACGATGGCCGGGGCCGGACCTGCCGCTTCGTCAAAGGAGCACATTGTCGAAAAAGGCTCATCCGTGGAAATGTCGCTCGAACGCATACAGGCGGAAAGCAGCACCACGGTCCCTATTATGTATAACAATAATCTTCTCATACCCACTCCTTAAATCCGGCACAGGGCGAAATCTTGCACGAACGCAGGAAAAATATGCGCTAAAAGTCCATCCCCAGAATCAATTCCACAGACCAGGGTTTATCCTGGTCCATGTATTTGTACCAGGAGCCGCCCAGATAGGAGAAGGAAACGCCCAGCGAAGCGTCAAAGGGAAGGATGAGCTTGGCCAGGTTGGCGGTGAAATCGGCCCCGGCGCTCCACAGATGGCCGTTCTGGAATCCGGTGAAGTCCCCGTGCGGGGTGAGGACGAAGTTCTTGATGTAGGCGACGCCGGGGATGTTGATGTCTCCCACATAGATGGGGATGGCGTAGTCGGCCGTGAGCTTCCACTGGCAGGGGTTGGCCTGGGCGAAGGCCGAAGCGGCCCCCGGGTCGAAACCGCGCGGCAGCGTGTTCACGCTGAGTTCCCCGAAGAAGGGCATGTCCCGGTGCACCTGCTGCTGGTACATGCCGGAGAGGCGCAGGCCCTGGGTTTTCCAGATTCCCGGAAGATAGCCGTACACATAGGCATAGAGGTTGGGGGCGAACTGGCGGGTGAGGCCGGGCCGGAGACTGGCGCCCAGTTCCGCGCCGATACCCAGCCGGGGATACACCTGGCTGCGTCCTTTGGAAAGTACGGCATAGCCGCGGACCGAAGCCTTGAGCTGCTGCATGAACACGGTTTCGTCGGTGCCCGTTTGGCCGGTGACACGCCAGCGGGTTTTCATGCGCACGGGGTGCCTGGACAGTTTCCAGGTGAGCGGATCGGTGGCCAGGCCATTGTTGGAAAGCGTGTAACTCAACTGGGGGACAAAGCCGTAGGTTACGCCATATCGCCTGACGCTTAACGGGATATAGGCGCGGAGGGTGGCCTCCACCAGAGGGTCTTTCCGCAGGAAGGCGCCCAAGGTCTGGTTTACAAACAGCACCTGGTCATAATTGTTCAGGAAGTATTGGCGGGCGCGGCGGTCCCCCACATCCACGCTGGCTTCAAAAACGGGGTACAGGCCCGTATAGACCAGGCGCGCATGGAAGGCGTTGCGCCAGTTTTCCGGATTGTCCGGGCTGCGGTGCAGGCCGTATCCAACCATGCCGGAAAGCGTGCCCAGCGTGTTCTGGAAAAAGCCGCTGAGGCCCAGGGACGCCGTTTTATAAGAGAAGTCCATGCTGCCTTCCTTCACCGCGTCGTAATTCACATAAAGCGGCAGCCAGGAGTGCAGGCGCAAGGGATGCAGCAGTTTATGGTAGCGCCTGGGGGCGCTCATGGGAACGGCCGAGGAAAGGTCCGGCAGGGGACCCAGCGCCTGTTCCTGTGCGCGGAGGTTGTCGGCCAAAAAATAGGAATGGACGTGGGCAAAGGCTACTTCGCGGGGCCGGAGGCTGTCCACGGGGGTACGGTACAGCATCATCCCCTCCGGCGTCTGGGAGACCGTATAGAGGAAGCGGTCGTCCGAAACGGGGGCCGTGCAGCCGTAGCGGCTGGACGTCATCTGCAGCAGGCGGTTCTCCGAAGGATCGTACCGGTAATACTCATTGACGCCCGTGCGGTCCGACACCCATTCCACGCAGCCTTCCCCGCTACCCATGTTCACCACCTTCTGAATGGCGGGAGCAAGCACCTCTTCCCAGGTTCCTTCCGGCGTGATCCGGTAAATGCCGTATCCGCCGACCGATACGCCGGAAAGATAGACGGTCCCCTCCAGCCAGGCGAATTCCAAGGCCTGGATGCCGTCCGGGACACGCGTACGGCGGACGGCGCTGCCATCGTCCGTCGATAGCAGCGTCACATAGTTTTCCCCTTCCGGCCGGTTCTCGGACACCGCCAGAAGGCTGCCGTCCGGAGAGGGCTGGGGATTATCGTAATAGTGCCCGGTAACCAGGTCGTGCGCTTTTCCGGCCGCGATGTCATAGTAACAGACGGCCGACGAGCCCGCAAGTTTCCACCGGGCGTCCAGCCGCTTCTCCGACCAGTAGAGGCGGTTTTTGACCCCCTCGTAGAACAGGAACGTCCGCATGGAGGGAAAATCCATCAGGTGCTTCACCTTCCCGTCCCGGATGGAGACAAGTTCGGCCGGTCGGAGATAGCTTTCCCGAAGGGCATAGATGGTTCCGTCTTCCGCCATCTGCGGGGTGGCATAATCCACCGGGAACGCTTCCGTGCGGGTAATCTGCTCCATGGGCTGGAAGGGGGCACGGGCGACGGCATCGGCCCGCCAATGGGCGTTCACGGTGTCCAGGATTTCGCGGAACGTGGCATTGAACGACTGTCCGGTGTTTTTCTTCATCGTGCTGCGGAAGGCCGATGACAGGAGCCAGGGCTTCCGGCGGCCGTTTTCGGCCGTCTCCTTCATGATGAAGGGGTTGTCGGTGAGATAGCGGGAACCCGCCACGGCGAGATAGCCCACCGTGTAATAGTCCGGCGTAAAGTGCTTGTAGGAGCCATAACGCCAGCGGAACCAGTTGCGGTAATCTCCCCGGTCCAGGGCCACCTGGTAATAATTCAGGAAATCGGCCGTGCGGGCGCGGGTTCCCTTCCACAGGCCGGCTTCGGCCGACACGGCGTCGCCTTCTCCCAGAGACAGTCCCAGGAAGGTTTCATAGACGACGGGATTCCAGATTTGCCCTGCGAGGACGTTGAACAGCTTGAAGTATTTCCGGCTGCCCTGCTGGAACTGGGCCTGGTGACGGGGTTCGTGGGAGGCCAGCTGGACGGCCCAGGGCTCCGGATCCGCCCCGTCCATCTCGGGCATGGTATAAAGGTCCATGCGGGAAGGGGCCCAGCCTACGGAGCCGTTGGAATAAGGGTTGAAGGGGTGCAGCACCACGGGCATCTTTCGGCGCTGGCCTTCGCCCGGCGTGAGACCGTAACTCCGGCCGAGAGGCACGCGGAACTGCTCCAGCAGCCGGCCGTACGTGCGGGCCAATGAGTCTGTCCCGACAGGGTAAATGAGCTGATAATGGGGCGTCTCAATGGTGTTCCAGCGAAGGTGCCCGGGATCGTCGCCGGCCAGGTAGAACTGCGCCTTCACGGGAAGGGCCGCCAGGAGAAGGAGAGTTGCTGTCAGAACCGTTCGTCTCATACTGCGCAAATTTACGGTTTTTTCCTTACATTTGCCGACAGTATGAAAGAAAGAATCGTCATCGGCCTGGCCTGCCTGCTGTGCCTGGCGGCCTGCGGGCCCAAAAAGACAACGGAATCCAAGGCGGAGCCCCGCGCTTTTCCCGCTGCCGTGATTCCCATCATGCTTGAGGACCCGAATCAGCGCATAAGCTGGTTGGTGCAGCACTACTGGGACCCTTTCACGGCCCCGGACAGCCTGTATTTCTCCGACTCCCTCCACATCAACGGGGTTCCTTTCGGAGAGGTGGAAGAACAGATGGGAGTCTTCGCGACAATGCTGCAGCAAGTGACGCCCGAAGACGGCGGAAAGGCCCTGGAAAACCTGTTCGGGCGCATGGACGGTTTCCAGGAAGCGCATCCGTCCGCAAATCTTTTCGACAAACTGAACGCGCTGGTTTCCAAGTATTTCTACGACCCCAACTCCCCCGTCAGAAGCGAGTTGCTGTACCTTTCCTATGTGAAAAGGCTGGCGGGCTCCGGCCGGGTATCGGCCACGGACAGGAAGCGCTACGAGTGGGAGGCCGAAACCTGTGCGCTGAACCGTCCCGGAACGCCGGCGGCCGATTTTTCTTTCATCGACACCGAAGGCCGCAGGCGCACCCTGTACGGCATAGACGCAGACCTCACCCTCCTGATTTTCGGGAATCCCGACTGCCGGGCCTGCCAGGAAATCCAGCAGTCCATAGCCGCCGTCGAAGCCCTTTCCAAGGCCATCAAAAGCGGTCGGCTGAAAGTGGTGGACATTTACATCGACAAGGACATCTCCCTATGGAAGGCCCGCATTCCGGACTATCCCAAAGACTGGATCAACGGCTATGATCCGGACTTCGCCATCCGCACCGACCTCCTGTACAACGTGCGCGCCCTGCCTTCCCTGTACCTGCTGGACAAGGACAAGACCGTGCTCCTGAAAGACTGTACGCCCGAGCAGTTTTTCCGGGCCATGGGCGTTTAGCAGACGTCGAAGGCCCAGATGATGGCTTCTTCGAAGACTTCTCCGGGGCGGAGGACGGTGGTGGGGAAATCGGGCCGATTGGGAGAGTCGGGGCAGTGCTGGCACTCGATGGCCACGGCGTCGTAGTCCTCGTAGGCGCGGCCGGATTTGCCCTCCGGGCAGCCCTTGAGCCAGTTCCCGGTATAGATTTGCACCGCCGGCTGGGTGGTGAGAACCTCCAGGTGGCGGCCGGAGGAGGCGCCCCAGAGTTCTGCCGCCGGGCTCAGCTGGCCGGGCATGGCGCCGTCAATCAGATAGCAGTTGTCATAGCCCTTGCCGTATTTGAGGGCGGGGAAATCGGCCTGGATGTCCCGGCCGATGGGCTTGGCCTCCACGAAGTCCATGGGGGTGCCGGCCACGTCCTGCGGTTCTCCCTGCGGGATGAGGGTTTCGTCGGTGGGAAGCCACTGGGAGGCGTTGAGCTCCAGTTTGTGGTTCAGGACGCTGCCGGAAGCCTCTCCGTCCAGGTTGAAATAGACATGGTTGGTGAGGTTCACCACGGTGGGTTTGTCGGTCTGGGCCGTCAGGATGAGTTTGAGGGAATTGTCCTCTCCCCAGGTGTAATGGGCCACGGCCTTCAGGTTGCCGGGGTAGCCGGCCTCTCCGTCGGCCGAATAGTAGAGGAACTCCACGGAATCGCCCTCGACGCGGCTTTCCCAAACCTGGTTCTGGAAGCCCTCGGGGCCACCGTGCAGATGGTTGGGGCCGTTGTTGACGGGCAGCGTGTATTCCTCCCCGTCCAGGGTGAACTTGCCCTTGGCGATGCGGTTGGCAAAGCGGCCGGGCACCTTTCCGGAGCAGGGGCCGTCGGCAAAATAGTCGTTGGCGCTCTTGTAGCCGATCACGACGTCGTCCAACTTGCCGTCCCGGTCGGGAACCACGATGGAGACGATGCCCGCCCCCACGCTGCAAAGTTTCACATAAGCGCCGGAAGTGTTCTTGAGGGTATAGAGGAAGATTTCCTTCCCGTCGGGCGAGGTGCCCCAGCGTTCTTTGGTTATCATGGCTTTGTGTTTTTTGCGGTAAATGACAAATTCAAAAGTGAAGCCTGTCTCGGGATCGGTGTGGGTTTCGGATGTGCTTTCGCGCTCCCAGACGGCGGGGTCGATTTCAGGAAAGAATACGTCGGCGTCGTCCAGGACGGTGTGTACGTGGGTGACGTAGAGTTTGTCCATATCCGGCATGGCGGCACGGTACACGGAGGCGCCGCCCATGACGAAGCACTTTTCGGCTCCCGTCTTTTCGGCCTCCTTGTAGGCCTCGTCGAAGGAATAGACGCAGGCCACCTCCGGGATGGGGTCTCCGCCCAGGTTCAGCACAATGTTCTTGCGGCCCTTGAGGGGGCGGAAGGGCAAGGAGAAATAGGTGGTGCGCCCCATAATGACCGGGAAGCCTCTGGTGGTGTTTTTGAAGTATTTAAGGTCTTCCGAGATGTGCCACGGAAGCTGGTTTTTGATGCCGATGCCCCAGTTGTCGGCCACGGCGACGATCAAACATTTTTCCATACTTTACTTATAAAAGATTCTTCACTTCGTTCAGAATGACAGGAGGGTCAGGGTGACGGGGGGTCAGACGGCCACCGGGGCCTTGATGGCGGGCCAGGGGTCGTATCCTTCCAGGGTGAAGTCCTCGTACTTGAAGTCGAAAACGGATTTGACGTCCGGATTCAGCTTCATCACGGGAAGCCTGCGGGGCTGCCGGGAAAGCTGCAGGGCCACCTGTTCGAAGTGGTTCCTGTAAAGATGGGTGTCTCCGGTGGTGTGGATGAACTCGCCGGGCTGGAGGCCGCACACCTGCGCAATCATTAAGGTGAGCAGCGCATACGAGGCGATGTTGAACGGGACGCCCAGGAACACGTCGGCGCTGCGCTGATACAGCTGGCAGGAGAGCCTCCCCTCCGCCACATAGAACTGGAACAGGCAGTGGCAGGGCGGAAGGGCCATCCGGTCCACCTCGGCGGGGTTCCAGGCCGTCACCAGCATGCGGCGGGAATCCGGGTTGCGCCGGATGGTTTCGATTACCTGCGAGAGCTGGTCTATGCTGCGGCCGTCCGGTGCGGGCCAGGAGCGCCACTGATGGCCATATACGGGACCCAGGTTACCGTTTTCGTCGGCCCACTCGTCCCAGATGGTGACGCCGTGGTCCTGGAGATATTTTACGTTGGTGTCCCCGGCGATGAACCACAGAAGCTCGTAAATAATGGATTTCAGATGCACCTTCTTGGTGGTGAGAAGGGGAAAGCCTTCGGCCAGGTTGAAGCGCATCTGATAGCCGAACACGCTCTGCGTGCCCGTTCCGGTGCGGTCCTGCTTCATGACGCCGTGCTCCCGGATATGTGTTAAAAGGTCCAGGTACTGTTGCATACTACAAAAATAAGAAGAAATCGCTATCTTTGCAAACGGGTATGTGTATTCGAACGATATGCAAAAAAGAGAAAATTTCGGCGGCCGCCTGGCGGTGATTATGGCCATGGCGGGAAGCGCCATCGGCCTTGGCAATATCTGGCGGTTCCCCTATCTGGTGGGCCAGAACGGCGGTGCGGCCTTTGTCCTGGTTTATATTGCCGCCTGCGCCCTGCTGGCCCTGCCCATTTTCATGGCCGAGGCCGTCATCGGCCGGCGGAGCGGAAGCAATACCTTCGGTGCCATGCAGAAGCTGGCGCCCGGCACCCGCTGGAAGTGGCTGGGACTGGTGACCGTGGGGGCTCCCCTGCTGCTGCTGAGTTACTACAGCGTGGTAGGCGGCTGGGCGGTGGATTATTTCATGAAAGCCTGTTCCTTCCGCTTCATGGGGGACACGTCCGGCATTTTCGGCCGATTCATCGCCTCCACCTGGGAGCCGCTGATTACCCATACCGTCTTCATGGCCCTCACCGCCGGCATCATCCTCCTGGGCGTGACGAAAGGAATTGAAAAATTCACCAAAATCACCATGCCCATGCTGTTTGTGCTCATTGTGGGCATCGTCATCTACGGACTCACGCTGCCCGGAGCCTGGAAAGGCGTGGAATACATGGTAAAGCCCGATTTCTCCAAGATAGACGCCCGCGTGGTGGCCACGGCCATGGGGCAGGCCTTCTTCTCCCTGTCGCTGGGGGTGGGAACCATTCTCACCTATGCATCCTATATGCGAAAAGAAGAGAATATCGTGTCTTCGGGCAATTACACGGCCCTTTTCGACCTGCTGTTCGCCCTGCTGGCAGGCTTTGCCGTGATGCCCGCCGTCTTTGCCGCCGGCATCCAGCCGGAGGAAGGCGCCGGCCTGGTGTTCGACACCCTGCCGTACATTTTCAGCCGGATGGGATGGGCCGGAGCCGTGGTCTCCATCCTCTTTTTCTTCAGCATCCTCATCGCCGCCCTTACTTCCTCCATTTCCCTGCTGGAAGTGGGTGTGGCCTATCTGGTGGAAGAAAAAGGCTGGAACCGGCGGAGAAGCACCCTGGTTCTGGCCCTGGGCACCTGGGTGCTGGGGGTGCTGTGCTCGTTGTCTTCCGTCATCTTCGATTTGTTTGACCAGCTGTGCTCCAACTGGCTCATGCCCTTCGGCGGGATTCTGTTCACCCTCTTCGTGGGCTGGAAAATGTCCAAGGCCGATGTCAGGAACGAGCTCACGAACGGCGGCACCCGCAACCGCCGCATCTTCCCCCTGGTATATTTCCTGATTCGCTACCTGGCCCCCGTGGGCATTGTGGTGGTCTTCCTTTCCAATCTGCTGTCATAAATTTTTTGCTATCTTTGTAAATTATCCTGGAATTATGGCAAAGATTGCGGAAGACACCCCCCTCATCAAACAGTTTTTCGAGGTGAAGGCGCAACACCCGGAAGCCCTGCTGCTTTACCGGGTGGGAGACTTTTATGAAAGTTACTCGGACGACGCCGTGACGGCCTCCCGGGTGCTGGGTCTGGTGCTCACCAAGAAAGCCAACGGAGACAAGGGGCCCATCCCCATGGCCGGCTTCCCGCACCACGCCATAGAAGGTTATCTCACCAAACTGATCCGGGCCGGTTACAAAGTGGCCATCTGCGACCAGCTGGAAGACCCCAAACTCACCAAGAAACTGGTCAAACGCGGTGTAACGGAAATTGTTACGCCGGGCATTTCCTTCGGTGAGGGGATGCTGGAACAGAAGGAGAACAACTACCTCTGCGGGCTCACCGTGGAAAAGGACCGCTGCGGGGCCGCTTTCCTGGACGTGTCCACCGGACAGTTCCAGGTGGCGCAGGGGACGCTGGATTACATCGGCACGCTGCTGGGCTCTCTCAAGCCCAAGGAACTGGTGGTTCAGCGGGGGTACGAGAAGGGGCTGAAAGAGCGTTTCGGAGACTTCTACACCACATCCATCGACGAATGGGCGTTCGTGTACGATGCCGCCGTGGAGCGCCTCAGGCGCCAGTTTCAGGTGGACAGCCTCAAGGGCTTTGCCATCGACCCGTATCCCCTGGGAATCTGCAGCGCCGGGGCCCTGCTGGTGTATCTGGAACAGACGCAGCACGCCGGGCTCAGGAACATCTGCAGCATCGGCCGCATCGACGAGGCCAAGTTCGTATGGATGGACCGTTTCACCCTGCGCAACCTGGAGGTGTTCCAAAGCGCAGCCGGAGAGGGCGGCGTCTCGCTGGTGCAGACGCTGGACAAGTGTTCCAGCCCCATGGGCGCCCGCATGCTCCGCAGCTGGCTGGCCATGCCCATCCTGGACCTCAAGGAACTGAATGCCCGGTACGATATCGTACAATACTTTACCGAACAGCCCGAAATCCTGCAACAGACGCAGCTGGATCTGGGAAAAATCGGGGACATGGAGCGCATCCTGGGCCGCATCGCCAACGGAAAGGCTTTCCCGCGCGAGGTGATGCAGCTTTCCCGCGGCCTGGCCATCGCCGGGCCCGTCAAGGAACGGCTGCAGGGATCCGAGGCCCTCTCCAAACTGCTGAAAGGCCTCCGCAACTGCGACCGGCTGCTGCAGGAAATCGTGCGGGTCATGGACGCGGAACCGGCCGTCCAGATTGGCAAGGGGCCGGTAATCGCCGAAGGGGTGGACGCCGAGCTGGACGAACTGCGCCGGATGAGCGCCGGCGGCAAGGACTACCTCCTGCAAATGCAGCAGCGGGAGGCCGAACGCACCGGAATCGCCTCGCTCAAAATCGCCTACAACAACGTTTTCGGCTACTATATCGAGGTGCGCAACACCTACCGGGACCAGGTGCCCCCGGAATGGATCCGGAAGCAGACCCTGGTGAACGCGGAACGCTACATCACCGAAGAGCTCAAGCAATACGAAGAGAAGATTCTCACGGCCGAAGACCGCATCTATTCCATCGAGACCCGCCTTTACGGAGAGCTCATCGGCCGCATCCGGCAGCAGATTCCCGACATCCAGTGCAACAGCCGCATCCTCGCGAAGGTGGACGTGCTCTCCGGGTTTGCCCAGCAGGCCATGGAGCGCCATTACTGTCGGCCGGACATGAACGGCGGCAAGGCGCTGGACATCCGGGAAGGCCGGCATCCGGTCATCGAAACGCTGATGCCGCCGGGAGAGGAATATGTCCCCAACGACGTGTATCTGGACGGCGAAAAACAGCAGATTATCATCCTCACCGGTCCCAACATGGCCGGTAAGAGCGCCCTCCTGCGGCAGACCGCCCTCATCGTCCTGATGGCCCAGTGCGGGTCCTTCGTCCCGGCGGCCGAGGCCCATATCGGCTGGTTCGACAAACTTTTCACCCGCGTGGGCGCCACGGACAACATCTCCCGCGGAGAATCCACGTTCATGGTGGAGATGCTGGAGACGGCGATGATCCTCAATAATTTAAGCAGCCGCTCGCTGGTGCTGCTGGACGAGATTGGCCGGGGAACGTCCACCTACGACGGCATGTCCATCGCCCGCGGCATCGTGGAGTACATTCACGAATACGGCAAGGGCGCCAAGACGCTCTTTGCCACGCATTACCACGAGCTGAACGACCTGGAGGGCCTGTTCCCGCGCGTCAGGAATTTCCATGTGACGGTGAAGGAAGTGGGCCGGGAGGTGATCTTCCTCCGCAAGATAAAAGAAGGCGGCACGGCGCACAGTTTCGGTATCCACGTGGCCCGCATGGCCGGGATGCCGCAGCCGGTGCTGGAAAGTGCCGAACGCACGCTGAAAGCCCTGGAGAACAGCGGGAAACTGGACGCCGTAGGGGCGCTTACCCCCGTGAGGCCGCACACCACCAAAGCGGGCCACGTGGAGAAGGACGGCTCCCTCCAGCTTTCCATGTTCCAGCTGGACGACCCCCTGCTGGAATCCCTGAGAGACCGCCTGAAGGCGGCGGACCTGAACAACCTCACTCCGCTCCAGGCCTTCGACCTGCTCAGGGCCATGAAAGAAGAACTGGGCCTATGAAACGCGTGCTGGTCATAGCCTATTACTGGCCCCCGTCCGGGGGGTCGGGCGTGCAGCGCTGGGTGAAGTTTGTGAAATACCTGCCCGCCGAGGGCTGGGAGCCTGTCGTCTGGGCCCCCGAAATGGCCGATTACCCCTCGCTGGACCCTTCTTTAAGGAAGGAAGTCCCCTCCAATGTGGAGGTGCTCCGCGGCCCCATCTGGGAGCCGTATGCCGCCTATCGCCGCCTCACCGGCGCCACAAGCACCGAAGTGACGGAAATCTCTTCAGGCCCCAAGTCCTTCAAGCAGCGGCTGAGCCTCTGGATCCGCGCCAACCTCTTTGTTCCGGACCCGCGCGTTGGCTGGGTCCGCCCTTCCGTGAAACGCCTCAGGGAATACTTGAAAGAGCATCCGGTGGACGCCATCGTCACCACGGGGCCGCCGCACTCGGTTCACCTGATCGGCCGGAAACTTCACCGGGAACTGGGCATCCCGTGGGTGACGGATTTCCGCGACCCGTGGAGCCGGATGTACTACCTGAAACACCTGCCCATGAGCGCCTTTGTCTGGCGCCGCCTCCGCGCGATGGAGCAGTCGGTACTGGACGAAAGCTCCGCCGTCCTGGCCTGCACCCCCCTTGTACAGGAGGAGTTCCAGGCCCAGACCCGCACGCCGGTGGCCTGCATCACCAACGGATACGACGAGGAAGATTTCGCCGGAGCGCCCCCGGAACCGGACGGGCATTTCAACCTGGTGCACACGGGCCTGTTTGCGGCCGACGGCAACCCCCTCGTGCTTTGGAAAGTGCTGGGAGAGATGGCGGCCGAAGACCCGCAGCTGCGGGCTGCCCTGCGTCTGCGCCTCTCCGGAAAAGTGGACCGGGAGGTGCTGGAAGCCATTAACGCCCATCGGCTTATCGACAATGTGATTTCGCTCGGGTACTGCAACCACGCCACGGCCGTCCGCGAGCAGCGCGGCGCCTCGGTGCTGCTGCTGCCCCTCAGGAACGACCCCCAGTACCGCCCCATCCTGCCCGGGAAACTTTTCGAGTACCTGGCGGCCCGGCGGCCCGTGCTGGGCATCGGCCAGAGGGACGGTGCCATGGCGCGCGTGCTCACGGAAACCGCCGCCGGTGCCACGTTTGACTGGGCCGATGCCGACGGCCTCCGCACCTTCCTGGCCGATGCCTGGAAGCAGCACCTTGCCGGAGGCGTTCCCGCCACGGCCGGGAATATCGGCCCCTACTCCCGCCGCGCCACGGCCCATGCCCTGGCCGCTTTGTTGGAAAGTGTCGCCATCGTCCCCAAAAATGGGACGATAGCAGCAAAAAACCCTTAAAATGCTGTTAACGTCCCAGTTTTTGGGACGATAGCAGCACCAAGATGACAGCATGAAAAGTATCGTGAAAAATATCGCCGTCGGCCTGGGCGCCATCGCCCTGTTCCTGGCGCTGAGTTACGGTTTTGTGCCGCAAGTTCTGGACGGTAAAATCGTGAACCAGAGCGACATCTCCGGCTATGTGGGCATGTCGCACGAGATGACCGAGTGGAACAAGGCCCACCCGGACAACCCCACCTACTGGACGGATTCCATGTTCGGCGGAATGCCCACCACGGCCATTTCCACGCAGAACAAGGGGGATTACACCCAGTGGATTTACGACGGGCTCCTCACCGGAAAGCGGCCGGCCACCTACCTGTTCATTGCGCTGCTGGGGGCCTTCCTGCTGTTCCTGGCACTGGGGGTGAACTGGACGGTTGCCCTGGGCGGCGCCGTGGCCATCGCCTTCTGCAGCTACAATTTCCAGATTATCCAGGTGGGGCACAATACCAAGATGCAGGCCATCGCCTTCATGCCCTGGGTGCTGGCCGCGCTGGTTTATACCTATCGTTCTTGTCGTTCTGAAGCCTGCCCTGAGCCCTGGAAAACCCTTCTCGGCGCCGCCCTTTTCGGCCTGGCGCTGAGCATGCAAATCAAGGCCAACCACCAGCAGATTACCTACTATCTGGCCATTATGGTGCTGCTGTATGCGCTGGTGGAGCTGGTTCATACCATCCGGACAAAGGCCTGGAAGCCGTTTCTCATGGCATCGCTCCTGCTGCTGGTGCTGGGCGGCGCCGGCATCGCCACCAATGTGAACAAGCTGCTTCCGCTGGCCAAATACACGCCGCAGACCATGCGGGGCGGCTCCGAACTGTCCAAGGATGGCGCCAATGCAGAGGGCCTGGATCTGGACTATGCCACTGCTTGGAGCTACGGCTGGGAAGAGCTTCCCAACCTGATGATTCCCGACTTCAACGGCGGGGCATCGGCCGGAGCGGTGAATCCGGAGAAATCGGCCACCATCAAGCTGCTGCGGCAGGCGGGGCAGAAGAACCTCAAGGAGATGGCCAAACAACTGCCGATGTACTGGGGCCCGCAGCCGTTTACCGCCGGACCCATGTACATGGGCGCCGTCACGCTGTTTCTCTTTGTGCTGGGCCTGGGCCTGTACCGGGGGCGCGAGAAATGGTGGCTCCTGGCGGCGACAATCCTGGCTGTCCTCATGGCCGTAGGCAGCCATTTCATGGCTTTTACCGCCTTCTGTTTCAAGGTTTTGCCACTGTATAACAAGTTCCGCACGGTGTCCATGGCGCTGGTGGTGCTGCAGCTGAGCCTGCCGATGCTGGGCTTTGTGACCCTGGACCGCATCGTGCGGGGAGAGTACGACAAAAAACGCTTTCTGAAGGCTTTCTGGTGGGCTTTTGGCCTCACGGGCGGCTTCTCGCTGCTGTGCTGGCTGGCCCCCGGACTCTTCGGCAATTTCGAAAGCGCCTCCGACGCCGGCATGCAGGATGTGCTGGTGGAGGCCCTGGTGCAGGACCGCATCGCCCTCTTCCGGGCCGATGCCCTCCTGTCCTTCGTCCTGATTGCCGCATCGGCCCTCCTGCTCCTGTGGGCCTATCTTCCCAAGGGGCAGACGGAGCATGCGAAAGCGTTCGCCGGGGTCGGGCGCAAATGGGTGGCGGCCGTCATCATCTGCGTGATCAGCGCCACCAACCTCTTCGTCACGGGCAGGCGCTACCTCAACGCCAGCCATTTCACCACGCCCAAGGACTTCGGAAAACCCTTCGCCGAGCGCCCCGTGGACCAGATTATCAAGGCCGACAAGGACCCGCACTACCGCGTCCTGGACCTCACGGTGAACGTGTTCAACTCTTCCGTCCCTTCCTATCACCACAAGTCGGTGGGCGGCTATTCCCCGGCCAAGCTGCAGCGCTACCAAGACCTCATCGAGCACTACCTGACCGGTGAAATCAACGGCCTGTACAAGCAGCTGAACGGCGGCGCCGAGCTGGAAGAAGCGGAGGCGTGGATGGCCGCCGGAACGCCGGTTCTCAACGCCCTCAACACCCGCTACGTGGTGCTGGACGGCGCTTATCCGCCGCTGGTGAACGACGCCGCCTTCGGCCCTGCGTGGTTTGTGGACAGCGTCGCCGTGGCCGCCACCCCCGATGAGGAAATCGCCCTGCTGGGGCAGGTGGACCTTCGGACCACGGCCGTGGTGGGCAAATCCTTCGCTGGCGCCCAGGACGGCAGTTCCCATTCTGAACAAAGTGAAGATTCCGATTCCATCCGGATGACCTCCTACGCTCCCAACGAGCTGCATTACACGTACAGCGCCGCAGGGGACCGCCTGGCCGTGTTCTCGGAGGTGTATTACCCCAACGGCTGGCACGCCACCGTGGACGGGCAGCCCCTGGAACTCATCAGGGCCGACTGGACGCTCCGCGCAGCGCTGCTGCCCGCCGGCGAGCACGAGGTGGTGATGACCTTCCTGCCGGACAGCTACCGGACGGGCGCCACGGTCTCCCGCATTGCCTCCATCGGCCTGCTGGCGCTCCTGCTGCTGGCGCTGGCCCTGGCCTTTATCCGTTCCACCCCTGGCGCGTCAGACTAAGGTGCTGGTGGCCGGTAACTGCTTTATTGTCAGGCGTTTGTGTATAATCCTCTGCACTTTTTGCGCAGAGGATTTTGCGTAAAGCATTGTATTTCAGGAACTTGCCAGCCACCCGGCAGCGTTGGAATACTGGCAAGATTTTCGTACTTTTGCAGGACAATAGCGAAAACATGAATCAGAGCGAAATATTGCAATGGCTGCAGGAAGTGCAGCATCCCGGCAAGGAAGACCGGAGTGTCGTGGCGCTGGGGCTGGTGGAAAAGATGGAGATTGAGGAGGGGAAAGTACATGTCACCCTGGCGTTTCCCAAACGGCCGGATCCCCTGAAGAACTACCTGGTGGGGGCCGTCCAGGCCTGTCTGTATCGGCATTTGCCCGGCGGCACGGCCATCGAGGTGGACACCGTTGTGAAGGAGCCCGCCAAAGCGGCGCCCAAAGGCATCGAGTTCAATCTGGAGCAGTTGCGGGAGGTGAGCCACATCGTGGGCATCGCTTCCGGAAAGGGCGGCGTGGGCAAAAGCACCGTCACGGTGAATCTTGCCGTGGCCCTGGCGCGCCTGGGCTATCGCGTGGGCGTGGCCGATGCCGACGTTTACGGTCCCTCCATCCCCACCATGACCGCCACCGAGGACGTCACCGTCGAGATGGAAGGCGAGGACGAAAACACCAACCTGTTCATCCCCGTGGAGAAATACGGCGTCAAGTGGCTCTCCGTGGGCCACGTCTCGCAGGCCGGCCAGGCCCTCATCTGGCGCGGGCCGATGGCCTCCACCGCCCTCAAGCAGATCATCCTGCAAACCGCCTGGGGCCCGCTGGACTTCCTTCTCATCGACATGCCTCCGGGAACCGGCGACATCCATATCTCCCTCATCGGCGACGTGCCCATGAGCGGTGCCGTCATCGTGACCACCCCGCAGACCGTGGCCCTGGCCGATGTCCTCCGCGGCGCCAACATGTTCCGGAATCCGCAGGTGCAGAAGCCCATCTTCGGCCTGGTGGAAAACATGTCCTGGTTCACTCCGGCGGCCCATCCCGAGGAGAAATACTATCTGTTCGGCAAGGACGGCGGCGCGCAGATGGCAGCCCGTCTGGACATCCCCTTCCTGGGGCAGATTCCCCTGGTGCAGGACATCCGCGAAGGGGCCGATGACGGAACCCCCGCGGCCCTGCTGGACCGTCCGGACAGCCAGGCCTTCCTGGACCTGGCCCGCAAACTGGTCGCTGCCATCTGATCGGCCCGGGGGGGTGGCGGTTGGCTTGGGTTGGATTGGCCGGCGGTTTGGTGGCCGGCGGTTGGCCTTGCAAGGGTGGCCGCCAAGTGATTGAAACACAGCGCTTTACAAATAATCCTCTGCGCAAAAAGCGCAGAGGATTTTACGTAAACGCCTGACAGGGAAGCGATTAGCTGCCACCCTACTTTGCGAAGGTCAGTTCGCTGATGATGTTGTGGGCGCCGCCGTATTTTTCCACCAGCCAGAGGACGTAGCGGATATCCACGCAGATGCAGCGCTGGAGGTCGGGTTCGAACATGACGTCGGAGCTCATGCTTTCCCAGTTGCCGTCAAAGGCCAGGCCGATCAGCTCTCCCCTGGCGTTGAGCACCGGGGAGCCGGAGTTGCCGCCCGTGATGTCGTTGTTGGTGAGGAAGCAGGTGTGCAGGGTGCCGTCCTTGTCGGCCCAGCGGCCGTAGTCGCCGGCTTCCAGCAGGCTCTTGATGCCGGCGGGCAGGATGAACTCGGGATTATTAGGATCTTCTTTCTCCAGGAGGCCCTTGGCGGTGGTGAAGTGCAGGTACTTGAGACCGTCCTTGGGGCTGTAGGGCAGTACCTTGCCGTAGGTGAGGCGCATGGTGGAGTTGGCGTCCGGGTACATGGCCCGGCCCTTCTGCCACTCCATGAGGGCGCCGGCGAAGTGCTTGCGGGCGGTGTCATACTTGTCGTCGTTGCCCATGTACCGCTTCTGGTAATATTTCATGAGCACGTCAACGGCGCTGCTGTAGAGTTCCACGGCCGGGTCTTCGGCCAGGACCGAAAATCCCTTTGCCGCCGCTTCCAGGGCCTTTTCGTACGAGGTGAAAACGCTGTTGTCGAAGAGGGAGTCCACATAGGCGGGGATGTCCAGCGTGGCGAAGTCGCCGCCGGAGAGCCCTGCCAGGTAGTCCTCCGGCCGGGCGTTTTTCCGGTAGAATTCCAGCAGCGCCACCGCCTCCTTGCGGTCCAGCGGCTCCACGTAGTCGCGGTACTGGTCCTTCATCGCATCCACGGCCTGCAGGAGAAGGGCAGTGGTGTCGGCATCGGCGGGAATATCGGCCGACAAGGAGCGGAAGGCTCCGGCGGCCAGGGTTGCCAGCTCGATCCTGAGCGGGGCCTCGGTGAGGAGGGTGATGGCGCGGTTGCCGGCCTTGTTTTCCTCCACGTACTCGGCGATGTCCTCAATGGGGGTGCCGTAGAGGGCCTTGCGCTCCGGCGAGGCCTCGATCCAAGCCTTCAGGGCCGCCTCTTTCTCTTCTTCCCGGCCGATGATGTTCAGGTTCTCGAAGGCCAGTTCCTCGCCCTGCCACTTCTTCCAGCCGTTGGCGCTGCCGGCGTATTTGTCGGCATACTTGAGCTGGACGGAAGGGTCGACGCACATGGCTTCCCACATGATGTCCTGGCGGACGGTGCGGGCGTCGATGCGGATGCGGTTGGTGGCGATCATCTCCTTGAGCTGGGCGGCGGTCTGGTAGCGCTGGGTGCGGCCGGGGTAGCCCATGACCATGGCGAAATCGTTCTCCTTCACGCCTCCCGTGGCGATTTTGAGGCTGCGGGCGGGCTTGTAGGGAACGTTGTCCACGCTGTAATCGGCAGGCATGTTGTTCTTGTCGGCATAAACGCGGAACATGGAGAAGTCGTTGGTGTGACGGGGCCACATCCAGTTGTCGGTTTCGCCGCCGAACTTGCCGAGGGATGCCGGCGGGGCGCCCACGAAGCGGACGTCGCGATACACGCGGGACACAATCAGGTAATGGACGTTGTTATTGTAGAAGCCGGTTACGCTAACGCGGCAGCCGGGATTGGCCTCCCTGGCGGCCTTTTTGATGTCTTCGGCCTTGACGCCCTTGTTCTCAATGGCGTCGGTCACGTCTTCCATGCTCACGAGGAAGGTCACCGTAAGGCCCGGGCAGGGGATTTCCTCGGCATAGTTCTTGGCCCAGTAGCCGTCCATGAGGTAGTTGTGCTCGTCGGTGGACAGGCCCTGGATGCTGCTGTAGCCGCAGTGATGGTTGGTGACCAGCAGACCTTTTTCGGAAATCATTTCACCGGTGCAGCCCCCGCCGAAGTGGACGATGGCATCCTTGAGGGAGGTTTTGTTGATGGAGTAAATCTCTTCGGGGCTGAGCTTGCAGCCGGCGGCTTTGAGGTCCTTTCCGTTCAGTTGTTTCAGAAGGGGCAGCAGCCACATGCCTTCATCGGCAACGGCGGTGAGTGTCACAGCCAGGGCTGCCAGAAAAGTAAAAATGCGTTTCATGTATGTAAATGGTTATTTGCGCAAATGTAATGAAAAAACAATGATTCACAAAGATTCTTCGCTGCGCCCTTCGGCAAGCTCAGGGGAGGGGGCTGAAGGGCGGGGGTGAATGGTGGATGGGGTTCAGAATGGCGAGGGTGGTTGGAAGGGTGGGGCGTCAGAAGGGCGGGGGTGGGAACAGGGAAGGTTCCAACTCCTTTACATGGAAAGACTTGCGGTGCCAGGGGGTGTAGCCGTATCGGCGGATGGCGTCGATGTGCTCCGGCGTGGGGTAGCCCATATTGCGCTCCCAGCCGTACTGGGGGTATTCGGCGGAGAGTTTCCGCATAAAATCGTCCCGATAGGTTTTGGCGAGGACGCTGGCCGCCGCGATGCTGGCAAAAGTGGCATCTCCGTGCACCACCGTTTGGAAATCCTTGAATCCGTACGGGCCGAAGGGGCGGAACCGGTTGCCGTCGATGAGCAGGAAATCCGGCTTCGGCTGCAGCCGCAGCACCGCCCGCTGCATCCCCGCCACCGAGGCCCAGAGGATGTTGAGCCGGTCAATCTCCTGGGCCGATACCGCCTCCACCGCCCAGGCCACAGCCTCGGCCTCGATGATGGGCCGAAGCGCTTCGCGGGCTTTTTCGCTCATCTTTTTGGAGTCGTTCAGGAGCGGATGATGGAAATCCGGCGGCAGGATGACGGCGGCGGCATACACCGGCCCAGCCAGCGGCCCGCGGCCTGCCTCGTCGCAGCCCGCCTCCAGCCTTCCCGGCTCGCAATATGCCTTCAGATTCGGTTTCATCGCTGCAAAAATACAAATTTCCCGCTAATCCACTTCCCCCGCCCCTGCCTCATGCTGGAAAAAGGGGTGTGGTTGGTTTTCTCGCGGCGGTAGGGGTGGCAAATAAATAGTTGATATAGAGGCGCTTACGCATAATCCTCTGCGCAAAATGCGCAGAGGATTATTAGCAAACCGTTGATTATCATACACTTGCAGGCCACCCCGGCATTTTAGTTTCGGCAGCGGCACACACGGAAAGGGGGCCGATTGGGTGTGGTTGGTTTTCTCGCGGCGGCAGGGGTGGCAAATAAGCAGCTGAGGCAGAGGCGCTTACGCATAATCCTCTGCGCTTTTTGCGCAGAGGATTATTAGCAAACCGTTGATTATCATGCACTTGCCAGCCACCCCGGCATTTTAGTT
>CADBFO010000010.1 GCA_902794005.1 uncultured Bacteroidia bacterium
GTCCATGTCGCCGGACTTGCCGCCGAACTGGATGAAGGTGGTGTTGTACTTGCTCTTGGCGCCGGAGTGGAACAGAAGGCCGTTCAGCTCCAGGTCCCAGTTGGTGATATCCGTATTGGCAGCGCCCAGGGCGGCCATGGCAGCCTGCCAGTCGGCGTCGGCGAAGTTCCAGTCATACGCATACACGGCGGAAGCGCCGCTCATGTAGGTGAACTCGATCTTGTAGAAGCGGAGACCGTTCACCGGAGCGGTGATGAACACATCGCCCGCGGCAACGCTGTACTCAAGCACCTCGGGGGCGTTGGAGGAGAAGCCGCCGGGCTGGGCCTGGCTGTCCTCACCCACCGTCACGGCCACCGTACGGTCCATGGCGGCGGAACTGCCGGTGTTGGAAACCGTAATCTTCAGGGTTCCCTGTTCGGGAGCCGAGAACTTGAAGTAACGGTCCATGTCGCCGGACTTGCCGCCGAACTGGATGAAGGTGGTGTTGTACTTGCTCTTGGCGCCGGAGTGGAACAGAAGGCCGTTGCCGAACTGGATGAAGGTGGTGTTGTACTTGCTCTTGGCGCCGGAGTGGAACAGAAGGCCGTTCAGCTCCAGGTCCCAATTGGTGATATCCGTGTTGGCAGCGCCCAGGGCGGCCATGGCAGCCTGCCAGTCGGCGTCGGAGAAGTCCCAGGTGAGGGTTACCTCCACCTGCTCTTCACCGCCCTTGGGCTGGATGGCGAAGGAGGCGCTTCCCAGTTCGGAATTCTGGTAGTAGATGTCTCCCTCGCGAGGCAGGGCCTGCACGGTGAAGCTGTACAGGCCGGCCTTCAGTTCGGCGATATCCTCGGCCGGAACGGTGAAGGAAAGCCCGGTCTGCGGATCCTGTGCACGTTTGTTGAAGATGACCCGATAGGCGGCGGCATTGTCAATGGCATCCCAGCTGATGGTGACATCGGACGCCTCGCCTTCCTTGAGGGTAACGGGCTCGACGACGGGTTTCGGGGTTTCCAGCACCCGGTTGCCGGCCAGGACATCCTCGCTCCAGGCCAGGAGGTTGATGGAAACGGCACCGGTGGAATAGAGGTAGATGGTACCTTCGCCCGTCACCTTGGGAACCACGATTTTCTGGACGTCAGGATTGGCGGAGGATGCCACGGCACCACCCTGCACAACCAAGCCGTTGTCATCGTAGAGGGCCACGACGACGGAGGCACCCGTCTTATTCGGATCAACCAGCAGCATGTCCACGGATCCGGGCTTGTTCACCTTGAAGGAAGCGTATCCCTCGGTGGGAACGCCTTTGCGGGTAAGGACGGAAGCGGTGGTGAAGTTGATGGCGCCATCGGCGTTGAGCGGCGTAGCTTCGGTACCCACGAGCATGAGCAGGTCACGCACACGGGAGTTCTTCACGTCACCGGCGAAAAGGCTGGCATCCTGAAGATTCCAGGTATGCGCCTTGGTCACCACTTGCTGGGTGAGGTCTTCGGGCTTCTCCACATAGGAAATCCACCACTTGGACGCACCCACCTTGGTCTCGATGAGGTCCTGGGCTGCCAGCTGGAAGAAGTTGCCCTTGGAATTGTAGCAAGGGTCCACGTTCATGGAAACGAATCCGGCGGTGGCGGCGGACACCTTGGTGAAGAAGTTTTCACCGTGGGCATAACTGTAGTTCCGGGAAGCGGCGCGGAAGGTAGGTTCTACCGTATTGGCGTTGTTCTGGAACAGCTGGGCGCGGTCGGTCCCGTCGGTCTTGCCTCCGTTTTCGAAAAGGAAGAGGTTGTTCTTGAGCGTCATCTCATGAGGGACGCGAACGGCGAAGATACCGCGGTTGTTGCCGTCATCGATGGTGGAGATGTTCTTCACGGTGTTGTTCTCGAAATCGATGTGGCCGACCTTGATGGCATCGGAAGCGTCGATACGGAACAGGGTGCGGATACCGTCATACAGGGTGTTGTTCACAAAGGCGATTTCGTCGATTTCCGTGGTCTTGCGGATATCCACGGCATCACCGCCGGAACCGGAGATACCGTACATGTCGCAGGTATCGAACTTGAAGGTTCCGATCTTCACCACATTGTCGTTGTTTCCATAGAAGAAACCGGCCAGGAAGTTGGTGATTTCGCAATGGAGGAACACAATGCTGTTCAAAACGGGAGAGCCGCCGGTGTGTTCCACGACTCGGGAGCCGGTCATGCCGTCAAACTTGATGTTCTCGAAGTAGAGGTCGGCACCGGATTCGGTGAGGTCTGCGGTGAGTTCCACCTTGCCCTGTACCACGGGCTTGGAGCCGTCGGGGCCCAGTTCACCCACGAGGGAGAGGCTGGCGGCCGGTTTGGCGGTGCTCATGGAATAAGGCGTATCGCTGTAAGCGAGGTAGAAATCGCCACCGGTGGTAACGGCGGCCTTCAGTTCGTCGGAAGTGGAGATGGTGACGGCTGCACCCTTTTCGGCCTTGGTGAAGACATCCAGGGTACCGCGGGCTGCGCTCATGTAGAAGAGGGTCACCTGGTACTCGGTGGAAGCGGAGAGGCCGCTGATGGTAGCGGCGGCGGCGCCGGCCTCGGCCGAACTGATTTCATGCTTCACCGTGCTGCCGCCCTTGACGGGAACGGCCTGAATTTCGGTCACTTCTTCGAAGTCGGCCACATCCTTGCTCCAGGCCAGGGAGATGGAGGTCTCCGTGCGACCGGTGATTTCCGGATATAAGTTATCCTTCACGGCATAGGTCTTGACGGACCCGTCATAGACAGCCAGCTTGGATTCGGTACCGCTGCGCTTTGCGCCGTCGGCATCCACCTTGTAAGCCTGGACGGAGAACCAGTATTTCTGGTCGGCCGTGAGGCGGGTGGTATAGGGAATCTCGTCCGGGAGGAGGGTCCAGGAGGTCTCCAGGGCCGACATCCCCTCGTCGGTGTACACGGAGAGCAGGTACTCGCCGGCATCCTTGTTCACATCCCAGGCAAAGGTGATGACATCACCCAGGGATGCATCCACTCGGGCACTGAGGTTCTGCGGCTCCAGGCAGCGGGCCAGCGAGAGTTCGGTGATTTCCTCGAACTCCTTCTTGGCGCAGCCTGAGAGTACCGCCACGGAGGCCCATACTGCCAGAGAGACTTTCAAAATATTCTTGTAGTTCATAATGCGTCAGTATTAAAGGCTTTCGTAGCCATAGTCGTTCTTGATATTGCCCTGGCTGTTGGTCATGGTATCGTTGTAGATGGGCCAGAACATGTACTGTACGGGATCGCGGGAGTAGAGACCGTCAATGAGCGCCTCATACAGACCCGTATCGACACCCTTGCTGTCAACGACCTTGCCGAAGTAGCCGGCTTTCTTCTCCCAGGCACCTGCCGGCTTCACGGCCTCGCCGCTGAAGCCATAGATGACGATCCTGTTGCCGTCCATCTGATAATAGACGTCGCCTTCGTCGCCCAGGTGGTTCACGTCGGCGAAGATGCCGGTGCGGTCGCGGAGCTGGCGCATCTCGGACTTGGCCTGGTCCATCTTCTCCTTCAGGAGACCCCAGCGGATGAGGTCGAACTTGCGGGTCATCTCCCCGCAGAATTCGAAGGCGCGCTCATCGACGATGGCGTTGAACATGTCTTCCTGGGAGGATAGTTTGTCCACATAGGCTTCCGCCTTGTCTTCGTGGCCCTTGAAAGCGCGCTCACGTACTTTCAGAAGCTGTTCCTTGGCGTAGGAGAGGTTCCCCTGCTCGTTGGCGATCTCGGCGGCCATCAGGAGAATGTCGGCATAACGGAGCACAACGGGCTTCACGCCGTCGTCATTGCCGCCGGTGTAAGGGTTCGAGGTGAGCCAGTCCCAGCGGTATTTGCCGAAATACCATCTCTGGATGCCCACCAGTTCCTGCTCGTCATTGGAATTCCAGCGCCAGTTCACGCAGGAAATGTCGCGGCGTACATCGTCCTTGTCGTACTTGAACCACAGGGTGGGAACCGGACCGGCATCACCGCCGCGCGTAACCGTCGCGCCACCGGCATAACTGGAGCCCTCGGAACGCACGGCGAAGGTGAAGTTCCAGCGGCCACGGCCGTTGGAGAACGGTATCACGTAAAGAGGCTCGTGACCGGGACCGGCCTGGAGGTTGTCCTGATTGCTCTGTTTTTTCCAGAGGGTCTCGAAGTCCTCAAGGGAAGCGGTGCCGGAGGAGATGGCGTCCTGCAGATAAGCGAGGGCCTTGGGATAAAGGACGCTCTTCTGCAGATCGGGATCGTTGGTAATACGGTTCGTTCCCAGGTCGCCGGTACCCACCTTGCCGTCGTCGGGACGCTGGGCGTAACCGGAGGCCATGAGGGCGATACGGGCATACAGACCCTGGGCGAACATCTTGTTCACCCGGTCGGTGCGGGAAGTGGCGGCCGTGGCGCCGGGATATGGCAGATACGGGATGGCTTCTTCCAGGTCGGCCAGAAGCTGCTTGAAGATTTCGTCACGGCTCACCTTGGGCTTGTAAATGGTCTCGCTGGTGGTGGACTCGAAACGGGCGGGAACGTCACCCCAGGCGCGGACCAGATCGTAATAGATCATGGCACGGAGGGTAAGGGTTTCACCCAGGAGATAAGCCATGTCGGCCTTGTTCGCAGGATCTCCGTATTCGCGGATGCCCTCGATGCACAGGTTGGCACGCTCGATGGCTTCGTACATCTTGGCGAAAGGACCGTTGTTCAGGTTCAGCTGCGAGTTGTTGGGCAGCTGGGAATAGCCGGCAATCTGGTACTTCTCGTCGGTGGGTTTGAAGGTGTTGTACCACTCGATATCGCTGTTCAGGCCGATCCAGCTCAGATAGCGGCCGCGATAGTTGTTGGTCTCACCGAAAGACTGCGCAATGGAGAAAATCGTATTCTCCGTGAGGGAATAGTTGGAATAGACGGAGGCCGAGTCAAATGTGGACGGGGATTCCGAATCCAGGAACTTTTCGCAGGAAACCGCCATGGCGGCGACAATCACCGCAGAAAGGATGTATGTAATCTTTTTCATGTCTCAAGCGGATTAGAAAGTGAGGTTGATACCGGCCACGAAGCCGATGCTCTTGGGATAAGCGGAGTAGTCAACGCCCGGGGTAAGCGGAGTGGCGCGACGGGTGTCCACTTCGGGGTCGTAGCCGCTGTACTTGGTGAGGCAGAACAGGTTGGTGCCCGTCACATACACGCGAAGCCTGCGGATATAGACTTTCTTGGTGAGGTCTTCCGGGAGGGTGTAGCCGATGGTGGCACTCTGCATGCGCAGGAAGGAACCGTCTTCCACGGCCCAGTCGCTGAAGATGGCGTTGCCGATGGCCGGGTTCCACATGGTCTTGCCGGCGTTCAGGCTCTGGAGAGTGGCTGCGTCGGTGATTTCCTCGCCGGTGGCCCAGTCGATATTGGTCCAGCGCTTGGACACGTCCATGGTGTTCAGGAGGTTACGGTTGTAGTATTTACGGGAACTGGTGAATTCCACCTTGTTGGCGTTGTACACCTTGTTGCCGATCATGAAGTTGAAGTTGGCGCTGAAGTCAAAGCCCTTGACATAACCGGAGAGATTGAAACCGCCGGTGAAATCGGGAGAGGCCCTGCCGATGACGGTACGGTCAGCCACGGTCACCTTGTTATCTTCGCTTCCGTTCACATTCTTGAACTTGGGGGCGCCGGGACGCATGTAAGCGCTGCCGAGGATGGAGGAGCAGTCCACCACACCGTCATTGAGCACCCACTTGGCACCGTCCCAGGTGAAGTCGTTCACCGTGTACATGCCGTCGCTCACATAACCGTACATATTGCCCAGCGGCTGGCCCACCTGGACGATGTAATCGTCGCCGATCTCGGTGGAGGCCCAGTAAGACTGTGCCGTAATGGACTCCAGACCGCCCAGGCTGGTGACCCGGTTCTGGTTGTAGGCGATGTTTCCGCCGATGTTCAGAGAGAAGTCCTTGGTGGACACGATCGGGGCATTGATCGTGAGTTCGACACCGCGGTTGCGGGTGGAACCGATGTTCTGGTACTGGCTGTCATAGCCGGAACCGGGGATGGGGAAATTGATCAGAAGGTTCTTGGTGTCGTTCTGATAAACTTCGACGCTACCGCTCAGGCGGCTCTGGAAGAAGGAGAAATCCAAACCCAGGTTGTGGGTGTAGGTGGTCTCCCAGGTAAGTTCCGGGTTGTTGAGAATCTTGCCGGCGGTGAAGATGTTGTTGGTCATCGAAAGCCAGGAAGTGGTAGAGGAGGCATACTCCTTTATCAGCTGGCCGGACGGAATGTTGTTGTTACCGGCGGTACCGAAGCTGTAGCGGAGCTTGAGCTGATCCAGCCAGCTGTGGGCGTTGTCCATCCAGGGCTCGTTGGAGATGGTCCAGGACGCGGCGGCGGAGGGGAAGAAACCCCAGCGGTGACCGCGGGCGAATTTGGACGAGCCGTCGGCACGGAGCGTTACGCCCAGGGAATACTTGCGGGCATAATCATAGTTCACGCGGCCGAAGAAGGAAATGAGCTTGTCGTCGGCGTTGATTTGGTTGTTGGAAGAGGCGGGGACGCCGGAAGCCATGAAATTCCAGGCCATTTCGGCATCGTAGAAGGTAGGGAAACCGTCCACCATGTCGGTGATGGTGTTGCTCTTGGTAATGGTCATTTCTTCACCCACGAGCGCGTTCAGGCTGTGATCGGAATTCTTGATCAGGTTCGAGAAATCGTAATTGAGGGTGTTCGTATTACGATAACGGGTGCGGAAAGCCTCCTTGTGCTGGGTGGAGGGAGTGTTCTTCACGGTGGAGTTGTTGGCCACATAATAAGTGGTGAGACCGTAGAAACGATCGTCTCCCTGACGGAAGTCCTCCAGACCGCCTTCGATCTTGAGTTTCAGGTTGTCGATGATGGTCCAGTTGAAGGCGGCATTGGCATTCCAGGTCTTGCGGATACGCTTGGAATCGTTGTCGGCCACGGACTGGAGCGGCGGAGCGTTGTCGCCATAATCCTGTTCCAGGTCGGAATCGGAGGAGACGGCGGAAACCGGGATGGGTGCATAAGCCACGGCGTGCTTGAGACGGCCGTTTCCGGCGGTGGAACCCTGGTCGTTGATACCGTTGGCACCGCTGCCGCGCACATTGATGCGGGAATAACGGATGTTGGCATCGATGCTCGTGGTCTTGGAGGTCTTGAAACTGGCCTTGAAACTGAGGTTGTCACGGCTGTAATTGGAGCCGGACATGATGGCGTTGTCGCCCAGATGAGCATAACCCAGCGTCCAGTTGTAATTTTCGCCGCTGCCGGAGACGGAAGCATCGGCACTGAAAGAAGAGCCGGTGTTGCCGAAGACGGCATCCACCCAGTTGTTGGTGGGAAGACCGGTGTAGAGGTCGATGTCGTTGAAGGAACCGAAGTACGGCGTGTAGTTGTTGTCCACATTGCCGCGGATGGTGGCCAGTTCGTACTGGAACTTTACGAAGTTCTCGGCATCCATGGCCTGGATGGCCTTCTTGTTGGCCATGGTCTTGAGACCATAGTAGGCGTTGAACTTCACGGAAACCTTCTGGCCTTTCTCCGCGCTCTTGGTGGTCACGATGACAACGCCGTTGGCGCCGCGGGAACCGTAGATGGCGGTGGAGAAGGCGTCCTTCAGAACGTCGATAGAGGCGATCTCAGAGGAGGAAATATCGTTGATGGATTCCACCGGGAAGCCGTCCACAATATACAGGGGGCTGCTGTCCTGGGTAATGGAGCCGCCGCCACGGACGCGGATCTTGATGTCGGCATCAGGATCTCCTTCCGTCGTCACCACGGACACACCGGCCATCTTGCCGGAGAGAGCCTGGGAAACGGAGGTAACCGGCTGTTCGGTGAGCTTGTCGGACCCGACGGATGAAACGGAGCCCAACAGGTCGCGGCGTTTGACCGTCGCATAACCCACCACGACGACCTCGTCCAGGAAGGTCTGGTCGGCCTTCAGGACCACGTTGATCTCCGTCTGACCGGAAATGGCGACCGTCTGGTCGGCCAGGCCGATAAAGGAGAACACCAGATTCACTGCACCGTCGGGAACAGACAGCACATAATCGCCGTCGATACCGGTGATGGTGCCGATGGTGGTTCCTTCCACCATGACGCCGGCTCCGATCAGCGGTTCGCCCGTCTCATCGGTCACGATACCCTTGACGGTAGTCTGTGCCCATGCGAGCGAGGCCGTTCCCATGCAAAGTGCGAGCAAAAGAAGAAGTTTCTTTGTCAAACTTTTCATTGGATTTGGATTTTTGTTAAAAATGGTTAGTACTGATATTATAATTTTGTATAATTGCCGTTTTGATTGCCTCCGGCCACGATGTCCTTTACCAGATAGTGAAGATACATCTCCAGGTTGGAGTAGCGGCCGTTCTTGTCCAGCGTGACGGCGGCACCGTCGGCTGCGATGTTCTTGTTCAGGCCCCAGGCGTCTTCAATGGCGTCCGGAATGCCGTCTCCGTCCGTATCCGTCACCTTGGCACCGCTGTAGGAAGGCCAGCCGCCCACGTCGCTCTGGGTGTCGATAAAGCCCTTCCCCGACCCGTTGGAGCCGGAGAAAGTGAAGATTCCGTCCTTCGTTTCCTTGGCCACACGTTCATCCACACTGTCGCGCTTGAGGCTGGCACCGGCAAAGTCGACAACCCGGGAGAAGGCATCCTGCGCACTATGCAGGGAGAGCGCGGATTCCTTCTCATAGCGGAAGATTGCATCGGCCTTGATGGTCGCGATAAGGGCGGCCGAAGCCGTGGTGGCCTTGCCCGACCAGTTGTCTGCCGTATAGCCGTCATTCCCGTCCATCGTATTTCCGCTCATGTAGAAATGGCCGGGAACAACTTGGTCCGGATGGGCCGAATCGCAATTTTTGCAGTTCGTGGTGGGATCCAGGAAACGCACCTTGCCGGAAGCAGTGGCCGGACCGGGCTTGAAATAATTGTTAACAATGTTGTATTTCTTGAAATCGCTCCCGGGCTTGCTCTCTCCGCCGTAGCAGCTGTTGTCTCCCCAGTTGTAAATCACATTGTTGATGAGGGAGACGGGGCCCTTGAGCGTGGACACGTAGTCGTGGTCGATGCGGGGATTGCGGCTGTCGTGATGGGCCAGCAGGTTGTGGTGATAGGCGGCGTTGGCACCGCCCCAGATGCCGCCGTAACCGTGTTTGCCCTTTTCATGGACGGAGTTGCGCAAACTCTCCGACAGGATGCACCACTGCAGGGAGAAGTTGGTCATGCCGTAGAAGGAGCCGCACTCGTCCGTGCTCCAGCTCATGGAACAGTGGTCGATGATGACGTCGTGGATGTCATTGTTGCCGGTATAGAGGTTCAGGGCATCGTCTTCCGTTGCCGCTTTATCGCCCATGCGGAAACGCAGGAAGCGGATAATCACGTTGCTGGCAGCGATGCGGAAGTTGTAATTCTTCAGGCAGATGCCGTCTCCGGGGGCCGTCTGCCCGGCGATGGTAAGATTCCCGCTTTGAATCTTCAGCGCCTTGGCCAGCGGAATGACGCCGGCCACATCAAAGACAATGACCAGCGGACGGGATTCTTTTTCAATCCCATAACGGAGCGTTCCCTCCGAACCGTCATCGGTCAGCTTGGTCACATGGTACACCTTGCCGCCACGGCCGCCGGTGACATACATGCCGCCGCCTTCCGCACCCGGGAAAGCACGGGGAACACCGTCTTCCTCCGCAGCAGGAATCCGGAACGCCTCATAATCGATGGAAACCGGACCGGGAGCGGGGTCTGCCGTTCCGGCCGTTTTGGCCTGAAGGGTGGTGCCGGACGACTTGTAATCCTTCGCTACGCTGTAAACCGTGAAAGTGTATGCGGTGGCCTTGGTGAGTCCGCTCAGCGTGACGTTCCGCGTCTTCACGTTCCCTTCCTGCAATGCCGCACCGTCCAGCGTGAGCGAATAATCATAACTGGTGGCGCCCTTCATTTCGTCCCATTGGAACTGCAGGGAGGTCTCTTCGGCCTTGTGGAGCTTGAGTCCGGTGGGAGCCGAAGGATTGACCGCAGGAGTTTCGTCTCCTCCGGACGGGGTTACGGGATTATCCTTGGGCCCGCAGGCTGCCACGGCGGCAACCATCCCCAAACTCAGAAAGAATCGGTTCAATTTCATAGTCTCTCGTATTCAAGCGCTGCCCAAATGAGCGGGCCGATTCCCTTGGGATCATTTGCACGCACGCGCTCACTGATATAATACTCGTAGTCTCCCCTCCTGTTCTCCTTGCCGCCCAGACCGGCCACTTCGCAGCACCAGTTCAGGGTCACGAGGCCGTCCTCTTCCGTCACAAAGGTTTTCAGGAGGGATTCATAGGCCTGGACGGCGCCTTCCCGGTTTCCGAGGACACCCAGACGGCAGCCTTTGAGCCAGGCATAGGTGAACATGGCGCTGCAGGTAGCCTCCAGGTAATTGCCTTCCCGATAGGGCTGATCCAGCACCTGGAACCACATGCCGGTGGTTTTGTCGGCAAACAGCGGCAGCGCCTGATACAGATTGTTCAGAATCCCGATGAGGACATCCTTGTAGGAGCCGTCCTGCAGGATTTCAATCACATCGACAAGCGCCATGCAGTACCAACCCATGGCGCGTCCCCAGGCGTGGTCGCTCTGACCGGTCTCCGGATCGCACCAGAAGATGCTGTGACTGGAATCCCAGGCGTGGCGCAGAAGCCCGGTCGAAGGGTCCAGGGTATGGTTGTAAACGGTGGCGAACTGGTGGACGATGTCCCCGAAATTCCGCTCCCGTTCCAGGCTGTCGGCAACGAAACGGACGGTGTATTCCGCATAGAACGGCTGGGCCATATACAGGCCGTCCAGCCACATCTGGTCCGGATAAATCTGCTTGTGCCAGAAGCCGCCTTCCGGGGTACGGGGCTGGCTCTGCAACTGGCTGTAGAGCGTGTCCATCACGGCACGGTACTTCTCCTTTCCCGTCATGTCGTACAAGGCGAAAAGCGTACGGCCCGGGCAGATATGGTCCTGGGAGTAATTGCCCTTCTTATACTTGTAAATGGTGCCGGTGGAGTCGATGATGGCATCGTACCAGGCATCCACATAGGAAAGGAAAGATTCCTCGCTGCGCTCCGATTGACAATAAACGTCCAGGATTGCCTTCAGTTCCAGCCCGGTGGTGTAGTTCCATTTGAGTTTTCCTTCCTGGCCGTCAAGGTAGCTGGCCTCCGGGCAGCGGGTCATCTCCGAAAGGACAATCCTCCGGGACAGCGGAGCCTCGACCGCGTTACAGGCGGTCAAGGCTGCTGCCAAAATGATATATAATGTTCTCTTCATCTATTTGTTGTTATAAGGGTCCCACACAATGCCGTCCGCTTCCTGATACATGACTTTCTCGAAGGAATATTCCCCGGCTTCCCTGTCGGTGAGCTGATGGGACCAGCCCACGCGAGGCCCCCTGGCACCCGGGCCGAAGTTCCTGTATTCGGCATAATACGCATTTTCCTTGGTGTTCGGCTTCCCTTCCTTCTCCCAGTCGTGCCAGCCGTCCGGCAGAATGTGGCTTCCCAGTTCGCAGCGGATGAAAACCGTCCTGGCGTAGGCGCCCCACGGACGACCGAGATAACAGCGGTCAATCCCTTCTTCGGCCGTGAGGCGGCAGCCTACGAACACATATCCATATTTCTGGCCTTCCAGCGTGGAAGCGGCCGTGACATAACTGTTCTTTTTGGAATGGATGTGGCAGTTCTCGAAATAGGATATACTGGGGCCGAAGATGAAATCCGTGGTGCCCTCGATATAGCAGTCCTTGTAATAATTGCGCTTGATCCCGCCGAACTTTCCATATCGGCCATAAGTATAAAGGGTGTCCTGATTGCCCAGGAAGCGGCAGCGGTTGAAAAAGAGGAAATCTCCGTCGGTGAAGACCGCCACGGCCTGGCCGATTTCCTTCCCTTCCCCGGAGGAATTCTCGAAGGTGAGGTCCTCGAAAGTGATATAACTGGCATGGATATAGACGGAGGCGCTGCCGGAGGTCCCCATCGGAAAATCGCGGCCGGGCCACATTTTCCTGGCATATTTGTCAAAGGTAAGGATGGTGTTTTCCGCATCCTCACCCTTGAAATGCACGCGAAACTTGGTGTGGGGGATGTTGACCTCTTCCTTGTAAACGCCCTTGCGGATGAGGACGGTGGTAATTTCCTGGTGGCTGTAGTCCGGAATCGCGTTCACCGCCTCCTGTACGGTCATGTAATCCCCATGTCCGTCGGCCGATACGACGATGTGGTAACGGAGCAGATGATTTGCGATGGCGGGAATCTGTTCCCGGATTTTATCACAGACGATTTCCGTCACCTTGCGGGCGCCGCAGGCCACAGTGTGGGTATTGTCGTCCTTTCCGGTGGAGATCATGAAATATGCCCTGGAAGCCTCGTCGCCGATGCTTTCCAGCCAGTCCAGCGTAGCGACGGTAATATCCAGCAGGGTCACGTCCTTCTCCGCGGCCACGGCCTTCATGGCAGCGGGATAATCCGTATGGCAGTTGCGGTCCAGTGCGCCTCCCTTGAACCAGCGGCGGGCCACCGGGGTGAGCAGCACCGGAATACCTCCTTTTTCGCGGACCTTGTCCACGAACATCCGGAGGTTGTCCTGATAGGCGCCCCAGGGAGCGGCGTAGCGGGCAGGATCGTCCTTTTTCGCATCATTGTGACCGAACTCTATGAACACGTAGTCCCCGGGCTTTATGGCCTCGTAAACCTTGTCCCAAAGGCCCAGGTCGATGAAACTCTTGGTACTGCGGCCGTTCTGGGCGTAATTGACCACCCGGAACTCGCCGTCCAGGAAATTCTGGAACATCATGCCCCAGCCCCGCTCGGGATTGGTACCTCCCTTGAGGTCTTTTTCCGCCATGGTGCTGTCCCCCATCAGATGGATGGTGGTAAAGGAAGAAAGGCTGAGCCAGAGAAGGGCTGCAGCCGTCAATACGAAACTCCGTCTCATAATACCTCGCCGTTTACACGTACGTTGTCAAAAGTGATATCCTTGGCAAAATGTACTTCCGCACCCTTGTCGGCAGTGAATACGCAATTGCGGAAATTCAGTTTGCTCACCGGAAGCTCCGGCAAGCCGTTGATATAGATGGCCTGCCGGGCACCGGAACAAACCACGTTGGAGAAATGCATATCCCGGAATTCCGGGGTGGTCTCATCTACGGGAAGCATATCGGCCGAAGCGTCATCGGCCTTGTCGGAAGCGGCAACGCCGGCATAGTACAGGTTGAAGATGACGCCGTAGGAGACAATGTCCTTCATATATATATTGTCACACCAGATGTTCTTGACCACGCCTCCCCGGCCTCGGGTGCTCTTGAAGCGAAGCCCTACATCCGTTCCCAGGAAGCGGCAGTCGCTTACCCAGATGTTTTCCACGCCGCCGCTCATCTCACTGCCCACGACAAAGCCGCCATGGCCGTGATAGACCGTGCAGTCTTTGATGATCAGGTTTTTGCAGGGAATGCCATGCCGGCGACCGTCGGCATCCTTGCCGGACTTGATGCAGATGGCGTCGTCTCCCACATCGAAGGAAGATCCGGTCAGCAGCACGTTCTCGCAGGCTTCGATGTCGATGCCGTCCCCGTTGGTGGAATAGTGCGGGTTGCGGACGGTGATATCTTTCACCGTGAGGTGCCTGCACCAGAGCGGATGCAGGTTCCAGCAAGGGGAATTCTGGAAGGTAACGCCCTCCAGCAGCACCCTCTCGCAGTTTCGGAAACTCAGAAGCACCGGACGGAGGAAAGTCTTGATTTCCTGTTCGTCCAGGGATGGATCCTGATAATTGAGGGAACCGGCGGTAGCACGGGCCTTGGCATAGCCCGCGTCCGGATACCAGACAGAGCCGTCCTCGGAAAGAACGCCCCCGCGGGCGACGATGGTTTTCCAGAGGTCGTCGCCAACCTTGCGGCGCTTGACTTCCCGCCAAGCGTCACCGTTTCCGTCAATCACCCCTTCGCCGGTGATGGCGATATCCGTCGCATCCTCGGCATGGAGGGGAGAAAGACAGCGGCGCACGTCCAAGCCCTCGAAATTGGTGTCTATGATGGGATAAAGGTCCTGGTCCGCAGAAAAGACGATGACGGCATCCTTGTCCAGACAAAGCTCAATATGGCTCTTGAGGCCGACGGGGCCGGTAAACCAGATACCGGCCGGAACGACCAGACGTCCGCCGCCCAGACGGGCGAGGTGGTCGATAGCCTGCGCGAACGCCTCCGTATTGAGGGCGACTCCGTCCCCCACTCCGCCAAAATCCGTAAGGATGACACTGCGGGATGGGATGGAAGGGAGTTCCACACGGGGCATCTCAAAAGGAAGGCCGGCATAGACATCATCGTCCGCGACAGGATTGTCACAGGCGGCAAGCAGGACGGAGGCAATGGCCAGAAGGGAAAAACGGAATCCTTTCATTGGTTGTCAGCACGAGTGTTCGCTGCAAAGATAAATGTATTTTTTGATATTTCCGTTACCGTGCACGGAATTTTTTTCAACATTTGTTAAAATATGCCATAGAAGGCCGTCAGAGGCATCCGTTAGCGGTAACGAAATCTTTTTAAAAACAAGGCTTTGAGATAGAAAAAATTTGACTAAATTTGCAATCGTGGAAAAGATAACGATCAACGATATCGCCCGTCTCACCGGCCTTTCCAAGGGCACGGTGGACCGCGTACTGCACAACCGGGGCGAAGTCTCCAAGAAGAGCTACGAGAAAGTAATGTCCGTCATCCGGGAAAAGGGCTATGAGCCCAATCTCTACGCCTCCCTCCTGGCCAGGACCAGCCACCGGACCATTGCCATCCTGCTTCCCAAGCCGCTTCCCGGCTCATACTGGGACCTGGCCATCAGCGGCGTGGAAAAAGCGACCGAGGACGAGCGGCAGTTCGGCATTGAAACCGCCCTGTTCACTTACGACGAGTTCCGGGCCGATTCATTCCGCGACGTCTGCACCCGGGTCCTTGAAAGCAAGCCCTCCGGTGTGGTCATCGCCCCCATGTTCCAGTACGAAACCCAGGTCTTCGTCCAGGAACTCGGAGCCCGGCAGATTCCATACGTCTTCGTGGACACCAAACTGGACAGTCCGGACGGCCATCTTGCCTTTTTCGGCATCCCCTCCTACAAAAGCGGCTATCTCTGCGCCGATATGCTCCTCCAGGGAGACAAGGCCAAGGAAGTGCTCATCGTGCGGATCATGCGGGACAAGGAGCGCCAGAGCGATCCCACCGTCCTCCGCCGGGCGGGCTTTCAGGATTATATGAGGGAAAACAACCCCGGCTGCACCATCCGGAGTCTGTTCATCAATCCGACGGACGCAGAGGCTACGGACGAGGCCTTGTCGGCCTTTTTCGAAGAATTTCCAAAGGTCCGGCACATTGTGATGTTCAACTCCCGTATCCACCTGATTGTCCCCTATCTGGAACGATACCCCATTCCCGGCATGCGGATAATCGGGTTCGACAACCTGGAAGCCAACATTCGCGCCCTGAAAAACGGGACGGTGAGCATGCTCATCGCCCAGCATCCCGAAAAGCAGGTACAAGAGGCCATCCGCACGCTGTCGGAGTTTCTGGTATTCCAGCGGAAACCCGAAACGCCCGACAATCACATGCATATGGATCTCCTCACCCGCTACAATGTGGAGGATTACTGAATCTGCAAATCCTGGACATCCAGCCAGCCGCTGTCGTTGCACGGAGCATAGCGATTGCAGAAAAAGCCGAACTTGGCGCCGATCCACATCTCCGGCCGGGCCGTAAAGGGCTCTTTTACGGCTTGATAGCGCTTGCCGTCCCGGGAATAACTGAAGCGGCAGACCGCCTCCGGAACATTCCCCTTGACGTTTTTCGGACGTACTTCCAGTTTTACCCACAGCTCGCGCCGCGCCCGGGAAGGATAATTCACGGCAGGGACATTTCCGGAAGAATACGGGAATGAAAGCTTTTCCCATGTATAGGGCAAAACGGCCAGTTCCCGGCTGTGCTCCTCCCCTCCCTTGTCGGCCCCCGGGCAAGTCATATACTCCAGACGGGCTCCTTTCTCCGTATCGGTAAGCCGGAGCAGGGCATAATCGTTTCCCGTCACCAGGAAGCCGGCCTCCTCCCCTCTCAAGGCCGGATTGGGGCAGAAGCTCAACCGGGCCGTAAGGGTAAAACTCTCGGCCGGGAACTTCTGCAGAAGGAGATTCCGGCAATTCCAGAGACCGTTCCGGCCTTCCTGCTCCACGGAATAAAGCCGAACGCCGCCCTCCTGCAGGGCCGAGTGCCAGTAAGGCGACGGGATGGCCGGATACTGCCATTCCAGGCCGATCCCGTAAGGCCCCGGAGCAGAAGTCTTCGGCTTTTCACACAAGGCGGGAGCCGTCCACTCCTGAACGGGCTGGCCGACGCCATCTCCGTCCGGATCCTCGCCGATGACCGGCCATCCGTCCGGGCGCCATACCATGGGCTGCAAGTGCACGATACGACCGTAAGCGCCTTTGTCCTGGAAGTGGAGGAACCAGTCCGAGCCATCCGGTCCTTCCACCCAGGCGCCCTGGTGCGGACCGTTCACGGTTCCCGGCGCCCAAGCCAGCACAATCCGCTCTTCGAAGGGGCCCCAGGGGCTGTCGGAACGAAGGACGGTCTGCCATCCGGTGGCGACACCACCGGCCGGAGCGAAGAGATAATACTTTCCGTCGCGCTTGTAAAACTTGGTCCCCTCAATGGTGGGCTCTGTGAGATGTCCGTCAAAGACGATACGGGAAGGGCCCGTGAGGCGAGTCCCGTCAGGACTCATCGGCGCAACGAACAAAACGCTTTTCAGACCGGCCCGCGAGCCCGCGGCCGCATGGGACAGATAGGCTTTTCCATCTTCGTCCCAGAAGGGGCAGGGGTCGATGAATCCCTTCTCCCGAACCAGCCAGACCGGTTTTTCCCAACTTCCGGCAGGATCCTGCGTGCGGACCATGAAAATGCCGCGGTCGGGGTCCCCGCAGAAGATGTAGAACCATCCGTCATGGTAGCGGATGGCCGGGGCCCAAACTCCTTTTCCGTGCTGAACCGTCTCCCGGAACAACGGGTCATAAGTGAGAAGGGCCGCGCCCACCGGCTCCCAGTGCACAAGGTCTTTCGAATGCAGGACAGGCAGCCCCGGGAAACAGTTGAACGAAGAGGCCGTCATATAATAATCCTCTCTTGCCCGGCATACGTCCGGGTCGCTGTAATCCAGGTGAAGAACAGGGTTCCGGTAGTTTTGGGCCTGCAGGGGCAGAACAGCCGTCAGGACGGCAAGGAGAAGGAGACGTCTCATGATTCTATGGTTTTCAGGGCCTTCTCGACCGCATCATATTCATATCCGCGGGACAGGCCGAACTTCAACATTTTGAGCCGGAACTGGGAATCTCCTTCCAGACTGCGGGCCTTGGCAGCGAGGAGACGCACCAGTTTGTCGGCCGCCTTCCCGGGTTCCACCTCCTTCAGCGCAGCGGTGATCACATCCTCCGAAACGCCTTTGGAACGCAACTGAAAGCGGATTTTAAGCGGTCCCCACCCCTGCAAAGCAGCTTTTTCCCGGGCGTATGCAGCCGCATAGCGGGCGTCGTCCACATACTTCTCCTCCAAAAGGGCCGCCACGATGCGGGAGGCCGCTTCCGCGTCTCCGTCCAGGGTTTTCAAAGCTTTCCTGTACACATCGGCAGAGCAATATTCCGCCTTGGAACAAAGTTTCTGCAGGCGGGACAGGCAACGGGTGAAGTCCGGCGTTTCCATCGGCTTAGAAATTATAGCCGAACGAAAGATACACCCCCACCCTCTTTGTCAGGGACGACCAGTGAACCTGCGCCTTCAGGGGACCGGCGATGGAGTCATACGCATACCCCAGGCCGACTCCGGAGTACAGGCGTCCGGCCGCCATCTCCGTGAATGAAGAGAAATCATAGGCCACATTTCCCATCAGGGAGACATACTGGTTCTTGAACAGTTTGTAGCGGGCGTCCAGCCGGCCCATCAGGAGATGATTCCGCATGACGGCCATGTCATTGTGTCCCACGAAGGGAATCTGCTGTTCCAGGTACCGGCCCCGCATGTCGCCGCCCAGGATATTGGTGATGGGAGCGGCCGGATTGTTGCCGAATACCATGCGCGTATTGAACTGAGGGATGAAGCAGAAGCGTCCGAAAGAGAATGGGAACATGCCGTCCAGCCCCACGATCCCGTAGAGCGTCGCAGATTGGGCCCCGGCGAACAGGATATCCGTTGTCAACGACCCACGGATTCCGGCCGAAACGCCACGGGTGGGGAAATAACCGTCATCCAGGGTTTCGATCCGCCCGTCGACAAATACGCCGGGAAAATTCATGGTCACGTTGGAACGGTAGGTATAGTCGATCCCCGACTCGGAAGACGAGGAGATGTTGTACATGGTGGTGAGCAGGTTCCTCAAACCCAATTTCACGTCAAAGGACGACCAATGCATGTTGGAAAAAAACAATTCCTGCGCCGACTGCAGCATCGCCAGGTTCACATACCCCTCCTGCCCGGAAAGGAAGGTGGTAGAACCGGAATACTGAAGGGTGGCCCGGACATTGAACGTGGAGAAATTGCGCGCATTGTAGGAATAGCGCACGTCCAGGTAAGGATTCAGGCTGATCCGCGCCGCGAGGTCCAGCGAATGGCCATGCATGGCATTGGTGTTGAGCCCCACATTCAAAAGCAGCGACACGATGTCCTCCGAATCGATGCGTGCCCCGAAACCGATCTGGTGCATGGGCCCCCGCTTGCACAGGATTCTGAGCCGATAAGGTTCTTCCTTTCCCCGGAGCTCATAGGTGACGTAATCGTAGGAACCTTGTCCGAAAATGGCGGCTATCTCCTGTTCGATGAGTTTCTTGTCGGCAATGGTGCCCGGTTTGATATTCAGCTTGGAGCGGATATATTCCGCCTCTTTCTCGTTCACGCCGACGATGTCGATATCCTCTATGAGTACGGGATGCCGTTCCAGATCCACTGCAGGAGGAGCGTTCAGGCGGAAACGGGCCTTGCCCAGCCGGTGCCGGACGGCATCCAGCTGAGGTTTCATCTCCTGGGCGGCCTTGTATCCGCGGGCATACATGGTATCCACGGCCGTGCGGTTGAAACTGAGCATGTTATAGCCGGTCAAATCCGGATGGATGCGGACATCCACATTCTTGATGTTCAGGTTGAAGGCATCGTCGTCGAAAAGGTTCATGGTGGACATCAGGATATCGCCCAGGTTCTGGATTTCCTCGGCACTGGGATTGTCGCCGGAGAGATCGACGCCGATGATGATGTCGGCGCCCATCTGACGGGCGATGTTCACCGGAAAGTTGTTGCGCATGCCGCCGTCCACCAGCACCATGCCGTCGGTACGCACCGGAGCGAAGAGGCCCGGGATGGACATGGTAGAGCGCATGGCCAGGTTCACGGAACCGTCATGCCAGATCTTGGCCTTTCCGGAAGCCATGTCCGTCGCGACGCAGGCAAAGGGAATGGGCATTTTGAAAAAGTCGGTGGAATCGCTGTATCCGACCGTCCTGGAGGTGATGATCTGGTTCACATTCTGGCCGAAGACGAAACCGGAAGGGAGGCTTCCCATCAGGCTGCCCCGGGCCAGGCTGTTGATATCCTCTCCTTCATCGGCCCCGAGATGAAGTTCGCGGGACCGGCCTGCGGCAAAGGGCATGTCTCCCTGAATAAAGTTTTTGTAGTCGTCCTGCTTGTAATAGAACGGGAAGGAGAGCAGGTATTTTTCCTTGTAGCGGATGCGCGAATAAGGAATATAACTTTTGTCCACCTTGTCACTCAAGGCCACCTCCCAGTCCATATTCTTGAACAGGGAGTCCAGATAGTCGGCCTTGTAGCCCAACGCGTACATGCCGCCCACCAGGCCGCCGATGCTGGTACCCACAACCATGTCGATGGGAAGGTCGTACTGTTCCAGGTATTTGAGCACGCCCACCGTTGCGGCGCCTTTGGCACCGCCGCCGGACAGGACCAGGGCCACCGTGGGGCGGGATTTCCGGATCTGAGCCATCTTATAGCGGATTTGACGCACGGCGGCGGCGTCTTTCTCGTCCAAACCGAAAGAGGAAGACTCCGGCTCCTTCACCGACTGGGCCGACAAAGGAGAAACGGCCAGAAAGAGAGCACTGAATAACAGGATAATCTTTTTCATCGTTCGTTGTGTTTACCGGCCAGCAGGCCGCAGGCTGCAAAAATGTCTTCTCCGCGGGATGCGCGGATGGTGGCGGTGACGCCTCCCCGGGTGAGGCGATCCCGGAAGGCTTCCATCTGAGCCAGCGGAGCAGGCCCGTAGGGGAAATCCGGAATGCGGTGAAAACGGATGAGATTCACGCGGCATTCCAAGCCCTGCAGGAGCCTCAGAAGGCCGTCGGCATGGCGTTTGGTATTGTTCCAGCCATCAAAGACGGTGTATTCAAAACTCACACGGCGCTGTCCCGTGAAGTCGTATTCCTTCAGCAGGGCGATGAGCTCCTCCAGCGGCCAGGCCTTCTGCGCAGGCATCATCTGCAGACGTTCCTCCGGGAAAGGATTGTGCAGGCTCACCGCCAGATGGCACTTGCACTCATCCAGGTACTTCCGAAGCGCCGGCAGCACGCCGATGGTGCTCAGGGTCACCCGTTTGGGGCTCCAGGCGAGGCCCCAGCCGGCCGTGAGGACATCGATAACGCGTTTCACCTCATCCCAGTTGTCCAACGGCTCTCCCATTCCCATGAAAACAGTGTTGGTGAGCTGTCCGGCCTCCTCGATGGCGAAAAACTGAGAGAGAATATCGGCAGCGGACAAATTGCCATGGAATCCTTGGCGGCCCGTCATGCAAAACTTGCAGGACATCTTGCAGCCGGCCTGGGAACTGACACAGAGGGTTTTGCGGTCCTCATCCGGAATCATCACCGCCTCCACCGCATTGGCGGCATCGCCATTCACCGGGAAAAGGTATTTGCGGGTGCCGTCGGCCGATGTCTGCACGTCCAGCGGACGGGCCATGCCCACCTCGTACTTTTCGGAAAGGACTTCCCGGCCCTGCCTGGAGAGGTTGGTCATTTCCGAGATGTCCGACACCCGTTTCTGATACAACCACTGGGCAATCTGCTTTCCCGCAAATGCAGGCAAGCCGGCCTCAAGGGCGATGTTTTTCAGTTCATCCGGCGATTTCCCGAGCAGTCTTTCCTTCATGTTGGCAAAATTAACAAAATCCCGCCGAAAAACCAATATCGCCCTTCCTTCCCCGGAATGGTCCCCGTCTCCGGTGACGGGCAACGTCATGAAATCGGTCCAAAATGCGACCAAGACCGTCGGGATTGACGATCTTGGTCCAGAATTCGGCCCCCAATGTGGCTTGGATGGGGAAACCGGCTATTCTGCTGTGCTGTCCTGCCGGATGGCGTTCTGATAGCACTCGCGGCACAGGGGTTCATAGGTGTCTTTTTCACCCAGGACTACCAGTTTCTTGCTTCGGGACAGGCGGTGGGAGTGGTTGGCCAGGGCACCGCAACTGACACAGATGGCATGGACTTTCTGGACGTCCTCGGCGATGGCCATCAGGCCGGGCATGGGACCGAAAGGTTTGCCCAGATAGTCCGTATCCAGGCCGGCGACGATGACGCGGACCCCGCGGTTGGCCAATTCCTGGCATACATCGATGATGCTGTCATCGAAGAACTGGGCTTCGTCAATCCCGACGACCTGCACGCCTTCCTCTATCTGAAGCATGCGGGCCGGCGTTTTGATGGGGGTGCAGGAAATGCTGTGGGAGTCGTGCGAGACGACGTCCAGGTCGGAATAACGCTTATCGACAGTGGGCTTGAAAGTGGCTATTTTCTGCTGGGCGAACTGGGCCCGTTTGAGCCGCCGGATCAGTTCCTCCGTCTTCCCGGAGAACATGGAACCGCAAATTACCTCGATGCAGCCCGATTTTTTTGTGTTTTCCAAAAACATTTCCTTAACTTTGCTATGTTGACTTATGCAAAGATAACACTTTATGGAAAAAAGTCAAACAGCGGGCTGCGGAAAACTGTATATCGTGCCCACCCCCGTTGGAAACCTGGAAGACATGACCCTGCGTGCCATCCGGGTGCTCAAGGAGGCGGACCTAATCCTGGCCGAAGACACCCGCACCTCGTCCGTCCTCCTGAAACATTACGACATCCACCGTCCGCTCCAGAGCCATCACAAGTTCAACGAGCACCAGACGGTGCAGTTGGTGAAGGAGCGGATTCTCGGCGGCCTCAACGTAGCCCTCATTTCGGATGCCGGCACACCGGGCATTTCGGACCCGGGCTTCCTGCTGGCCCGCACCTGCGCCGAAGAGGGCATCGAAGTGCAGACCCTTCCGGGAGCCACGGCCTGCATCCCGGCCATCGTGTCCAGCGGACTCCCCTGCGACCGCTTTGCCTTCGAGGGCTTCCTGCCCCAGAAAAAAGGCCGCCAGAGCCTTCTCCAGACACTTGCCGCGGAACCGCGTACCATGGTATTCTATGAGTCGCCCTACCGTCTGGTCAAAACGCTGGAACAATTGGCACAGTACTTCGGGGCAGACCGCCCGTGTTCCGTAGCCCGGGAGATTTCCAAAATGCATGAGCAGCACCACAGGGGCACCTTGCAGGAGGTGGCCGCCTGGTTCCGGGAACATGAACCCAAAGGAGAGATCGTACTTGTCGTGGCCGGCGCACCGGCCGTAAAACCAGAAAAGAAGAAGCGGTATGGAAGAGGGGAAGAAGAAATCGAAGAGTCCTAACGCCAGTTTTGTGACGGGCGCCATCGCCCTGGTCTTTCTCATCATCGGCTATCAGGCCGCCCTGTTCATCCACAAGGCGGCGGTTCTCCGGATTGCCGCCAACCGGGACCGTCCGGATACCGTGTATGTATATGTGAATGACAGGGACACCCTTGCCACCGCTTCGCTTCGCGAGCCTGCACGGGCAAATGCTCCGGAAAGGGGATCCCCGCCGTCCGTCCGCCACAATGCCCCTCACTCCCCCGAAATCCTGAAGGTCCGGGAAAAGCTGGAGCCTCCGCGGGAGAGTTTCCGTTTCAACCCCAACACCGTCTCCGTCGAAGACCTGCGCCGCCTCGGCTTCAGCCAGAAGCAGGCGCAATCCATCCTGAATTACAGGGCCAAGGGAGGGCGTTTTCACCGCAAAGAGGATTTTGCCAAAAGTTACGTCGTGGCCGACAGCGTCTATGCCCGACTGGAACCCTACATCGAGATCCCCCGCTTGGACATCAATACGGCCGACAGCACCGCGCTGGTCGCCCTGCCGGGCATCGGGCCGTTCTTTGCCAGGAAAATCATCGAATACCGGGAGCGGCTCAAAGGCTATTCCTCGACCGGCCAATTGATGGAAATCTGGAACTTCGACCGCGAGAAATATGACAAAATCGCCGACCTTGTCTTTTGCTCGGAGCCCGAGCCTTTCGGCCTTTGGACTCTCCCTGAGGCCGACCTGGCCCGCCATCCCCATATTTCCAAAGCCGAGGCCCACAGCATTGTCCTGTACCGGGAACACCAGCCCCGCGAAACCTGGACGCTAGAAGGGCTCCACAAAGCCGGCATCCTCTCTGAAGACCATTTCACCGGCCTCCAGCGCTGCCGATTGGCCCCAGTCCAGTAATCATCGCCTGGCCGAAACAATCTTAGTTTCATTTGGGGCCGAATACATGACGAAGATCGGCGGGAGGGAAAAAAAATGAGCCGGCAACAACCGGCTCATCAATGTCGGGAGGCTTGGGAACCTAGTCCTGCACCTTGGCCATGGCTTCCCGGATCTTGGCTTCGATTTCTTCGGCCAGTTCGGGATTGTCCATGAGGAGCTTTTTCACTGCTTCGCGGCCCTGTGCCAGTTTGCTCTCATTGTAGCTGAACCAGGAGCCGGACTTCTGGATGACGCCCAGTTCCACGCCCAAATCCACGATTTCACCGGTGCGGGAGATGCCTTCCCCGAAGACGATGTCGAACTCGGCCTTGCGGAAAGGCGGCGCCATCTTGTTCTTGACCACCTTCACCTTCACGTGGTTGCCAAGCGCGTCGTCCCCGTCCTTGATCTGGGTGGTGCGACGGATGTCCAGGCGCACGGATGCATAGAACTTGAGGGCATTGCCGCCGGTAGTGGTTTCGGGGTTGCCGAACATGATGCCGATCTTTTCACGGAGCTGGTTGATGAAGATGCAGCACGTACCCGTCTTGGAAATGTTGGCGGTGAGCTTTCTCAGGGCCTGGGACATGAGGCGGGCCTGCAGGCCCACTTTATTGTCCCCCATCTCTCCTTCGATTTCCGCACGGGGCGTGAGGGCGGCAACGGAGTCGATGACGACGATATCCACGGCACCGCTGCGGATGAGGTTGTCTGCGATTTCCAGGGCCTGTTCGCCATTGTCCGGCTGGGAGATGAGGAGGGTGTCCAGATCTACACCGAGGGCCTTGGCATAGGTGCGGTCGAAGGCATGCTCCGCATCGATGATGGCGGCGATGCCTCCGGCCTTCTGGGCCTGGGCAATGGCGTGGATGGCCAGGGTGGTCTTACCGGAGGATTCCGGTCCGTAAATCTCGATGATGCGGCCTTTGGGATAACCGCCGATACCCAGGGCGTGGTCCAGCGAAATGGAACCGCTGGGAATAACCTGGGAGGCGTCCCATTCCGGCTGGTCTCCCAGTTTCATGATGGTGCCTTTTCCGTAATCTTTTTCAATCTTGTCGATTGTTGCCTGGAGCGCCTTCAGTTTGGCGGCGTTCACTTGGGCTCCTTCTGCTTCTTTTGCCATACTTGCTTACTGTTAAGATGTTATACTTGCGGGCATCCTGAACCGCATCTACAAAGATAGAAAAAGTAAGCGACAATTCACGCAAAAAATGCTATTTTTGTGCCGATGAAAATTACGCTCCTTCCCCTGCTGTTCTGTCTGGCCCTGCCTGTCCGGGCTCAGGAATTTTCCGTGGAACACCTGCAACATAAGAGACTGGGAATCACGCACGGGCAGTATTCCGGCATCACCCACGTGAGCGAAGACATCTATGCCGTCGTCCACGACAAGGCCGTGGGAGGAGGAATCTTTTTCTTTACCATCGGATTCAATGCCGACGGCACTGTCGGCCCGGTAACCGCCTTCGAGACGGACGCCGGCGGGGCCAAAGGACTGGACAACGAAGATATCGTCTATGTTCCCGAAACCCAGACGCTTTTCGTATCGGCCGAGGGCGACCAAAGCATCCGGGAATACTATCTGAACGGAGCCTCGACGGGACGGCAACTCCGGATTCCCGCCCCGCTGCTCTCCCCCAAGGCCAACGCTGGATTCGAATCGCTCGCCTACCATGACGGTATTTTCTGGACCACCACCGAATCCCCCCTCCCCGGCGAGACGCTTCATCGGCTGCAAAGTTTCCACCTTTCCACCCTCGGTCCGGGCAAATGCTGGAACTACCGGGCCGGAGAGCCTTCCATATCGACCGCCGAAGCGGCGTCGGCCCAGGCGCATGTGTACGGAATTTCGGCGCTCACCGCCTTGCCGGACGGACGCCTGGTGGTCCTGGAAAGGGAAGTATATGTTCCGAAAGGAAGTGTCCTGGACATGCTTAAATCTTTCAGCTGCTGCAGCCTTTTCGTGATAGATCCGCTGCACGACAATTCCCCGGAACTCAAGAAAACACCCCTGACGCAATTCTACACCTCCTTCATGGATATCGCCAATTTCGAAGGAATGTGCCTGGGGCCTGTCCTTCCGGACGGAAGGCAGACGCTCCTCCTGCTGGCCGATTCCCAGGACGGGAGCCAGGGCCTGACGGGAGAATACATCCGGGTGCTGGCGCTAGAGATCCGTTAATTCCAGCCAACGCATCTCGGCTTCGTCCAGTTCCTCCTGCAGGGCGCCGTAACGGGCAGAGGCTTCCTGCAACTGGCCGGGGTCCAGCGTTCCCGATGAGAGACGGGCTTCCAACTGCGCTTTCTCCGCCTCCAGGGCCGGAAGACGCTCCTCCAGTACTTTAAGTTCCTGCTGCTCTTTCCAGCTGAGCTTGCGCTTGGGCGGGGATTTGGGGGCCTGCTGCTTGGCGGAAGAGGGTTTCTCTTCGGACTTTTTCTGCCCCGCCTCATAATCTTTGATGAAAGTACGATACTCGGTATAGTTTCCCACGAAGTCCTTTACCACGCCGTCTCCGCAAAACACAAAAAGATGGTCCACCAGACGGTCCAGGAAATGGCGGTCGTGTGATACGATAATCAGGGAACCCTTGAATTCCATCAGGTATTCCTCCAGAATTTCCAGCGTAACGATGTCCAGGTCGTTGGTGGGTTCGTCCAATATGAGGAAATTGGGCTGCCGCATGAGGATGGTAAGCAGGTACAGGCGCCTTCTTTCTCCGCCGGAGAGGCGTTCTACAGGGTTCTGCAGCATATCGTGCGGAAACAGGAAACGATTGAGAAGGTGCGTGTCGTTTACGGTTTCCAGCACGGTCTGCCCAGGTTTGAACTGCATTCCGCCCTGGTGGTAATAACCGATTTTCAGGGATTCCCCCAGGTCGATGACGCCTTCCATCGTTCCGCCCAGTTCCGGTCGCCAGCCGCCGGTGATCAGGTTCAGAAACGTGGTTTTTCCGGCTGCGTTCCGGCCCACCACGCCCACTCTTTCATAGCGCTGGAAGTTGTAGGTGAAATGTTTAAGATAGCATTTTTCATTCCACCAGAAGCTGACATCCCGGCAGTTGATGACCTTGTTTCCCAGATAGGTGGCGGCAGACTTGGTTTCGGAAAAGTCCACCTTCTGCTGGACGTAGGTATCCTCTGCCCTGTCCTTGATGTCCCAGAAGGCCTGCTTGCGGTATTTGGCCTTGCCGGTGCGGGCACAGGGACTGGCGTGCATCCATTCCAATTCCCGCCTGTACAGGTTGCGCACCCTTTCCGTCTCCGCGTTGTAATTGTCTATCCGCTCCTGGCGCTTTTCGAGGAAATTCATGTAGTCTCCCCGGTAAATGTAGATATTGCCCCGGTCCATCTCCATCACCGTATTGCACACGCGGTCCAGGAAGTAGCGGTCGTGCGTCACCATGAAAAGGGTGCAGCGGCTGTGTTTAAGATGGCTTTCCAGAAACTCGATGGCGTCGATGTCCAGGTGGTTCGTGGGCTCGTCCATGATGTAGAAGTCGGCCTCGCTGGCCAGCATCCGGGTAAGTGCCACCCGCTTCACTTCCCCGCCGGAGAGTTCCTTCATAGGTTTATCCGGGTCCGTGAGGCCGAACTGCGTGAGAAGCTGCGTGACCCTCAGTTCGTACTGCCACAAATGGTCCGAATCCAGCTGTCGGGTCCATTCCGCAGAGCTGTCCATAATCTGGCAGAAAAGGGTCTTCTCCGGATCATACTTGTACTCTTGTTCCAGAAAAGCGATGCGGATATCCTTGAGGAACAACACCTTGCCGCCGCTGTCGGAAGCATCGGTTCCGGCCAGGATCCGCAGCAGCGAGGTCTTGCCCGTCCCATTGGGGGCGATGAGCGCCACCTTGTCGCCTTCATTGATATTGAAGCCGATATTGCGGAACAGCACTTTGGGGCCGTAACTCTTGGAAATGTTCTCGATCTGCAGGTAACTTGCCATGGGAAGGCAAATTTACTGATAATTTTCGGATTTTCCCCGGCCGGAAGGGCGATGAGGAGTGAAATGCCCGCCAGTATTTTCGTTAATTTCATGATTATCAGTTTGGTTCGTTTTCCCAAAGATAAGGCATTTCTTCCACTAAACCAAACGCAGCCGGGAAGCCCCCTGCGGGGCGATTCGGCCTGTTTTTGCCCCGGGCACCGTCGATTCCGCCCTCCTGCGGGGCATTTCGGCTCGCTTTTGCCCCGGAAGGTCAGCGGGTTTTTGAGGTAAGGGGGTAGAGTTGATTTACGATAGCAAGTTCCAACCCGGCCAGGCGTGCAATCTGTCCGTTGGAGGCGAAGTAGTCTTTTCGAAGAATCATGGCCAACTCTTTTTTCTGAGGCTCCGTCATTTCTGATGGAGAACGGCTTGTAAACCGTTCTCTGCAAATGTCGCGGGATATTTTGAACAACTCATCGTCCGAGAGACTTAAACTTTCTCCATAACTCCTGGCCACCTCTATTTGCGCCTCAATATTACGAATCGCCCAGAACAGGAATTGACGGGCATTCCCAAAAAGGGTTTCGACAAGCCGGTAGTTCACATAACTTTGCGGAAGGATCAGGCCGTTCTCCACCATCAGTCCATCCGGGATATCTCCGTCACTGGTTTTGCATATCTTCCGGCGTTCTCGATAACTGAGTTCCCGGCCAGGCTTCCCGGACACAGCGTTCAGAAAGGGATTAAAATACAGGAATCCGCTGCACCATAGACAGGCGAAAAGATTGACGTCGTCCCGGACAACGAACGGATTGCGGATCACATAGGCCACAACATCACGGAACTGTTTCAGGGAAGTGATGCGCGTGGTTCCGGATATCACTTCGGCAAACTGTTTCCCTTTTCCACTTCCGCTCAAATAGCGGACAATCCGCCTGTGAAGTTTGCCATAGAAAACACTGGACGTTTCCTCATCGGCCTGCAGAATCAAATGAAAATGGTTACTCATCAGGGCATAGGCCTGAACGTCAATGTTTTGTTCCCTCGATTCCAGGGCAATCAAATTCATGATTACCTTCCTGTCTTCATCGTCTTCGACCAGCAAGGTGGTCTCCAGCGGTTTTGTGTAGAGGTGAACGAAGGGACCTTTTTGCGTAAAAAGTTGTTTCAATTTCCAGGATGAAGCGTAGTTTTCCATGTTCCGTTTTTTTTCCAAAACTACGCAGACGATGTTGCAATCGCAACAGAAAAGTCCCTTCCAGCAGCAACTATTGACGTTTTTTACGATTTCCGATGTTTTGCAATGCCGGTCGGAAGAAAAAAGCGCCGTGCCGCAATTGTTTTTTAATGGCTCAGATAACCCCTGAACCCAGCATTTCCTCACCGTCGTACCAGACGGCGAACTGGCCGGGCGAGATGCCTCGCTGGGGGGCATCGAACAGGATGTAGAGGCCGCTCTCCCGCTGGATGAGCGTGGCGCTCTGGAGCGGCTGGCGGTAGCGGATGCGTACACGGTACCGCCGCATTTCTCCGGGCTGCATGACCAGGTCCGGGCGGATCCAGTGGATCTCATCCGGAGCCACCCGCAGGCAAAAGCGGCTCAATCCCTTGTGCGCATGTCCTTCGCCCACATAGATGCGGTTGGTCTCCGTGTCGGTGGCGATCACGAAAACCGGCTCCGAATGGCCGCCGATGCCCAGCCCTTTCCGCTGGCCGATGGTATAGAACTGCGCGCCCTCGTGCCGCCCCACGATTTTCCCATAAGGGTTCTCCTTGTAACGGGTTTTCCTGACGTGATGCTTTCCGCTGCGGTACGTCTCGGTCTCGAAGCGGATGTCATATTGTATCGGCGTTGCCATCCGCGTCAGTTCCTCATCCGTAAGGGCCGATACGCGAGCCTCGTCGAAGGGGCTGACGCCCAGCGGTTTTCCGTCCGATGTGAGAACCTTCTCCTCCGGGGCGTAGCGGACGGTCCGCTCCAGGCTTGCATCGGCCTTCAGAAGGGCCGAGAGCGTTTCCTGCTGCCATTTGTACAGCGTATCCGACTCGTAATATGCATCGAAAACCTCCACCACGTCTCCTTCCACGGAGGCCAGTTTCTGCTTCAGGAAAGTGGGAAGGTCCACCTTGCCCACAAAGCAGATTCCCTGCGAGTCTTTTTTCTCGGCCGATGGAAGGTCCGCTTCCTTGGCGATGCGCCGCACTTCCGGCTTCACGATGTCTCCTATCGGGAAAAGAGCCCTGGAAAGCTGCTCCTGGGTGAGCTGGCACAGGAAATACGTCTGGTCCTTGTTGGGGTCGGTTCCCTCCAGAATGCGGCAGATTCCGTCCGGGAGAACCTGCTTCCGGCAATAATGCCCGGTGGCTACATAATCGGCCCCGTATTTCCGGGCGACCTGCAGGAAGGCGTCAAACTTGATTTCCCGGTTGCACAGCACGTCCGGGTTGGGAGTGCGGCCCTTTGCATACTCGCCGAACATATAATCCACCACCCGCTGGCGGTACTGCTTGGAGAGGTCCACGAAATAGAAAGGAATCCCGATCTTCCGGGCCACCATTTCGGCCACGAAACGGTCTTCCTCCCACTCGCAGTCACCGTGGAGAGTGCTGTCGGCATCGTGCCAATTCTGCATGAACATGGCAAAGACATCATACCCTTCCTGCTTCAGGAGATAAGCGGCCACCGACGAGTCCACCCCGCCGGAAAGCCCCACGCAAACTTTTATCTTGCTCTTGTCCATGTTGCAAAGGTACTCAATTTCCCGGAAATCTCCATATCCGCGCCATCCAGGGGCAAAAGCGAGCCGAAATGCCCCGCAGGAGGGTGGAATCGACGGTGCCAGGGGCAAAAACGGGCCGAATCGCCCCGGAGGAGGGCGGAAACGACGGTGCCAGGGGCAAAAACGGGCCGAATCGCCCCGGAGATTCCCTGGGGAAGCAGAGGAAGACCGGCGGTCCGTGGGATAACTACCGCAGGGTTTCTACGAGCATACGCTCCATGAGGGCGTAACCGGCGGCATTGGGATGCACGGTGTCGGCGGAGTACTCGGCGCGGATTTTTCCGTCAGGGCCGGCGAGGACGGCGGCATAGTCGATGAAGGTGATGCCGTGGCGCTCGCAATAGGCTTTGAGACGGGCGTTGAGGGACTGGACTTTCTCGAAGGTGTCGGTGATTTCCGGCCGCCAGCCCAGTTGATAGGAAGGAAGAAGTGCACAGATGACCGGGCGCACGCCGTTCTGCCAGGCCAAATCTATCATGCTGAGGATATTGGCGAAGGTAAGGTCTTCCACGTACGGGTCTCCCATATTCTGCGCAATGTCATTGATGCCTCCCAGCAGCACGAAGGTGGAAGCATGGATGTTCAGGACGTCCTGCCGGAAACGGAGCAGCATCTGCGCTGTCTCCTCCCCGCTGATTCCCCGGCCGATGAACCCCGTCTGCGCAAAGAAATCCGGGCGCTGGGAAGCCCATCCATCCGTGATGGAATCTCCGTACAACACAACGCGGGGGCCGCAGCAGATGGCGGGAAGTGCCTCATTGGCAGCGGCATAGCGGTTCAGATGAGCCACATTCTGGGCCTGGGCGCCGACGCCCAGCATCAGGGTGAGAAGGAGGAAAAAGCGTTTCATATCAGTCAATTTTCATCAAATATAAGTTTTTTTTCGTACTTTTGGAATTATGAAGTATGTAATGAACCGATGCACAGATCCGCACTGGAACATGGCGCACGATGAATTTCTCCTGGAAGGCCTTCGGGAGCAGGTTTTCTGCCTGTGGCAGAACCGGCCTTCGGTCATCATCGGCCTGAACCAGAGCCCTTATGCGGAGGTGGATTTGAAATACCTGGAGAGCCAGGGCATCACCCTGGCCCGGAGAGTCACCGGAGGCGGCGCAGTGTACCATGACCTGGGGAACCTCAATTACAGCATCGCAGGGCCGATGGCCGGGATGGAAGACGCCTACGGTCTCATGGCCGAAACCCTCCGCAGCCTGGGCGTCAATGCCGAACGTTCCGGCCGCAACGACATCCTTGTGGAGGGGCGAAAGTGCTCCGGCTATGCCAAGCGCCTCAGCCGGGACCGCATGATGATCCACGGTACGCTCATGTGGGATGTGAATCTGGAGACGCTCACCAGGGCCCTTGCCGTTCCCGGAAGCAAACTGCAGGCGGCCGGCATCGCATCGGTCCGCAGCCGCGTTGCCAACCTCAAAGATTATCTTCCCCGCTTTCAGGACCTCAAGGCTTTCCAGGCCGCCCTGCAGGAAAAACTGGCCGGAAGCAGCCCGGAAGTTCTTCTGACAAAAGAGCAGACAAACAGCATCGACCAAATGGCCGACAACAAGTTCCGCACCTGGGAATGGAACTTCGGCCGCTCCCCTTCCGCCACATTCGCCGCCAGCCGAAAATTCCCCTGCGGGACGGTCCAGGTGGAATATACCCTCCGCCACGGGGTCTTCGAGAGCCTCCGTTTCGGCGGGGATTTCCTGGGGAACCGTCCGGCCGAAGAACTGGCTGCCGCCCTCATCGGCCGTAAACCCGAGCAACTGCGGGGAATGCCCGTAGCGGAGTATTTTGACGGAATCGGCCCCGAAGATCTGGCCGCCCTGTTCTGATTCCTCTTTTTTTGATTATCTTTGTAAGACTATAACAGAACATTCACTATGTCAAGACCCGGTAAACCCCTCGGGTGGATTATCACCCTTCTTATTCTGGCCATCCTCGCAGGCGTGGCGTACTTCAAATTCTTCTGGGTATTCTCCGACGGCACCAAGACCGGCGAACTGAATTCGCTCACCTTCACGGGGTATGTCTTCAAGACCTACGAGGGCGAGATGATTCTCACCGGCTACGGCAGCAAAAACGCCTCCGGAACCGTCCAGTCCAAGACTTTCAAATTCTCCGTGGCCGACAAGGCCGTGGCTGAAAAACTCACCCAGATGACCGGTCTCCGCGTAACGGTTCATTACAAAGAATACAAGGGCGCCCTTCCGTGGCGCGGCTATGAAAAAGCCATCGTGGACCGGGTGGAAGAAGATCCCGTGAACGGCACGAACATTCCCGCCGAAGACCCGTTTTTCCTTTAAGCCATGATGAAAAAACAGTTCCTGTCCGTTGCAAGCGCTCTCCTCGCCTGCAGCATTGCCTATTCCCAGAATACGGTCATCGATGTCAATCCCGCCCATGACGGGAAAGACCTTACCATGGAGGAAGCCATCTACAAAGGCGTGGGCTATGCCCGCTGTGCCACCACCTGGCTGGACCATGAAAGCTTCGCATTTTACGACGGCAAGCAGTGGCGGCAGGGGTCAGTGAAAACCACGGAACTCGCTGCGTACCAGCCGGTCCGGCCGGACGTTCAGGCAGGTCCCTACGATATCAAACTGGAGGGGAATTCCCTGTTCGGGGTAAAAGACGGCGAGAGCTTTCCCATCGGCCTTTCGGACAACCGGGATATCGTCTATGGCGGCACCATGATGCGCAACGAGTTCGGATTCTCCCAAGGGTATGAGTGGGCCCCTTCCCGTACCAAACTGGCGTTTTACAGAAAGGACCAGTCGCGGGTGACGGATTTCCCGCTCCTGGACATCACAAGCCGCACCGGAGATCTCGAACTTTTGAAATACCCCATGAACGGCATGGATTCCGAGCTTCTGCAGGTTGGCGTATATGACTTTGAATCCGGCATCACCACCTGGCTGGATGTGACCGATTTCACCGAAGAGCGCTATATCACCAATCTGGCATGGAGTCCGGACGACAAATATATCTATGCGCAGGTGCTGGACCGCAGCCAGCATCACATGCGGCTCAACCAGTACCGTGTGAGCGACGGCACATTCGTCCGCACGCTCCTTTCCGAGGACAACGACGCATGGATCGAGCCTCTGGACCCCATCCGCTTCCTCAAAGGACGCACGGACCTCTTCCTCTATCGCACCGACAACCGGGACGGCTACCGGAACCTTTATCTGGTCGATACCCTGGGAACCCTCCGTCGTGTGCCCACGGCATCGGCCGACATAGAATACCTGGACAACGACGGAACCAACGTCTATTACACCTCGGCAGAGAATTCTCCCGTACAGAACCACTTGTACAAGATCACGCTCAAACTTCCCAGGAAGAACCCTGTACAAAAGGCCCGGTTCCTCAAGCCCGTACAGCTCACCAGCGGCCGCGGCTGGCATACGGTACAGCTCAGCGAAGATGGCCGATGGTTCCTGGACCGCTGCAGCAACACCTCCCTCCCCGCCCGCATCAGCCTCCAGTCCACGGATGGGAAAGTTTCGCGCGAGCTGTTTTGCATGGCCGACCCCCTGGAGGGCTATGCCTCCTGCCGGGTGGAACTGGGCACCGTCCCCAGCGCAGACGGGGCCTTTGAGAACTATTATCGGCTCATTTATCCCAAGGATTTCGATCCCGCCAGGAAATATCCCGTTATCCTTTATGTCTATGGCGGACCGCACAGCCAGCTGGTACAGGACACATGGCTGGGGCAGATTCGCATGTGGGAAATGCTGATGGCCCAGAAAGGCTATCTGGTCTATGTGCAGGACAACCGGGGAACCGCCAACCGGGGAGCCGCCTTCGAAAAAGCCATCAACCGCCGCTGCGGCCAGGAAGAGATGAAAGACCAGATGGTGGGCATCAACTGGCTCAGAAGCCTGCCTTTTGTGGATGCCTCCCGCATCGGTGTGCATGGCTGGAGTTACGGCGGATTCATGACCATTTCTCTTCTCACAACCTATCCGGACGTATTCAAAGTTGGCGTCGCCGGCGGGCCGGTCATTGACTGGAAGTGGTATGAAATCATGTATGGAGAACGCTACATGGACAATCCCGAGACCAATCCCGAAGGATTCGAACTCACCTCCCTGGTGAACAAAGCCAGGAACCTCAAGGGAAAACTCCTCATCTGCCAGGGCGCCATGGACGACACCGTGGTCTGGGAGCACAGCCTGAGTTTTGTCCAGGAATGCATAGACCATCTCATTCCGGTGGACTACTTCCCCTACCCCGTTGCCAAACACAACGTTATGGGACGCAACCGCATCCACCTCATGGACAAAGTCACCCAATATTTCGAAGATTACCTATAGACCCGTCATGCTGGGCGAAGCGAAGAATCTCAAAAAAATTTGGAAAGAACAAAAAGAATCCATATCTTTGCAATCCTTTTGAGGGCATAGCTCAGTTGGTTTAGAGCGCTTGCTTGACAGGCAAGAGGTCCGCAGTTCAAATCTGCGTGTCCTCACTCAAAAAGAAGGCCGGTTCTGGAAAGAGCCGGTCTTTTTTTTGGAGAAAAACGCGCTCCTTTTCATGAAATTTCGTTAAATTTGAAACGTTCATCACGCTGAATATGCCATCGCCGGGTTCGGCGCATATCAAATGCCTGAATGATTGATTTCCAATCGATAATTATTCGTAAAATGAATGCAAAGATCGTTGACCTCCAAGAATGGACGCCTTTTGGCGGAGGTGGATTCGGGGAGTCGTTTTTTAACAAAACGGACGATTCCGTCATCCTCAAACTCAATAAAACCAGTGTTTCGGCAGAAAAGGCACTGCAGGAATTCCAGCGTTCCAAGGCTGTTTTCGACATGGGAATTCCATCGGCCGAGCCTTATGAATTCGTGACCGACGGGGAGCGCTATGGAATGATTGTCCAGCGTATCCAGGGAAAAGAATCTTTCGGAAGAATCATTGCCGATCATCCCGAGCGGCTGGAAGAACTTGCCGCCGTGACGGCCGACTACGCCAAGGCCCTGCACGAAACCCCGTGCAATACCGAAATCTTTGACAGCGAGAGCTTGCATACGCGCCAAATGATTGACGGAAGCAAAGACCTTCCGGACGACGTCAAGGCAAGGCTTCTTGGCTATATTGACGAATTGGAACCCGCCACTACCTGCCTGCACGGAGACCTCAATCCCTGCAACATCATCACGGCCGAAGGCAAGGTGTATTGGATAGACCTGGGAGATTTTGGCTACGGAGACCCGATGCTGGATTTCAGCATTCTTTCCCACATGAGTTCCTGGGGGCCCAATCCGATCATCAAGAACATTTTCCATATTGGCAGAGATGTTCTGAAGCTGTTTTACGAGGCCATGGGGAAGCAGTATTATGGCTTGCGTTGGAACAGTCCTGAAATACAGGAAAAGATGAACCGCATTGCCCAGATTATGGCGGGAAAAGCCATTTGCATGTGGCCGCAGGCCGTTCACGTCAATCTTCCTTACCTACAGGGAAAGAAACTCAAGGCGCGGGCGAACCTCTTCATCGCCGACCAAATAAAACACGGTGCCTAAAAGGCAGCAGTAACACGACAAAGTCAGAAGCCTTCCCTGTTTTCCGGGACAACTCCGGGAAAGACGGGGTGTCCCTTCCGTCTCGGCCACGGGAGCAGGGATCAGGGAAAAAACTGTGCCCGGACTCCCATCGAGAGAGCCGGGGCACAACACGTCATTCCAAGGACTTTACAAAGCCAGTTTGGACTGGGCGTATTCCATGGTAAGATGAAAGACTTTCTTCCGGGAGGAAGGGGCCTCGAACATGGCGTCTCCCATAATTTTCTCACAGATGCTGCGCAGTCCCCTGGCGCCCAGCTTGTTCTTGATGGAAGTGTCCACAATCAGGTCCAGGACATCCGGGTCCACCTCAAGCTTGATACCATCTATCTCGAAAAGCTTCTCGTATTGACGCAAGAGGGCATTCCTGGGCTCGGTGAGAATGCGCTTGAGTGATTCACGGTCCAGTTGGTCCAGATAAGTCACAAGCGGAAGCCGGCCAACAATCTCCGGGATAAGGCCGTATGCCCTGAGGTCCATGGCATCCACATATTCCAGGAGGCTGTCCTTTTCTATGCGCTGTTTCTCCTCGGCCCCGAAGCCGATGATCCGGGTGTTCTTGCGCATCGCGATGTGGCGCTCGATGCCCTCGAAGGCTCCCCCGCAGATGAAGAGGATATTCTGCGTATTCACGTGGATGAACTCCTGTTCCGGATGCTTGCGCCCACCCTTGGGCGGCACATTCACGATGCTGCCTTCCAGGAGTTTGAGCAGGGCCTGCTGTACGCCTTCGCCGGACACGTCGCGAGTGATGGACGGATTGTCGGACTTGCGGGCAATCTTGTCAATCTCATCAATGAAGACAATGCCCCGCTCGGCCTTCCGGAGGTCGAAATCGGCTTCCTGAAGCAGGCGGGTGAGGATGCTTTCCACGTCTTCGCCCACGTAGCCGGCCTCGGTGAGGACCGTGGCATCCACGATGGTGAAGGGAACGTCCAGCATTTTGGCGATGGTGCGGGCCAGGAGCGTCTTGCCGGTTCCGGTAGGGCCCACCAGAAGGATGTTGCTCTTTTCCAGCTCTACGTCGTCGGCCTTTTCCACCAGGTTGTGGTTCACCCGCTTGTAGTGGTTGTACACCGCCACGGACAAAACCTTCTTGGCGCGCTCCTGCCCAATCACATACCGGTCCAGATACTCCTTGATTTCCTGCGGTTTGGGCGCCTTCCCCAGTTTGGGGGCCGATTCCGGCTGCTTCTGCTGCCCTTCCAGCTCATCCACGTACTGGGCGGCCAGCTTGGCGCAGTCCGAACAGATGTAACCGTCCAGTCCCTGCAGGAGAAAGGGAACCTCGGCATCCGTGCGGCCACAAAACACACAATGACGGCCGCTACCGCCGTCTCGGATAGACTTTTTTGCCATTAGCGCTTCCTTTTACGGAGGATTTCATCTACCATGCCGTAGGCAAGGGCTTCCTCGGCGGTCATCCAATAATCACGCTCACCGTCCCGAGCCACCTTGTCGAAAGGCTGGCCGCTGTGCTGGGCAATGATATTGAACAGCTCCGTGCGGGTTTTTTCAATCTCCTTGGCGGCGATGAGGATTTCCGTGGCCTGGCCCCGGGCGCCGCCCAGCGGCTGATGGATAAGCACGCGGGAGTGCGGCAAGGCACTGCGCTTGCCCTTTTCACCCGCGCAGAGAAGCACGGCGCCCATGCTGGCGGCCATGCCGGTGCAGACGGTGGCCACATCCGGCTGGACCAGCTGCATGGTGTCATAGATGCCCAGGCCGCTGGTCACCTGACCACCGGGGGTGTTCAGGTACATGGTGATGTCGGCATGGGAATCGTTGGAAGCCAGGAAAAGAAGCTGGGCCTGGATGATATTGGCGACATCGTCGTCAATGGGAACGCCCAGGAAGATGATGCGGTCCATCATCAGGCGGCTGAACACGTCCATCTGAGCCACATTCAGCTTGCGCTCCTCGGTAATGGTAGGATTGATGTATCCGTCCACGACGGACTGATAACGAGAGAGGGTCATCGAACTGATGCCCCTCCCCTTCACTGCAAATTTATCGAATTCGGTCATAGATTCTTCACTTCGTTCAGAATGACAAACTATTTCAGTTCGCGAAACTTGTCCTGGGAAATTTTCTTGTGCTGAAGCGTGACTTCTTCACGGACACGGGCAATGGCCTTGTTGTCCTCGCACTGCTCTTCCAGGCGACGGAACTGGTTCTGGTCCTGAAGAATGTTTTCGGCAGAAGACTTGATGATGTTCTCCGGAACGCCGGCCATGCCGTACATGGCATACTGGTAAGCCACGAAGGACTCGGCTGCAGCCTGGAGGTCTTCACGCGTGACCTTGAGGTCGAACTTCTGCATCAGATAACCGCGGACGAGCTGCCATTTGAAATCCTCGATGAAGGCGGGGAATTCCTTCTCCACCTGCTCGGCGGTAAACTTGCCCTCGTTGGCATATACCAGCCAGCGCTTGAGGAAGGCTTCCGGAAGTTCCAGACCGGCCTTGTCCACGAAGTACTTGCGCACGTCAGTGCCAAAACGGTAGTTGGACTCCTGCTCATGGGAGCCCTTGATGCGTTCCTCGATCTTCTCTTCGAACTGCTCGGGAGTGGTGACCACGTCCTTGCCGAAAATCTTGTCGTAGGTTTCCTGGTTTTCTTCGGCGGCCACAAAGGTCTTCACGTTCACGATGTTGAAAGTGAACATGGGATTCAAGCTCGCCAGCTGGGATTTTTCCACCTTGAGCATGGCGGCACGGTCGGTCTCGTTCTCAAAAGCGGCATTCACGTCCAGCTCGAACTTGTCACCGGCTTTCCGGCCGACAAAGGCACCACGGGCAGCCTCGGCCACATTGGAAATGGAGACATACACGCCCTCGGCCTTGTGGGTATCGTTGACGATATCGGCGATGACATAGTCGTTTTCACCGGCCTTCTTGCCTTCCTGCAGGGAACCGTACTGCTGAAGCAACTGTTCACGGGTGGCTTTTTTCTCCGCCGCGGTGATATTGATATCGTAGTAGGGAACCTTGTCTTCCTTGCCCACGGCAAAATTGAGTTCCGGGGTCTGCGCGATGTCGAACTTGAAGGTGAAATCTTCACCGGACTTCCAGGACAACTGGGGCTGGTCCTCGGAAGGAAGGGGTTCTCCGACAATGCGGATCTTCTCTTTCTGAATGAAGTTATTGAGCTGGTCCGAAACCAGTCCGTTCACGCTTTCGTACAGGGCTTGATCTCCATACAGACGCTGAATGAGGCTCAGCGGAGCCATGCCGGGACGGAAGCCCTTGATATCTGCCTTGCGCTTATACTCGTTCAGGCGCTTGCGGAGAGGTTCGGCATAGTCGGCCGCGGCAATCTCGATGGTTAGCTGATAATTCAGGGCATCGGGTTGGATTTTGCTTACTTTCATAGTATCTTGTTATTGTTTATTTCCGAATAAGGGGCGCAAAGATAGTAAAAATAAGCCGAACTATCAACGGTTGCGCTTGGGATAGGCTATGCGGGAATGGAAAATCTGCTGCAAATAAGTCTTGAGCATGCGCTTCATGAGGTTGAGGTCGTGCAGGGTAATGTCGGCATCCTCCAGTTGACCGGCATCTTCCTTTCCCTTGACAATCCCTTCCACAAAACGGTCATAGGCCTGCGGAGTGAATTCCTTGAGCGTACGGGAAGCCGCCTCGATGGAGTCGCACACCATCAGGATAACCTGCTCTTTGGTAGTGGGCTTCTGCCCATGATAATAAAACGCCGATACATCCGCAGGGTCACCGCCCCCGTTCAGGTACTTGTTCATGAAATAGGCCGTACTGGATGTTCCGTGATGGGTGCGGATGAAATCCTTCAGGACATCCGGCAGACGGTTTTCCTCGGCGATGGCAAGGCCGTCATCCACGTGACGGATAATTTCCGCAGCGCTTTCCTGGGGCGTTTTTCCATCATGGTACTTGGTTGCGCCGGGCGCATTGGACTCATTCTCCACGAAACAGAGCGGATTCTGCATCTTGCCGATGTCATGATACAGCGCCGCGGCCCTCAGGAGCGGGACGTCGGCATCCGTGGCACGGCCCACCGCGTCCACCATGTTCATCACCTGCAGACAGTGCTGGAAAGTCCCCGGAGCCTTGGCGGCAAGTTCCTGAAGGAGCGGATTGCTGGTATCGGCCAGTTCGATGAGACGGGTGACGGAAACCAGGTTGAACAACTTCTCGAAGAGATAGATGAGCGGATACAGGGCCACCATTGCCATGGAGCCCACAAAGATGAGGGCGAGATCCACCCACCAGGTGGCGGTGCTGCCCACGTCGATAAAACGGAAGCCCAGATAGACAAACATTTCCACGGCAAAAATAATGGCCGCATTGAGGAACTGGCGCCAGCCTTTGCTGAAATAGCCGAAGGTTTCAATGTTGACCACGCCCGCCGTCAGAAACATCACATAAAGTTCCATTCCGTTTCCGCAGAATATCAGCAGCGGGAGCAGCAGGGCCATGTACATGGGCAAAATCTGCCTCTTGCGGAAAAAAGCCAGCAGGAAAAGGGCAAATACCGGGAAAGGAACCAGATACAAGAGTGAAGGCGAGACACGCTCCACCAGGAAAGCCAGGACGGCCGCCAGCAGGAACACCGTCAGGATGTAATAATACTGGTTGCTCTTGGAAAATACCTCCGGACTGGTGAAATGAAGAACCAGATACAGGATGACCACCAGGGCCAGGGCCAGCAGGATATTGCCCAGATACAGCAGCGCACGCGGACCGGCATAGCCGAACACCTGATTGTACTCTTCCTTGTAACTGTCCAGGATCTGAGCCACCTCCGCCGTCACGATTTCTCCCTTGGAGACAATCTTCTCATCGGCTTTCACGTAGCCCAGCGTGGGAGAGACGTAATCGGCCGACTCTGCGTGCGTGAGCTCGGTCATGGTCTTGTCGTACTGCAGGTTGGGGACGATGACCTCGTACACCCCGGTACGGCGGAACAGTGAGTCCAGGTTGACGGACGGATAGGTCTTGGCCAGGAGGGCCACCAACTGGTCCCGGGCTTCCGAAACCTTATAGACCTCCGTACGGGGATATTGCACCGCCCGCTTGTTGCGCTGGACGTAGATGAGATTTTCCGACACTTCGGCCGATCCCTGCTCCAGCTTTACCTTGGCGTCGGAAATGACGCCCTTGGCATAGATGTCTCCCAGACGGGTGACGACTGCAGGACGGAGGTTGTTCAAGCCCCCGAGGTCCAGGCTCTGCGCATTTTTCACCACCGCGGAAGTCACCTCCTCCGAATACCGGTAGAAAGGGATGACGATGGTACCGGCCTCTTCCCGCTCCTGCTGAATTTGCTCCTCCGTTTTCAGGATGGGGAAATCGAACTGGGAGATGAGGGTTTCATACGGCCAGGGCGTACCTTTCTTGTAGGAATAATTGAATTTCGCGGTCCTGGGCATCAGGAGCACCAGGACAGCGAAAACAACCATCAGCGGAAAAAACTTCCGCGGCAATTTAGGCGTCGATATTTGCATAATGCGCGTTTTCTTCGATGAAGGCACGGCGCGGCGGGACATCGTCTCCCATCAGCATGGAGAAAGTACGCTCCGCCTCGGCGGCATTCTCGATGGTAATCTGGCGAAGGACACGGCGGGCCGGATCCATGGTGGTTTCCCAGAGCTGTTCGTCGGACATTTCACCCAGACCTTTGTAGCGCTGGACGGTAACTCCTTTGTCGGAACCGCGTCCCAGTTCCGCCGTGGCCTGTTCCCGCTGGGCATCGGTCCAGCAGTAACGCTCTTCCTTGCCCTTCTTCACCAGATAGAGCGGCGGCGTGGCCAGATAGACGTAGCCGTTTTTGATAAGGTCGAACATGTAGCGGAAGAAGAACGTGAGGATGAGGCAGGCGATGTGTGAGCCGTCCACATCGGCATCCGTCATGATGATGACCTTGTGATAACGGAGCTTGGAAAGGTCCATGTGCTTTTCACCGGATTCGTCTTCCTGGGCCACCGTTACACCGAGGGCCGTATAGATGTTGCGGACTTCCTGGCTTTCGAAAGCGCGGTCCTGGGCGGCCTTTTCCACATTGAGGATTTTACCGCGCAGCGGAAGGATGGCCTGGATGCGGCGGTCGCGGCCCTGCTTGGCGGTACCGCCTGCGGAATCACCCTCCACAAGGAAGAGTTCGCACCGCTCGGGATCATGGTCGGAGCAGTCGGCCAGTTTTCCGGGCATGCCGGCGCCGCCCATGGGCGTCTTGCGCTGCACCATCTCGCGCGCCTTGCGGGCGGCGGCACGGGCCGTGGCGGCCAGCACAATCTTCTCCACGATGGTCTTGGCCTCCTTGGGATGCTCCTCCAGATACTGGTCCATGGCCGCAGCCGTGGCCTGGGAAACGGCCGAAGTAGCCTCGGGATTGCCAAGCTTGGTCTTGGTCTGACCTTCGAACTGGGGTTCAGCCACCTTCACGGAAATGACGGCGGTAAGGCCCTCGCGGAAGTCTTCGGGGCTGAGGTCTCCCTTGAACTTGGCCAGCAGGTTGTTCTTTTCCGCATAATTCTTCAGGGAACGGGAAAGACCCATCTTGAAACCCTGAAGATGGGTACCACCTTCGATGGTGTGGATATTGTTCACATAGGAATAGATGCGCTCGCTGAAACCGGTATTGTACTGGAGGGCGATGTCGATGGGAATCACCTTGTCCGAGTTCACCGTGATGGGCTCCGGAATGAGTTTGGGTGCGCCGGCATCCAGATAGTCGATGAATTCCTTGAGCCCCTCCTCGGAATAGAAGGAGTCGGTCCTGTAGGCCATGATGCCGGTGGCCTTGCGCTCGCCGTCTTCGGAGGTAATGAACTGTTCCACCTTTTCACGCTGGTCCGTCAGCGTGATGCGGATGCCCTTGTTGAGATAGGCCAGTTCGCGGAGGCGGTTGGCCAGGGTATCGTACTTATAGACGATGGTCTGGGTGAAGATGGAAGGATCCGGATGGAAGGTGATGGTGGTACCGGTGTCGCCGGCCTCCCCCACTACCTGGACGGGAGTGATGGGCTTGCCCTTGGAGTATTTCTGAACAAAGATTTTCCCCTCCCGGTGAATTTCGGCGATGAGGAGGTCGCTCAGGGCATTGACGCAGCTCACACCCACGCCGTGCAGACCGCCGGAAACCTTGTAGCTGTTCTTGTCAAACTTACCGCCTGCATGCAGAACGGTGAGAACCACTTCCAAGGCGCTGCGATGCTCTTTCTCATGCATGCCGGTGGGAATGCCGCGACCATTGTCCTGCACGCGGATGGAGTTGTCTTCCAGGATTTTGACATCGATTCCGTCGCAGAAGCCGGCCATGGCTTCGTCGATGCAGTTGTCCACCACTTCATAGACCAGGTGATGCAAACCGCGCTCACCGATATCGCCGATATACATGGACGGGCGCTTGCGAACGGCCTCAAGGCCTTCCAACACCTGAATACTATTTGCAGAATACTGCTCCTCGGCAGCTCTCATCTCTTCGTTTTCAATCATTTTTATGGCTGTTTTTTACTTTTTTCTAAATCATACAAATTTAATGATTATTTCCATAAAAAACAAGTCCCCTGTCAAAGACAGGAGACTGTTTTCCGGAAAAAATTTTCTTACAGACTGAGTGTCGCACCGATGGTGAAATAGATGCCCTTTTCGGCATAGAACGGAACCCGCTGGATGGTCTGGTTCAGGAGGTTTCCGCCCTTGACCCAGAAACCCAGTTTGCGGGTCATCTGCAGGCTGGCCTGAACGCCCAGGTCCACAAAGCCGGGGATGTACACCTTGCCGGGCAGTTTGGAGCGGAAATCGGCCGTTACGCCAGCCTTGATGCGTCCGCCCCAAATGTAATAGGCATGTGCATGCGCCTTGAAGGGAGCCGGCGCAAAGAGCGTACGGCCCTGGAGATCCGGGATGGGGGTGTATCCGTAATAAACATCGGCCTCCGCGTCAATGGATTCGCTCTTCCAGCCGGCATTCGCTTTCACGTACAAGGTGTGGAGCGGACTGGCGTAACCCATGTAAGGGATGGACGGGGCGCCGCCCATGATGCCCCAGGTCCAGGCATTGTCGTCCCATCTGTACCCTGCGCACAAGTCGTAATGGAAGCGTTCGGCCACGTTTCCCCGAAGGCCGATATTCGCATTGACGCGAGTGACCATGTTGTCGGTATGCCAGGCAAAGCCGCCGATGAACGGATTCAGGGCCAGCAGGCGGTCATAGGAGATGATGTTGTCCCCTCCCGTGGCCGTCGCATACAGGACCAGGGCATCCTGGATGGCATCGTAAGAGATGCGGACATCCGGGAAGACGATACCGGAAGGATGCGGACAGAAAGCCGGATCGGAGCGGAAGAGGAAAGAGAGCCTGACACCCAGGTTCATGTGGAATTTCCCAGTATTCAGGATATAGTGCGGAACCAGCCCCGCCTTCCCCGCAAAACCGCCGGTCTGGGACACCGTTTCGGCAAACAGGCCCAGCGCGATGCGATGAGCGCCGAAATGTGTTCCCAGGGAAGCTTCCGTATCCGTATGGAATTCATGGAAATCCGGCTGGCTCACACTGATATTGGCCAAACGGGTATGCACCTCATAGTCCAGCGACGCGCCGGGAGCGCTCTTCACGCCGGCCCGCAGCTGCAGGATATTATTGGACACATCTTTATCGAAAAGCGTCGTACCCAGGATATTCCCGTACTGGACGTCCGCCGCGAAAGTGCCTCCGGTCCAGGTATAAAGGCCGTCCGCGCCCACGGCGGTATGCATCTCCTTCCCCTTGAAGAAGGTACCGTCAGCCTGGTAGGAACTCTCCTGAAGGGTAATGTTGCGATAATCTCCAAAGTAGGAATAATGGTCGGCGAACAGGTTCAGGCGGAAATTATTCTTTTTGACCGGCGTCCACACCACCGTGGCCTCCGGATGCAGGGAATAGCCGGCACCCGCGCGGACAAACAGCGTCCCTTCTCCGGAAGGGCGGGCCTGGGGGCGCAGCTGCACCAGGTAAGGTTTGAATTCATAGGACCCCCTGTAGGGCGTGTTGTTCACCGAATAGTCCATGTCCAGGTTGAAGTGCAGGACGGAATCCGGCATTTCAAGGAGCTGGGAAGGCTTTTCAATGCCCGTAGCCTCCCGGGCGTAGATGTTGGTCACCTCCACCGTCGGATTCAGATTCTGGGCAAAAGCGCCGGCGCACAAACCAAGCAGCGCGGCAGATATGAAGATTTTTTTCATACGTTTCTATTTGAGTTTACGGAGTCTGATTTCCACCTGGTCCAGGACATCGTCCTGGGTGCCGGTAGAAGTGTAACCGGAACGGATGCTCTCGAAAGTGGCCTTCGCCTGGGGCAGATTGCCCTGCTCCACAAAACTGTCTCCCAGCACGATGAAAGCCTTGGCCAGCCAGTAATTCTGGCCGCCGGCCTTCTCGGCAAAGCCGTACACACGGTCCTGTATGCCATCGAACTGGCCCCGGTCATACTGGTCCTGAATAAGGACGTATGCGGCTTCGGCTCCTTCGTCCGTGGAAGGCTCCGTCGCAAGAGCCTTGAATTCCTCCAGGGCCTCGGCACGGCGGCTGGTGCTCAGGAAGGATTTGGCCCGCACATAATGGGCCTCACGCCTGAGAGCGGCATTTTCGGCCTTCAGGACTGGGGCGGCATCGCGGATGGCGTCCTCCCACTGACGGGCCCGGAAGGCAGACCGCATCAGGCCGATGACGGCGCTCTCTACGTTGGCGTCCAGCTTGGCCGCATCCCTCAGTTTCAGATAACTCGCATAGGCCTTCCCGTAACTCCCCAGTTCGTAGCTGAGCTTGGCGAGCTGCAGGAGGGCGCCTTCGGCCAAGGCACCGTCCAGTCCGGCGTCCAGGGCGCCCTGATACTGGTCTGCGGCCAGTTCCCGCTGGTCCGTGAACCGGTAGCAGTCGGCCAGATAATAGCGGGCCTTGGCACCGAACGCAGCCTCGGGATACTTCTGCAAATAAGCCTTGAGGGTTCCCTGTGCCTTGGCATAGTCCCCGGAAAGGTAGATCTGCTCGGCGCTGGAGAAATAGACTTCCTCCTTCTGGGCCTCCGTACGGTTGGCGGCGCCTCCCAGGCTGTTCACATAGTCCAGATACGCTTCGGGGTCTTCCCGGGTGCGATAGATGGCCTCAATGGCCAGGAGGGCATCCTCCGTGTATTCACCTCCCTGGGAAACCACCTGCTTGTAGTAATCCAGGGCTTCATTGCTTCTTCCGGCATTGCGGGAAATCATGCCCAGCTCCAGAAGAGCCCTGGTGCCCAGGTCGGGATCGGAAGTGGAACTGCGGAGGGTACGGAAGGCGCGGATGGCATCTTCCTCGTCCCGCAAAGCCACATAGGCACGGCCCAGTTCATAGAGCGATTCTCCATAATACGGAGCCTGCGGACTGGCAAGCTTTGCATCTTCCAGGAAGTGGACCTTGCGGTTGTTGTCCTCCAGCAGGCCGCAGGCCACGCCGGCACGGTAGCGGGGATACAGGTTGTCCGGGTCCGGGTAGGCGGCCATCTGGTGTTCATAGGCGGCAACGGCGGTGGAGTAGTCGCCGCTGAAGAAGTAGCAGTCGGCCACGCGGGTTTCCGCATCGGCCCCCATCTTGCGCGCATCGCCTTCCAGATAATTGCGGAACCACTTGAGCGCCTGCTCGTAATTGGCTTCCTTGAAATAAGTGTATCCCAGCTGGTAAGAGATGAGGCTTCCTTCCGGACGGGCGGGAAGGGCCGACAGGTTGTAAAGGTCCGTGAGGATGGTCCTGGCATCGGCATACTTGCCGTCACGGTACAGGGCTTCCGCCTGGTAATAACGGGCGAGCTGGTTGAATCCCGCCCTTCTGGGGCTGTAGTAGGCGGCGGCCTTCAGATGCGGCACCGCGTTTCTCCAGGAGCCGTTTTCCATCAGTTCCCGGGCCCGGAGGAAATACGCCTTCATATAGTTGGACTGCATGCCGGGATCCAGTTCGTCGATATGGTCGTAAGCCTCCACGGCAGCCTCGTAATCGTGGTTCTGGAGGGAAACCATCGCCATGTAGGAATAAATCTGGTCTCCCTTCTTGTCGGTACCGTAACGCCGCATGTACTCCTCGAAAGGAGCCGTGTCACGGCCCAGGTCGAAGGCCAGCTTGGCATAATTGTAAAGGGCGTCCTCCTGAATGTCGGGGGTGAATTCCTGTTCCGAAGCCTGCCGGAAGGCTTCCATGGCGTCCACCTTGTTCTTGAGCTGAATATAACTGTAGCCCAGCTGGTAGTTGGCCACCTGTCCCAGGGAATCGGTCCGATGCTCCATGCGGGTGAAGTTTTCCACCGCGGCTTCCCAGTTTTCGATGAGGTAGTTGATTTCTCCGGCATAGAAGCGGTCGCTGCGGGTGAGGCTGGCCTTGTTGCGGAGATTCTTTTCATAATAACCGCGTGCCTTCTCCACGTCCCCGAGCACCAGGTAGCTTTCGCTCATGATGCGGGCCATGTGCGGCTGGCGGTCTTCGGGGACCTTGTCAAAGAGGTCTTCGCCGAATTTCACCACGTAGTCGTAGTCCTTTTCATTGAACCGGCACTCCAAAATGTAATAATTGGCCAGGGTGGTGAAACGATGGTCGCTTCCGGCCATCTCGAACCAGTCCGAGGCCTCCTTGAAGTCCTTTTCCGCGTAATGGATATATCCCAGCGTATAGTAAGCGGGAGCGGTGTAGTCCGAGTACGGGAGGCCGCGGGTACGGCTCAGAAGCCCCTTGGCCCTCTCCCATTCCCCTCCGGCAAAGGCGCAATAGCCTACTTTGTAAGTGTATTCCGGCTGCTGGGACTCCTGGATGTCCGAAAGGGAGACCCTGTTGAACTGCAGGAGCGCTTCCTCGTAGCGTTCCTGGTCGAACAGGTCCAGTCCCAGAAGGAAGCGTACCTGCGGAACCAGGATGTTCTCATGATAACGGTCCGCGAAAGACCGGGCCGTCGCATGGGCGTTGTCCGTGCGGAGCTGCAGGGCGCAAAGCGCGCGGTATCCCTCCGCCATCGGAGTATGAATATCCTGCACCAGGCGGAGGGTTTCCGAATACATGCCGGCCCGGTAGAGGTTTTTCACCTGTTCCCAGTCCTGTGCATAAAGGCCTGTTGCAATGACAATAGCGGCACCTGCCGCGAGAAGTTTTTTCATGCCGATTGTTTTAAACCAACTAAATATATATTTTGACAAATTTACAAAAAATTCTGATTATATTTGTATGACTTTGGAAGAATTCACATGGAACCTCTCATTCATTTTAAGGAAGCCGATATCCTCAACGGGGAAAACGTTGTCATCTACAGTCTGGACATGGATATCATGCCCGGAGACTTCGTGTACATCGTTGGAAAAGTAGGCTCCGGAAAAACCTCCATCATCCGTACCATCACGGCGGAAAACAAGCTCCTGAAAGGGGATGGAACCGCCTGCGGCTATCATCTTCGGAACATCAAGGAGCGGGACATTCCCTATCTGAGACGTTCCATGGGGGTCGTATTCCAGGATTTCCAGCTCCTGACGGACCGCAGTGTGGAAGCCAACCTGGAATTTGTCCTCCGGGCCACCGGCTGGAAGGACCGCGGGAAAATCGACGCCCGCATCACCGAGGTGCTGGATGCCGTAGGCATGGGAACCAAGGCCCACAAGATGCCGCACCAGCTCTCCGGCGGCGAGCAGCAGCGCATCGCCATCGCCCGGGCCCTTCTGAACCAGCCCAAGGTCATCCTGGCCGATGAACCCACCGGCAACCTGGACGGAGAGACGGCCGACGAAATCCTTCAGCTCCTGATGGACCTGAACCAGGAAGGCACCGCCATCGTCATGGTCACCCACAACCGGGCCATCTTCGAAAAATATCCCGGCAGGGTTTTCTCCTGCAAAAAAGAGCACTGTGAAGAAGTGGTGGAAGAAGGCATTGACATCACCCTATGACCCGGAAAGAACGCTTCAACGCCATCATCGGCTGGTTCGCAGAAAACCGGCCGATCGCCCAGTCGGAGCTGCACTTTGGCAATCCCTATCAGCTGCTGGTGGCGGTCATTCTCAGCGCCCAGTGCACCGACAAACGGGTTAACATCGTCACCCCTCCCCTGTTCGAGCGCTTTCCCACGCCCGAAAGCCTCGCCGCAGCATCCTTTGACGAGGTCTATCCTTTCGTGAAAAGCGTATCCTATCCCAACGCAAAAGCCCGCCATCTGATTGCCATGGGCCAAATGCTGGTGCAGGATTACGGCGGAGTGGTTCCCTCGGATATCGAGCTGCTGATGCGAATGCCCGGCGTGGGACGCAAAACCGCCAACGTGATTGCCTCCATCGTGTACGACAAACCCGTCATCGCCGTCGATACGCATGTCTTCCGCGTGGCACATCGGCTGGGCCTTTCAGACGGAAGCACCCCCTTGGCGGTGGAGCGGGACCTGGAGCGCCACATTCCCCCGGAGCAGCGCGCCGTCTCCCACCACTGGCTCATCCTCCACGGCCGCTACATCTGCACCGCCCGCCGTCCCAGATGCAGCCAGTGCCCCCTCACCGCCTGGTGCCGGGAATTTCCCCTGCTCAACGCAGATTCCCGCCAGGTCCCCCAAAACGGGTGATTGGCAAGATACCGATCACCCCTCGCGAGCACAGACGTAGAGGCAGTCGGCCCTGGCAAAGTCGTCGTGCAGGCCGAAGATGTGAATCCCTGCGCCGGAGCGGACTTTGAGGCGGGCACAGAGCTGGTCGGAGGTAAGGGGTATGTTGCGGGCGGTGACATCGGCCTGGGGGTATCCGGCGGCCACTTCCCGGAGGGTCCGCTTGTTCAGCGGCATCGTTTCCAGGATACGGAACCATTTCCCGAAAGGCGTCAGTTCATCCACGGCTTCCGGGCCGATATACAGATGCGTATGCCGCCCCAGCTTGGCAAGGCCGAATCGGCACGGCCAGTCGAAGGCCCCGGCTTTGAGAAGAGCCTTCCCCGGCTCGAACAGGTAGATGGGCAGCGGTCTTTTGCCACCCGGTTCTGCCGGAACCTTCCGATCGGGGTCAGGAATCTCCTGAACGGCAGCATCCTCCACAATAAAAAGCCGCCGTGCTCCCTCATACCCTTTCTCCAGAAGCAGAAGCAGTTCCTTGCACTCCCCTCCGGCCGCGACCACATGCACTTGCTTTACGCAGCCCAGCTGCTTGCAGACCAGGGTGACATCGGCCATCGGAGACAGTTTCAAAAGAACGAGCGGACAAGCGTCCAGGAGTTCCGGCAGCAGTTGCAGCACATCGGGCCGGCAGTCCTCCAGGCGGAAAACCTTCCTGCCGTCGGCCGCCCTTCTCGCCGGGTCCAGAAAAAGGATGTCGGGGCGAAAATCCCCCAGTACGTCCCCGATGCCTCCGGGCGACAATTCCCGACACCGGAACCGGATATTGGCAAGGCTCAATTCCCGGAAGTTGTGCTCCGCGGCCTGTGCCAGATCCGCTTTCATCTCATTGTACAGCACTTCGCCGAACACGTGCGCAAAAGCCCAGGAATCCACCCCCAGGCCGCCGGTCAGATCGGCCAGGGCCGCCCCGGAACAGGCAGCCAGGGCGACGGAGGCCTTGTAACGGGCGGTTTCGGAGGAGGAGCACTGCTGGGCAGACAAACGGGAGGGATAGCGGAGCGACGGGACCGCCACCCATTCAGGCACTTTTCCGCGCAGTTTCCGCCGGACTTCCAGGGTCGTCAGGGCCAGGTCGAAGTCCCCGGCATCGGCCTTGAACCGATCCCGCGAAAGTGCCAGACGCACCAGATCGTCCGCATCATGCGCCAATATGAATTCCCCGAATTCCATATTGCAAAAATACAGATTATTATTTATATTTGTATGATGAAGCGACAAGGAACAAACAACACTAAAACGCAAAATACAATGAAAGATTATAGGGACGCCGCACAGAGCTGGCTCACGGGCAATTTCGACGAAGAAACAAAGGCCGAAGTCAAACACCTCATGGAAACCGACCCTTCGGGCCTGGAAGACGCCTTCTACCGCAACCTCGAGTTCGGCACCGGCGGTCTCCGCGGGATCATGGGTGTGGGCACCAACCGCATGAACAAATACACGGTGGGCATGGCCACCCAGGGTCTTGCCAACTACATCAAGACCCATGCGGAAGGCACCGCCAGCGTATGCATCTCGCACGACAGCCGCAACAATTCCCGCCTGTTCGCGGAAATATCGGCCGAAGTCCTGAGCAACAACGGCATCAAGGTTTACCTCTTCGAGGACCTTCGCCCCACCCCGGAACTCAGCTACAGCATCCGCCTCAAGAAAGCCACGGCCGGCATCATGGTCACCGCCAGCCACAACCCCAAGGAATACAACGGCTATAAGGTCTTCTGGAGCGACGGCGGCCAGATTACCGCGCCCGTGGACAAGGACATCGTGGCCGAAGTGGCCAAAATCGAAGACCCGGCCGATGTCCGCTTCCTGCCCGTTCCCGGCGCAGAGAAGGCCCCCGTCGAAATCATGGGCGCCGAGGTGGACGAATGCTATCTCCGCGACATCACGTCCCTCACCCTCACCCCCGAGGCCGTGAAAAAGCATGCCGACATGAAGATTGTCTATACCCCGCTGCACGGCTGCGGGGTGCGCCTGATGCCCGCCGCGCTGAACCGCATCGGCTTCAAGAACATCATCCACGTGAGCGAGCAGGACATCTCCGACGGCAACTTCCCCACCGTGGTCTCCCCCAACCCGGAGGAACCCGCCGCCATGGCCATGGCCCTCAAGAAGGCCGATGAAAGCGGTGCGGACCTGGTCCTCGCCACCGACCCCGACGCCGACCGCCTGGGCATCGCCGTCCGCGACGACGCGGGCAAGATGGTCCAGCTCACCGGCAACCAGACCTGGAGTTTCCTCACCTACTACGTGCTCACCCGCTGGCAGGAGCTGGGCAAACTGAAAGACGGAAAGGGCTATGTCGTGAAAACCATCGTCACTTCCGAACTTCTTGCCGCCATCTGCGAAAGTTTCGGCGTCAAATGTTACAATGTGCTCACCGGCTTCAAGTACATCGCCGAGGTGGTCAAGCGCAACGAAGGCAAGGGCGTGTTCATCTGCGGCGGAGAAGAGAGCTACGGTTTCAACCTGGGAGAATTCGTCCGTGACAAGTGCGCCCAGGTAGCCGGCATCATGGTGGCCGAATGCGCCGCCTGGGCCGCCGAAAGAGGCCTCACGCTCTATCAGCTGCTCCAGGAAGTGTACAAGAAATACGGCCTGTATGTCGAAAAGATGGTTTATATCGTCCGTAAAGGCAAGTCCGGCGCCGAGGAAATCCAGAAAATCATGGCCGATTACCGCGCCTGCCCTCCGAAGGAAATCGCCGGCAGCCCCCTTGCCAAGGTCATCGACTACAACAAGCCCGAAGAGACCGGCCTCCCGAAGAGCAACGTGCTGCAATTCTTCAACCAGGCCGGAGACGTGGTTTCCGTACGCCCTTCCGGCACGGAGCCCAAGATCAAGTTCTACTTCGGCGCCAAGGGCAGCGACGCTGCCGAAAAGATTGAAAAACTAAAAGCCCAGTTTATCCGCTAACTTGAACAATTATTCCATTCTTCGCCCCGTCCCCGGGGGCTCGTTCGCCCAGGCGCTCGGTTCACTGCTGGAAAAGATGCAGACCTTTTTCTGTGCCGAAGCCTCGGAAGGCCGCCACCCGGTCTTCACCCGGTTTTTTCTCAGCGACGCCCAGAATCAGGCATCGGCTCTGAAAAAAGCGCTGGAGGAATTCCCCTGGTATGGTCCGGCTGTTTCCATTGTCGAGCAGCCGCCTTTGGATGGCAGCCGCATCACCGCGCTGGCCGTTACGGACTCCCAGTCCATGGACGTGCTCTTCCACAGTCTGCGTCTTACGGAAGAGGAGGCCCGGGGGCTGGACTCCTACCGGCAGTCCCGGCTGCTGTTTCAAAAGTACCTGGATATCATCCGCCCCCTGGGACTCACGCTCAAGACCCACTGCGTGCGCACCTGGATCTATGTCCGGGACATCGACGCCAACTATGCCGGACTGGTGAAAGCCAGGAACGACGTGTTTGAGGAGGAGGGGCTGAGCCACCTTTCCCATTACATCGCTTCGACGGGAATCGGAGGCGCCACGGAAGGCCGGTCACAGATAACGGCCATCGACTTCCTTACGTTTCCGCATATCCGGGAAAGTGAAAAGACCTATTTGAAAGCCCTTTCCCACCTGAGCCCCACCCACGACTACGGCGTGGCCTTCGAAAGAGGTGTACGGCTCTCCGACGGGCACATCTTCATCAGCGGGACGGCCAGCATCGACCACCGGGGTAAAGTCCTGCACGATGGAGATGTCCTGGCCCAGGCCCGACGGCTGCTGGAGAACATCTCCGCGCTCCTTGCCGAAGGCGGCTCCTCGCTGGAGAAGCTGCGGTATTTCGTGGTGTACCTGAGGGATATTTCAGACTTCCGGATCGTGGACGATTATATGCAACGGCATTTCCCCGCAGTGCCGCGCGTGGTGCTGGAAGCCCGTGTCTGCCGGCCGGCCTGGCTCATCGAAATGGAATGTGAAGCACTCCCATCATGAAGAAAATAAAGGGATTTCTTGCAACTTTGCCGGAAATCCCGTATTTTTGCAGTCCCTTTCGGGGTATTAGCTCAGTTGGCCAGAGCGATAGGTTCGCAATCTATAGGTCAGGGGTTCGACTCCCCTATACTCCACGAAAAATGACAGGCCTGCGCCTGTCATTTTTCGTACCTTTTTCATGTTGCTATCAATATCCGTAAACTAATCCATATTTGTCGTGTAAATCCTTTAGTTTTCCGTCGGATTTCATCTCCTTTATGATCGAGTTGACCTTCTTCAGCAGGTCGTCCTGCCCTTTGCGCATCAGGATACCTATCTGCCCGCGTGTGAAGGGACTGT
>CADBFO010000011.1 GCA_902794005.1 uncultured Bacteroidia bacterium
CGAAACGCCGTTGGATTTGAGATAGACGTTATAGAACCAGTTCTGTACTTTTTCTATCCAGCCGACTTTTTTCCCTCTCCAGTAGGTTCTGGATTCGGTATAATCTTTTTTTGCCCGTTCGCAGATTGTCTCCGTCCAGGCCATGAATTCGTCCTCCGGAAGCAGTCCCCCGGCATTGGAGAGCACATAAGGAAGGACGGCGAGGTATCCGCTGTAACGAACGGCGGCATTCCCGGATTCCCGGCAACAGGCATAGCCCCAGAAAGAGGCTTCCGCCTCGCTGGTTACACCCGCAAGATGTCCCATTTCGTGGGCGACCACATAAGGATACTCGTAATGGAGAATATCCCGGTTGACCTGGGATTCGCAGAAGAAAGGGCCCATATAGCCCTGTACCATCACGGCCGAAAAGAGAGGGTTCAGAAGGGGCTTCTTTACGCCCTGCCACTTCCGGAGAGGGACATAGCCGTAGGAAGTCACTTTCGAGGAATAGTACTCCCTCACCTCTTCCTGCAGGGCCTTGTCGTCATAGCCATCGGCCTCCAGGGCGGCGAGGTTGAGCTCTTCCGAAAAACGTTCCAGAAAATCCATGAACGCCTCCCTGTCATAATGGATACTCCGGATTCCGTTTCTTGCGTAGAGCCCCGTCCTGTAGTAATTGTTTCCCCAACCCATATAGCACCACACATAGAGCCACATCACCACCGTGGCAGTCTTTCCCAGCCAGCGCGTAAAGCCTTCCTTCCGCCTGACGGCCTTCACGAGGATATCCACCAAAATGACGATGAAGGCAATAACGGCTATCTCCTCAAGGGAAAAGGGAAATCGTGCTCCGAGCCAGGAAAGAACGGTACTTATCGCGGGATAAAGCTGCGCGGCATAAAAGTCTGCCACGCCTGTCCACAGGCGGCAGGCAATGCAGAATACCAGCAGAAGCAGTCCTATGACGGTGCTTTTCTTCATCGCATCAGTAAAGGTAAGCAAATTCCGTCACATCCCCAAAAGCCGTCAGGATTTCTTGCCGGGGGCTTATCAGGACGGCGACAAAAAGAGCCCGGGATCACCTCTTTTCAAACCAGAAGTGATGTCCGCAGCCGATGGATACCATACGCCGCCGTGCAGACTATAGTGATAGCGGATCTGCTGCAGCAGCCGCCCGTCACGGGCGTAAATCTCCAAGGCATTAATCCGGCCGTCCAGAAAATGAGCACTGAAAGCAGTTTGAGCCGTAAGCTGGACGAAAGACAGAAAAAAGAGAGATAAAAGAGGAACAGTCAAACATTTCATGGCGTGCAATTAATCATTTTTTGATAATTTTGCACCATGAGAAAAATCCTGAGCTTTTTTTTAATCTTCTTTTGCATCAACGCACTGGCCGGAGATTTTGACTGCATCGTAGTCCGCGAGCGGAAGAAGGAAGATGCTCCGCTGCACCATCTGGACAATTACCTTGAAAACTGGTATGTACCCAATTTGGGCTATGTCCGTCACGACGTGTATGACGAAAACATGGTTCTGGAACAGTCGGAAGTGCTTGTAAGGATTCAATAAAGCACTGCCTCTTTCATGCTGAAATCATCCCGGGGAATAATCGGTTCGGATTGATTTGCAGTATGGCACAAAATTAGAAATAAAGCCGGAGAGGGCCTATCAAACAGATGAGTATTTTAGAAACAAACATGGGAAATATGAAAAAATTAGCCTGCATCATTTCTGCCATCTTTATGGCCATCAGTTCCTTTGCGCAGAACTCAGACATTCCTGTCATCAAGGAAATTGCTACTGTCGAACAGGACGGTTTTTCGTCCCTGGATCTTTTCAACATGCCTTCGGACGGAGAAAATCACTACTACCTGTGCGTCGGATCCCTCGCCCACGGGGATGAGGTTGTCCAGATTCTGTTCGACCCGGTTTTCAAGCTGTTCATTCCCCTGGGAGACTCGTTGGACGAAGCCCTCGAAACGTTGGGAAAGATGCAGGAGCTCTTCAAACAACCCGTGAATTCTTCCATGGAGATGCCCGGCTGTCTGGCTTTCGGCTTTCCCAACGATCACCTGGAAACAGTGAAAGTCACCTATCGCCGGCCCATCCTTACGAGGAAACTGGAATTCAGCCTGGAGCGTGAAGGGTACATTCGGGCCACCTATGTAGCCAAGTCAGACATTGGCTCCATCGTGACCAGCGCCAAGATTCACAAAAAACTGTTCCCCAAAGAATAAGGGCTTCGCTACTTCCCGGCGGGGAGTCTTTTCCTCTTCTCTTTTCTGCCTTTGAACAGTCTCCAAAGGGTGGAAACGACGGAACCTACGCCGAAGCCCATCCTTCCGGCGCTTTCCCCGGTCAGGCGCAGCCCTTCGTTGAAAAGATGGGAAGGCGTGTAGAAATTGCGCGCCTGCTCGAGGTTTTGCCGAAGGGTTTCCTCCTGCACGCGGATATCGCCCTCCGTCTCGGCTATGGCCGTGTCCAGCGACTGGATATCGGCCTCGGTGCGGCCGGGGGTGATAATGCCCGAATACAGGGAAACGAACGTATTCTTGAACAGGCGGCCCCGCAGGAGCAGCAGAATCACCGCCAGCACCAGCAGGACCCCGGCCACGATGAAAGCGCCCAGGGCGTAACTGCCCAGGAGTTCCCCGATCCACATCACAATGCCGAAGGACAGCGTGAGAAGGAATACGCCGGCCACGGCTAAAATGACAAGGAGGGCGCCGATGGCGGTGGTTCCTTCCGACAGCCCCTTGACCGTGCGGAGTTTGACATTGTCCAACTGTTTGTCCAGATAGATTTTGGAATCCTGGAACAGTTTTTCTACCGGTTCAGTAAACTGGCTCATATGTTTGGAAATGAAGGATTTCAGAAAATCAGGGTTACTATTTTTCACAAATATACTAAAAAAGGGCTTAAAATTTTTCCAAGTAAAGAATTTTTACCAATTTTGTGTGATAAATACTAATAACCAAACCATGGATCCCGTCAAAGTCATTGAGATCAAAAAGAGTATATTTGCCGATAACGACGAAGATGCCGCCCGCCTCCGGAAGGAACTCAAGGAGAAAGGCGTCTTTCTTCTGAATCTCATGTCGTCGCCCGGCAGCGGCAAAACCACCACCCTCATCCAGACCATCGGCCGGCTCAAGGACCGGATCCGCATCGCCGTCATGGAGGCCGATATCGACTCCGATGTGGATGCCGTCAAGATCAAGGAAGCCACGGGCATCCCCTCCATCCAACTCCATACCGGCGGCATGTGCCACCTGGACGCCGAAATGACCCGCCAGGGCCTTGACAACGTGGATCTGTCCCAGGTCGATCTCGTCATCCTGGAAAACGTAGGCAATCTGGTCTGCCCGGCCGAATTCGACACCGGAGCCGTATGCAACGCCATGATCCTCTCCGTCCCCGAAGGAGAAGACAAGCCGCTCAAATACCCCCTGATGTTCTCTGTCTGCGATGTGGTGGTCATCAATAAGATGGACGTGCTCCCCTACTTCGACTTCAACCTGGAAAAATGCAAGGAGTACATCCACATGCGCAATCCCAAGGCACAGGTGATTCCCATCTGCGCCAAAACCGGCGAGGGAGTGGACGCCTTCGCCGCCTGGCTGCTTGAGCAGGTCTGCAACTGGAAAAAACAATAAAACCGACTATATGCCTGAGATGTCAAAGAAATTTGTCCCCAAGCATTTTGGTGACAAAAATCCCAACCCTAAGCTTATCAAACTGGTCCGCCACATTACGGACCGCATTCCCGGAAAAATCAAGATGACGACGGAAGCCCCCGAATACTGGGGCCTCGCATGCATCTTCGAGGACGAGATGGATCCCATCACCCGGGAAGCCTCCCTGGACTTGCTGCTGGACATGCTTCCGGGCAATCCCTTCAAGGTGCGCAAGCACTGGACCCGGGACCAGCTTCACGAGATGAACCGCAGGAAGCACTATGCCTCCTCGGAGGCCGATTTCGACGCCCTGCTGGACAAACTGGCCTATTTCGGCATGCTGGAATACGACTACGGAGACCATTACACCAACGGCTGCGGACCGGATGAAGGCACCACCTTCGAGCGGAAAGACCGCATCTACTGGGTTCCCATGTTCGTTCCCGGCAGCGCGGAATACACCAACATGAATGTGGAACTCATGGACAAGCATCCGGAACTGGCCATGTTCTTCGAGCGCATGACCTTCCTCCCGCTGGAGAAAATCACCCCGATGGTGCCCATGGGCGGCTCCGGTATCGGCATGCACGTGATTCCGGTGGAGAAAGCCATCTCCATGGAAAACCAGTCCATCGACATCGAGCACATCTCCTACTGGCTCAAGAAATATGAGGGGCATCTGGGCGTGGGCATCTGCAGTTGCCGTTACGGCCGGAAAAAACTGGACGAAGGCTGCGCCGACGACTACCGCGACTGGTGCATCGGCGTGGGCGACATGGCCGACTATCTCCGGGAAACCGGCCGCGGCCACGACATCACCTACGACGAGGCCATGGCCATCCTCAAGAAGGCCGAAGACCACGGTTTCGTGCATCAGGTCACCAATATCGACGGTGAGGGCAAGATTTTCGCCATCTGCAACTGCAACGTCAAGATTTGCAACGCCCTGCGCACCTCCCAACTGTTCAATACGCCCAACATGAGCCGCAGCGCCTATGTGGCCGAGGTGGATCCCAAGAACTGCGTGGCCTGCGGCCGCTGCGTGGAATACTGCCCCGCCGGCGCCGTGAAACTGGGCCAGAAACTCTGCACCCACAGCGGCCCCGTGAAGTATCCCAAGCACGAACTGCCGGATGCGACCGCCTGGGGCCCCCACAAGTGGACGGAAGACTACCGCGACAAGAACCGCATCAACTGCTACGAAACCGGCACCTCGCCCTGTAAGACCGCCTGCCCGGCCCATATCGCCGTTCAGGGCTATCTGAAAAAGGCTGCCGAGGGCAAATACACGGAGGCGCTGGAACTCATCAAGCGGGAGAACCCGTTCCCGGCCGTGTGCGGACGCGTGTGCAACCGCCGCTGCGAAGATGCCTGCACCCGCGGCACCATCGACCGCGCCGTGGCCATCGACGCCGTGAAGAAATTCCTCGCGGAAAGGGACCTCCATGCCGAAACCCGCTTCGTCCCTGAAGTGAACATCTGCTCCAACGTGCAAGACCGCTGGGAGGAAAAGATCGCCATCATCGGCGGCGGCCCTGCCGGCCTGTCCTGCGCCTACTACCTGGCCACCATGGGCTACAAACCCACGGTGTTCGAGCGCAACGAAGAGCCCGGCGGCATGCTCCGCTACGGCATTCCTTCCTACAAACTGGGCAAGGATGTCCTGAAGGCCGAAATCGACATCATGAGAGAAATCGGCGTGGATATCCGCACCGGCGTGGAAGTGGGTAAGGATGTCACCATCGCAGGACTCCGCGAACAGGGCTACAAGGGCTTCTACGTGGCCATCGGCTGCCAGGGCGGACGCCTCCCCGGCATTCCCGGTGAAACCCTCTGCGGCACCACTACCGCCATCGATTTCCTGCACAAGGCCAATTGCGGCGACGTGAAGGTCGAGGGCAAGGTGGTCGTCGTGGGCGGCGGCAACGTGGCCATCGACGCGGCCCGCGTAGCCATCCGAAGCGGCGCTTCCGAGGTGACCATGCTGTCCCTCGAAACCGAGGACATCATGCCCGCTTCCCTGGAAGAGCGCGCCGAGGCCCGCGAAGACGGTGTGGTACTGAATCCCGGCTGGGGCCCGAAGGAGGTCCTGGGAGAAGACAAGGTTACCGGCATCGTGTTCAAAAAGTGCACGTCCGTCTTCAACGCAGAGCATAAGTTCGCCCCGGAATATGACGAAAACGAACTCATTACCCTGGAAGCCGACATGGTCATCTTCGCCATCGGCCAAACCGTGGTCCTGAAAGACCTGCTCAAAGACACCAAGGTGGAATTCTTCCGCGGCGTCTATCCCGTGGCCGACAAACTCACCTACCAGACGGCCGAACCGGACATCTTCGTGGGCGGCGACGTGTTCACCGGTCCCAAGTTCGCCATCGACGCCATCGCCGCCGGCAAGGAGGCCGCCGAGTCCCTGCACCGCTTCGTGCAGCACGGACACATGACCATCGGCCGGAACCGGAGAGATTTCATCGAACTGAACAAGCAGGATATCGTGGTGGAAAGTTACGACAACGGCTCCCGCCAGGATCCCGGCGTGGTTCCCGTGACCGGCAAGTTCCAGGAATACCAGGGTACCCTGACCGAGGAACAGGTGCGCAAGGAAACGGCCCGCTGTCTGGGCTGCGGCGCATCCGTCGTGGATGAGAACAAGTGCATCGGCTGCGGCATCTGCACCACCAAGTGCGGCTTCGACGCCATCCACCTGCATCGCGTACATCCTGATGCCAGCATCATGCGCACTTCCGAAGACAAGTTCGGCGGAATCCTGCCATACATGATCAAGCGAACCGGCAACATCCTGTTCAAAAAGAACAAGTAATGCACGAACTGGGCATCGTATTCTACATTATCCGGGACGTCAAGCAGGCGGCTCTGGAACACAGCGTCCAGAAGGTATCCGGCGTGGTGATGAACATCGGCGAGGTGTCCACCATCATTCCGGATTATCTTACAGACTGCTGGCGCTGGGCGGCCGACAAGGAGGATCTCCTCCGGGGGGCGGAACTCAAAATCAACACCATCCCCGCCGTCACTTACTGCGAAGACTGCCACGCCGAATACGGAACGGTCGCCCATGGCAAAATATGCCCCCGCTGCGGAAGCGAACACACCTGCCTTCTGAGGGGCAATGAAGTGGAAATCAAAGAAATAGAAGTACCTAACGAATAAAAATATGTCTTGTTTTATCGCTCCCCTGGTGGCGGCCGTCGCCACTACCGCCATCCGTAAAACCCGTGCCAAGGCCGTCAAGGCTCCCGGCTCCTCCCCTTTCCTGCATCACCTTCCGGACCTGGAGAAGATGCTGTGGGGCGGCACCCTCATGCTCATCGTGGACCATGTCATCAACGGAGAACTCACCTGGGCCTTCCCCTTCTTCACAGCACTGGGGGAAAGCGGCGGCGCATCCCTCATGCTCCGGGAAATCCTGACGGTGGGCGTTCCCATGGCGCTGATCCTGATCGCCGCCTGGGCCGTTTGGGCCGTCGCAAAAGACAGAAAAGTTTCCAAACAACTCAATAACTAAAACCAACAAACCATGTTTTTCCAAGTGTATGGGGCAAACGCCCTCTCTCAATGGGGAATGCTCATCGTGGTCCTTCTGGGCCTGATTCTCCTCAATGAGTTCGCCCGTCGCACCAAACTGGGCGGCATCATCACCTTCCTGGCCATTCCGCTGGTCCTGACCGTTTACTTCCTTGCCATCTGGTTCGGCGTTCGCAACGGCAGCCAGTGGGCGCTTGAAAACCAGACCCATGTTTACATGCAGGGCTGGTTCCACTACGCCAAGCTGTATGCGGCCACGGCCGGGTGTATCGGCTTCATGATGATCAAGTACAAATGGGGAATCGGTGCCAAGCACTGGTTCAAACCCTTCCCGTTCATCATCGTCGGCATCAACATCCTCATCGCCTGCGTATCCGACTTCGAATCGGCCGCCATGGGCTGGAACAAGTGGTGGCTCACTTCCGAAGGCGTATGGCAGTACGGCGGCTGGCACAATGTGATGAACGGCGTCGCCGGCCTCATCAACATCATGTGTATGACCGCCTGGTGGAACGTCTATCCTTCCAAAGACAAGAAAGACATGATCTGGGCCGACATGACCTGGGTTTACATCATCATCTACGATATCTGGAACTTCGCCTACACCTACAACTGTCTGCCGACGCACAGCTGGTACTGCGGTATCGCCCTGCTCCTCGCCCCCACCGTGGCCGCTATCCTTTGGAACCGCGGAGGCTGGATTCAGAACCGCGCCAATACCCTGGCCATCTGGTGCATGTTCGCCCAGGTATTCCCGCTGTTCCAGGAAACCTTCAAGAACGGTCAGCAGTGGTTCAGCTGGGCTACTTTGCCCGTGCTTTATCCCGAAGGTGTGGATACCATTGCCAAACTGTATGCCGCTGCCGGCGGCGAAGCCGCTACCGTGGGAACCACCGTGGATCCTTCCACAGTGGCAGCCAACCCCAACATGATGATTTTCATCAGCGCCCTGGCCCTGGTGACCAACCTCATCGCCATCTGCTACATCGCCTATGTCTCCAAGAAGCGTCACATCAACCCGTACAAGGAAGACGTCTTCGTGGACCAGAAGTACTACAAGGACGCCATGGCCCGTGCCGACCTGTCCTAAATCCTGACTCACAGATACCTCTGTATCAATCACTTTCAAATAATCCTCTGCGCAAAAAGCGCAGAGGATTATTTATAACATACTCAGTGACAGGACTTTACGCGCCAGGTGAAAGAGATTTGTTTTACCGGGAAAATATGGGTAAATTTGTATGATTAAGAATACGCACACGATGAATCCCAACGAATTTGACGTTATCATCATCGGCGGCGGCATCACCGGGGCCGGAACCCAGCGGGACTGTGCCATGCGCGGGCTCAAGACGCTCCTGATCGAACGCTCGGACATCGCGACCGGAGCTACCGGCCGCAACCACGGCCTGCTGCACTCCGGCGCCCGTTATGCGGTGAACGATTCCGAATCGGCCGAAGAATGCATCCGTGAAAACAGGATTCTCCGGAAAATCGCCGCCCATTGCATCGACGAGACGGGGGGGCTGTTCATCACCCTCCCGGAAGACGATCCGGAGTACCAGAATACCTTTGTGGAAAGCTGTCTGAGGGCCGGGATCGAGGCCGAGGTTATCGACCCTGAACTGGCCCGCCGCTGGGAGCCCACGGTGAATCAGAATCTGACAGGAGCCGTGAAGGTCCCTGATGCCAGCATTGACCCTTTCCGGCTGTGTGCCGCCAATATGCTCGATGCCAAGCTCCGCGGAGGCCAGGTTCGCCTGCATACGACGGTTACCGGCTTCATCAAGGAAGGAGACACGGTACGGGGCGTTCATACACGCAATGCCCAGACAGGGCAGGTTAATGATTTTTATGCCCGCATCATCGTGAATGCCGGCGGGGTCTGGGCACAGGAAATCGCGGCCATGGCCGGTGCGCAGATTAGTCTGTACCCGGCCAAGGGCTCCCTCCTGATTTTTGCACACCGGGTGAACAAACATGTCATCAACCGTTGCCGCAAGCCCTCCAATGCCGATATTCTTGTCCCCGGAGACACCGTCTGCATCGTGGGGACCACCTCATCCCGCATTCCTCTTGATGCCTGCGACGAGGTAGCGGTCACGCCCGAAGAAGTGAACCTGCTGATCACGGAAGGGTCCAAACTGGCTCCCGTCCTCTCCTCTACGCGCATCCTGAGAGCCTATGCCGGCGTGCGTCCGCTGATCAGCACGGACAAAGATGACAGTGGCCGCAACATCACCCGCGGCTTTGTAATCCTGGATCACGAGTCCCGGGACGGGATAAAAGGCCTTGTGAGCATTTGCGGAGGAAAACTGACCACATACCGGCTGATGGCGGAAAAAACCACGGATCTGCTTTGCCGAAAACTGGGCAACGAAAAAAAATGCATGACGGCCGTTTCGCCACTGCCTGGATCGGAAGAAGGATCGTACGAGAAAGTGGCCCAAAAAATCTGGGAAACGCCTTCCACCGCCCAGAAAGCGGCCGCTTTCCGCATGGGGACCCGCGCCTTCCGGATGCGCAGTTCGGACCGCTGGAACGACGCCCTTGTCTGCAAGTGCGAAGAAGTGTCCGTCGGCGAAATCAACGGGGCCATCGAAAGGATGGATGCATCCACCCTCACAGACCTCCGAAGGCGCACGCGGCTGGGAATGGGGCCCTGCCAGGGAGAATTCTGCGCCTGCAGGGCAGCCGGCCTGCTGGCAGCCTCGCATGGTTGTATAGACCGGGAGAGAGAAGATCTGAACCAATTCCTTCAAGAGCGCTGGAAGGGCAATTTCCCCATCGGCTGGGGAGACACGCTCCGGGAAGCGGAATATACCCAGTGGGTGTATAAATTCGTTCTGGGCCTATGAGATTTGACACTGTCATCATCGGCGGAGGCCTGGCCGGACTCACGGCCGGCATCGCCCTGCAAAGGGAAGGTAAGAGTACCGCCATCATCAGCACCGGACAGAACGCCCTGCATTTCTTCTCCGGGAGCTTTGAATCCGTCGTGGAAAAAAACGAGCGGATGATCGACTTCTTTGCCAAGGCCGGCATCCCGCTCCACTATGCCCCGGGCGTGCGCCTGATGCCACTGGGTTCTTTCCGGCCGTCAGCCCTGTGCCTGGAAGACACGGACATCTTCCCTACTGCAAAAGTAGGGAGCAAAGTGCTCATCGTCAATTTCATGGGCTATCACGATTTCTTTTCCACCTTCCTGGCCGAAGGCCTGGAGAAAGAAGGGATGCAGTGCCGCATTCGCCTGTTGGATCTTCCGGAGCTGGAGCCGCTCCAGCGCAGTCCCGGCGGCATGCGGTCTGTCCAGATGGCCCGCATCCTGGACCCCATCTGGGAGAAATTTGTCCAGGAAGTGCGGCTGCTGATCAAGGACGAGGACATCGTGGTCATTCCCCAGGTTTTCGGTCTCAAGGATCCTTCCACCCCGGGGCTTATCCGGGAAGACCTTCCGGTGCGGGCAATCTTTGCCGGCACGCTTCCGCCATCGGTTCCCGGCATCCGCACCCAGCAGCTGCTCGGACGCAACTACGAACGCCTCGGAGGAACCTACCTGAAAGGAGACCATGCTCTGAGAGCCCTGACCAAAGACAATCGCATCATCGGTGTCAGTACCAAAAATCTGGATCGACACTATTTGAAGGCCGATACTTTCATCCTGGCCAGCGGCAGTTATTTTTCCAAAGGACTACGATCCAACCCCTTTGAAATCACCGAGCCCGTCTTTGACCTTGATGTCAATTATTCCCCGGAAAGAAGCGACTGGTACAACCCGAAATTTGCGGCCGACCAGCCCTATATGCACTATGGCGTAAAGACTGACGAGAACCTGCATGCCATCAAGGGCGGAACAGTGATTCAGAATCTGTATGCCATCGGCTCTGTCATGGGTGTCTCACACCCCCGCTTCGGATTCGGCGCCGGCCTGGCCATCCGAAGCGCATTCCATGTCACGGACCAAATCGTTCAGGAGAGCAAAGTATGAAAATCCAGGAATACACCCAAAGCAAGTACAACTTCGAAGAGTGTATGAAGTGTACAGTCTGCACCGCCTATTGCCCTGTCCTGCAGGTTAATCCCCTGTTTCCCGGCCCCAAGCAGTGCGGCCCCGACGAAGAGCGTCTGCGTCTGAAAGACCCTTACTTCTTCAATACTGCGCTCAAATATTGCATGAACTGCAAACGCTGCGAGGTAGCCTGCCCGTCCGGCGTCAACGTAGCGGCTCTGATTCAGTCCGCCCGCATCCATTATGACCATACACCGCCCAAAGTACGGGACCGTATCCTGGCATCCACAGACTTTATGGGGAAAATGGCGAGGCCTGTCGCCCCCGTCGTCAATGCCGTAACCGGGCTGGGCATTACCAAAACGGTTCTGGATGCCACCCTGAAAATTGATCACCGGCGCAGTTTCCCCCGATACAGCGGAAGCAGTTTCACGGCCTGGCTCAAGCGACACCGGAAAGAGCAGGCAGCCTTTGAGGAACAAGCCGCCTACTTCCACGGTTGCTATGTCAATTACAACCATCCACAACTTGGGAAGGATTTGGTCAAGGTTCTCAACGCCCTGGGGGTGGGAGTCCAGTTGCTGGAAAAAGAAAAATGCTGCGGCATTGCGATGATTGTAAACGGGATGAGCGCCCGCGCGGCCCGCAATGCTTCCGTCAACATCGCCTCCATCCGGAAGGCGGTGGACAAAGGCTTGAAAGTGCTTTCCACCTCCTCCACATGCGTCCTCACCCTACGGGACGAATATCCGGAACTGCTGGGGATCGACAACGATTCCGTCCGCGAAGATATCCTCCTGGCCACCCGATTCATCTTTGAGAGAATGGAAGCGGGCGCCACGCTGCATTTCAGGCCGGACTACCACAGGCGTATTGCCTACCACGTCCCCTGCCACCTGGAGAAATTGGGATGGGGCGTGTTCTCGGAACGGCTTCTGCGACGGATCCCCGGAGTGGAATTCACCCTGCTGGATTCCAACTGCTGCGGCATTGCCGGCACCTACGGCTTCAAAAAAGAAAATTACGAGGCCGCCCAGAACATCGGCGCCCCCCTGTTCGACCAGATTCGCTCCGTCGATCCGGAGGTCGTAGCCTGCGACTGCGAAACCTGCAAATGGCAGATTGAGATGAGTACCGGCTACCCGGTCATGAACCCCATCTCCATCCTGGCCGAAGCCCTGGAATAAACAAAACGACAAGATATGCTCAAATTCCTCCGACAGCCGGCCTACCTTCCGGCACAGACCGGCTCCGAGGCCGATGCGAAATACAAACGGCTGCGCCTGCAAGTGTTCATCGGCGCTTTTATCGGATATGCCGGCTTTTATCTGGTGCGCAAAAATTTGTCCATGGCGATTCCTGCCCTGGCACCGCTGGGGTTCGACAAGACGGAACTGGGATTTGTCCTGGGCCTGAATGCCGCCGCCTACGCGCTTTCAAAATTTTTGATGGGCAGTGTGAGCGACCGCTCAAACGCCCGGGTGTTCCTCCCCCTCGGCCTTGTCCTCTCCGCCATCTCCATGTGCTTCATGATTGTTCCCATCCAGGCCATCGGCGCAGAACACAAAGCACTGGCGATCCTGGTGATGGGCGTGCTGAACGCACTGGTGGGTTGGTTCAACGGAATGGGCTGGCCTCCTTGCGGCCGCGTGATGACGCACTGGTTCTCCCCCAATGAGCGCGGCACCATGATGAGCATCTGGAACTGCGCGCACAACATTGGCGGCGCACTGGTCGGGCCCATGGCCACCTACGGCGCCGTGTGGTTCGGCAGCTGGTTCTACGGGGCCCATACGGAACTGTACTTCCTTATCGGCACCTTTGTCTTCCCGGCCGCCGTCGCGCTTTTCATCGCCCTGCTCACCTATATCCTCCTGCGCGATACGCCGCAATCCTGCGCTCTTCCGTCCGTGGAAGAGTGGAGAAACGACTATCCCAAGAATTACTCCGCCAAACACGAGGAGACCCTTACCGCCAAGGAAATCTTCTTCCAGCATGTGCTCAACAACAAGTTCCTGTGGTACATCGCCCTGGCCAACGCCTTCGTTTACATGGTGCGCTACGGCTGCCTGGACTGGGCCCCCACCATCCTGACAGAGAAAGGCATCGACCTCAAAAGTGCCGGCTGGGCCTACTTTGCCTACGAGTTTGCCGCCATTCCAGGGACCCTTCTGTGCGGCTGGCTGTCCGACAAACTCTTCCACGGCAAGCGAGCCCTTCCCACCATACTGTTCATGGCTCTGGTGCTGGTTTTCATCCTTTTGTACTGGGCATTTATCGACAACCTCACCGTGGTAATCATCAGCCTCATCGGCATCGGTTTCTTCATTTACGGACCCGTCATGCTCATCGGCGTACAGGCCCTGGATCTGGCCCCGAAAAACGCGGCCGGCACCGCCGCAGGCCTCACCGGTTTCTTCGGATACTTCCTGGGAACCTTTATCCTGGCCAATACGGTCATCGGCTGGGTGGCACAGCAGTTCGGCTGGGGCTGGACCTTCATGCTGCTGGTAGGCGCCTGCATCCTCGCCATTCTTTTCATGGGCCTCACCCTCAAAGAAGAACGCCACGCATAGCGGGCGGTGGCAAGTAAACACCTATCCCACAACACTTTACGCAAAATCCTCTGCGCAAATAGCGCAGAGGATTTTACATAATTGACTGGTATTCAACCGCTTAACAGCCACTGAAAACAAGCAGGTAAAGGCCGGCGGCGATGGCGGCGCCAACCATAGGGCCGCACACCGGGATCCAGCTGTAGGACCAGCCGCTGTCGCGCTTGCCGGCGATGGGAAGCACGGCGTGGGCGCAACGGGGACTCAGGTCCCGGGCCGGGTTCAGGGCGTAACCGGTGGTTCCGCCAAGGGACATGCCGATGCTCATGATCAGACAGGTCACTGGCCAGGAGCCGAGGGAACCGGTGGAAGCAGCCACACCGTCCACCTGGAAGGCATTTCCGCTGAAGCCGAGCGCCAGGATGACAAACACCAGGACACAGCTTGCAATAACCTCGCACAGAAAGTTGCGGTAGGGATTGCTGATGGCTGGCATGGTGCAGAAAGTGCCCAGAATGGTGTCGGGGTCATCGGCCGTAGCCTTGTAGTGGTCTTTGTAAAATACCCAGACCAGGGAGGCACCCGCGAAGCCGCCCAGCATCTGAGCGACGATATATCCGAGGACAGAAGCCCAGGGGAAGCTTCCGGCAATGGCCAGCCCCAGCGTGACGGCAGGATTCAGATGGGCGCCGGAAACAGGTCCCGCAACGAGGACACCCATCATTACGGCCAGTCCCCAGCCCAGGGCAATCACCACCCATCCGGCACCTTTGGCCTTGGATTTGTTCAACGAAGTGGCAGCGCACACGCCGTTACCCAGCAGTACCAGCACCAGCGTGCCGATAAATTCAAAAATATACTGTGTCATCGTCCATTGAATTATTTACTGACCGTGCGGCCGATGGCGTCGGCCCAACCTGCCTTGGCGGCGGTCATATCGGCGCCGGACGGCAGGAAGCAACGTTCTGCCTGCCACTGGGCCTTGATTTCGTCCAGGGAGTTCCAGTAGCCTACCGCGAGGCCGGCCAGGTAGCAGGCACCCATGGCGGTGGTCTCGGTAACCACCGGACGCACCACGGAAGCGCCCAGGATATCGGCCTGGAACTGCATCATCATGTTGTTGCGGGAAGCGCCGCCGTCCACTTTCAGTTCGGCCAGCGGAACGCCGGCGTCCTTCTCCATGGCCTGCACGATGTCCATCGTCTGGAATGCAATGCCTTCCAGCGCCGCACGGGCAATATGGGCCGATGTGGTGCCGCGGGTGATTCCGCAGATGACACCATGGGCATACTGGTCCCAATAAGGGGCTCCCATACCGGTAAGGGCCGGCACAAAATACACGCCGCCATTATCCGGGACGGAAGCCGCCAGGGCTTCCACCTCGGAAGAGGAGCGGATGACGCCCAGCCCGTCGCGGAGCCACTGAACCACAGACCCGCCCACGAAGATGGAGCCTTCCAGGGCGTAATTCACGCTGTCCCCTATCTTCCACGCCACGGTAGTAAGCAGGTTGTTTTTGGAAAGGATGGGTTTGGCACCCGTATTCATGAGAAGGAAACAACCGGTTCCATACGTATTCTTTACGGAACCGGGCTCCGTACACATCTGGCCGAAAAGGGCGGCCTGCTGGTCACCGGCGATGCCGGCGATGGGGACCTCATGGGCGAAGATGGTGGTCTTGGTGTGGCCATACACTTCCGAAGAAGACTTCACGGCCGGCATCATGGAAGCAGGAATGCCCAGAAGGTCCAGCAGCTCCTGATCCCATGCCAGGGTATTGATATTGAAAAGCATGGTGCGGGAGGCGTTGGACACATCGGTGATGTGTACTTCTCCACGGGTTAGCTGCCATACCAACCAGCTGTCCACCGTTCCGAAGCGCAGTTTTCCTGCCGCGGCTTTCTCACGGGCTCCCGGCACATGGTCCAGAATCCATTTGATTTTGGTCGCAGAAAAATAGGCGTCGATGATAAGGCCCGTTTTCTGACGGATCTTTTCCACCAGCCCATTTTCCTTTAATGTGTCACAGAAGGCCGACGTGCGGCGATCCTGCCACACGATGGCATTGTACACGGGGGCACCGGTTTCCGCATCCCAGACGATGGTGGTCTCGCGCTGGTTGGTAATGCCGATACCGGCGATATCTTTTCCGTTGATGCCGATTTCGGAAATAGCCTGGGCGATCACCGCCGCCTCACTGGACCAGATTTCCATGGGATTGTGCTCCACCCATCCGGGCTGTGGGAAATACTGGGTAAACTCCTGCTGGGCCACGGAACGGATATTGCCATCGTGGTCGAATACAATGGCCCGGGAAGAACTGGTTCCCTGATCGAGGGACAAAATATACTTATTGGTCATAGACGCTTCCATCTTCAATCATGTTGTGGACGGTCTTCAGAAAATTGGAAACCTTGGCGATGTAAGTCTCAGGGTCTTTCTGATAGGAATTGGCATGAACGGCGCCATGGCACACGTACATTTCCTTGTAACCCTTCTTCTTGGCGTCGTAGCACATCTGGAGATTGTCGAACGGAACGAAGTCGTCGGCATCGCCGTGGATGAAGAGCATGGGACGGTCACACTTGGCCACCTGCTTCACGGAAGAAGCCTCCCAGAAGCCCCAGCCGTAGTTTTTCTTGGTCACGAGGCTGGCGCTGTTGAGCACATCCTTGGGGATGAAGCCGAAACTCTCCTTGCGGTTGTTGTTGAACTGGATGGCGACGGAGGCGTAGCCGCAGTCCTCCACGAAGCACTTCACATAGTCCGGGAGGGGTTCGCCGCTGGTCATCATCACAGTGGCGGCCCCCATGGAGACGCCGTGCAGCACCATGAAATCGTCTTTGAACTCATTGTGGGCCACCTCGATCCATTTCAGCATATCCAGACGGTCTTTCCAACCCATCTGGACTTCATCGCCCTCGGAATAGCCATGATACTGCAGATCCGGGAACAGGACGTTGTAATTGAGGAGGTCACGGTACATGCGCACCAGATAGAGGAAAACGAAGTGGTTGTCGGTATAACCGTGCACCACGATAGCGGTTCCCTTCGCCTCTTCCGGCTTGGCGGCCGGCACATAGCAGGCGTGCAGTTTATAACCCTCGTCGCTGGTAATCCAGCTGTCTTTCAGGATCCCCTGGGCTTTAAGCCCGTCATACCAGGCAGTGGAGCCCGGCAGCAGAGAATCGGCTTTGTGACGGGTGCGCTCGATATCGTCCACGCCGTGCGGCGTAGGTTTGAGGGCATAATCGGACATGTACTTGCCCGCCAGACAACTGTTCAGCGAAAGGGCCACGAGGCCGATGGTGAAGATATGGATGAACTTTTTCATGGATTAGAACTGATAGTTAATGCCGATACCCAGCCACAAGCCGGCATCCAGCGGTTTATACAGACACTTGGCCAGTTCCACGGAAACGATGAAGTTCTGGTTCATGGCAATCTTGAGGCCGGCGCCGGCGCTGGAGATGAAACTGCCCACCTTGGTAGCGTCGTAGAGTTGATTCAGCGTCATATACGTATCGGCCGATACGGTTTTGGCCTTTTCAAACGCTGCGGAGCGATAAGACTTGGTGATGATACCGGCGTCGAAGAACGGGTTCACGGCAATGTAGAAGTACTGGTTGAAGAGTTTGAAACTGACCAGTTTCACACGAAGTTCGATATTGGCCCAGGCCATGCCCTCGGTAAGAATACGGTTCTCGCGCAGACCGCGGATGGTGTTGGAGGAGCCGAAGCCTTCGGAAATCATGTTGCGCTGCACAAGCAGCGGATTGTTCTGGATCATGTACAGCGGCGTTTCACCGGCGATGGTCTGCTGCCAGGCCAGACGGTAGGCGAACACGGGGTCTCCGGCAGGGATATGGATGGGAATATCCACATAGTGTCGGAAATAGGCACAGGCCTTGAGGTACTTGTGCTGAAGGACATTGCCGTTCAGGTAGGCCTCCGCCCAGATGCCATGGTTCGGGGCGGCCTCGATGTCACGGGTATCATACACCAGACCGGCATTGATTTCCAGGGCATTGCCGCCGTCCTTCTCGCTGTCCGTGATGATTCCCAGCTTCTGGTAATCTTTGTACAAGGTGGCATCCTTGTCGTAATAATGCTTTTCGTCGGAACCTTTGACCATGTATCCCTTATCCTGCATGTCTCCGATCTTCCAGTTCCAGAAGTTGATGCCGGCGGCCCAGTTCAGGTGGTCCGTGATGTGGCCCTGGAAATTGGCCAGGATGCGCAGCATCTTGCGGCTCATGCCGAAGTAATTGATATTGGTATCCTTGTTGGTCCAGTAAGTGTTATAGGATTCCGGAAGGTTGGCCAGCGAAGCCGGACCGTTGAAACCCCAGAAACTGTACAGAGGATCGTTCACATAGGTTACGGATGCATTGACACGCATGCCGGAGATAAGATATTTGGAGTCGTAGGCCAGGTACAGACGCATACGCTGGCTCTTGGTGAAATAGGATGCCTCCCAACTGATCTTGTGGAGCGGATCCGGATAGGTGGAGCCGTCACCATAATAATAAACGTCTCCGAAAGCACCGGCCTGGAAGCCATTGTCAACGGAATAGGTGGCCGTAGGCAGAAGGCCGAAACTCCAGCCCTTCTTCATTTCTTTCTCTTTCTCCTGCGCCATGGCGGTAAAACCGGCCAACAGCAGGATCATGCACATTAATTTTTTCATTTTGATAAGATTAGATTTATAGTTTAGCGTTATTTTCTCTTTAATTCCGCTAAGATAATAAAAAATTCGTACCTTCGCATTGTGAAAAGAAACATCCAGAGTGTTTTCCTTCTGTCGGTCATCCTGCCGATATTCCTGTTTGCACCTTTTCACCACCATCATCAGGCCGACACCGCGCTCTCCTGCCACGACGGCGTGGCCCATCAGCACCACTCCGGGCACATCACGGTCGAGGGCTCCCTGTCTGAATGCCTTATCTGCCAACTCCTGGGTCAGGTATATATCCCCGCTCCCATCCTGAATGTAAGTTTGTTCAGTCTGCTTCTGCAGGACGGTGAAGAATTGATCTTCCAAGCGGCAGACGCCGCCTCTTTCCTGCGGCATTCTCCGCGTGCGCCGCCGGTTTCGTCTTTTTTCCCGGCGTAAACCATTTTTCCAACAAACTCACAACAGACAAAAATGAAAAAGACTTTTTTTTCTGTACCGTTGCTATGCCTGTGCATAGCGGCAGGTGCACAAGAGCCTGATTCCACCGACGTCTTCTTCCGCCATCTTGAGCTGGGGGAAGTGGTGGTAACAGGCCTGGTGGGAGACACCCGCGTAAAAGAGATGTCCTCCCCCGTCACGGTCGTGCAGGCCGCAGACCTGATGGCCCGCGCTTCCACCAACATCATCAGTTCCATTGCCCGCGAGCCCGGTCTGGGAGAAATCACCACCGGCGGAGGCATCTCCAAGCCCGTCATCCGCGGCCTCAGCTACAACCGCGTGGTCGTGGTGAGCAACGGCATCCGCCAGGAAGGGCAGCAGTGGGGAGACGAGCACGGAATAGAGATTGACGGTGCGGGCGTCCATTCCGTAGAAATCCTGAAAGGGCCCGCCTCGCTCATGTACGGGTCGGATGCCCTGGCCGGCGTCATCATCTTCCGCCCCGAGCCGCAGGCGATGCCGGGCACGGTGAGCGGCAGTTTCTCCGGCGAGTATCAGAGCAATAACGGCCTGCTGGCCTATTCCCTGGGTCTCCGGGGCAACCACGGAGGCTGGGTATGGAATGCCCGCTTCTCCGACAAATATGCCCACGCCTACCGGAACAAGGCCGACGGTTCCGTCTCCAATTCCGGCTTCCGCGAACGGGCGGCGCAGGCCATGGTGGGCAAGAATGCCTCCTGGGGCTACGCCCGCCTCACGGCCAGCTATTTCCATCTTACGCCCGGCATGGTGGAAGGAGAAGGTAACAATTACGGATACACGCCGGTCCTGCCTTTCCAGCATGTGCAACACTATAAAGTAGTGAGCGACAATACGGTAAACTTGGGTCCGGGCAGTCTCAAAATCCTTCTGGGATGGCAACAGAACCGCCGCCGGGAGTTTGAGGAAAGCAGCTCGGAGGCCGGTCTGGACTTTCGCCTCAACACCCTCAACTACGACGTAAAATACCAGGTTTCCCTGGACGAAGGCTGGAAACTTTCCTCCGGCATCGGAGGAATGCTCCAACAGTCGGAAAACCTCGGAGACGAATACCTTATCCCCGCCTACAGGCTGGCCGATGCCGGCGTTTTCGTCACAGCCTCCAAGAGTCTGGGCGCCTGGACCCTTTCCGGAGGTCTCCGGGGAGACATCCGCTGGCTTTCCAGCGAAGCCCTGGAAGAGCGTTTCACCGCTTTCCGGAGGCGGTTCAGCGGCATCACGGGCAGCATCGGCGCCGTCCGGCCCCTGGGAGAGCATTTCACCTTGAAGCTCAATGCCGCACGGGGATTCCGCGCCCCCAATCTTTCGGAACTGGGTTCCAACGGAGAGCACGAAGGCACCTTCCGCTATGAACTGGGCAACCGGGACTTGAAACCCGAATACAGTCTTCAGGGGGATGTCGGGCTGGATTTCACCTCAAAATATGTCTCGGTGACATCGGCCTTTTTCATGAGCCGGATCAGTAATTACATTTTTGCCGGGCGCACCGGAGAATATACTGAAGAGGAGATCCCCGTCTATGCTTTCCGCAGCGGAACCGCCCATCTGAAGGGCGCCGAAATCTTCCTGGACATCCATCCGGTACACAGCCTGCATCTGGGCACGGCTTTCTCCTGTGTCTATGCCCACGAATCGGCCGGAGATAATCTTCCCCTCATTCCGGCGCCCCGCCTGTTCTCGGAAATCAAATATGAGATCACCCACGACGGACGCCTTTTCAGCAATGCCTATGTCACCCTCAACCTGGACTGGAATCTCCGCCAGGACCGTTTCTACGGAAAAGACCAGACCGAGACGGCCACTCCGGCCTATGCCCTTCTGGGCGCATCGGCCGGGACCGAGATCTTCATCAGGGGGCGGAAATGGGCGTCACTGGTCCTGATGGGAAGCAATCTGACCGACGCATCCTACATCCCGCACCTAAGCCGCTTCAAAAATATCGGCATTCATAACATGGGAAGAAATATTATTTTAAAGATTCTCGTACCAATCGGATGAATATCAACATCTTATACCCTTTGCTGACAGCCCTGCTCCTGATGGGCTGCCGGCATCCCCTGCAAAACGGAGACGAGCGGACGGAAGTGTATCTTCCCCTTCTGGAAGGCAGGAAGGTGGCTGTTTTCAGCAACCATACCGGCATGGTGGGAGACCGCCATCTGCTGGACATCCTGCTGGAGAACAAAGTGGACGTTTCCGCCATCTTCTCCCCGGAACACGGATTCCGCGGAAAGGCCGATGCCGGGGCCGGCGTCAGCGACAGCACCGATCCGGATACCGGCATTCCCATCCTTTCGCTCTACGGCAGCGGCGGAGAAGTGCGCCCGTCGGCCGAGGCCATGTCCCGCTTCGACGTACTGGTGGTGGATATCCAGGATGTAGGGCTGCGGTTCTACACCTACTACATTACCCTCTGCCACCTGGTGGATGTCTGCGGAGAGTTCAACAAGGAAGTCATCATCCTGGACCGCCCCAATCCCAACGGGCATTATGTGGACGGTCCCGTCCTGGACATGCGCCTGAAAAGCGGTGTAGGCCATCTTCCCATTCCCGTGGTACACGGGCTCACCCTGGCCGAACTGCTGGGCATGGCCCAGGGTGAAGGATGGCTCTCGGAGGCCGGAAACCATTGCAAAGTTACCCCTGTCCTGTGCAAGAATTACACGCACGGAACACCCTGCGAGATTCCCGTCGCCCCCAGTCCCAACCTGCCCACGCTGCAGGCCATCTACCTCTATCCTTCCCTGTGCCCCTTCGAAGGAACGGTGGTGAGCCTGGGCCGCGGTACCGACAAGCCTTTCCAGCAATACGGCCATCCCGCCATGGAAGGCCGGTACACATACAATTTCACCCCGGAGAGCCGGCCAGGCGCACAGAATCCTCCCTTGAAAGGCCAGGTCTGCTATGGCGTGGACCTTTCGGCGCTGCCGGACGCCCGCACAATCGGCCTGGACCTCTCCTTTGTCATCGACGCCTACACCATCCTCCGCGAAAAGGGGCTGGCCGATGGTTTCTTCTCCCCTTTCTTTGACAAGCTGATGGGGGTTACATGGGTACGCGAAATGATTGAACAAGGGTGCAGCGCCGCCCAAATCCGCCAGCGCTGGACGCCGGAGGTGGAAGAATTCAAAATGCTCAGAAAGAAGTACTTGCTGTATGAAGAGTAGGCTGCCTGTCAAACTTTAAAGAGCATGCCGCCGATGTTGTCGCGCGCGGCACCGGTGACTGACGAGAGGCAGGACGGCCTGTCCAACAGATACAACACGCCCAGGAAGGCGAAGATAAGCGCTTCCTTGTATTCTACGATGGCCGGCTCCGGAACAACGATTTCGCAGCCGGTCTTCTCTTTCATCCTCCGGAGCAGGAATTTGTTATAGGCGCCCCCGCCGGTGACCAGGATGCTCTTCCCGGGTTCAACCACCCGGGCCAGTTGTTCGGCACAATGTTCATAATATGTGCGGAGCAAGTCCTCCAAAGGAAGCCCGGCGCTGTCCAGAAGAGGAAAAACCCGGTTTTCCACCCACTCCCGGCCCAGCGACTTGGGATAAGGCCGCGCATAATAATCCAGCGCATTGAGCCTTTTAAGCAGGACTTCACACACCCTCCCGCCGGCAGCCAACTCCCCGTCCCTGTCCATTTCCAGGCCGATGCTGCGGCAAAACCGGTTGATCACATAATTCACTGGAGAAATGTCAAAGGCAATGCGTTTCTCCCCCTTGCGATACGAGATATTGGAGAAACCTCCGATGTTCAGACAATAGTCATAATCGCCGAAAAGAAGGTTGTCGCCAACAGGAACCAGCGGTGCGCCCTGTCCGCCCAGCATGATATCCAGCCTGCGGAAATCCGAAACGGTGGGAATCCCCGTCTCTGCCGCGATGGCAGCCCCGTCCCCGATCTGGAACATCAGCTTTTTCTCCGGTTCGTGGAAAACGGTGCTGCCATGGGAGGCGACGATATCCGGCCTCACACCGAATTCGGCCATGAAATCGTTCACCCTTTCCCCCAGAAAACGACCGTAGGCGCTGTGGAAAGCCACGAACTCCAAAGCAGACATCCGCTGGACATCGGCCCGGAGCTTCCGGGCAAGGTCTTCGGGGTATCCATATCCCTTGGCACAGTCGATGGTGAAAGTCCATTTTCCGCCCCGGCAGTCGAAGGTGGCACAGCAGACATCCAGGCCGTCCACGGACGTTCCCGACATAAGGCCGATGCTTTGCATGGGTAAAGTCTGTTTCATGTGGTAAATATACGGATTATTTTCCGTATCTTCGTGAGGTAAAAATACGAACCATGAACAGACAATCCCTTTTCTCCGGTTTCCTTATCGGCCTTGGCGCCTGCGGCTTCCTGGCCCTCGGCGGCCTTCCCGGGGCCGTCATCTTCGCATTCGGCCTGATCGGCGTGGTCCTTTCCGGGACTCCGCTCTATACCGGACGTGCCGGCGTAATGCCGCTCAAGGAAACGCCTGACCTTGTAAAAATCTGGCTTTTCAATGTGCTGGGCTGCGTATTGCTGGGCCTTCTGGTCTGGTCGCTGGGCGGAGAATCGGCAGAGCGGGCCCAGACGATCGTCGAAGGACGGCTGGCCCAGGGGCCCTGGCGCGGATTCCTCCGGGCCGTAGGCTGCGGACTCATCATCGACATTGCCGTATGGCTGTACCGCACCAAGCAGAATATCCTTCCCGTGCTCTTCGGCGTGCCGCTGTTCATTGTCTGCGGGTTCTACCACTCCATCGCCGACGTGGTGTACATCGTCGCCGCCTGGAACTGGACGCCGGACCTGCTGTGGTATTACCCCCTCATCGTCCTGGGAAACTACGCCGGCTGCAATATCCGACGCATTACGCTGGGACAATAACTTTTTTTGTTCACCATCCGGATTTTTTTACTATATTTGCAATCCTTTACCGGGATGCCCCTGTAGTTTAAAGGATAGAATAACGGATTCCGGTTCCGTTGGTCCCGGTTCGATTCCGAGCGGGGGTACAAAAGAGTCAGGCGTTTAAGTCTGGCTCTTTTTCATTGTTCAGACGTTCATATTACAAAAAAATCAACTATTTTTGCAATATACTACTCTGATGAGCTTAACAGCATGAATATGAGAAAGATCGATATCAGCCAGTGGACCCAAGTGGGAGAAGGAGGCAATGGCGTCACTTATGAGAACCCGGAAGACCCGGATATCCTTCTGAAAGTGAACAAATCGCAATTAAACAGCCTGGAGATAATCGAGCAGGAATTCAAGCTGTCGCGGGCCGTGGCGGAACTGGGATTCCCCACCCCTGCCTTGCATGAGATTGTCCTTGTGGGAGATGCCTACGGGGTTATTCAGGAACGTATCAAGGAGAAGAAGTCCCTTTTCCGCATCTGTCACGACGAGCCCCGGCGAATAGAAGAAATGGCCAGGCTGTTCAGCTCCCTGGCCAAGCAGCTGTTCAGCACCCCCTGCAACACGGAATTTTTTCCGAGCCGGAAGCAAACTGCGGCCAAAGGCCTGGCGATGGCCGCTTTCGTCAGCAGGAAGAACCGGACCACCCTGCAGAAGTTCCTCGAGTCTGTCCCCGAAAACACCCACTGCGTGCACGGAGATTTCCATCCGGGAAATGTGATTCTCTCCGCAGGAAAGCCCTATTGGATAGACCTGGGCCGCTTCGCCTGGGGAGACCCCATGTTCGATATCGGCCATCTTTACCTGTCCTGCGTAGTGTATTCCAAAATGAAGCAGGCACGGGATATCTTCCACATGACACGCGGTCAGCTCCTGCTCTTCTGGGATGTCTTTGCCAAGGATTATACCGGCCTGGAAGACCATACGGCGTTTGACCGGGAGGCCGCCCGTTTTGCCGTTGCCGACATGGTTTCGCGCGTCTATTACCAAAAACCCACCTGGCTGGAGAACCTCTTTTTCAGGTTCCAACTGGGCTCTTTGATGAATAATTTCGAATGATGAACAACAAACTCTGTCACTGTATCTGCGGAATCCTGCTCCTGGGAATCCTGACTGCCTGTACGGAAAAAAAAGAACCTGTCAGGCAGCTCAAGAGCGAGGCGGATCTCTCCGGCGTGATTTTAACCACATCGGCCGGCACCTACTACGACCAGAAGTACTCAGGCCGGGATGACCTTACGCTCTTTCGCGTGAACACGGAGGCCGACGCCATCCAGGCGCTCCGGCAAGGGAAGGCCGATGTCTTCGTAACCGACGAGGTGGCCCTGAACGAAGAGGCCCAGGAGCGTCTGAATGTCTCGCTGGCCTTTCTGGGAGAGGAGTATTTTGACGTCGCCTTTGCCGTACGCAAGGGGAACGAAGTCCTGTTGGAACAGATGAACCGTTTCCTGGCCGCTTCCAAGGCCGACGGCAGCCTGGATGCCGTCATTTCCCATTGGCTGCACGGGACCCCTGCTCCCGAATTCCCTTCTCAAGCCCTGGAATCCAGCACCAGCGCGCTCAGGTGCATTACAGCCACCAATCTGGAGCCCGTCTGCTTTCTGGCAGACGGCGGCGAGTGGCAGGGCATGGATGCCGATATCCTCCGGCGCTTTTCCATCTGGAGCGGCCGTCCTTTCGAGATGAAATTCCAGGACTTCGGCTCGGCCATCGTCGCCTTGAGCACGGGCCAGTGTGACATTGTGACCGCCTGCCTGTTCATTACCGAGGAACGCAAGAAATCGGTGGATTTTACCATTCCCTATTACAAGTGCCATCCCGGCTACTTTGTACGGAATACAGAACAGAAGACAAATCTGAGCCTGACAGAGCGTCTGAAAATGAACCTGATAACAGAACGGCGCTGGAAACTGATTACGGACGGCCTGCTGGAAACCCTCAAAATCACGCTCCTGTCCATCCTGCTGGGGACGATTCTGGGTGCCGGGATATGCGCATGCCGGCGCAGCAGCCGCAAATGGCTTCGCTCCCTGGCCGGGCTGTACGGAGATTTCATCAACGGAATGCCCACGCTGGTGCTGCTCCTCATCATGTTCTATGTCATCTTTGCCCAGACCGGTCTGGACGCGTCCACGGTGGCGATTATCACCTTTGCCCTTTGTTTTGCCTCGTCGGCCGGCAGCATTTTCGACACAGCCATCTCCTCCGTGCCCGTGGGTCAGACCGAAGCCGGTCTCAGCCTGGGCTTCACACCTTTCAAGACTTTCACGGGCATCGTTTTCCCGCAGGCGTTGCAAAAAGGCCTTTCGCTTTACACGGGGGAATGCGTATCCCTTCTGAAGAGTACCTCCATCGTAGGATACATTGCCATCCAGGATCTTACCCGTGCCAGCGACCTCATCCGCAGCCGCACCTTCGACGCGCTGGTGCCGCTTCTGGTGGTAACCATCCTTTATTTCGCCCTCGCCTGGGTTATCCGCTTTGTGTTGAACCTTTTCCTGAAAAAGAAGTAATATGATAAGCATCAAGCACTTAAGCAAGACTTTCAAGAATCCCGGCGGCACTACCCTGACGGTGCTCAAAGACGTCAACTGCGAGATTGACAAGGGAGAGGTCATCAGCATTATCGGTCCTTCCGGAACCGGAAAAAGTACGCTTCTGAGGGCCATCAACATGCTGGAGCCCCCTACGTCCGGAGAAATCTGGGTGGACGGGGAAAACATCACCGCCAAAGGATATCCGCTGCACAAGATGCGCCGGAAAATGGGAATGGTGTTCCAGAGCTTCAACCTCTTCGAGCACATGACGGTGCTGGAGAACATCATCTATGCCCCCATGAAACTGTTGAGTCTCCCGGATGACCAGGCCAAACAGGAGGCAATGGAACTGCTCAGGAAGGTGGGCCTGGCCCAGAAGGCCGACGTGTACCCTTCCTCCCTCTCCGGAGGGCAGAAGCAGCGCGTGGCCATCGCCCGCTCGCTGGCCATGCACCCCGAAGTCGTGCTCTTCGACGAGCCCACATCGGCCCTGGACCCGACGATGGTGGGAGAAGTGCTCAGCGTCATCCGGTCGCTTGCCAAAGAGGGCCTCACCATGCTCATCGTCACCCACGAGATGCGTTTCGCCCGGGATGTCAGCACCCGCATCTTCTTCATGAACGAAGGCATCATATACGAAGACGGAACGCCGGAGCAAATCTTCGAACATCCGGTACACAGCGCTACAAAAGCCTTTGTCAACCGGATTCAGAAACTGACTTATGAGATTGATTCGGACGCCTTCGACTTTCTTCAGATGGAGACGGAAATCAAACAGTTCTGGATCAAATACAACTTGCCGGACAAGGTGGATGTGGCCGAAGAAATCGCCATCGATATGCTCCATAAACACTTGAAGGCCTTCCGTCCCCTCACTTTCCGCCTCAGCTACACCGAACTCTCTTCGGAAACGGCCATGGACTTCATGGTGGAAGGGCTCTCCTCTTCCCCCATCACAGACCCCTCGGTCCTGGATGGAATCCGTGCCAAAGCCCGTGCCCTGATAGAGGAACCGACAGCGAAAGGCTTCCGCATCAAGATTCTTCTGTGACATGCCGAACAAGGTAAAGCTTACAGCCGTTCGGAAGACGGAATATCCGGACCTGATGGCCCGGTACGAGAACCCCATTCCGCATACCTGCGACGTGCAGGTCGGGCAAAGCTGGATTTCCGAGAACGGGCAGCGGCCCGAAGGCTTGTGCGCATCGGCCTGGGAGTCGATGCGGACATTTGTGGAAGACCTGGCGGCCGGAAAGGGCAACTTCTTTGACGGCTGGATGAAGAATCCGATGAGCGCGATGCTCTCCTGTAACGACGGCTTCCGTCCCGTGAGTTTTTATCTGGAAGTCATCGAGGACTAAAAAAATTATCGCTTCCGGACAATCCCGACATAAATCAGCAGAACGACATTCATCATCAGCGAGTAAAGGATGGCGGGAATGGCCATTTCCTCGCTGGCAAAGATGAATGGACTGGATGCTATGGCAATGGCCTGGGCGGCGTTCTGCATGCCCACCTCAATGATTACGGTCCGTCGTTGGCGGCTGTCCGTCCTCACCAGGCGGGAAAGAAGGGACGAGCAGCCGATGGCCAGCAGAATCAGGGCCGTCACACACAGTCCCAGCACGCCGATATTGTCCAGAATGGTCCGGTGATGCTGGATATAGAAGACTGTAATCAGGATCAGCAGCAGCGGGAAAGCGAGTTTGCCCAGCACCTTGTCGGTTTTCCGGGCCGCCTCCGGCCAGGCGTAATGAAAGCCGATTCCCAGGAGCACGGGAAGGAGCATCAGCACCAGATTCTGCTTGATGAGGTTTCCGACAGGAAGACTGATGCCCACGCTCTCCCCCACCAGATTGGTGGCCACGCTCATGATCAGCGGAATGGTAAAGAGGGTAATGACGCTGCTGAGGGCCGTCAAGGTCACGGAAAGGGCCACATCTCCTCCGGCCAGTTTGGAAAAGACATTGGAAGAACTGCCTCCCGGGCAGCAGGCAATGAGAATAAGGCCGATGAAGAACACCGGCGCAAGGTTGAAGGCCTGGGCCAGGCCCAGCGCAATGAGCGGAAGGAGCACCAGTTGTCCGAACAGGGCAACGAAAATGGGCCAGGGATGCCTGAAGACCTTCCCGAAATCTTCGAACTTGAGCGAAAGGCCCAGGTCGAACATCAGAAGGGTCAGGATGGGAAGAACAATCCAGATGGCCATCATCAGCCTTTGGAAGCAATGCACTCAATCTCCACAAGGGCGCCCTTGGGAAGGGTTTTGACGGCCACGGCGCTGCGTGCGGGGAAAGGCGCGGTGAAGAACTGGGCATAGACTTCGTTCATGGCGGCGAAGTCACCCATATCGGCCAGGAAAACGGTGGTTTTCACCACATTCTCGAGTTTCAGACCGGCGGCTTCCAGAATGGCCCGGGCATTGGTAAGGCTCCGGTGGGTCTGTTCCTTCACGCCGCCCTCCGGGAAGGCGCCCGTAGCAGGGTCAATAGGCAGTTGCCCGGAAACGAAAACAAGGCCCATCCCACTGTCGATGGCCTGGCTGTAAGGGCCGATGGCGGCCGGCGCTTTTTCTGTATTGACTGATTTCATCGTTGCGAAGTTTTCACAAATGTACATTTTTTCGCCGAAAATAACTAACTTCGCACAGAGGAATCTGCAACGAAAAACGCAATCATAATGGAAAACAGAGAATTACAAGTGTGGTGGTCATCTCTTCCCATCAGCGAAAAGGAAAGAATCGCAAGAAAAGGACTCTCAAAAAGAACGGCCGACGGAAAAGTGGACGACAGCCTGGTATTCTATCCCGCCTGCACTGTCTGGTGGAACAATCTGGACATCAAGCAGAAAGAAACCATCTACCGGCACTGCGTTGCCAAGCACGGCGACGAACTCAAAGAGTGGAAAGAGGGCAACCCGTACGGAGATTAAACCCTATTCCCTGTTTTGGGTGTCCATGCAAATGGTCACCGGCCCGTCGTTCACGAGGGCCACTTTCATATCGGCCCCAAATTCTCCGGTGCCCACCGGCTTTCCCAGCGCGGCGGAAAGGGCGTCGCAGAACTTCCCGTAAAGGGGAATGGCCAGTTCATGCCCGGCGGCTCCGATGTAGGAAGGCCTGTTTCCCTTCTTGGTAGAAGCCATCAGCGTGAACTGACTCACCACCAGAACCTCTCCTCCCGCATCCAGTACGCTGCGGTTCATCACGCCCGCCTCATCATCGAAGATGCGAAGGCCCGCGATTTTCTTCACCAGCCACTCCACATCTTCCGGCCCGTCCGCATGGCCGATTCCCAGCAGAACCAACAGACCCGGTCCGATGGAAGATTTCACCGTCCCGTCAATGGTGACGGAGGCTGAAGATACTCTTTGGATTACTGCACGCATGACTGTACCTCCGCCAGTTCTCCCGTGGCCGAATCGATAATGAAGCCGCGGACCGTCACGTCCGACGGGATGAGCGGGTGGTCCACAATGGCGGCTACGGTATCACGGACCGACTTCTCGGTGTCGTGGAAACCTTCCAGCCAGGCATTCAGATCGATGTCTTTTCTTTCCAACGCCGCTTCCGGGATGCCCCGCCGCAGCATTTCCTCCCTGAAATGCGCAAAGTGCATATGACAGGCGCCGCAAGTGGTGTGTGCCACCACCATGATCTCCGTCACACCCAGCTCATACACCGCCACAATCAGGCTGCGCATGGCCGAATCCCACGGCGAAGGAATCACGGCGCCGGCATTCTTGATAATTTTCGCATCCCCGTTCTTCAACCCCAGAGCGTCCTGCAGCAGCACCGAAAGGCGCGTGTCCATACAACTGAGTACCGCCAGCTTTTTGTCCGGGAACTTATCGGTAAGGTGTTTCTCATAGCCCTTGGAGGCCACGAATTCGCGATTGTACGCAAGAACTTGGTCGATACTGCCCATATACTTTAAAGGATTACTTTGCCAAACGGGAAAATGGAGCCCACAGCCATCTTGAAATGCTGCATCCCCCAGGGAATGCCCACGATGGTGATACAGAAAAAGAGACCGCAGGTCAGATGGATGAGGGCAATTTCCCACCAGCCGAGCAGGATCCAGATCAGATTCATCAGCACCGACACGCAGCCCGGCTCGCCGGGACCGTTCACCAGTTCGTGCCCGAACGGCCACAGAGCATAAGTTCCCAACTTGAACAACTGGACACCAAAGGGTATGCCGATGATGGTGATGCACATCAAAAGGCCCACCATGTAGTAAATCAGGGCGATGAGAATACCGCCCAGGATGAGCCAGAGCAAATTCCCGAAGAATTTCATATCTTACCGTACCTTATAATTCCTTGAGTGCTCTAGCCAGTTGATCGGGGCAGCTCGTGCCGCGTCCCTTGCAGTCAATGCCTTCCAGAAGGCCGATGACCTCCTCCATCTTCCTGCCTTCACAGAGCCGGGCAAGCCCTTTGGTGTTTCCGTCGCAGCCTTTGACGATTTCCACCCGGCGGATGATGTCGCCTTCGGTCTGGAGATTAATCTGCGTGGAGCACGTCATGCCGCAGGTTGTGAAGCAGGTGCTGCGAATACCGTCTGCAGTGGTATCAGATAGTTTGTTTACGTTGTGCATTGTTTGTTGTGGTTTAGAGTGACTGTCGGGCTTCCTAAAAATCAATCGCGATGGGGTCGGCTGTGAAAGAGTTGATGGTTGCCTTGGCGTCCTTTAGGAAAAACACGGCGGTGTTTCCGTCATTCTCGTCATACATGGAACGGAGGCCGGGATTGGCATCCAGCATGGCTTTCTTCACTTCTACGCGAGTGTCTTCCACAAGCGTTGCGCTGATGCGGAGCCATCGGCCTTCATCGGCCCTGTAGGCACAGATGGCCACCTTGGGGTTGGCGGCAATCTGTTTGGCCACGTTCTTCACATAGCCGGTCTGGATATAGAGTTTTCCCTCGATGATTTCGGCCGTGCCGAAAGGACGCACCTGGGGAGCGTCTCCGTCCACCGTCGCGAGGAAATAGACGCCTGCCGCATGCAGGAAATCTCTTGCTTGTTGCATATTGTCCTGGTTCTTCGATTGATACTCTGCCGGAATGACCAGCTGCTGATTCTTCTGCCGGCCTTTGGGACCGCACGAAATGATGGACAGCAGCACTGCTGTTGCCAATAGAATTCTTTTCATTGTCTATACTACAGTTTCAGGGTTATACTTCAGGGCATCTGACGGCCAGCCTTCCAGATTATGGCCCGTGTCAAGACAGCGGATCGCCGCCATCTCGTCCTGCGACAGGTCAAAGTCCAGCGTGTCCAGATTCTGGATCATCCGCTCTTTGTGGACGGACTTCGGAATGACGATGATCCCCTGCTGCGTGAGAAAGCGGAGTGCAACCTGCGCGGCAGTCTTACCGTGTGCGGCTCCGACCTCGGTCAGAACCGGATTCGTGAAGATGCCGTTCAGGCCTTCGGCCAGCGGACCCCAGGATTCGACGACGGTTCCGGCATCGGCCATCTTCGAAATCATCGGCCGCTGCTGGTAGAAGACATGGGTCTCTATCTGGTTCACGGCAGGGATCATGGAGGCCTCCCGGACCAATTTCTCGAACTGTCCCGGGTAGAAATTGGAAACGCCGATGCTCCTCAGATACCCTTCCTTGACCAAATCTTCAAAGGCGGCCCAGATGTCTCCGTCGTTTCCCATCGGCCAGTGAATGAGCATGAGGTCCAGGTAGTCCAGCCTCATCCGCCGGAGAGATCCCTTCACATTCTCCTTGGCCTGGGCATAAGTGGGCCGTGACTGGCATAGTTTGGATGTTATGAAAACCTCATCCCTGGGAACGCCGGACTTGCGGACGGCAGCGCCCACCATCGCCTCGTTTTCATAGTACTGGGCGGTGTCCAGGGAACGGTATCCTACGCTAAGGGCATCCAGGACGCAGCGTTCTGTGACGGACGGATCCACCATATAGACGCCATAGCCGATGATCGGCATATCAATGCCGCAGTTGAGTTTTACGTTCTGCATAAATGTATTCACTTCCCAAATTTACTAAAAAACCTCCGAATGAGAAAATCAATCCGACGGAATCTCCGGCTTCCGCCCCTTGCGGCTGCACGGCTTCTTGGATTTCTGCAGGAACTTCCGGAAGGAAACGGGCTTTCCGTGCCCCTCGGAATGCCGCCGGTAAGCTTCACTGCACGCCCTCCCGTGGTGCGTTCATTCAAGTTGTCTGTACTGCATTCTTTTATGCGAAGATGGCGGCAAGTCTAAGAAGCTGTTTTGCAGCACCGTGCTTCAAGAGTTGAAGCACAGTTTTGAGCGTGGGAAGCCGATAATGTGCCTGAGGCGGGGTTACGGCAGTGGGGTAAAGCACAAAAATTTCCTCCGGTGGCCTGAAGTGTGCTTCAAGTCTTGAATCTCGGCCGTGAAAATGGGAGCGGCACGGCAAAAACAACTTCGTCCGCCGGTCCGGAGTGTTGCACCGGGTCACCGGGAAAGCGAGGCTGCTGAAAAACGAAAGTCGCGCTTACATCAGCAAGCGGATGAGGCGTCCGTCACGGACGAAGATTTCGGGGTATTTGAAGAAGAGGGCCCAGATCTGGGCCTCGGTGACGGGGGTGCCGTCTCTCCGCACATGGAGGCGGCGGGCGTTGATTTCACGCGCCAGCCGATCGGCACTCATCCCGCAGCCTTGCGTGGAGAGCAGCCATACCATTGCTTCTTCAATTTTCATGACAGGGCAAAATTAGAAAGAATTTGCTATATTTGGCCATCTGAACAAAGAAATGATGCGAAAACCAGTCATAGGAATGCTGCCCATCTGGGACCCCGACAAGGAAGCCCGGATGTTCCCGCCCTACCTGGAAGGTATCAAGGCAGCCGGCGGCTCTCCCCTTGTTTTCCCCGAAACCACACACAAAGAAACGCTTAAACGCTATATTGAGCGGTCCGACGGAATCGTCTTTACCGGCGGATACGACATAAGTCCCGCGCTCTATGGGATGAAAGATGAAACGGGCGGGCTGGTTGAGCCCTTCCCGAAGCGGGATGAGATGGAATCCTTTGTCCTGGAAGAGACCCTCCGGGCCGATAAACCCATCCTGGGAGTGTGCCGCGGCCTCCAGTTCATCAACGCCGCCCTGGGCGGAACGCTGTATCAGGACCTCCCCATCCAACACTCCTCCGGAATCAAGCATCAGCAGGAAGAGCCCTTCGAAGAGCCTGTGCATGACATCATGCCGGAAGGACCGCTCAAAGAACTCGCCGGAAAAAACACACTGAAAGTAAACAGCCTCCATCATCAGGCCGTCCGCACCCTGTCCCCGGAACTTGAACCCATGGCCACCAGCCCGGACGGGCTCATAGAAGCCGCATACATGCCCTCCAGGACCTTTGTCTGGGCCGTACAGTGGCATCCGGAATTCCTGTTCCGGAACAGTCCCGTGAATCTGGCCATTCTCCAGGCCTTTATCGACGCATCCCTCTAAATTCATAACGAAATGAAAACCGCATACATTTTCCCCGGCCAGGGTTCCCAATTCCCTGGAATGGCCCAGGATCTTTACGCCGGGAACAAGGACTTGATGGAGAAAGCCAACCGCATCCTCGGCTTCCGCCTCACGGACATTATGTTCGAAGGAACGGCCGATGAGCTAAAGGCCACCCGCGTCACCCAGCCGGCCATTTTCCTGCACAGCGTCCTTCTGGCCCTGGGCCGGCAGGAGCAGCCGGACATGGTGGCCGGACACTCCCTGGGCGAATTCTCCGCCCTGGTGGCCGCCGGAGCCGTCAGTTTCGAGGACGGCCTGCGTCTTGTGGCCCTCCGCGCCAGCGAGATGCAGAAATGCTGTGAAAAGGCCCCCGGCGCCATGGCCGCCGTCATCAACCTTCCGGACAGTGTCATCGAACAAGTGTGCGCCGGCATTCCCGGCGTGGTTCCGGCCAATTACAACGCTCCGGGCCAGGTGGTCATTTCCGGAGAGGAAGCAGCCGTGGACGAGGCCTGCGCACAGCTGAAGGCGGCCGGTGCCAAGCGCGCCCTCAGGCTTCCCGTGAGCGGCGCCTTCCACTCCCCCCTCATGGAGCCGGCCCGCGCAGAACTGGCCAAAGCCATCGACGGAACGCCCGTCCATGCGCCCCGCTGCCCCATCTACCAGAACGTATCGGCCCGGCCCACCACGGACCCGTCCCTGATCAAAGAGAATCTCCTGAAACAGCTCACTTCCCCCGTCCGCTGGACGCAGACGGTTCAGAATATGCTGGCCGACGGGGCCACCACCTTCGCAGAACTGGGTCCCGGCACCGTTCTTCAAGGTCTCGTGAAACGGATCGCCGGCCCTGAAGCAGTTGAGAATCTTACGATTGTCTAACAAAGAAGCATCGAGCGAAGCTCGTTCACATTCTTCGCGAAACGGTAATCGTCCGAAGGGCCCATCGGCCTGTAGCCCCAACTGACCGCAATGGCGTCAATTCCGCCGTTGCGGGCCGTTTTCATATCCGTGCCGGAATCCCCCACCATCACCGCCTCTTCCGGGCCGACGGCAAGCCTGCGCAGCACCTCGCCCACAATTTCCGGATCCGGCTTCAGGGGACAGCCGTCGCGGTTCCCCAGGACAGCCACAAAAGGAATGTCCCCGAAAAACGCATGAACCAGATGTTCCGTTCCGCTTTGGAACTTGTTGGACGCAACGGCCAGGGAGGCCCCGGCGGCATGGAGGTCCCGCAGCAGTTCCACCATGCCGGAATACGGCCGGGTGTGGACGTCAATATGAGCCGTGTAGTAGTTCTTGAAATCGGCCAGGGCACTGTCTATCAGGGATTCATCGGCCTGCAAGCCTTCCGGAAGAGCCTGCGTGACCAGGTTGCGGACACCGTGGCCCACCATCCTGCGGTACTGCTCCATATCGTGCAGAGGAAAACCGCGGACCGAAAGGGCGTAATTCACAGCTTCTCCCAAATCTTCCAGGGTATCGATGAGCGTCCCGTCCAAATCGAAGAGGACGGCTTTGTATCGGCTTTGCATCATTTTATAAGAATAGATGCCAAAAATACAAAAATTTGCTTAAATTTGTATGCTATATGTCAAACAGTAAAAATTACTAATTACATAAACCTCTAACTTATTATGGCAAAAGAAAAAAAATTCATCACCTGTGATGGTAACTATGCCGCCTCGAACATAGCGTATCTGTTCAGCGAGCACGCCGCCATTTATCCGATCACTCCCTCCTCCACGATGGCAGAGAACATCGACGAGTGGGCCGCCCACGGTAAAAAGAACCTTTGGGGCGAAACCGTAAAAGTGACGGAAATGCAGAGCGAGGCCGGTGCCGCCGGTGCCGTACACGGTTCCCTCCAGGCTGGTGCTCTTACCTCTACTTTCACCGCTTCCCAGGGACTTCTCCTGATGATTCCCAACATGTACAAGATTGCCGGTGAAATGCTGCCCACTGTTTTCCACGTGAGCGCCCGCGCCCTGGCCAGCCACGCCCTCTCCATCTTCGGTGATCACCAGGATGTGATGGCCTGCCGCCAGACCGGCTTCTGCATGCTGGCCTCCGGTTCCGTCCAGGAAGCCCAGGACCTGGCCGCCGTCGCGCACCTGAGCGCCATCAAGGCCAGCCTGCCGTTCCTGCATTTCTTCGACGGTTTCCGTACCAGCCATGAGATTCAGAAAATTGAAGCCCTGGACGAAGATGCCCTCCGCAACATGGTTTCCACCAAGGCCCTCGCCAAATTCCGCGAGCGCGCCCTGAACCCGGACGCCCCCGTCACCCGCGGTACCGCCCAGAACGGAGACGTCTATTTCCAGGCCGTTGAAACCCGCAACCAATACTACGAGGCCGTTCCGGACATCGTAGCCCGTTATATGGGAGAAATCACCGAACTCACCGGCCGCAGTTACAGGCCCTTCGAGTATTATGGTGATCCCACCGCCGAGAACATCATCGTCGCCATGGGTTCCGTCACCGAAACCATCAAGGAAACCATCGACTATCTCGCCGGCCGCGGCCGCAAGTTCGGCCTCATCACCTGCCATCTGTATCGTCCGTTCTCCGAGAAGTACTTCTTCTCCGTTCTCCCGAAGAGCGTCCGCCGCATCGCCGTCCTGGACCGCACCAAGGAGCCCGGTGCCGTAGGAGAACCGCTCTTCACCGACGTGAAGGCCCTCTTCCAGGGCAAGGACAACATGCTCATCATCGGCGGCCGTTACGGCCTGTCCTCCAAGGACACCACCCCCGCCCAGATTGTCGCCGTCTATGACAATCTGGAAATGAAGGAACCCAAGTCCGACTTCACCATCGGCATCGTGGACGATGTCACCTTCAAGAGCCTGCCCATCAAGAGCGAGGTTTCCATCGTGAAGCCCGGCACCACCGAGTGCAAGTTCTACGGTCTCGGTTCCGACGGCACCGTCGGCGCCAACAAGAACACCATCAAAATCATCGGCTCCCACACCGAGCTTTACAGCCAGGCCTATTTTGACTACGATTCCAAGAAATCCGGCGGTTACACCTGCTCCCACCTGCGCTTCGGCCAGCAGCCCATCAAGGCTCCCTATCTGGTGAACACCCCCGACTTCGTAGCCTGCCATGTTCCTTCCTATCTGAAGAAATACGATGTCCTGAAGGGCATCAAGGATGGCGGCACCCTCCTGCTGAACAGCCTCTGGGACGAGGAAGAGACCATCCAGAACATCCCGGACAACGTGAAAGCCATCATCGGCCGCAAGCACATCAAGGTGTATATTATCAACGCTACCAAGATTGCTGCCGAAATCGGCCTTGGCAACCGTACCAACACCATCCTCCAGAGCGCCTTCTTCAAGATTACGGGCATCATCCCTTACGAGGACGCCGTGAAATACATGAAGGACGCCATCGTGAAGTCCTATGGCAAGAAGGGCGAAAACGTGGTGAACATGAACTATGCGGCCGTTGACCGCGGCGGGGAATACACCGAACTCCACGTCCCGGCCGAATGGGCCAATCTCACTGCCAAGTTCGAGAACCCCAACAAGGACCGCCTGGCTCCCGCTTTCGTAAAGGACATTGCCGACATCGTGAACGCACAGGCCGGTGACACCCTTCCCGTGAGCGTCTTCATGCCGTATGCCGATGGCACCATGCCCTCCGGTACCGCTGCCTTCGAAAAGCGCGGAGTGGCCGTGAACGTACCCACCTGGGATGCCGAAAAATGTATCCAATGCAACACCTGCGCCTTCGTTTGCCCGCATGCCGCCATCCGTCCGTTCCTTCTCACCGAGGAGGAGGCCGCCAAGGTTCCCGCCAACGTGAAACTCGCACAAGGCAAGGCCAACCTGAAGGATTACAAGTATGCCATCGCCATCTCCGTGGACGACTGCACCGGTTGCGGCAATTGCGTGGATGTGTGTCTGGCCAAACCCGAAAAGGCCCTCAAGATGGTTCCTTACATCAATGACAAGGAAGACCAGGCCGCCTTCGACTATCTGAACAAGAAGGTGGGCTATAAGGAGTATGTGGACAAGAAGGCCAACATGAAGAACAGCCAGTTCGCACAGCCTCTGTTCGAGTTCTCCGGCGCCTGCGCAGGTTGCGGTGAAACCCCGAACATCAAGACCATCACCCAGCTCTTCGGAGACCACATGATGATTGCCAACGCCACCGGTTGCTCCTCCATCTACGGTGCCTCCTTCCCGGCCAGCCCGTATTGCACCAACGCGCAAGGACACGGTCCCGCATGGGCCAACTCCCTGTTCGAGGACTTCTGCGAATTCGGCCTGGGCATGAAGCTCGGTTCCGACCGCGCCCGCGAAACGGTTGCCGCCGCCATGAAGAAAGCCCTGGAATGCGAATGCTGCAGCCAGGACATCAAGGCCCTCGCCGCCAAGTGGCTGGAAGCCCCTCAGGATGCCGCCGTCACCCGCGAAGTGGCCGACAAGATTGTCCCGCTCGCCAAAGACTGTGAATGCGACGCCTGCAAGAAACTCGTCGAGTACCAGCACTTCATCCCGGCCCGCAGCCAGTGGATTTTCGGTGGAGACGGTGCTTCCTACGATATCGGTTACGGCGGTCTGGACCACGTGCTGGCCAGCGGCGAGAACGTGAACGTCCTGGTTCTGGACACCGAGGTCTATTCCAACACCGGCGGACAGAGCTCCAAGGCCACTCCGGTGGGCGCCATCGCCAAGTTCGCCGCTTCCGGCAAGAGAATCCGCAAGAAGGACCTGGGCATGATGGCCATCAGTTACGGTTACGTCTATGTGGCGCAGGTAGCCATGGGCGCTTCCCCGGTCCAGTTCTTCAACGCCGTCAAGGAAGCCGAAGCATACGACGGTCCTTCCCTCATCATCGCTTACAGCCCTTGTATCAACCATGGCCTCAAGGCCGGAATGGGCCTGAGCCAGAAGGAAGAGAAACTGGCCGTAGAGTGCGGCTACTGGCATCTCTACCGTTACAACCCGGCTCTCGAGGGGACGGACAAGAATCCGTTCACCCTGGACAGCAAGGAACCCGACTGGACCAAGTTCCAGGATTTCCTCAAGGGTGAGGTCCGCTTCGCATCGCTTTACAAGATGTTCCCGGAGAGCGCTGACGAACTCCTCCAGAAGACGGAAGAATTCGCCAAGGTGCGCCTGAACACTTACAAGCGCCTGGCGGGAAAATAACCCGCTGTGAATAAAGAATCGGTGGCCGGAAGGTCACCGATTTTTTATAAGTCAAACGCCTGATTGGCAAGGTCATAAGCCTTTTGAATGCGCTGGGCATAGCCCAGGAAAGTCTCCCCTGCCGGCGTAAGCCTGAGTTCCGCCCCCCGGAGGAAGAGCGCCTGTCCGACGGTTTTTTCCAATGAAGCGATCTGGGCGCTCACCGCAGGCTGGGTCACTCCCAGTTTCCTGGCGGCCCGGGTGAAACTGCCCTCGCTGACGAGAGCAAGAAATGCACGAATTTTGCTGTCTTCCAACATATTGTCACAAATTTAATTAAATTTGTATTTGGAAACCATTTTTATTACAAATAATATGAAGAAAACCTTTATTACCCTTGCCGCCCTTGCCTTGACCGCTGTCATGGCTGTGGCGCAGCAACCCACCCGCGAGCAGATGGAAGCCTACCTCTCCCAGATGCCCCAGCTTCCCAATTCCGACCAGGTCAGAATCGGCAAGATGGAAAACGGGCTCACATATTACATCCGTCACAACGAGCTGCCCAAGGGCCGCGCAGAATTCTACCTGGCCACCGACGTCGGTGCAATCCAGGAGATTCAGCCCGCCCAGGACGGCCTGGCCCACTTCCTGGAGCACATGTGCTTCAACGGAACCCAGAACTTCCCGGAGAAGAGCATCCTGAACTACCTCCGCAGCATCGGCGCGGAATTCGGCCGCAACATCAACGCCTCCACCGGCTTTGAAGAAACCCAGTACATGCTCAACAACATCCCCGTGGAGCGTGAGAGCGTGGTGGACAGCTGCCTGATGATTCTCAGGGACTATTCCCACTTTGTGCTCAACGAGCCCAAGGAGATCGATGCGGAACGCGGTGTCATCATCGAGGAACGCCGCCAGCGCCGCAACGCCGGATGGCGCACCATGGAACGCAGTCTCCCCTATTACTTCGGCGAGGAGTCCAAGCTGGCACAGTGCACCCTCATCGGCCTGCAGGAGCACCTGGAAACCTTCGAGTACCAGAGCCTCAACGATTTCTATCACACCTGGTATCACCCCGGCAACCAGGCCGTCGTGGTGGTCGGCGACGTGGATGTGGACCGCACCGAGGCCAAGATCAAGGAATTCTTCGGCATCATTCCTCTCAAGGAGAATGCCCTTCCGAAACCCATCCAGAACATCGCAGACCACAAGGAACCCCGCGTAGGCATCCTTACGGATCCGGAGACCACGGCTCCCTCCATCGAGCTCATCTGGCACAGCGAGGCCATGCCCGAGATTGCCAATGCCACCGCCATCGGCCAGGTGCAGGACCTGGTGAAAAGCCTCCTTTCCATGGTCATGCGCGAGCGCTTCGAGGACATCACCTCCAAGCCCACGTCCCCGTACCTGAGCGGCAGTTTCGGCATCAGCGACTTCATTTATGAAGACATCGAGGCTGCCATGGGAGACGTCTCCCTCCGCGAAGAAAACATCCTCGGCGGTTTCCGCGACTATTACACGGAACTTATCCGTCTCAAGAAATACGGCATCACCGAGGCCGAATTCAAGCGCGCCAAGGAGAATTACCTTTCCATGATGGAAACCCGCGTCAACCGCGCCTCCACACGCCAGAATCCCGAATTTGTCCGTCCTATCCTGAACAACTTCTTTGACAAGAAGCCCATCATGGAGCCCGATACGGAGAAGCAGATCGTTGAGGCCCTCTTCGGCCAGATCAACTCCGCCGTCATCAGCCAGACTGCCGCCCAGCTCTTCGGCGACGAGAATCTGGTGATGATCTACAGCGGTCCCGAGAAAGAAGGTATCGCCACTCCCACTGCCGAGCAGCTTCTCGCCGTCATGGCCGAAGTGAACGCCGCTGACATCGCCGCTCCCGAAGGAGAGGACATCCCGGAAGCCTTCCTGGATCCGGCCAAGCTCAAGGGCAGCAAGATTGACAAGACCGGCACCACCATCTACGGCGCCACCGAGTGGACGCTCAAGAACGGTGTCAAGGTGATTGTCCATCCTACCGACCTCCAGAAAGACCAGATTCTCTTCACCCTCACCAAGCAGGGCGGTCTGAGCCTTGTTCCCACCGAGGACCTGGCCAGCTTCGACGACATCCTGGTGATGCTCTTCAACAGAAACTCCGGCGTCTCGTCCTTCTCCGGCACCACCGTGAGCAAGATGCTCACCGGCAAGAACCTGAGCGTGAGCCCCTTCATGGATGCGCTTGAGCACGGCATCACCGGCCGCAGCACCGTGAAAGACCTGGAGACGGCCTTCCAGCTGATGTACCTGCAGTTCGTGGATCCCCGCTTCGATCCCGAAGAGTGGCAGAACGGCGTGGACCAGGTCAACGCCATCCTTCCCAACCTGGTGAACCAGCCCAATTACAAGCTCCAGACCGAGCTCTACAAGACCCTCTACGGCAACCATCCCCGAAAGGAGATGATCTCTGCCGAAAAGGTAGCCAAGGCCAACCTTGCCACCCTGGAGAAGAACTACCGAAAACTCTTTGCCGACGCTGCCGGAGCCTCCCTGGTCATCGTGGGCGACGTGAACCCCGAGGCCCTGAAGCCGATGGTGGAGAAGTATGTGGGATCCCTGCCCAAGGGCAAGAAGGCCCAGAACTGGGTTGACACCCACGAGGATATCGTGAAGGGCAACATCCAGAATATCTTCGACGTGGACATGCAGACCCCCAAGAGCACCGTCCTTCAGGTGTACAGCGCCGACATTCCTTATTCCGATGAGAAATCGGTCGCCATGGAGGCGATCTCCTACATTCTGGACATGCGCTATGTCGAGAGCCTGCGTGAGGAAGAAGGCGGCACCTATGGTGCCAGCACTTCGGCCCGCCTGGGACGCCGTCCCAAGGAGACTGCCCTTATCCAGGTTTACTTCGACTGCAAGCCCGCTCTCTGCGACAAACTGCGCGAACTTGCCGTCAAGGGCATGAAAGACCTGGCAGCCAATGGTCCCACCGACGAAGAAGTGAACATGGCCAAGCTCAATCTGCAGAAGAACATTCCCGAGAGCCGCCAGAACAACAGCTGGTGGAAGAACGGCATCGAATTGTATCTCCTGTACGGAACCGACCGTGACGTCCTCTACGAGGCCGCCGTCAATGCCCTGAACAAGGAACTCATCCAGAACACCCTGAACGAGGTCCTGGGCCAGGACAACTTCATCGAGATAGTGATGAAGCCCGCCAATACCGCCGAGGCCGAATAAACCCGTTACAGCCAATCAGCTGTACTCTAATCACTTACAGAATAATCCTCGTTCAGTTTTTGAACGAGGATTATTGTATAACCGGCACAGTTTCAACCTTCTATCAATCACAGATTTCGGAGGCCGAAGGCCGACTGACACGTGGGCCTATATAAAACAGGCTGTGACCATGGTCACAGCCTGTTTTATGCAGAGCCTCAGTGAGGCCCTAAGCCTCGCTGATGGCTTCGTTGGGGCAAGTGCCCTCGCAGGCGCCGCAATCGATGCATTCGTCGGCGTTGATGACATAGGAAGCATCACCGGCGGTGATGGCACCTACCGGGCAAACATCTGCGCAGGAGCCGCAGGAGACACAAAGGTCGGGATTGATAATTCTAGGCATAGTAAATAAAAGCTTTTATTGTTGTTGTATTATATTTCTATATTTCCAGCATGCGAAGATAGGCATTAAATTTGATTTTGAAAAGAACTGTAACTAACTTTGTGTTCATGAAAATGTCTTTTGTAACCTTCATAGCCGCCTTTGCCCTGGCCAACTGTGGAAGCCGTTCAGCAAATAACGGGCCAGGAATGGAATATATTGCCCCGGTACAGGAAATGGCCGCCTCCATGGAGGCCGAGCCTGTTGAGGAGCCTGTTGCCGTCATTACGTGGGACAAGACCGTGCATGACTTCGGGGACGTCTCCGTAGCGGACGGTCCCCTCGACTGCACGTTCACCCTCACCAACACCGGCAAAGACCCCATCGCCATCTTCGAGGTGGTTTCCTCCTGCGGCTGCACCGACGTCAAATGGACCAAAGAGCCCATCCTCCCCGGGAAAACCGGAACCATATCGGCCACCTATAAGAATGAAGACGGGGCCATGCCCTTCGACAAAACCCTGACGGTGTACGTCTCCGGTGTGAAAAGGCCCGTCATCCTGCGGTTGCGCGGCGTGGTGCACGAGAAGAAAAAGTCCCTGAGCGAGCTCTACGGAGCACAAAAGCTCGGGGCTTTTGGCCTGAAGGCCCGCCAACTGAAAACCGGCACCCTCAAACAGGGCCAGAGCACCAGCGAAAGCGTCACTGTGGCCAACCTTGGGAAAAAGCCCCTCGCGGTCACTTTTGCCGGCGTTTCTCCGCAGCTCAGCCTTGGCGTGGAGCCCAATCCCATCCCGGCCGGAAGCACCGCCACGCTGCATTACACGGTAAAGGCCGATCCCTCCCTCTACGGCAAAAACCTTTACACCGCCACTCCGGTTCTCAATGGAAAAAAGGCCGATGCCTCCCTGGAAATCACCACCTGGACGCAGGAGAACTTCGGCGCCATCACGGCCGGCCAGCGGGACAACGGACCCATCCCCTACTTCGAGACCAGCACCTTCAACTTCGGCATCGTCCCCAAAGGAAAAACGGTGGAAGTCACGTTTAAATGTACGAATAAAGGCGCCGAGCCCTTCCACATCTACAAGGCCGATGCGGAATCCCCCGCCCTCTCCCTGGCCGCCCTGCCGGAGGACATCGGCGGCAATCAAAAAGGAAGCGTCCGCTTTACGCTGGACACTTCCCTCTTGGGCAAAGGGGAAAATGTACTCATGGTGAGTCTCACCACCAATTCCCCGCTGCGGCCGCTGGTGAATCTGTTCGTGGCCGGAGAGATCCGTTGATTAAGATGCCGGAACCGGAACAGCCAAGGCAAAACTGAACGCTGCTTCCTTGCCCAGCTCATCGGCCACCTTCACGACGAATGACATGCTGGTTCCGGTGGAGGAAGCCTCATAGCTGAAATTCTGCATAAGGGAAGTCAGGGTGAGTTCCACGGACGTCTTTCCCTTCAGGTCCTTGGCGGCCGGAAGATTGAATGCCGACGAGGTACTCTCATTCATCAGGTCAATGACGGCCGATGATGTGCCGCTGCGCCGCTTGATGTAGTTCAGGATTCCTTCGTCGGTGCAATTCTCAAGGGAGAAAGTAAGAGCTGCAATTTTTCCGAATGCAGTGACCTTTATCACCAACGTCTCGGAGCCGCCGCGAACCAGGCTGTACGGCAAAGAATTGTTGGAGGTAAGTTCTACCTCCGGGCCGGAAGTCCAGTTGAATCGGACATCCTTGGAAAGGGTGTTTTGGGCCTTGTCCGTCACGGAAATCCTGAAAGAGAACTTGGAGGCGTTATCCAGCGGAGAATCACTGGCCAGCTCCTCCAGCAGTTTGGTGAAATCAAGCGTGAAGGCCGTGCCGGTTTTGGGAGAGTCGCTCAAAAAGCCCATTTTGGTAAGGGCAGAGGACGCTGTAGCGTCGTTCACCAGGTCCATTACGGGCTCCTTGCCGGCCGTTCCCTTGTTGGAGGAGTTGCCAATCATCTTGTTGGCCACCCCCACCAGGGTACTGGGGATGGAAAGGGTTATCTGAAAGGATGAGACTCCCTCGGGAACCGAGAGGGCCAGCTTGGCATCCATATCCTTTACAATTTCCATTTCGGAGAAACTGTCATTGGCCTGCCAGGCGATGGAAGGCTTCTGGCTGCTATCCTGGTTATTCTTCTGGCACCCCACGAGAAGGAGTGCAGCAAGGGCGATAAGAAAATACTTTTTCATAACTGTAGAATTATCTTTTCCAACTAATGGCGCGACAAAGATAACAATTCTGGGACAATTCAGCAAGAATTGGAAATGTGCCCATTTATTACTAATTTTGTAAATTAGAGTAAAAGGCTACACATGGCAGAGATTACCAATCATACTTACAACGACGACGCCATCCAGACCCTGGAATGGAACGAGCATATCCGCCGCAGGGCGGGCATGTATATCGGCCGGCTGGGGAACGGAGACCGCCAGGGAGACGGCATCTACGTGCTCCTGAAGGAAATCATCGACAACTCCATCGATGAGTTCTCCATGGGATTCGGCAAAAAGATCGATATCGTCATCGAGGACAAGACCGTGACGGTGCGGGATTTCGGCCGCGGAATTCCGCTGAACAAGGTGGTGGACGCCACCTCCAAGCTCAACACCGGCGGCAAGTTCGACGATACCAACTTCAAAAAAAGCGTCGGTATGAACGGTGTGGGCACCAAAGCCGTGAACGCCATGTCGGTGGATTTCTACGTTGCCTCTTACCGTGACGGCCAGTGCTCCTTCGCCCATTTCACCCGCGGCAAGCTGCTGGAAAGCGACATTGTTCCCAGCACGGAGAAAAACGGCACCTTCATCCGCTTCACCCCGGACGAGGAAATGTTCAACGACTTCTCCTTCCACATGGAGTTCGTGGAAAGCATGGTGAAGAACTATTCCTACCTCAAGAAGGGCCTCACCCTCAACCTGAACGGCACTCCGTACAAGAGCGAGAACGGCCTGCTGGACCTGGTGACCGAGAACATGAGCGAAACGCCCCTGTACCCGCTGGTCCATCTGGAAGGGGAAGATATTGAGATTGTCCTCACCCACGGCAACAGTTACGGCGAGAACATCGCCACTTTTGTCAACGGCCAGAACACCCGTGACGGCGGCACCCACCTGGCCGCCTACCGCGAGGCCATCGCCAAGACATTCAAGGATTTCTACAAGAAAGACTATAAGCCCGAAGATATCCGCCAGGGCATTGTGGGCGCCATCTCCATCCAGATCCAGGAGCCCATCTTCGAAGGCCAGACCAAAACCAAACTGGGCTCCACCTACATGTGGGAGAAGCAGGTGAAGGCCAAGGACGGCTCCACTTCCGTGGACCGCGGTCCCACCATCCGAACCTATGTGAACGACTTTGTCACCAAGAACCTCAACGATTACCTGCACATGCACATGGAAATCGTTCCGGTTATCGAGGACAAAATCAAAGCGTCCCAGGCAGAACGCGAGGAAATTGCCGGGGTGCAGAAGAAAACCCGCGAGAGGGCCAAGAAAACGGCTGTTTACAACCGGAAACTGCGGGACTGCCGCTATCACTTCTCGGACACCAAATTCCCCAAGGGGATGGAAGACCAGAAGGAACTCAGTTCCATCTTCATTACGGAGGGTGATTCCGCATCCGGTACCATCACCAAAGTGCGCAACGCCAACAACCAGGCCGTGTTCAGCCTCCGCGGCAAGCCCATCAACTGCTTCAAGGAAAGCCGCAAGCGGGTGGCGGAAAACGAAGAGCTCAACCTTCTCATCGCCGCCCTGGGCGTGGAAGAAGACCTGGACAACCTCCGTTACAACAACATCATCGTGGCCACCGATGCCGATGACGACGGCATGCACATCCGCATGCTGGTGCTCACGTTCATCATGAAATACTATCCGGAACTCATCCGTCGCGGGCATGTCTATATCCTGCAGACACCGCTGTTCCGCGTTCATAACAAGAAAGAGCGCCGCTACTGCTACACCCAGGAAGAACGCGACAAGGCTGTGAAAGATCTCAAGACGGGGGTGGAAATCACCCGCTTCAAGGGCCTGGGAGAAATCTCGTCGGATGAGTTTGTCGATTTCATCGGCGAAAAAATGCGCCTGGATACGGTCAAACTCTCGGACGAAGAGTCCATCCAGACCATCATGGAATTCTACATGGGCATCAACACCTATGAACGCCAGCACTTTATCATGGATAATCTCCGAAGCGAGAAGGAACTGGAAGACGTAAACATCTAAAATATGGCAAAAGTCAAATCGGAAGTGGCCCCCCGCTGGGCCAAATTCTGCGGATGGCTCCTCAGGAAAATGGGCTGGGAAAGCGTAGGCGGCCCCATGAAGGAATCCAAAGCTATCGTGCTGGGTGTCCCCCACACCACCGTATGGGATTTTCTGGTATGCTACCTTTTCTATACCCAGTTTGGGAAAGTGGCCCATATCATGATCAAGAAAGAATTCTTTTTCTGGCCCCTGGGCCCCATCCTGAGGGCCTGCGGCGCCGTTCCGGTAGAGCGCAGCTCGGCCGCAAGCATGGTCAAGAGCCTTATCCACGCCATGGAAGATGCCCCGGAATTCCACCTGGCCATCGCCCCGGAAGGGACGCGCAAGGCCACCCGGAACTGGAAGAGCGGTTATCATCTCATTGCCCGCGAAACCGGTGCCACCGTCTATCTGGGCTACTACGACTGGGGCCGCAAGCGCATCAGCGTTGGAGAGCCCTTTGAACTCACCGACGACCCCAAGGCCGACATGAAGCGCATCTACGAGCACTACCGCCCGCTCGGCCTGCAGGGACTTCACAAAGACAAATTCATCGTTCCCTAAACCCCCACCCGTATGGCAAAAAAAATCAAGAGCCCCTACAAAGCCTGGCGCAAATATCGCCATCGCGAGAATACTTGCACCACGCTCCACAAGGTATTTGACTACGCCACCACCAACTATGCCAAAAGAATCGCCTTCCAATATGTGGACGGCGGTCAGAAATATACCTATTCCGAATTCAAGGCCAAAGTGGAACATCTCTCCCAGCGCATGTCCCGCTACGGGATCAAGCACGGAGACCGCGTGGCCATCCTGTCACAGAATATGCCCAACTGGGTGGTGGCCTTCTTTGCCGCCACCGCCTACGGCCGCATCGCAGTGCCCATGCTCCCGGACAGTTCCGAGAACGAGGTCAGCAACATCCTCTCCCATTCGGAATCCAAAGTCCTGTTCATCTCGCAACGCCTGATGGACAAACTGAGCGAGGCCTGCAAGGAAAAGCTTACCCTGGTCATCGATATCGAGACGTTCGAATTCCTCAAGAAGGACAAGAACGATTTCCGCTGCAACGGCTGGGTGAAAGACCCGCTGCCGGACGACCTTGCCACCATCATCTACACCTCTGGGACCACCGGCAAGGCCAAGGGCGTGATGCTGAGCCACCGCAATATCTGCGCAAACCTGGCCGCCTCCTTCAAAGCCCAGCCGGCCTTCAAGAAAGACCGTTTCCTGAGCATCCTGCCGGCGGCGCACGCCTACGAGATGAACGTCTCCACCCTGTACTCGTTCTATGTGGGCGCCACCTGCTACACGCTCCAGAAGCCGGCGGCTCCGGCCATCCTGATTCCGGCCATGAAGAAAGTGAAGCCCACCATTATCTGTTCGGTTCCCCTGATCATCGAAAAAGTGGTGAAAAACAGCGTGCTGCCCACCATCCAGAAGAGCCGCGTCCTGTCCTGGGCCGACAAGAAAATACCCAAGATCCTGCACTGGTTCATCGGCCGGCGGATGGTTTCCACTTTTGGCGGAAAGCTCTCTTTCTTCGGCGTGGGCGGTGCCAAACTGGATCCCGCCGTGGAAAAGTTCCTCATCGAATGCCACTTCCCCTATGCAGTGGGTTACGGGCTTACGGAAACCGCACCGCTGGTATGCAACTTCATGGTAAACAAGCGTAAGCGCCTGGGCTCTATCGGCGTAGCAGCCTACAATGTGGAGGTGCGCCTGGACAATGTCAATCCCGCCAACGGCGAGGGCGAAATCGTATGCCGCGGCAACAACGTGATGCTGGGCTATTACAAAGATCCGGAACGCACCATTCAGGTTCTGGACGACGAAGGCTGGTTCCACACCAACGATATCGCGACCGTTGACAAAGACGGCTACTACTACATCAAAGGCCGCTTGAACAACACCATCCTGGGACCTTCGGGAGAAAACATCTATCCCGAAGAGATCGAGCAGGTCATCAACAATATCGAAGGCGTGGAAGAATCGCTGGTGATGGAACGCGACGGCAAACTGGTGGCCCTCGTAAAGTTCCAGGACAACGCCATCGACTGGGACCAGGCCTATGAAGACAAATTCTTCGAGGAACTGGAAGCCCGCAAGAAATCCGTTCTGGAATGGGTGAACAAGACCGTGGGAAAGAATTCCAAGATTGGAGAAGTGGATGCCATGAAGGAGCCGTTCGAGAAAACGGCCACCCAGAAAATCCGCCGCTTCAAGTACAAGGATTCCCACGGCGACGAGCCAGAGAAACCCACGGAAGAAGGACAGGAGAAAACAGACTGATTCTAAAGAACTTCCGCGCCCACGACTTGCTCCCATAGAGTAGCCATGCGGCGATGGCCGGCGGCGGTGGGATGAATGCCGTCCCAAATCCACCAGGTGTCGGTGGCCCCGGCGGGGAGGCTTTCGAACAATTCATCGAAGGGGACCAAGACTGCCCGGAACTCCGCTGCGAGTTCCCGCACTGCGGTCCCCATTTCTTTTATGCGGGCGGCGCGTTCAGGATAGTCTTCGCGCGTACGCATCGTGCCGACCGGAGCCAGAAACGGGGTGCACAGCACCAGTTTGCAATCGGGCAACACTTGCCGCGTATGGGCCAGCAAGGCACGAAACTCGGCCTTCCAGGCCGTGATATCCTCCGTCTGTGCGGAATCGTTGACGCCCACCAGGACGGAAAGGACATCCGGCCTGAGGGAGATGATATCGGCATCCCAGCGGGCGGCAAGGCCGGCGAGAGAGTCTCCGCTGATACCCCGGTTGTGGAATTCCATCCCGACGGACGGATAGGCCGACTGCCAGTCACTGGCCACCAGCATCATGTAACTGTGACCGTAGATATGGTTGGGATCCGTGAGGTTGCGCTTCGCGGCAGGGGTGTTGCGTCCGCCGCTGGCTCCCCACCCTCCGTCCGTGATGGAATCCCCCGCGAAGACAAAGGTCTGGGCCTTCAAAGGAGACAGGAAACACAGGGCCGACAACAAAAGGACGAGAGAATGACGCGTGCGCATATTGAAACGTGTTTTTCGGATATCTTGTCGAAGATACAGCAATTATTCCGGATTTGCAACATAACAGCCCTGGCCGGATTCCAAGAAAAAAGGAGGGAAACCGTCACAGGGTCTCCCTCCTTATTCGCGATCCACAACCGTGGATTATTCGGCAATCACATTGAATTTGAAGCTGCCCTTGATGGCTTTGTAAATCTTTACGGCGGCCTCGTACTCACCGAGTTCCTTCACCTCGCCGGCGAGGATGGTGATGTCCTTCTTGTCGATGTTCAGACCCTTGGCGTTCAGCGCCTCGGCGAGGTCCATGGTGGTGACGCTGCCATAGAGCTTGCCGCTCTCGGACACTTTCACCTTCAGTCCCACGGTCTGGGCATTCAGGGTAGCGGCAAGAGCCTCGGCGTCAGCGACAAGCTTGGCCTCTTTGTGGGCGCGCTGGCGGAGGGTTTCTGCATGCTGCTTTTTCACGGACTCGGTAGCGACAGTGGCGAAGCCCTGCGGTACCAGGTAGTTCATGGCATAACCGGCCTTTACTTTGACGATCTCACCGGCGTAGCCCAGGTTGTAACCGGCCTTTACTTTGACGATCTCACCGGCGTAGCCCAGGTTGGCTACATCTTTCTTGAGCAAAATTTCCATAAGGCAGATTATTTAAGGAGATCAGTTACATACGGGAGAAGAGCAAGGGAGCGGGCCCGCTTGATGGCCTTGGCAACCTTACGCTGGAACTTGAGCGAAGTACCGGTGATGCGGCGAGGGAGAATCTTACCCTGCTCGTTGAGGAACTTCTTCAGGAACTCAGGATCCTTGTAATCTACATACTTGATACCGGCCTTTTTGAAACGGCAGTATTTCTTCTTGCGAACCTCTACGGTCGGGGGGTTCAGATAGCGGATTTCTTTATTTTCGTTTGCCATAATTTTGTCCTCCTAAATTATTCAGCAGCGGGAGCTTCCTCGGCGGCGGGAGCAGCCTTGGCAGCCTTGTTGGTGCGGCGCTTTTCTGCATAGGCCACTGCGTCTTTGTCGAGAGCGACAGTGAGGAAGCGGATGATGCGCTCGTCACGGTGATACTGAGTTTCGAGGGTGGCAACGAACTGGCTGTCGGCCTTGAACTCGATCAGGTAATAAAAACCTGTGGTCTTGTGCTGGATGGGATAAGCGAGCTGACGCAGGCCCCAATCCTCCTGGTACACAACCTCACCGCCATTGTCGGTGATGAGCTTGACGTACTTGGCAACCGCTTCCTTCATCTGGGT
>CADBFO010000012.1 GCA_902794005.1 uncultured Bacteroidia bacterium
TTTTCCCCCTTCGGCAATATCCCCGGGGGCAAGGGTCGCCACCACTTTCGCATAAGAGCCGTTGTCCTTTTCGTACACCACGGCAATCTGTTCATCCGCAGCGAGCGTCTTCACACCCCCCTCGGTCAGGGCACGCGTTGGTTCACTGCCGTCCAGGCTGATGGTTGCGGTCCGGATCACAACGTTGCCGGAAGGGTCCTCAGGTTGCTGCTCGCGCGTACAGCCCAAGATCATAGCACCTGCCCATACGAGGGATGCAATGCTCAGATATCTCATAATCTTTGTCATCTTTCTCATCGTTTAGCAGGTTATTACCAAGAACGGCCAGGCTGTTCTATGTAGTTCTCTACGCCGGCGCTTTCAGCATCGGGACTCCCGATCAAAATAGTGTTTTGCGTTTGGAGCGTCACGATAATCATCGCAGGCACTTGATAATCATTTCTTTTCATGATGGAATACGAGGTTATTAATTTATAGACTGTTTTGGATATATCGAAGTACGAAAACCACGAAAAGGGTCCACACGGTGGGGCTGATCTGGCGGATGCCTTTCATGCCCAGGGAGACCTTCATCAGCACATACATGATCAGGCCCAGCATGATACCGTAGCTCAGCGGCATCAGCAGCATGGTAATGAAGGCGGGAATCGCCTCGGTATAGTCTCCCCAATCCACGCTGGTGGTGTTGGTCAGCATCATAATACCCACAATGACCAGCGCAGGACCGGTAGCGGCGGCGGGGTCGTAGGAGATATAGGGAGGCAGTCCCTTGCCGATGAGCCGCTCCCTGTTGTTGCTGTCCAGGATGAGCAGGTTACCGCAGCTTTCCCTGAGGGGGGCGACATCCTGCTCCGAAACGGGATACACCGAAGAAACCACCATGACGGCAGGCTTTTCCCGGCGGGTGAGCGAGAGGATGAAATCCATGTGTTTCTCTCCCTGGTAGCGGAACGTTTTTCCGAGGGTCATCCGGTCCGACCAGGCGGCCTTCAGCGCTGTGTTTCCTATTTCTACCAGCAAATTGGACATATTTCTACCAGCAAATTGGACATAACTTGCAAAAATAAGAATTATTGCAGTTTTTTCAAAATGTCGAGGGCTTTCCCGAGATTGTCCACGCCGCGGGAAACGGTGCGGAGACGGCCGCCGTCCTGGTTGAACTTGAACAGGGTCGGATGCTCGTTCACCTGCTGGAGCACCCGTTCGAAGCGGGTGGATTTGTAATAGGCCGAAAGGGGATTCGTCACAAAGAACATGATGAGCATCCCGTTCTTGATGATGATTTTCTCAAATCCGGTATCCGCACCCAAATTTCTGATTTTCACCACTTTGAACAGATTTTCCACTTCCTCGGGCAACGGGCCGAAGCGGTCGGCCACCTGCGAAGCCAGGCGGTCTATCTCGCGGTCGTCGGTCTGGGCGTCCAGCATCTTGTAGATGCGGATTTTTTCGGCCGTAATGTCGATGTAGTCGTCGGGGATAAAGGCGGGCTTGTCGGTTTCGATGGTGCAGTCGTCCACGAATTTCTCGGCCCCGCCGCGTTTGGTGATGCCGGTTTCCACGCCCAGTTCCTCCATGGCCTCGGACAGGATTTTCTGGTAGGTTTCGTATCCCATGTCGGAAATGAAGCCGCTCTGCTCGGCCCCGAGGAGGTTTCCGGCGCCGCGGATATCCAAGTCCTGCATGGCGATGTTGAAACCGCTCCCGAGGTCGGAGAATTCCTCGATGGCCCGCAGCCGGCGCCGGGCTTCTTCGGTAAGGCTGATCAGCGGCGGGACGATGAGGTAGCAGAAGGCCTTCCTGTTGGACCGTCCCACCCGGCCGCGAAGCTGGTGCAGGTCGCTGAGGCCGATATTCTGGGCCTGGTTCACGATGATGGTATTGGCGTTGGGAATGTCCAGGCCGTTTTCGATGATGGTGGTGCACAAAAGAAGGTCGTAGTCTCCCCGCATGAAAGCCAACATCCTGTCTTCCAGTTCCTTGCCTTCCATCTGGCCGTGCGCCACGCAAATTTTCATGTCCGGAACCAGCCGGTGCAGGATCTCCGCGATGGACGGCAGTTCCTCCACTTTGTTGTGCAGGAAGAAAATCTGTCCGCCCCGGTTGAGTTCGTAGTTGACGATGCTTTTGATTTCGGATTCGTTGAAAAGGATGATTTCCGTCTGGATGGGTATCCGGTTGGGCGGCGGGGTCTGGATGATGGAAAGGTCACGGGCGCCCAGCAGCGAGAACTGGAGGGTTCTGGGGATGGGCGTAGCCGTAAGGGTGAGGGTGTCCACCGAATGTTTCATCTGGCGGAGTTTTTCTTTGGCCGATACCCCGAATTTCTGCTCTTCGTCGATGATGAGAAGGCCCAGATCCCTGAATTCAAAGCCGTTTCCCAGTATTTTATGCGTGCCGATAAGGATATCGATCTTGCCCTGTTTGAGGCGTTTTTTGATGTCCGTTATCTGTTTGGCGGTACGGAGCCGGCTCACATATTCCACCGTGCAGGGAAAATTCTGCAGGCGGGCCTTGAAATTCTCGTAATGCTGCAGGGAAAGGATGGTGGTGGGCACCAGAACGGCCACCTGCTTTCCGTCCGTAGCCGCCTTGAAGGCCGCCCGGATGGCGATTTCCGTTTTGCCGAATCCCACATCGCCGCAGATGAGGCGGTCCATGGGACAAGTTTCCTCCATGTCTTCCTTCACCGCCCTGGTGGCCCTTTCCTGGTCCGGCGTATCCTCATACATGAAGGAAGATTCCAGCTCTTCCTGCAGATACGTATCCGGCGAATAGGCGAATCCGGTGGATGCGCGCCGCTTGGCATACAGCTGGATCAGTTCCTTTGCAATGTCCTTTACGCGGGATTTGGCGGCCGATTTGAGGTTGCTCCAGGTCTTGGAACCCAGTTTGTTAATGCGCGGCGGCTCCCCTTCCTTGGAACGGAAACGGGAAATCTTGTGCAGCGAATGCACCGAAACGAACACCACGTCTCCCCCGCTGTACAGGAGTTTCACCACTTCGTGCACCCGGTCGTGGTCGTCCCGCATCTTCACCAGTCCTCCGAAAATACCCACCCCGTGGTCGATATGCACGATATAGTCTCCCATGTTGAAGGCGCTGAGGTCGTTGAGGGTGAGCTGTTCGGACTTTTCCACCGTCCGGCGGATGTGTACGCGGTGGAAGCGGTCGAAGATTTCATGGTCGGTATAACAGCACAGTTTGTCGTCATGGTCGATGAAACCGGCATGAATGTTCCTGCCTTTCACAAATTCCGGAAGAAGGGCATGCGGATCCTGAAGCATAATGGAACGCAGGCGCTCCAGCTGGCTTTCCTTTTCACCGTAAATAAAAACCTTGTAACCGTTTTCCAGGCAGGAACGGATGTCCGAAATGAGCAGTTCGAAGTTTTTGTTGAAGACCGGCTGCGGGGCGATGTTGAACTTGATGCTCTCCGCCTTGTCTTTTCCCAGAGGAGTATCCAGATAGACGTGTTTGAAAGACAGCAGGCTCCCGAAAAAATCCCTTTCTTTGTACATGTCCGAAGAATCCAGCCACACGACGGAATTGCCGGGCAGGATGTTTACAAGGCTTTCGCCTTCATCGGCCTCGCGGGCGGCGATGTCGGGGTAGATATCGGCCCGGTCCAGCCTTTTGATGGAAAGCTGGGTGTTGCAGTCGAAGCTGTGGATTTTTTCCACTTCGTTGCCGAAGAAACTGATGCGGAAGGGTTTGTCGGACGAAAAGGAAAAAATATCGATGACGGCGCCGCGGAGGGAAAACTGTCCCGGGGCCGATACAAAATCAACCTTTTCGAAACCTTCTTCCATGAGGCGGGTACGGATGGTCTCGTAGGGGATTTCCTCTCCTTCCCGGATGCTGAAAAGGGCCCCGGTGAGTTTTTCAGAGGAAGGAATCTTCTCTTCCAGCGCTTCGGGGTAGGTGATGATGAACAGAGGAGATTCTTCTACTTGAAGATGGTCTGTCATCCTGAGCGAAGCGAAGGATCTCTCCATGAGTTTTCCGATGGCGGCGGTGCGCTGGACGCCCAGGGAGGATTTGTAGTTGCTGCGCTCGACGCTTTTTCCCGACTCCGGAAGGAAGAACACGCAGTCTCCCTCTACCATATTATATAGGTCGGCCGAGCAGTATTCGGCCGATTCGCGGGTGGGGAGGAATATGAAATGGACGCCTTCGGTGGCCGTCCGGGACACAACGGCCCAGCGTGCAGACAGGAAAAGGCCGCTGCAAAAGACTTCTCCCGTTTTTGAGAGTTCTTTTTGCAGCTTCTCTGAAGCATTCTTACTTATCAACATTCCCTTCGTTTTCCCTGTTGAAAACCTGTTCATAACCCTGTTGATAACCTCCTTTCCGGCGGTTTATAAAAATCCTGGACCGGCCATTCACAGGCCATCAACAGAATTTCAAAGGGTTTTCAACAATTTATTTTTAATGTATATTTTTGATTTTTAGGTGCTTATGTTTGTTTTTCAACATTTCAACAGCTGTATAAAAACCATCAATTCTTAAAAATAAAAACTATATTTGTATCGGAATTAAACAGAGCGTCATCCATGACAGATTTCGACCCCCATCAACCGACCGACCGCAAAGATAGTGAATTTGACGGAATTATCCGCCCGCAGCAGCTCGGTGATTTCACCGGGCAGAGGGAGATTGTCTCCAACCTGGACATCTATATCAAGGCGGCCAAACTCAGGGGAGAAGCCCTGGATCATGTCCTTTTCCACGGCCCTCCCGGCCTGGGAAAGACTACGCTGGCGCACATCATCGCCAATGAGATGGAGGTGAACATGAAGGTGACGTCCGGCCCCGTGCTGGACAAGCCCGGAGACCTGGCCGGCCTGCTGACCTCCCTGGAAACGGGGGATGTGCTGTTCATCGACGAAATTCATCGGCTTTCTCCCGAAGTGGAAGAGTATCTATATTCCGCCATGGAGGATTATGTGATTGATATCATGATTGACAAGGGGCCCGGAGCCAGGTCGGTGCGCATCAACCTGAATCCTTTCACCCTGGTGGGGGCCACGACGCGGAGCGGCCTTCTGACGGCGCCGCTGAGAGACCGTTTCGGCATCAACTGCGCCCTGGAATATTATGATACCGGAGACCTTGAAAAGATTGTCATCCGGAGCGCGGGCATATTGAATCTGGAAATTGATGCGGAAGCTGCCCGGGAGATTGCCCTTCGCAGCCGCGGGACGGCGCGTATCGCCAATGCGCTCCTCAAACGTGTGAGGGACTTTGCCCAGGTGTTGGGTGACGGGCGTATCAATCTGGAAATCACGCGTTTCGCCCTGAATAAACTGAAGATTGACAAGCGGGGACTGGACTCCATCGACAACAAGATTCTGCGCACCATGATTCTCACTTTTAAGGGAGGCCCCGTGGGAGTGGGAACCCTGGCCACCTCCATCAGCGAGGATGCCGGCACGCTGGAGGAGGTGTACGAGCCTTTCCTGATCAAGGAAGGATTCATCATCCGCACCCAGCGCGGCCGCGTGGCCACCGACCTCGCGTACGAGCATCTGGGAATGCAGGAATATATTAACCAACGTAAATATAACACTGATGAAAACGGCACACTTTTTTAGCTTACTTTTTCTTTTTATCGCCATTCCTTCTTTCGCCTGCACTTCCGTGATTGTGAGCGGAAAACATACCCGGGACGGAAAGGCCGTGATGTTCAAGCACCGGGATTCCTCCTGCCAGGATGTGGCGGTGGAGTACTTCCAGGGGGAAAAATACCGCCTGGTGGGGCTGGTGAACCGGGACTGGAGGACCAACCCTTCGGCCTTGATACCCAAAGGGACACCGGAGGTTTGGGGCGGAATGAACGAGAGCGGCTTTGCCATCATGAATACCGCCACCTATGACTTGAAGGACGACGACGTTCCCCAGGAAAGGATGGACTGCGAGGGCGTGTTCATGTACCGCGCCTTGGAAATCTGCGAAACCCTGGAGGATTTCGAACACTTCCTGGACACGCTTTCCAGGCCGATGCGCGTGGAAGCCAACTTTGGCGTGGTGGACGAAAAGGGCGGCGCGGCTTACTATGAGGTGAACAACCACAAATGGGTGAAATTCGATGTGAACAAGGAACCCCTGGGATACCGGGTGGTGACCAACTTCACCACCACCGGAAGGGAAGCGGACCGCAAAGGGGTGGACCGTTACATCAAGGCACATAAGATTCTGGCTTCCAGTTATGTACCGATGGACCAGTGGGACCACGCTTTCTTTATCAAGAATATTTCCTGCTCGGGAAAACCCATCATGAGGGAATCTTCTTCCTGTGCGATGGTGTTTGAAGGACGCACGTTCTGGGCTACCGAAGGAAAGCCCGACAGCACGCCCTGTATTCCTTACACTTTGTAATTGGTAATAAAAAATACTAATTTATTCCCGAAAAATGCTTATTTTTGTGGGCTAGCAATTACAATTATTTAATCTATATGGCCGATTCTAAACTTATTTCCAAGATTCCGGAAGGACCACTCAAAGAAAAATGGTCCAAGCGTAAAGCCGAAATCCGGATTGTTTCTCCGAACAACAAACGGAAGTTGGAAGTGATTGTGGTGGGTACCGGTCTTGGTGGTGCATCCGCAGCCGCCTCCTTGGGCGAGATGGGATACAACGTCAAGATTTTCTGCATCAGCGACTCTCCGCGCCGGGCGCACTCCATCGCTGCCCAGGGCGGTATCAACGCTGCCAAGAACTACCAGAACGACAACGACTCCATCTACCGTCTGTTTTACGACACCATCAAGGGTGGCGACTACCGTTCCCGTGAAGCCAACGTGTATCGTCTGGCCGAGGTGAGCGCCGCCATCATCGACCAGTGCGTGGCGCAGGGCGTTCCTTTCGCCCGTGAATACGGCGGTTACCTGGCAAACCGTTCCTTCGGCGGCGTGCAGGTGAGCCGTACTTTCTATGCCCGCGGACAAACCGGACAGCAGCTTCTGCTGGGTGCCTACGCTTCCCTGAACAAGGAAATCGCCGCCGGCACCGTGAAGAGTTATCCCCGCCACGAGATGCTGGACCTCGTTATCATCAACGGCGAGGCCAAGGGTATCATCGCCCGCAACCTCGTGACCGGTGAAATCGAGCGCTTCGGCGCCCACGCCGTGGTGCTGGCCACCGGCGGTTACGGAAATGCCTATTTCCTCTCCACCAACGCCATGAATTCCAACGGATCGGCCGCCATGCAGGCCTACCGCAAGGGGGCCTTCTTCGCCAATCCCTGCTTCGCCCAGATTCATCCCACCTGTATCCCGGTGCATGGTGACCAGCAGTGCAAGCTCACCCTCATGAGTGAGTCCCTGCGCAACGACGGCCGCATCTGGGTTCCCAAGAAGATGGAAGATGTGGTTAAGCTGCGCAAGCACGAAATCAAACCTTCCCAGATTCCCGAAGAGGATCGCGATTACTATCTGGAGCGCCGTTATCCGGCTTTCGGCAACCTGGTTCCCCGTGACGTGGCTTCCCGCGCCGCCAAGGAGCGTTGCGACGCCGGCTTTGGCGTGAACGAAACCGGTCTGGCCGTGTATCTGGACTTTGCCGACGCCATCAAGCGCCTGGGGCACCAGCGCGTTCAGGAGCGTTACGGCAACCTGTTTGACATGTACGAGAAAATCACCTCCACTTCCCCTTGGGAAGAGCCGATGATGATTTATCCCGCCATCCACTATACCATGGGCGGACTCTGGGTGGACTATGACCTCCAGACCACCATCCCCGGCCTGTACGCCATCGGCGAAGCCAATTTCTCCGACCACGGCGGAAACCGCCTGGGTGCATCGGCCCTGATGCAGGGACTGGCCGACGGTTACTTCGTACTGCCTTACACGATAGGCGATTATCTTTCCCATAAGTTTGCGGAGCCCAAGACGGACACCAACGCCCCCGAATTCGCAGAGGCGGAGAAAGCCGTGAAGGAGCGCATCGACAAGATTTTCGCCGTGAAGGGCAGCGAGCCTGTGGATGCCATCCACAAGAAACTGGGTCACATCATGTGGGAATATGTAGGTATGGCACGCAACGAGGCCGGCCTGAAGAAGGGTATCGAAGAAATCAAGGCCCTGCGCGAGTATTTCTGGAAGAATGTCCGCGTTCCCGGAACCAATGAGGAATTCAACCAGGAACTGGAGAAAGCCCTGCGCCTGGTGGACTTCTTCGACATTGGCGAACTCATGGCTTATGACGCCCTGAACCGCCGGGAATCCTGCGGCGGCCATTTCCGCGAGGAAATGCAGACCGAAGAAGGCGAAACCAAACGTGACGACGAGAACTTCATGTATGTAGCCGCCTGGGAATACAAGGGCGAAGGCAAGGAGCCGGAGCTGCACAAGGAAGAACTCAAGTACGAAAACATCAAGATTGCAACCCGTAACTACAAAGACTAATCCCGAGTATGGAATATAATGTAAAAGTGTGGCGTCAGAAGAACGCCAAAGCAAAAGGCCATTTCGAGACCTTCGCTTTCGACCACGATTGCCGCGAGGGCATCTGCGGCGCCTGTTCCCTGTATGTGGACGGCCGCGCCCACGGACCGGACGATGCCGTGACCACCTGCCAGCTGTTCATGCGCCACTTCAAGCCCGGTGCCACCATTACCGTGGAACCTTGGCGCAGCGGCGCCTTCCCGGTGATCAAGGACCTGGTGGTGGACCGTACCGCCTTCGATAAAATCATGCAGGCGGGCGGATTTATCACCGTCCGTACCGGCAGCGCCCAGGATGGCAACAACATCCTGATTCCGCACGATGATGCCGAACTGTCCATGGATGCCGCCGCCTGCGTGGGTTGCGGTGCCTGTGTGGCTACGTGCAAGAACGGCAGCGCCATGCTGTTCGTGGCTGCCCGCGTGAGTTCCCTGGCCCTGCTGCCTCAGGGCCGTCCGGAGGCTGCCCGCCGCGCCCGCGCCATGGTGGCCAAGATGGATGAACTGGGCTTTGGTAACTGCACCAACACCCGCGCCTGCGAGATGGAGTGCCCGAAGCATGTGACCATCGACCATATCGCCCGTCTGAACCGCGAATACCTGAAAGCCCGTTTCAGCGAATAAGGAGTATCGATTACAAGAAGAGACTGGTTAAAAGATTCTTCGTGGGGTTTCACCCTCCTCAGAATGACAGCTGCTGTCATTCTGAACGAAGTGAAGAATCTTTTAATCAGCCTCTTTTTATATGCAAGATTGGGGGAGGATAGGGATTTATATAATATATTTTTCATAAATTTGCTTTCATGAAAAAATGGTTGGTATCCGTATTTTTGTTTTCCCTTATCTGCATTCCATTGTGGGGACAGGATGAAAACAAGCAGTACTTGCAAGAAGTCGGGGGATTGTCCACCCTGTACAGGGGAACGTTGCCCGCACAGTATCCGTATCAGATAAACGGAACTTATTTCTGGGAAGAAAAGCGGTTCCGGGACGGTTCCGTCTATTACAACGGCAAGTTGTATGAAGGTGTCCTGGTAAACGTGGACGCATCCCGCCAGGACCTCCAGGTGCGGGCCAATGAAAGCACGGCCCCGGTGGTGCTCATCAAAGACTGGGTGTGCTACTTTACGATAGGAAAGTCCTTCTTCGTAAATCTGAATTACATGGGATATACGGAGGCTCCGGACGGCTATTTCGAACTGGTAAAAGACGGTGAAAAACCTGTTTTCGTGCAGGTTACGAAGGTTTTTACCAGCCGGCCCGGCAATCATAACGGCCCGGAGATTGGCTATGTGGATCCCAATTACAACGATGATCTGGTGAACTACTTCGCCAAGCGGGAGAGTTATTATACCATCGAGGGCGGCAAGGTGGTAAAGATGAAAAGGAGGGCCTACAATAAGGCGATGAAAACCCCTTCCTCCGGAGAAAGTTTCTTCAAGGCCCCTCAGTGGAAAGGAACGGACGCTCCCGCTCCCCTTGTAGTGGATGAGGTGAAATTGGCCGGCCTGGGCCTTCCGGACGGGTATTTTGCAGAAAATGTACAGAATGAGGGAACGGGCGGTCCCGCAGCGCAGGTGAATGTAAGTTACCGCAACAAGATTTATGTGGTAGGTACGGGCAGCGGAAACGGGCCGGTGAAAGTGAGCGGCAAGGTGACGGACCTGGAAACCGGAGAACCTCTGCCCGGTGCGGTTATCTTTGATGACAATACGTCCACATACGCACGTTCCAATGCCAAAGGCATGTATTCCATTACTTTGCCTTCCGGAGAAAATGTAATGCACTTTAATTTTGAGGGCAAGGAGGAAATCGATATCCGGGTGAATCTGAAGGGAGACGGTTCCCTGAACGTGGAACTTCCTGAAAAAGTGGAACTGCTGAAGGCCTCGGTGGTATCGGCCCAGAGCATGGCCAATCACCGCACCACCACCATGGGTGTGGAAACGGTGAACATCCGTACCATGAGCAAGATTCCGTCGGCCTTCGGTGAAGGGGATATCCTGAAGGCGGTGCTTACGCTGCCGGGCGTGAAGACGGTGGGTGAGGCTTCGGGCGGCTTCAATGTGCGTGGCGGTGCCCAGGATCAGAACCTGATTCTGTTCAACGGCAATACCATTTACAATCCTACGCACCTGTTCGGCATTTTCTCGGCCTTCAATCCCGATATCGTGGAGGATGTGCAACTTTACAAGAGTTCCATTCCGGCGCAGTACGGCGGCCGCATTTCTTCCGTGCTCACGGTCAAGAGCAAGGAGGGCAATGACGAAAGGATACAGGGTTCCCTGGGAGTGGGCCTTCTGACCAGCCGACTGCATGTGGAGGGTCCCTTGAGCCGCAACAAGAAGACCACCTTCATCGCCGGCGGCCGCATCACGTATTCGGACTGGATTCTGAAAATGATTCCCAGCAACAGCCGCTACAATGGCGGCAGCGCGGGTTTTGCCGATGCAAACGCCGGAATCACCCATCATTTCGATTCCGAGAACACCCTGACGGTGAACGGCTATTTTGCCACGGACCGCTTTGCCTTCGGCGGGGATACCACCTTCCGTTATACCAATATCAACGGGTCGGCGCAGTTCCGCCACCGGGAAGCCGGCGGGAAGGGATATACCATCAGTGCCGGTTATGACCATTATACCAACCGTACGGGTATCCACGAATGGGGATACGGGGCCTTCGACCTGGACACCTATATCCGGCAGGCTTTCCTGAGGAGCAATTTCACCCGTCCGCTGGGCGAAAAACACATACTCGGCTATGGCCTGGACGTGGTGGGCTATGGCCTGGACCCGGGCATCATGAAGCCTTTCGGGGAAGATTCCTATGTGGTGGAACGCAGGCTCAAGCGGGAATATGCCGTGGAACCGGCCATTTATGTTTCCGACACCTGGCAGGTGATGGACAAACTTTCCGTAGAAGGAGGCTTGCGGCTTTCCACTTTCCTCTTTGCGAATCCTTCCAAGTTCTATGTGGGTCCGGAAGTGCGGTTGAGCGCACGTTATACCCCGCTTGACAATCTGTCCTTTAAGGCCGGCTTCAACACCATGACGCAGTATATCCACCTGATTTCCAATACTTCTTCGGTTTCCCCCATGGACACTTGGAAACTCAGTGACAGCAAGATCGCTCCCACTACGGGCTGGCAGGCGGCGGCGGGTGTCTATTGGACGCATCTGGACACGGGAATAGACTTTTCGGTGGAAGGTTATTTCAAGCAGATGAAGAACGTCCTGGATTATAAGCCGGGCGCCACGCTGTCCATGAATCCGAATCTGGCCGATGACCTTCTGCCCGTGTACGGCCGCGCCTACGGCGTGGAAGCCATGATCAAGAAGACCACCGGCAAACTCACCGGCTGGATGAGTTATTCCTATTCCCGTTCCCGTTTCAGGGAAATGGAGTACCGGGGAGCGGAAACCCTGTCCAACGGAAGGTGGTACAATGCTCCTTACGACAAACCGCACGAGTTCAAACTGGTGGCCAACTGGGCCATCACGCACCGGTACAGCCTGTCGGCCAACCTGGATTATTCTACGGGCCGTCCGGTGACGGTTCCCGTGGGAAAGTATTATCTGGGAGGTACTTACCGTTTTGCTTATTCTGAAAGAAACGCCCATCGCATTCCGGATTATTTCCGGCTGGATCTGGCTTTCAACATAGACCCCGGCCATTACAAGAAGTCTTGGGTGCACACGACTTTCACCATCGGCGTGTATAACGTGACGGGCCGGAAGAATCCTTATTCGGTATTCTTCAAAACCAATCCTTCCGGTTTTGTACAAGGCTACATGCTTTCCGTGTTTGCCTCGCAGATTCCCTATATCAACATTAATTTCATGTTCTAAGCGTATGAAGAAGTTTGTCTGTCTGTTTATGGTACTCGCGCTTAGTTCCTGCGTGTATCCCTATTCTGCGGAAATCGATGAAAGCGGTTATAAAAAAGCGCTGGTGATTGATGCCAATATCCTTCTGGGCAACACTTCCACCATCAGGATTTCTTATTTGTGGCCTCTGGACATCGGCCAGTATGTGTCGTATGATGTACCGCAAGGGCAGGTTTATCTGGAAGACGATACGGGTACAATCCATCAGGCTTCCGGTTATTATGGTTCTTTCAGGATTCCCACTTTCCCTGTGAAGGACGGCGCCCGGTACAGGCTTACGGTCATCGTGGATGAAAAAACCTATCGTTCGGACTGGATAGAGCCCACGGCTCCCCCGGAAATTACGGATGTGAACTTTACCGCCGACCAGTCGCAGGTTTATGTTCGGGTTTCCATGGAGGATCGCGGACAGGGCAGCGGCTATGCATCGGCCAGTTTCGAGGAAATCTGGAGATTCCATACGGATTTTACCCGGATGTATGGCTATAATGAGGGAAGCAATACGGTGTATATGCTCATGGCACCCGATGAATCCCATATCTGGTGCTGGAGGAAAACTGCGCCAAATTACAGTTACAACATTAATTATTCTGCCGTGGACGGTATTGTGAAGGATTATACGATCTTCAGTTTTCCCCGTTCTTCGGACCGGAATCACCAGGAGTACAATATCCGGGTAAAGATATGGAACCTGACGCCGGAACAGTACCGGTACCGCAAGATGCTGGAGGACAACGATTCCATCGGCGGGGACCTCTTTTCTCCGGAACCCGGGGAAGTGCGGGGAAATGTGTACTGTGAAAGTGATGAGTCGGAAAGGGTATATGGTTATGTAAATGTTTCCAGGGTGGCCACCCTGGATGCCAAACTCAACAACCAATACGACCGCTGGGTGGCGCCCAAAAGCCTGATTGAAATACCTCCCGCCGAATACAAGACGTATTATGAGAACGGCTTTTCTCCGGTGGAACAGATGGATTCCGCGGAAGGCGGAACGGTAATCGGCTGGGGTTTGGGCCGATGCTACGACTGTGTGATGGCCGGCGGATCTTTGGAAAAACCTTCGTTTGACTGATGAAAAGACTGATTATCTGTATATTGGCTCTTTTGCCGATGATGGCCGGAGCCCAGGGCGTGGAAAGGGTTTACATTTCCACCGACCGCAGCGTTTACATTGCCGGTGACGAGATTTGGTGTTCCCTGTTCTGCGTGGACGGAAGCACCCGCCGGCTTTCCGGCTACAGCGCCGTCTCGTACGTGGAACTGGTATCGGCCGAAGGGACGGTTGCCACGGCCAAGATTTCCCTCATGGAGGGCCGCGGCGCCGGCAAGTTCCGCATCCCGGCCGGAACGCCAACGGGAAATTACAGGCTGCTGGCCTATACCGCCCGTTATCCGGATGCCTTTGCCCCTGGTGCCAAGACGGTCTCGGTGTTCAACACCACCTCTACCGCCAGGGTTCCGGACGGTGTGAAGATTGTAACCGACTACAAGGCCGACCACGCCGCTACTGCCCTGTCGGAGGGAATATTGACCCTGTCCACCCGGGAAATCCCGCGTACGGGAAAAAGTTTTTCCCTGGCTCTTAAAAACAATGCCGATGCGGCTACGATTTCCTTCTCCGTCTATGCACTGGACGGGCTGCGGGAGCCGGCGAAAAACAGCATGGGGGCCTTTCTGAAGGAGATTCCCTTTGCCGGAGGGACAAACCGTTCTTCCAGGACGGGCGAGTATGAAGGCGAGGTGGTATATGCCGCCGTGGAGGGATTGGACGCCCGGCAGCTGGAGGCCATTTCCGGCATGGCGGTGACTACGCTCTCATCGGCCGGATCCCCTTCCGACGTGTATGTGGGCAAGGTGGGAGACAACGGACGGCTCCAGTTCTTTACCAACAATATCTATGGAGACCGGGAGCTGGTGTGCGAAGTGAGCGGAAACGTAGGATATATCTCGCTGGTGGATCCCTTCCGCTATCCTTCCGTGGAGGAATTGGAACCCCTGGAACTCTCCCAGGTCCAGTTCCCGGATTTGGTTCACCGGAAAGCGGCTCTGGGGTCCAGCCTTCAGGTGGATACGCTGGTGCAGTTCATGACCCGTCGGCAGGACATCCTGCTGCAGAACGTAAACAAGAAAGTCTATCATCTGGATGATTTTACGCGCTTTCCTTCTTTCCAGGAGGTGATTGTGGAAATTACCCGGGAACTGAGCATCCGCAACAGGCGCGGGAAGCATCGGCTCCAGATGGTTGTTCCCGATGCCGTGGGAACCCGCCGGCTTGTGAAGGACAATCTGCTGGTAATGATGGACGGCGTGGTGATATCGGACCTTTCCCTGCTGGAGAACATGGACGCCATGCTGCTGGAAGACGTGGAACTGTACAATGAGGATATTGCCATGGGCGGCCTTACCTATAACGGCTGCGTGAATTTTACCACCAAGAAAAACTACGTGAAGGCCATGCAGTTCCCCTCCAATGTGCGGGTGGTGGATTTCAAGGGCGTGTGCTATCCGGTGGCTTACCTGGGTGCGCCCGTGAGCGGAACGGACTATCGGCCCCTGCTGTACTGGAATCCGCTGATGAAGGTGGCGGCAGGTGAAAGCCTGGTGATTCCCTTGACGGCTCCTTCCACGGCGGGCACTTTCCGGATGATTGCAGAAGGGCTCACCGCGGACGGAAAACCCATCCATGAGGTTTTTGATTTTGAAATCAGGTAAGAAGCTGTTTTGAAAAATCCATATAACAAACTTCGGCAACCATTTCAAAACAGCTTCTAAATGATCCGGCGTTATCTGTCGGAATTTTTAAAAAAAATAAAATTATAATTTGTGAGGAAAGAACTTTCTTTTCTCACATTTTTTAACGAACCTGTGGAATAACTATGATAAAAATTTTTAAAAAAGGACGAAAATACTTCATTTTAAGTCATTTTGGAGCATTTTGACAAACTTGCAATTATCAAATTGTTTTACAATATTTGCAACGAATACCCGTTTTTTTATGGGTATGAACAGTAGTGTGTTCGATGCGAAAATCAAGTTTTTGTATCAATATTTATGTTTAATTAATCTATCGCTTATGAAAAAAATGAAACTTTTTTTCACAGCTGCGGTAATGCTGGCCTTCTCCGTGGCCGCCCTTGCACAGAACATCACTGTGAAGGGTAAGGTGAAGGACGCAGCCGGTGAGCCCATCGTCGGTGCCAACGTGATCCTGGTGGGTTCCAATACCGTTTATGCCCTGACCGACATCTCAGGTGCTTTCACGCTCTCTGTTCCCAGGAACGGAAGTCTGGATGTAAGCTGCCTGGGTTACAGCAGCAGGGTTGTTCCCGTCGATGGACAGACTACGCTGGATATAATCCTGCAGGATGACACCACTGTCCTGGACGAAACCATCGTGGTGGCGTATGGTACGGCCACCAAGAGTTCCTTTACGGGATCGGCCGCCGTGGTGGATGCCGAATCCATCGAAAAGAAGATTGCCACCAGCGTCACGAGCGCCCTGGCCGGTACCACTCCCGGCGTGCAGGTGACTTCCGCCAGCGGTGACCCGACCGGCGGAACCCCCACCATCCGCATCCGCGGTATCGGTTCCATCAGCGCTTCCAACACCCCGCTGTACATTGTGGACGGTGTTCCTTACGACGGTGCCATCTCCGACATCAACCCGCAGGACGTCGAGTCCATGTCCGTGCTGAAGGACGCTGCCGCCAGCGCCATTTACGGCCACCGCGGCGCCAACGGCGTGGTGATCATCACCACCAAGAAAGGCAAGACCGGAGACGCCCAGGTGAAGTTTGACGGCCGCTGGGGTGTGAACTCCCGCCTGATTCCGCAGTACGATGTGATTACCGATCCCGGTCAGTACTACGAAACCTTCTATCAGCGGCTCTACAACCAGTACTACTATTCCGGCCACTCCGTAGCGGAGAGTTACGCCTATGCCAACAAGTACCTCCTGGACGAGGCCAACGGCGGTCTGGGTTATCAGGTATTTACTGTTCCGGAGGGCCAGAACCTGGTGGGAACCAATTTCAAGCTGAATCCCAACGCCAAGCTGGGTTACTATGACGGCACCTATTATTATACGCCGGACGACTGGTACAAGGAAGCTTTCCACAATGCCTTCCGTCAGGAATATAATGTGTCTGCCTCGGGCGGCTCCAACCGCTTCAACTACTACGCCAGCGTGGGTTTCCTGCAGAACGACGGTATCGTAAACAACTCCGACTACAAGCGTTACACCGGCCGTGTGAATGCCGAGTACCAGGCCAAGAGCTGGATGCGTTTCAATACCTCCCTCAACTTCTCCCACTCGGATTCCCAGAATATCAGTTTTAATGAAGATAAATATGGTTCTTCCGGAAACCTGTTCTACATCACCAACAATATCGGCCCCATCTATCCGCTGTATGTGCGCAAGCTGGACGAAAACGGAAATCCGTACATTGTGACCGAAAGCGGCCGCATCCTCTACGACTCCAACAATACCAACCAGCAGCGTCCTTCCATCGTGGGCAATGCCGTCCGTGACAACGAATACAACGACAACAGGTCCTACGCCGACGTTCTTACCGGCAAGTTCGGCGTGGTGCTCACGCCCGTCAAGGGGCTCACCCTGAATGCCAACGTAGGTTTCACCTCCGACAACACCCGTACCAGCGAACTGAGCAGCCAGTTTGCCAGTGCTTCCGGTACGGACGGTTCCGTGTATGTGAACCACACCCGCATGTTCACCGTGAACCAGCAGTACCTGGCCGGATACAAGTTTGACATCGTGGATGCCCATCACTTTGATTTCCTGGCCGGTTTCGAGAAATACTCTTACATGTACCAGCGCCTGTATGGCATGAACGACCATCTGTACAACCCGTTTGTCGGGGAACTGAGCAATGCCGACGGTACCGGATCCCGCGTGAGCGCCAAATCCTATACCAACCGTTACGTCACCCAGGGTTTCCTGGGCCGCGTGCAGTACGACTACAACGGCATCTACTTCCTCTCCGGCTCCTACCGCCGCGACTCCTCCTCCCGCTTTGCGGAGGGTCACCGCTGGGGCAACTTCGGCAGCGCCGGTGCGGCTTACCTGATCAGCAAGGAGTCCTGGTTCAACGTTCCGTGGGTGGATCTGCTCAAACTGAAAGTGAGCTATGGTGTTCAGGGCAACGACAATATCGGCGGTTATTATCCGTATGCCGACCAGTACTCCCACTCCTGGAGCGAAGAAACCGGTTACTCCATCTCCCTCACGTATGTGGGTAATGAGAACCTCACCTGGGAAACCTCCCATTCCTTCAACGTGGGTGCAGATTTCGAGCTATTCAACAACTACCTCAACGGTACCATCGAATTCTTCTCCCGCAAGACCACGGACCTTCTCTATAACAAGAACGTTCCGCTGAGCTCCGGCAACCCCACCGGTTACATTCCGGTGAACGTGGGTTCCATGCGCAATACCGGCATTGAAGTTTCCCTGGACGGTTCCATCATCCGCACCAAGAACGTGAACTGGGGCTGGAACCTGAACCTGAGCCACTACAGGAACAAGATCCTGGAGCTGGATCCCAGCATGTCCGAGAACGGTATCCGCGGCAGCAACTACATCCGCAAAGTGGGCGGCTCCATCTACGAGGCCTACATGTACAAGTATGCCGGTGTGGATCCCCAGACCGGTCAGGCCCAGTACTATGGCGAATTCCTGAAGGAGGACGACAGCTTTGTGGCCCGTCCCACCCAGAAGCAGATTGACGAGGAAGCCACCTACACGAAGGTGACCACCAACTTCGCCCAGGCCAGCCAGTATGACATCGGCACCGTGCTGCCGGACTTGTTCGGCGGCTTCGGGACCACCCTCAATGCCTATGGCATCGACTTCAGCATCCAGTGCTCCTTCCAGCTGGGCGGCAAATACTATGACGGTACTTACCAGAGCCTCATGTGGACCCAGAACAACACGGGTAACGCCTGGCACAAGGATATCCTGAAAGCCTGGCAGAAGCCCGGCGACGTTACCGACGTTCCCCGTAACGACGGCGATGTGCAGGTTGCCCAGAGCGCCCTTGACCGTTTCCTGGTGAGCGCCAGCTACCTGAGCCTGAACAATGTGACCCTCGGTTACACCTTCCCGAAGAAGTGGACCCGCAAGATTGGCATCGAGGGCCTCCGTCTCTATGTGGCCGGCGACAACCTGGCTGTTCTTACCGCCCGCAAGGGTATCGACCCCCGTTTCTCCATGGGACTTGGTTCCATGACCAGCGGCACCGGTCTTAACAGCGGCTACTATTCCGCCATGCGCAATATTACCGGTGGTATTACCCTTACCTTCTAATCTTAACAGTTTACGAATATGAAACTCAACAGATATATTCCGGTTTTGTTTGCGGGACTCGTTCTGTTCTCTTGCACCGATATGAACACCATTGTTCCCGAAAGCGGCACCATGCTCAAGCAGCAGGTTCAGGAAACCAACGCTGTCATCCCTACCCGCGCCACGGCGTCCTTCTCCGGATTGTTCTCCATCATCGGCCAGCCCAACTATTTCGATTACGGTACTCCGGACGATTTCGGCGTGCTGATGATGCTCTTCTGCAACGACCTTGAGAGCGCCGACGCTACGGCTTCCGACAACAACTACAACTGGTTCTCCGTGTGCGGCGAGTACTCTTCCCGCAACGCCAACTATCGCAATCCGGTAATCCGCTATAAGGCTCCCTATGCCATTATCGCCGCCGTGAACGATTTTCTGGCCGGTTTCGGCGAGGATGAGCAGAACCCCGAGAGCCTTGCCATGATGGCCCAGTCCAGAGTCCTCCGCGCCTATTCCTATATGCTCCTGGCCAGTGATTTCCAGTTCAACTACACCGATCACAAGAACGACCTGTGCGTTCCCATCTGTTCCCCGGACGTGGAAGATCCCGCCAACAATCCCCGCGCTACCGTGGCCGAGATTTATGACATCATCATGGCCGACCTGAACTACGCTGTGGAGACCCTTGAGGGCTACACCCGCTCCGCCAAGAAGTTCATCGACCAGCAGGTGGCTTACGGCATGCGTGCCCGCGCCAACCTGAACATGGGCAACTATGCCGCTGCCGCCGCCGACGCCGAGAAGGCCGCCGCCGGTTACGAACCCGCTTCCATCGCCGAGGTGAGCACGCCCAGTTTCATGGACCTCAGCGAGCACAACTGGCTCTGGGGGTATGACATGACGGCCGACGAAGCCAAAAACGAGCGTTATGCCACCACTTCTTCCTGGTTGCGCTCCTTCTCCGGCTGGGCCTATGCCGCCGGAACCGCCACCTACACCTGCATCAACAAGATCCTCTACGACAAGATTCCGGCAACGGATGTGCGTAAAGGCTGGTGGGTGGACGAAAACCTGTATTCCCCGCTGCTGGACGGCCTCACCTGGAATGCCGGTGACGCAGGTTCCGCCTCCGGACAGGCTATCGCCGACTTCACCTACGAGGAAAAGAAACCCTTTGTTCCCTATACCAACGTGAAATTCGGCTGCACTCCGCTGGGTACTACCGACAACGCCGAAGACATGCCGCTGATGCGCGTGGAAGAGATGATTCTTATCCAGGCCGAAGGCTATGCCAAGAGCGGCAACGAGGCCAAGGGACGTCAGATCCTGGAAGACTTTGTGAAGACTTACCGTGATCCTTCCTACAGCGCTTCTGCCAGCGGCCGTTCCCTGGCCGATGAAATCTGGTTCCAGCGCCGCGTGGAACTCTGGGGCGAAGGCTTCGCCATCCATGACACCAAGCGTCTGAACAAGCCCATGGTGCGTTTCCTGGGCACCGCTGCCAGCACCAACGTGTCTCCTGCCTTCCGCTTCAATATCGCTGCCAACGACGGTTGGCTCCTGATGCGCTTCTCCAATGCTGAACTCAATACCAACTTCGGTATTGTTGACAACGGGGACGGTGAACTGCCCAAGATGGACCAGAACCCGACTCTTCGTGACGGTGTTACTGACTAATTAATCCGCAGCACGTATGAAAAAGTATATCAATATCATTTTAGCAAGCGCTTTTGCCGCACTGACCGTGCTTTCCTGCGCTCAGAAGGAGATCTACGAGCCCGGAACGCCCGATCCCGGCGACTGCTACGGTGTGTTCTTCCCTTCCCAGGACGCCATGGGCAGCCACACCTATGATCCCTCCATGGAAAGAACTGTGAGCATCACCGTTACCCGTACCAACACCAACGGTGCCATTACGGTTCCTTTTACCACCACGGTATCCGAAGAGGGTGTCTTCAACTTCGGCACCATCTCTTTTGCCGACGGCCAGTCCGAGACCGAGCTGGATGTTGCCTTCCCCAACGCTCCGGAAGGGAAAGAGGTTTCCTTCTCTGTCCAGCTGAACGACGACAACGCCTATGTCTCTCACTATAACAACGGCGCCATCGCATTGGATTTCTCCGTGCTGATTGTGACCTGGAAAACCTTTACGAAGCCCAATTCGGAAGAACCGGCGGTATTTACCATTACGCACCGCTGGGGAAAATCCTTCGGTCCCGTCCACGCGACACTGAAGTACTATGAAGTGAACGGCGTGCGTACCGGCGTATTCACCAGCATCGACAAGGACGAGGCCGGCAATCCCCAGGGTTTCTGGCACAGCGATCCTTCCGTTGACCTGAAAATCCGCTGGTATGTGGAAGATCAGGACGGTATCAGCCACAGCAACAAGGAAGGCAACGATTTTGTTGAACTTCCCAAGCAGTACTTCGGCTATGATTACAACGATGGAGATTGGCTCTCCGTTCCTATCGGACAGGCTGCCTCGCCCATTTATGTGTATGACTATCCCTGGTACTGGGTTGAGAAAGGATACAACTGGGGTGCTGGCGGCATGGGCGACAACTGGCTGGACGAAGCCAACAAGACCGGCCAGACGGACGGCGATTACCCTGCCGGCTATTATGACGGAAACGGCGGCTTCTACTTCAATATTTACTTCTATGTTCCTGGTTTGGGCGGCTGGTCTCCGGACAACTACGGAACCGTTGCCGTTGCCGACGGCTTTGTCCGTACCGATTATAGCCTGACGCTGGAGACCGATTACAGCTCGGACGGCGTGACGCCCGTTTATGTGACGGCCGGTGCCGACGTGACGTCCCTGAAGTATGCCGTCTATGAAGGCGAGCTCAACTCTGCCCAGCTTGCGGCCAAGCTGGAGGCGATTACTGCCGGAAGCGAGGCCACCGAGACTTACGATGCCTTCGAGTTTGACGAGAAAGAGGCCAAGAATTACGGTGCCATCGGGATTGCACCCGAAACCAGCGGCGCATATACCGTGATTGCGGTTGCCTGCGACAAGGACGGAAAGATTCAGAACAGCGCTTCTGTTGTCATCAACCATATTTCTGCCGATGATACGGAAGAGAATCTCGTGGAGCTCAGCCTGTTTACCGAGGAGACTCCTTCCCGTTACAAGGAGATTCACGGCTATGATTCCTTCGCTTACGGAGTAAGTGGAACCGGCCTCACGGAGGTGCATATCGGCATTATCTCCGAGAAAGACGTTACCACCGGCGAGGCTGCCTTGGCTGCCGTCAAGGGCGACGCTTCCCTGGCTGTAAGCGAGGAGGTGCTTGCTCAGATTAACGCCGACGGCGGTTATTACACCATCGCACGCGGCCTGAAAGCCAAAACCACATATTACGTGATTGTCTGGGCTACCAACGGCGCCCTGGACGGCTTCGCCGTGGACAGCTTTACGACCGACCCGCTTCCGTATGTGTGGAACAGCCTCGGCAAGGGCGAATATACCGACGATGTGGCGTGCGGCCTTTACGAGATTTCTCCCGTTACGGTTTCTTGTAACGTATATGAAGAGGCATCGACCCCGGGACTGTATGCCATTGACGGCTTCCAGCTTCCTTTGGTTGCCGCTCTCTTTGAAGAGACCGAAGAAGAAATGGCCAAATTTGAAGATGGAAATTGGAGGAATTCCTTCATTATCATCAATGCGACCAACCCCGAATCCGTTACCATCGAACTTCAGGATTACGGCGTTTGCCTGGATCCCGATGACGGTTTCATTGACGGAGTAACTTCCCTGTACAAAGGAGAACCGTTCTCCGTGGGTACGCTCAAGGATGGTGTGATTTCCTTCCAGACGCCGAAAGGCCTGCTTTGCACCCTGAATGGCGACGGATACTACTATGCCAACCAGAACGGAGCCTTCAAGCTTGTTCTTCCTGAAGCGGCTGCCGGTATTGCCGCAAGCAAGGCCGGAGTCGGTGCCAAACCGCAGAAGGCCCTTCGCGAATTTGCCGTGCCGCTTCCCGTTTACGAGCGCGATGCCAAGCCCGTGAAGGTGAGCGTGGAGATTCCCGTTTCGCGGAAAGAGAAATCGTCCGCCGGGAAAATCCTGGCCCGTCCGGCCAAGCATGTACGCTAACGTAAGTGTTTGATTATCTGACAATGAGACCCGGTGTTTTGCCACCGGGCCTCTTGTCGTAAAAAGAATGTGAATGAAAACCAAGTATTATTTTGCTTTGGGCGCATTTGCGCTGTCTCTGGCGTCTTGTCGGCAGGAATCGCTCTCCGACGACATCCGGGAAGCTGCGCCCATCGTGCGCCTCAGTGAGGACATTGCCACGGACGCCGTTTTGGTGAAGTTCGGCACGACCCTTTCCGATGCGGAGCAGAAGGCGGTGGAGAGCAGCGGTGGAGTACAGCTCCAGCGGGTGTTCCCTTCCATGCCCGGCAAGGAAGCCCTGGAAAGGGAATATGGCCTGGATCGCTGGTACGAGGCGGTTCTGGCCCAGGGTGACGACGTGCACGCGAAGGCGCTGGAGATTTCCAGGATCGGAAACGTGCAGGTGGTCGAGTATGCGTCGCTCCCGACAAAAAGCAGTGACGGGGCCGTCTATGCGGCTCTTCCGGCCACCAAGGCCGACACCGCGCCGTTCAACGACCCTCTCCTGAGCAATCAGTGGCACTACAAGAACTATGGCAACCCTTCTTTTTCCAAAAACAGCGTGGCCGGGGCCGACATCAATGTCTTAGATGTGTGGGCCAGCCTCAGCTGCGGCGATCCGGATATCGTGGTGGCCGTAGTGGACGAAGGCGTGAAGTGGTCTCACCCGGACCTCCGGGACAATATGTGGGTAAACACCAAGGAGATTCCGGACAATGGTATTGACGATGACGGAAACGGTTATGTGGACGACGTTTACGGATTCAACTTTGTCACTGCCAAGCAGGCCGAAAAGGATGCTCCCTGGACCGACGGCGCCATCAGCTGGGATAAGGGACAGTATGACTCCAAGGGTCAGTGGCAGGGGGATTCCGGCCACGGAACCCACTGCGCCGGCACCATCGCCGCCGTGAACAATAACGGAAAGGGCGTGGCCGGTGTGGCCGGCGGCTCCGGAAAGAAAGACGGCTGCCGCATCATGAGCTGCCAGATTTTCTCCGGAACCGGCGGTGCCAATGTGGGCGGAACGGCACGCGCCATCAAGTATGCGGCCGACATGGGCGCTTCCATCATCTCCTGCTCCTTCGGCTATACGGTTTCTTTTTCTTCGGACGACGACTATATCAGGCGCGTCGGAACGGCCGAGATCGATGCCGTCCATTACTTCGAGGCTTCGAAGAACAACTCCGTTCTCAACGGCGGCATCGCCATTTTTGCCGCGGGTAATGAGAATCATGCCTACGCACACTATCCGGGCGGGTTCTACGATATCATCAGCGTGTCGGCCTTCGGCCCGGACGGACTCCCTACGTATTACACCAATTACGGGCCCGGCTGCAACATCGCCGCTCCCGGCGGGGAAGCCTATCATATCGTGAACCGATGGGAGTCCATGGTCCTTTCCACCCTGCCTTCCGAGCTTTCGCAGCTGGGTATTGACGGAAAGATGGAAAAGGGCCTGGATTATGGCTATATGCAGGGGACTTCGATGGCCTGCCCGCACGTGAGCGGCGTCGTAGCCCTGGGGCTTTCCTATGCCAAGAAACTGGGCAAAACCTATGACCGGGATGAATTCAAACGGATGATCCTGGCCAGCGTGAACGACATCGACCAGCGTATCAGCACCACCACATCCAAGAGCTATGCCTATTCGCAGAAAGATCTGGTCCTGGCTCCCTATTACCACCAGATGGGAACGGGTGCCATCGACTCCTGGCGGTTGATGATGCACATCGAAGGGGTTCCTTCCCTTACCGCCCAGACGGGCAAGAGCCAGTGGATCGACCTGACATCGGCCTTCGGAACGGCTTCGGTGAGCCTTACCTACCTGAAGGTGGAGGTCCCGGAAGCGACGGTGGCTTCCCTGGGCCTGCAGAAGATTGAACCCACCAATGCGGGCAAGTATCCTGCGGTGGTGGATCCGAGCGGCTATGCCTATGTGCAGTTCGGCCGCTTGTATGTGTCGCCGACCAAACTGGGCTCCGGCAAAATCAAAATATCGGCCGTGGGCGGCGGTGACCACCTGGGCGGCGGCTCCAATCCTCCCGGAGGCATGGAGCTCGTGCAGGAAGTTTCCCTCATCGCCCGGGATGTCCCCGGCGGCAACGGTACAGGAGGATGGTTATGATGAAAAAGTTTTTTGCAATGACGGCCGTGCTGACGGCCTTGGTGGCGTGCGGCGGCAACAAGGTTGACCCCGATACGCCCAGCTTCACCAAAGAGGATATCGTGGGTGTCTGGGAGCTTTCTTCCGTGGCCACGAAGGCGACGGTGGGCTCCGAGACGGTGAACGTGTATATCGACTTCGCTTCTTCCGGCAGCTTTACCCTGTACCAGAAGATTGGCCAGGGTCGATATACGAAGTTTGAAGGGACGTATTCCGTCTCTGCCGACAGGAAACTCAGCGGAAAGTATTCCGGCGGTGCTTCCTGGGGACCGTATGAGGGATCGGTAAGCGGTTCTTCGCTTACCCTGACATCGGCGGGAGGAAAGGAAGTGGATACGTACAAAAAGATTGGATCGATTCCCGAAGCGGTGTTGTCCAATCTGTATTGAATGTCCGTTTTTTGACTGAATTTCCGCGGCAGCCCCAGAAAGGTTGTCGCGGATTTTGTTAAAATCCGTATCTTTGCACTCTATGAGTGACTTTAAGACCAACAAGGCTGTTTTTGTGGGCGTCATCCTGGAGAAGGGCGGCGAGCGCAAGGTGGCGGAATACCTGGACGAGCTGGCCTTCCTGGCCACTACGGCCGGCGCCATTCCGGACAAGATGTTTACCCAGCGGCTGGACCGGCCCGACAAGGCGACGTATATCGGCCCGGGAAAGCTGGAGGAGATAAAGGAATACTGCCTGGCCAATGAGATTGAGTATGTGATTTTTGACGATGAACTCACGGGCATGCAGCAGCGCAACATCGAAAAGGTGATTGCCTGCAGCGATGTGATTGACCGGACCAGTCTTATCCTGGAAATCTTCGCCCAGCGTGCCAAGACGTCCTACGCCAAGATGCAGGTGGATCTGGCCCATTACAATTATATGCTTCCCCGGCTGGCCGGCATGTGGACCCACCTGGAGCGCCAGCGCGGCGGCATGGGCACGCGTGGCGGTATGGGTGAGACCCAGATTGAAATTGACCGCCGTATCGTGAAGCAGCGCATCTCCAAGCTCAAGGAAGACCTCAAGAAGGTGGACAGGCAGATGGCCACGCAAAGGGGCAATAGAGGCTCTCTGGTGCGTTTAGCCCTTGTGGGGTACACCAATGTAGGCAAAAGCACTTTGATGAATCTCCTGGCCAAATCTGACGTGTTTGCCGAGAACAAACTCTTTGCTACGCTGGACACGACTGTCCGGAAAGTGGTTATAGAGAACGTCCCCTTCCTTCTTTCCGACACGGTAGGTTTTATCCGGAAGCTTCCCACCCAGCTGGTGGAGGCCTTCAAGAGCACCCTGGATGAGGTTCGCGAGGCCGATGTCCTGGTACACGTGGTGGATATCTCGCATTCGGACTTTGAAGAGCAGATGCAGGTGGTGGAACAGACGCTCCGGGATATCGGCGCCTCCAACAAACCGGTCTATGTCGTTTTCAACAAAGTGGACGCCTATACGTACGAACCCTATGATGAATTCTCCCTTGAACCCAAGCAGCCGATCAACAGAACCCTGGATGAACTGAAGAACAGTTGGATTGCCGAAGAAAAGACGCCTTGCATCTTTATCTCGGCCCGCGAGAAAATCGGGATTGAAAAACTGCGCAACGACCTTTACAAGATCGTTGCCGAGATACATGCCGGTCGTTATCCTTTTAACAATTTCTTATGGTAGGTATTTCCGCTGAACTTTTTCATTCCTTACAGTTTTGAAAGGGATTTTTTGACGGGTTATTGCCGAGGCTTCCAGTCGATATTTAGGATAAATTATTCCGGAGATATTTCCTTGTTTCAATTCTCTTTTACGAAATTCTTTTTAAAATTTTTAGAGATTCTTTTATCGGAGAAATTTTGATTTTTGATGGTTTTCGACCGATTTCTTTTTTAACTCGTCCCAGAACCTTTTTCCTTGCTTGTTTTTAAAGATTTTAAGTTTGTGTAAATCAAGTCAATTTTTAAACTGCAACGTTCTTTCGTCCTGGTTTTATCTGTTTTTGTAACTGTTCCTTTTTCTTTGACGACAGGCTTAACAATCGTTACTTCCCCTTTTTCGACCAAAATTGAATTTTGTCATGGTTTCCTACTTTACTGAAGACATCACTTTTCCTTTCAAGTTAAAACGCCTCACCTCGAAGTGGCTGAAATTTGTCGCTCACAGCGAGGCTCGTCGCCTTGGAGACATTTCGATCATTTTCTGTTCGGATCAGTATATTCTGGAGGTCAACCGGAAGTATTTGAACCACGACTATTATACGGATATTATCACGTTTGACTATTGTGAGGGCGATCTTCTTTCCGGAGATTTGTTCATCAGCATTGATTCTGTGCGCGAAAACGCCGCTTTTTATGGTACAGCGTTCGAAAATGAGCTGAATCGTGTGATTGTACACGGAGTTCTGCACCTGATTGGCTATGACGATCATACCGAGGAAGAGATTGCTCAGATGCGTTCCAAAGAGGATTTTTACCTCCTGCAGCGGGTTAACTTATGAAGAATCAGTTTGATATCATTGTGGTTGGTGGCGGCCATGCCGGATGTGAGGCGGCGATGGCTGCCGCCAATATGGGATCTTCCGTTCTTTTACTCACGCCAGACCTTCACGGACTGGCAAAAATGAGCTGTAATCCTGCCGTCGGTGGAATTGCCAAAGGACAGATCGTCAGAGAGATAGATGCCCTTGGAGGTTATATGGGCCTGGTCACGGATGCCGCTACGCTGCAGTTTCGGATGCTGAACCGTTCGAAAGGCCCGGCCATGTGGAGTCCTCGCGCCCAATGTGATAAACAGCAGTTTTCGGCCACCTGGCTTAACTTCTTGTTAAGTAACAGAAAATTAAGTATTTACGCAGATTTTGCTGAAAATTTTCTCTTTGAGAATCAAAAAATTGTCGGGGTTTGTACAATTACCGGGGCAAAATTCACTGCAAAAGCGCTTATTTTGACGGCCGGAACCTTCCTTAACGGAAAAATGTATATCGGCCAGCATTCTTTTGAAGGTGGCCGTATTGGTGAAAAAGCCTCTTTGGGAATATCCGATCAGCTGGCTTCTTTCGGGATTCCTACGGCAAGAATGAAAACGGGGACGCCCCCTCGTATCGATGTTCGTTCCGTGGATGTGTCCCGCCTTCAAAAACAGCCCGGAGATGCTTCTCCTGAGCGTTTTTCGTTTTTGGATATTCCCTCTGCCGTTCAAAATAACGGGGCCCAGATGGACTGTTACCTTCTTCATACGAACGAAACTGTTCACGAGATTCTTCGCTCCGGCTTTGACCGTTCTCCCCTTTTTACCGGGATGATTCACGGGAAAGGGCCTCGTTATTGTCCCAGTATCGAGGACAAGCTCAAGACATTTGCCGATAAAGACTCTCACCAACTTTTCCTTGAGCCCGAGGGACGATTTTCTCCCGAGTATTATTTGCAGGGATTCTCCTCTTCTCTGCCTTTGGAGGTTCAGTTGGACGCGTTGCATGCGATTGAGGGCCTTGAAAACGCGGTTGTTTTCAAGCCGGCCTATGCCGTTGAATATGACTATTTCGACCCTCGCCTCCTGCACTATTCTTTATGCTCCAGAGTGGTTGAAAACCTCTTTCTGGCTGGTCAGGTTAATGGAACCACCGGTTATGAGGAAGCCGCCGCCCAGGGCCTTCTGGCCGGCATTAATGCTCATTTGTTCCTGCAGGGGAAGGAGCCGTTTGTGCTTCGCCGCGACCAGGCTTACATCGGCGTCTTGATAGATGATTTAATCAATAAGGGCGTTGACGAGCCTTACCGGATGTTCACCTCCAGGGCCGAATATCGTATTTTACTGCGTCAGGACAATGCTGATTTCCGTCTTACGGAATTGTCTTACAAGCTTGGGCTGGCCTCGGAGGCACGTTATAATGCCTTTTTGCAGAAGCAGGATGCGGTAAATAAACTTTCTGCGGCCTGCTCAGACACGAAATTGGCCCCGTCCACCGTTAATGAGTATCTTCTTTCCATAGGCTCTACACCTCTTTCTGAATCGAAACATTTGTCAGATTTGGTGTCTCGTCCGGAAGTTTCGCTGCAAAACCTTCTTTCTTTTGTTCCACGTGGAACAAATCTGGGCGATTTTTCCGAGGATGTGGTTGCTTCTGTGGAAGTTTCCCTGAAATATGCCGGTTATATTGAGCGGGAGAAGGCACAGGCGCAAAAGAACGAGCGCCTGGAATACATTCGCATTCCGGCCGATTTTGACTTTGACGCCCTGCAGAGCCTCTCGATCGAGTGTCGGCAGAAGTTAAAAAGATATAAGCCTGAGACCATTGCTCAGGCTTCGCGAATTTCCGGCGTGTCTCCTGCCGATATTTCGGTTCTGTTGGTGTACTTCGGCCGTTAGCGGTTCTACGTGGAACGGTTACAGGCGCTTCAGCGCCGCTTTGATAATATCCTCTACCCGGGCGTTGGGGTTGTCTTTCAGGATCGCCGGCATCACTTTCCCGATATTTGCCTTGGAGAAGCCCAACATGGTCAGGGCCGTTGTGGCCTCGTCCACCAGGGCTGAATGGTCCGACTTAAAGAGGGCGGAAGAGTCGGCCCCGGCACCTTTTACAATCTTGTCTTTCAACTCCAAAACAAGCCTCTGGGCACTCTTGAGGCCGATTCCCTTGACACTTTTGATCCGGTTTACATCCTCTGCCAGGATGGCCTGGCGGATTTCTTCGGCGCTGAGCGTGGACAACATCATGCGAGCCGAAGCCACGCCGATCCCCGACACCCCGATAAGCAGGCGGAAAAGCTCTCGCTCGTCTTTGGTGGCAAAGCCGTAGAAGAGCTCTTCGTCTTCCCGGATGTAGTGATGAATATATGCCACAACCTGGGTTTGCAGTTGAAATGCCTCGTAGGTTTGCAGGGAAATAAGGAGGCTGTATCCGATTCCGTGATTCTCCAGGATAAGCTCTGTGGGCGTTAATTCAATGATTTGTCCTTTAATATAGTCAATCATGGCAGAAAAGATTCTTCAATGCGTTCAGAATAACAATTATTGGACAAATTTATGTAAATTTGCAGACTTATCCAATGCTCATGACAGAAGAGATTCGCAAACAATTTCCAGCCCTCTCCGGTACTGTGTACGGGAAGCCTTTGGTGTATCTGGACAACGCAGCCACATCGCAGCGCCCCCGGGCCGTCTTGGACTGCTGGGAGTCGCTGGCCGCAGGAGCAAACGCCAATATTCACCGTGCCGTCCATTATCTGGCCGGCCTGGCTACGGATGCGTACGAAGACACCCGGCGTGCGGTTCAGGCCTTTTTGAACGCCCCGTCCCCGGAGGAAATCGTCTTTACTTCCGGCGCAACGGCGGCGGTCAACCTGCTTGCGTTTTCCTTCGGGGAGGCCTATGTCCGGGAAGGAGATGAGATCGTCGTTTCCGTTGCCGAGCATCACTCCAACATCGTTCCCTGGCAGCTTCTTTGCCAGCGAAAAAAAACGGTCTTGAAGGTCCTTGACATTCACGAAAATGGTGACCTTATGGTGGAAAGCTTGGAAAATCTTCTTTCCGGGCGCACTAAAATAGTTGCTATCTCTCACATTTCCAATGTGTTAGGCCTTGTTAACCCTGTGCAGAAAATTGTCTCAATCTGTCATGAAAAGGGAATTCCGGTGCTGGTGGACGGGGCGCAGGGGATTGTCCATGAGCCGGTGGATGTCCAGGCGCTGGATTGCGACTTTTACGTATTTTCCGGCCACAAACTCTATGCGGCAACCGGTACGGGCGTGCTCTACGGGAAGCGCAAATGGTTGGATGCCCTGCCTCCTTACATGGGCGGCGGGGAAATGATTGCGCATGTTTCTTTTGAAAAGACCAGCTTTGCTCCCCTTCCGGAAAAATTTGAGGCCGGCACCCAGAATTTCAATGCCGTTCCCACGCTGGTGCCTGCAATGGCCTTTGCCAAGGCCTGCCGGGAAGACGCGTCCATTCAAAAGGAACAGCATGCCATCCTGGAATATGTATATGAGCAAATAACTAAAAATGAACTGATTACCTTGTATGGGACGCCAATGGGCTCCAAGATTCCCCTCTTTTCTTTTGCCGTGAAGGGCGCCCACCACGAGGATTTGGCCCTGATTTTGGACAAGATGGGAATCGCCGTCCGTTCCGGACAAATGTGTGCGGAACCGTTGATGGACCGTCTGGGGGTGACGGGCCTGCTCAGGGCCTCTTTCGGCCCGTACAACACTCTGGCGGAAGCCGAATATTTTATCAGGAGCCTGAACAGGGCGATCGCGATGCTGACAGGAGATTCTTCACGTCGTTCAGAATGACAAAGTTCTTCCAGAATGACAAAGTTCTTCCTGGGCGCAGCGAAGGAACGAAGATGAGCAATATGACACTACAGGAAAAGAAACAACAGATTATTGACGATTTCTCCATCTACGAAGAGTGGCTGGACAAGTACGAGTATCTGATCGAACTCGGAAAGAGCCTGGAACCGTTCCCGGAAGAAAAAAAGACGGAAGACCGCCTTATAAAGGGCTGTCAGTCACGCGTTTGGCTTGACAGCGAGCTTCGCGACGGCCTCCTTTATTTCCGGGCCGACAGCGACGCCATCATCACCAAGGGCATCATTTCGCTTCTTGTCAGCGTTTATTCCGGCCGCCCGGCCGCGGAAATATCGGCCGATGATTTTGCTTTCGTGCGGGAAATCGGGCTCAAGGACAACCTGTCCCCCACCCGGGCCAACGGGCTTGTGTCCATGATTGAACGGATAAAAGAGATTGCCGCTCAGGCCGCCAATGATACTGTCTCATTCTGAGCAAAGCGAAGAATCTATGGAAGAGAAGAAAGACATACTCTCTGCCGAGGACGTAAAGGAACTTCAGCCCCTTTATGCGGCCGTCGTATCGGCCCTGAAAGAGGTGTACGATCCGGAAATCCCGGTGAACATTTACGATTTGGGCCTCATTTACGAGCTCACCATCAACAAGGCGCGCGAAGTCTCCATCCTGATGACTTTTACGGCGCCCAACTGCCCCATGGCCGATCAGGTGATCATGGAGGTTCAGCAGGGCGTAGAAGCGGTTCCGGGCGTGACAAAATGCAGTATCGAGCTCACTTTTGAGCCGCAGTGGGACCGCAGCATGCTCTCGGACGAGGCTCGCGTGGAGTTGGGCCTGGACTACGAAGAAGACGATTATGGTAAATTGAATGATTAGATTCTTCACTACGTTCAGAATGACAGTGTTCGTGTCATCCTGAGCAAGGCGAAGGATCTTGCGAATTTATGGAACGGATCAACGTATATCTGGGGCTGGGCTCCAACCTGGGAGACCGGGACGTGAACCTCCTGAAGGCCGTGAACCTTCTGGACCAGGCCTTCGGCATGCACCCGGAACGCATCTCCCGCATTGTGGAAACGCCCGCCTGGGGCTTTGAGGGGCCGGATTTCCTGAATCTCTGCGTTTTGTACCGGCTTCCCCGCCAGGGTACGCCCGTGGAACATGCCTCGGAGATTCTCCGCCAGGTGAAAGCCGTGGAAAAAGCCCTTGGGCGCGAACCGAAGCCGCTTTTTGACGAAAAGGGAGCGCGCGTTTACCACAACCGCATCATCGATATCGACATCCTCTGCTATGGTGCGGAAACCATTCATACAGAAGCGCTTATTATCCCCCATCCGCTCATCGGAGAGCGGGATTTCGTGAAAAAGCCCCTGCTGGAAATCTCCAAACCGGACATCCGCGAAGCCTTTCCCGAAATCTTCGTGTAGGTGCCGCAACCTGCGCATTTTTGGGCCAAAAAAGAGCCGAATCCTGGCCGAAAATGCAAAAATTGCCAGATTGAGACATAAAAATTGCCAATTTGAGACATCGGTGTCGCTAAAAAGCGGCACCTTGCCGTCTAAATGATAAACTCAAAACAAAATGAACACAAAAAAGCAGTATTTTCCGCCAACGAGTGAGACATTGAAATTCCTGATTGAAGCTGTGATTGCCGGCAGTGCAGATCCGGAGAACTATATCAATCCTTTTGGTGAACAAGAGTCTATTTAAAAGGGAGGATTGAACAATGAAAAAGACGATACTGTATGCTGCGGCCGTTCTGTTCCTTGCGGCCTGCTCCAAAGAGGAGCCCTTGTTGGTGGAGGAGGAGGCGTCCATCGATGCCTCCAGGATTGTGTTCAACATCAAAGTTGAAAACGGCCACGAATCCAAGGGTGTAAAGACGGCCTGGGAGACCGGGGACGTGGTTTATGCTTTCTTTGAGGATAATAGCACCCAATACGTGAAGATGACCTATGACGGAACGTCCTGGGCCTATTCGGACAATGCCGGCGGCACCGCCTTTATCGGCCTTGACCTGACAGCCTCCGGCAAAAAGGTCAGCGCCGTGTATTTCCCCGGCTTTGTGTGCTCGGCCGCTCCCACCTATGACGAGAGCCAAAAATGGACTTTTGGGACGGTAGGCGGATACTACCAGACCACCGTTTCCGATTATACCGTCACATCCGTCGGTGACGTCAGCTCCCTGAGTGCGACCCTCAGGCTGGAAGCTCCGCCCGGAATCTCACAGCTGTACATTCCCTCGAATGAGTTTGCTGCTCCTGATGCGGGCGAGGAGTATGTCCTGACTGCCCCCCATTTTATTCCCTTCTTATTTGACGGAATCAAACCGGGCGAGGCCGCCATTTTCACTACGGCCGACAATGGCTTCCCCATGACCGGCTACGACGGATCGATAGGAGGCGAGGCCGGGCTTTATTTCTGGGGCATTCTTGAGGGTGCCGGGACGTATGATTTTTCCTTCCAGCTGGTAAAGCGCGATGCACAAAGGAAGTTTGCCGTCTCCTCCTATTCCAAGACGGCAGCAGGCAAGACCGTTGGCGGGAACGTCGCCTTCAAGATAGGAGGATTCAAAGACAACGGCAATTTTGTGAGCCTTGGTTATGCCGGCAGCCCCCTCTGGGCTACGGGTAATCTGGACAAGACCCATGCCAAGATTGTTCACCCTCTTGATGCAGGTGAGTATTTTATGTATGGAAAAACCACTCCTTACAATCAAAACGATGAAATATATGGTGGAGATGAATTACAGCTCTTTGAAGAAAATGACGTTGCCTATAGGGTAAACAGCGCATGGCGTATCCCCTCCGAGGAGCAGTTCCTGGCGCTTATCAGCAGTTCCAATACATCTAACACCTGGGTGGAAGGCTGGTCGAAAGCCAGCACTGCCAGGAGAGGCAGAATTTTCACCAGCAAGGCAAATGGCATTTCGTTATTTTTTGCCGCTCTAGGCTATTATAACCAAGGGGTGCTTGACTTTGCAGATGTCGCCGGATACTATTGGACATCTACTTGTTTTTATTTAGAAAAAGGAGATACGGTTCCTTGGTCGCTGTGGCCGATAACCATTCAGACACCCATCTGGACCTCTCCAGAGTATGCCTTATTCTTACGGTTTGACAGCGACGGTCTCTCAAGTATTAAAAAAGACTGGCTGAAACGCTTTTTGGGATTTCAGGTTCGCCCCGTACGGAATTGACATTCCAATACAGTGCGAGGGAATCATCGCCTCCTGCGTTTTTCCTGTGAAAAAAAATGATTACCTTTGCGAGATTAGATAAGCAAGAATATGACACAGGAAGAACTTTTTAAGGTACTTGTCGCCCATTGCAAGGAGTACGGATTCATCTTCCCCTCCTCCGAGATTTATGACGGCCTGGCCGCCGTATATGACTATGGCCAGATGGGCGTCCAGCTCAAAAACAACATCAAAAATTATTGGTGGGAAGCCATGACCCGGCTCAACGAGAACATCGTCGGCATCGACTCCGCCATCTTCATGCACCCCCGCATTTGGGAGGCTTCCGGCCACGTGGGCGCCTTCAACGACCCCCTCATCGACAACAAAGATTCCAAGAAGCGCTATCGGGCCGATGTCCTCATCGAGGATTACCTGGGCAAGATCGAAGAAAAAATCGAGAAAGAAGTGGCCAAGGGCCGCAAAAAATTCGGCGAGGCCTTCAATGAAGAGCAGTTCCGCGCCACCAACCCCAACGTCCTTCGCGAAAAAGCCAAGTACGACGAGGTCCACAGCCGTTTCGTGAAGGCCGAACAGGCCTCCGACTTTGCCGAATACCGCCAGATCATCATCGACTGCGGCATCGTTTGCCCCATCAGCGGCACCTGCAACTGGACGGAAGTGCGTCAGTTCAACCTCATGTTCCAGACCTCCATGGGTTCCACGGCCGACGGCGCCAGCACCATTTATCTGCGTCCCGAGACCGCCCAGGGCATTTTTGTGAACTATCTCAACGTCCAGAAGACCGGCCGCATGAAGATTCCTTTCGGCATCGCCCAGATTGGCAAAGCCTTCCGTAACGAGATTGTGGCCCGCCAGTTCATCTTCCGCATGCGCGAATTCGAACAGATGGAGATGCAGTTCTTTATCAAGCCCGGCACCGAACTGGACTGGTTCAAAAAATGGAAGGAAAACCGCATGAAATGGCATGTGAACCTGGGAATGGGGGCCGAGAATTACCGTTTCCACGACCACGAGAAGCTGGCACACTACGCCAACGCCGCCACCGACATCGAGTTCAACTTCCCCTTCGGCTTCAAGGAGCTGGAAGGCATCCACAGCCGCACCAACTTCGACCTGGGCAACCACCAGAAGTTCTCCGGCAAGAAGATAGAATACTTTGACCCGGAGGAGAACATCTCTTACACGCCCTATGTGGTGGAGACGTCCATCGGCGTCGATCGCATGTGCCTGGCCGTCCTGGCCCACTCCTATACCGTGGAGAAGCTGGAAAACGGCGAAGAGCGCGTTGTAATGAAGATTCCGGCCCCGCTGGCCCCCATCAAGGTGGCCGTGATGCCGCTCGTGAAGAAAGACGGCCTGCCGGAGCTTGCCCAGAAAGTGGTGGACCAGCTCAAGTACGACTTCTCCTACCAGTATGACGAGAAAGACTCCATCGGCAAGCGCTATCGCCGCCAGGATGCCATCGGAACGCCTTTCTGCGTCACCGTGGACCACGACAGCCTCCGCGACGGCTGCGTCACCGTCCGCGACCGCGACAACATGACCCAGGAACGCGTGAAGATAGAAGATCTTCGCGCCATGATAGAGGAGAAAGTTTCCCTTACCAAGCTTCTTCGTAATCTATAATAAACTGTAAGCCAAATGCTTACTCTGTTCATAACGGCCGTTCTGGCTACGCTGGTGCTCTATTTCTGGGCTCGCAAGGCCCTCCTGGAGAAACAACTTCTGCAGGAAAGGGAAGAAAACGAGCGCATCATGTCCGTTGCCGAAGACCTGCAGAAAAGACTGCAGGAGCAGCGGAAAGAGAGCACCGGCGGGCTCGGAATGGACATGCTGGACCGGCTGTGCGAACAGTACTACGTCTATGAGGGCACCGACAACCTTCAGCCCAGAATTCTGAAGGAAGTACGAAGCCTGGTGGAAGGGCTCCGCAGCGACCCCGCCGTCCAGCGCTCTTTGGAGCAGACGCTGAACGAAAAAAATGACCAGGTAATGGCCCGTTTGCGGGCCGATTTTCCCAAGTGGAAAGAGGAAGATTTCCTTCTTTACATTTTTACCGCTTCCGGCTTTTCAAGTACCACCATCTCCACGCTTTTGGAGAAGGACAAACCGTACATTTACAACCGAATTTATCGGCTCAAGGAAAGAATCAAAAACGCTGGTACAACACATAAAGACTTGTACCTTAGTTGTTTAGACAGCTGATATAGTACGGGTTGGAAAAAGCCACAATTTTAGTGGTAAACAGCACATTACCCCCCTTCTGCGAGATTTTTGTAAAGAGAAAGCGCGGCAAGTGGCTGATAATCAAAAGATTACATGAGCGCCACTGCGAGATTCTTTTCCTTTATTTATTTTGGTAATAAAAAATCGCGCATTATCTTTGTATCAGCGAAAATCAACCACTAACATATTATAACATGGAAGTCAAAAAATCACCCAAAGCCAGCCTCGAGAACAAGAGATTGCTCTTCACTGAGATCGGTCTTGTCGTTGCTCTGGGCATCGTCTATGGAGCCTTCAACTGGTCTTCCAAAGACGCTCAGGTAGCCGTCCTCGAAGACACCACCCAGGTGCTTGTCGAAGAAGAGATGGTTGCCATTCAGAACGAGCTTCCCCCGCCCCCGCCGGAGGCTCCGTCCATCCCCGTCCTGTCCGACCAGATTGACATCGTGGACGATGACATCAAGTTGGACGACGACCTGTTCATGAACCTGGAAGACAACAACCAGGCCGTGGAAATCCAGGATTACAAAGAGGCCGTGGTGACTGAAGAGGAAGTGGAAGAGGAAGCCATTCCGTTCCAGCTCGTGGAAACCAAGCCTTCCTTCAACGGTGGAGACGCCAACGAGTTCTCCAAGTGGGTGAACGCCAAGCTCGTCTATCCCGAAATTGCCAAGGAGAACGGTGTGCAGGGCCGTGTAACCCTCCAGTTCACCGTAGAGGCCGACGGCCGCGTGACCAACGTGAAGGTTCTCCGTGGCGTTGACGAGTCCCTGGACAAGGAAGCAGTCCGCGTCGTTTCCAGCTCCCCCAAGTGGAAGCCCGGCAAGCAGCGTGACCGCGCCGTAAAGGTAACCTACACCTTCCCGGTAATCTTCCAGCTCCGCTAAGGCAAAGCGCATAAAAATAGGCTGTACCCCAAAAGGATACAGCCTTTTTTTGTGCCTTGCGGGAGCCTAAAGGGACAGCCGGGGCTTTACCCATCCGTCGTCGGAAGAGGTGAAGCGAAGCCCCGGGAAAGACCTGTCGCGGGGGTAAGGGCGGCTCAGCGTATCCACCAGGGTGAAATCGTCGCTGCGGAGCGCCCAGAAGCGCTCACCCTTGTCGGTGGATGTTTTCACCGTGTAGTAGAACAGGTCTCCCACCACCATCAGGCTTTCCTTCTCCGGTGTAAAACGAACCTCCGTAGGGACGACGTGCCCGTCCGGGAGAAGGATATGGAGGCGGTTTTCCGCGCTCACCAGATAGCCCAGGGTGGCTCGGTTCTCAAATTCGGTAATCATCACGAACTTGAGGCCCAGGCCGTCGGCCTCCGGGAAATGGCGCACGGTGACGGTGTCGTTCACCTGCTTGAGCTGGTAGAGTTTGTCCTGCGCATCGGTTACCAGGTAACCTTCGTCATAGGCTTTGCGGTTGCTGGGATTGCCGTTGAAAAGCCGGGCCGGATACACAAAGCCCTGCTTTCTGAGCGCGTCATTGAAGAGGGCCGATTTCTGCTCCCGGACCTCGTTGGTGGCCATTTTCACGATGTCGATGCTGTGGGAGCGGCTCACCAGCGCATCTTCCGGGTCTTTGAGCTCCAGGCGTTCGGGAACGCTCTCCATCAGAAGATGTACGGGCGGCAGCGTGCGGTTGATGTCTTTGGGGTCGGCCGAGGCGAAAACGGCGTTGCGTTCAATTTCTTCCAGGCTTATCCGCCGGCCTTCCAGGGTGTCCGGCAGGGCGCCGCGCGAGGCCAGCACGGAGGCGTAGAACATGGGCTGGGCCTCGTCGCCGTGGATGTTTCCCTTTGTGTCCACGAACTGGAAACCCCGTCCTTCGCTGCGGTCCAGCGAGGCAAAATCGTGCAGGGTGCAGCTGTACAGCGTAAAAGCCGCGTGGTAAGGCTTCAGGGTAATCAGGTTATACAGCCAGGGGACCACCCAGAAGAAAAGGGCGGCACAGGAGGCGATGAGAAAGATTTTTCCGTAGTTTTTCATGGCTGTCTAATCTTGAAGTCCTTCTTTGAAACGGGCCACTCCGGAGAAAAGAAGACCGCCGGAGAGCAGTACATACACAAACATCCAGGGGAAAAAGCCATTGTAGGCCTCCGGAACACCGGAAAGGAACATCAGGCGCAGGGCCCCTGCGGCCACCAGCAGCAGCACCACCCGCATGCGCCAGGTGGGCTCCAGGCACAGGGCCGATGTAAAAAGGTATGCCGCCCATCCGGCCAGGTACCAGACCGCCATGGTCCGGAGAATGTGGGTTACCAGCTCGGCCGGGACCCAAGTTCCCATGGCCCAGGCGCTTGCAAGGGCCTGCAGGCCAAAGAGGACGGTGAGGGCCACCAGGCCGTAAACGGTAATCATGGCCAGCATGCCGGTCTGGCTGTAGGGCAGGTGCAGGGTGAGTTTGAGGCGCTTGCGCTGGATTTCCGGAATCCATTGCGAGAGGGCCAGCAGGGCGCCCGCGATGCGACCCGGCTCCACCGTAAAATTCAGGTCCTCGTAGATCTTGCGCTTTCCGTAAAAATGCGTCAGATGCTCGCAGGAAATAACAGGTTCTTGCATACGCGTGCTTTTAAAGGACTGCAAAGGTAGTTTATAAGCGCTTTCGTTCCTTTAACAACAAATAGTCATTTCGGCCGGAACGATCCCCAAAAATAGGGATTTTCCAGCCTGTTCCGACGCGCTACCTTTGCACTCCACATTGAAAAACCATGACTGCAAAACACCATCATACTGTGGTGCTCGCCCTCCTGCTTGGCTGCTTGGCTGCGGCGGGGCAGGAAGTTTTTTCCGGAACGGTGAAAGATGCGTCCACCGGAGCGCCCATTCCCGGCGCAGCGGTCACCCAGGGAAAAAACTGGGCCTTAACGGACTCTCAGGGCTCTTTTTTGCTGAAAACCCGCGAAAATACGCCCATCACCATCTCGTCCATGGGGTACAAGCCGCTCCGGGCAGCCCTTGTAAACGGGGGCACCTACCGCCTCAAGCAGGATATTTTATCCCTCCGCGAGGTTGTTGTCACCGCCCAGGAAAACCGCGGCCTCACTTCCTCTTCAAAGATCGGGGCCGACGCCATCGCCCACATCCAGCCCTCCAGCATCGCCGACATCCTGGAGCTCCTTCCGGGGGGATCCTCCAGCAATCCGGCCCTGGGAACCCCGCAAATCGTGAACCTGCGGGCCGCGGGTTCCCTGTCGTCGGACTATGCCACATCGGCCCTGGGAACGCAGTTTTCCATTGACGGAAAGCCCCTGGGGAACAACGCCAACCTGCAATACACCCCGGCCTGGAGCAATCTGGGCTCCCATTATGTGAACCTGGGAACCGACATGCGCACCATCGGCACGGAAGACATCGAAACCGTGGACGTGGTGCGCGGCATCGCTTCCGTGGAGCATGGAGACCTCACCAGCGGCCTCATCCAAATCAAGCGGATCAAGGGCGGAAACGACCTCCGGGCCCGTTTCAAGAGCGATATGACCTCCAAGCTGGTCTATGCCGGCAAGGGCTGGGAATGGGGCGGAAAAGAGCGCCGCACCCTCAATGCCAGCGTCAATTTCCTGGATGCCCGCTCCGATCCCCGCAACGTCCGCCAGAACTACAAACGCCTCACCGGCAGCCTCCGCGGCGGCCGCAGCTGGGCAAAGGGAGAAAGCTTCATCCACAGCCTCAACGGCAGCTTCGACTACACCGGCTCCTTCGACGACCGCAAAAGCGACCAGGATATCGACGAGGTGGACGGCATTCCGGCCGAAACCTACCGTTCCTCCTACAACCGCTTCCAGCTGGGGGCCGACTACACCCTCCAGGCCAAGGACGACGAGTCCTTCTTCCGCACCCTCAGCGTCAACGCCTCCCTCAGTTACCAGCGCGACCTCATCGACCGCTGGAAAAACGTTATCCTGTCGTCTGAAACGCCCATTTCCGTCTCCCGGGAGCCCGGCGAATTCGACGCTGTCATCGTCCCCACGCGTTACGAAGCCACCCTCCAGGTGGACGGAAGGCCGCTGTACGCCTTCGTGAACGCCGTGGCCCGTTTCCGGAAAGGCATCCACCGCCTCAAGGCCGGGGCCGAGTGGAACTTCGACAAAAACTTGGGCCAGGGAACGATTTTCGACATCACGCGCCCGCTGTCCACCACCATGAGCTCGCGCCCGCGTGCCTATTATGACATCCCGGCCGACAGCCAGCTGGCCCTTTTCGCAGAGGAGAACGTCCGCTTCCCGCTGGGTCCCTTCACCCTGGAAGGCGCTGTGGGCCTGAGAATGTCCATGCTCCTGGGGGCCGACAAAACCTACGCCATCCAGGCCAAGCCCTACCTGGATCCCCGCGCCAATCTCCGCCTGGAGATGCCCCAGGCCTTTCTTTGGGGCTACAAGCTGGAAAGCGGCCTCTACGGCGGCGTGGGCCTTCACAGCAAGTTTCCCACCATGGAGATGCTATACCCGGAAACCATCTATTCCGACAAGCTCCAGATGAACTACTGGCCCACCGAACGGGAACTCCGCCGCATCAACATGCTCGTTTATACCATCGACCCGACCAACCGCTCGCTGGACGCCGCCCGCAACCTGAAATGGGAAATCGGGGCCGATGCCTCCTGGAACGGCTGGACGCTGTCCGTGGACTATTTCGTGGAGGACATGACCTCCGGCTTCCGCGGCGGCAGCGAATACAGGCAGCTCATTTCCAAGGACTACAACGAGCAGGCCATCGACAAGAGCACCCTCACCGGCCCGCCTTCCCTGGAAACCACCCCGTACGTGCCGGACACCACCCTGGTGGCCTACGGCCTCACCACCAACGGAAGCCGCACCCTCAAAAAAGGTGTCGAATACACCCTGTCCACGGGCCGCATTCCGGTGGTGAACACCCGCCTCACGGTAAACGGAGCCTGGTTCCTCACGCAGTACATGAACAGCCAGCCGGAATACGAGCGCCCCTCCTCCGTCATCAACGGCAAGCCGTACCCCTACATCGGCATTTACGAAAAGAACGACAGCTATCTGTACGAGTCGTTCAACACCAACTTCCTGTTCGACACGCAGGTGCCGCGGCTCGGCCTCATTTTCTCCACCTCCTTCCAGTGCACCTGGTTCACCGGCCAGCAGACCATGGCCGACGATTCCCGCCCCGTGGCCTACCTGGACAAAAACCTCCGGCGGCACCCTTATACCGACGCTTCCGATGCCGACGGCATCCTGCACCAGATGGTGCGCGTGTTCTCCGGCGCACTGCTGGATTACCGCCGCATCCCCTTTTATATGAATGTCAACCTCAAAGCCACCAAGAAGCTGTTCCGGGACAAGGCCACGGTGTCCCTTTTCGTGAACCGGCTTTTTACCGTGGCGCCCGACTACGAGGTGAACGGTGTGGTGAAACGCCGCTCCGGCACCCCTTACTTCGGCATGGAACTGATGCTTAACTTATGAGATACAAACTTCTCATAATCAGCCTTTTGGCTCTTCTCGGCGGCTGCACCAAGCCTGCCGTGGACAAGCTGCACTGCCAGCTCAGCCTGCAGGCCGTTCTCCCGGACGGCCGCCAGGCCGTGTCCATCGCCGTGGACCCGGCCCTTCCCGGCAACCAGCTGCGCAACCTCAATACCGGCATGTCCTATCCCTTCCCCACCTTCGTGAACAACCAGGCCCGCCTGCAGATACAGAAAGGCGTGTATGTCATCTCCTTCGACGGAGACGCCCTTTTTGCCGACGGCAGCCGCGCCACGGTCCGTTTCTCGGCCTTCGGCACGCCCGCCACGGCCGTGAACATCCTGGAAGACGATCAGGTCCTGGAACTTAAACTCACCGTCCTCAGATGATGACAGGCCTTCTTATATCGCTTTCCCTGCTGCTGCCCGCCACGGACAGCCTTTCGGCCGTGCAGCGCAGTTACGCCCGCGGCGAGAAGGTGCGGGTGAGCGAAGGCGGGAGCGCCGCCGCCTATCTCTTCGGCCCCGACGCCACTTACACCGCTGCGGCCGCCTCCTGGAACTACGGCAACGACCTTTCGCCCCTTGTGCGGGAAGAGGGCCGGGGCCTCAGCGAAGGGCGGATCGATATCGGCATCCTGGTGCGCCTGGACTCGCTTTCGGCCGTGCGCGGCAAGGTCCGTTATGCCAACGGCGTCAAGCGCGGCGTCCTGTGGAACAGTTCTTCGGACTATTCTACGCTGTATCCGTACGTGATGGCCGACACGGTGGGCGGAGACCTCCGGAAGGAGGAATATGTCTTCTCCGGCGGCTATACGGCCCGCCGGGGCCGGTTCCACTGGGGCGCCGAGGGCGCTTACCGGGCCCTCCACGAATACCGCCAGGCCGACCCCCGTCCCCGCAACATCGTTTCCGACCTCGCTGTCACCGCCTCGGCCGGATGGCGCCCCGTGCCGGGCTATGTGCTGGATGCCAGCCTGGCCTACCGCCGCTACAGCCAGACCCAGACCATGAGCTTTCTCAACGAGCGGGGCAAAAACACGGCCATTCTGCATCTCACGGGCCTCGGAAGCCATTTTGCCCGTTTCAGCGGCGCCACCGACACCAATATGAACACCCGCTATACCGGAAACGGCATCAGCGTGGCGGCCGCCTGGATTCCGCTGCGGGAAAGCGGTTGGAACGCGGCGGCTTCCTACAGCCTGCTGGAGATTGTCCACTATCTGCCCCTGCCCAATCAGACCGAAATTCCTTATACGGAATTATATACAAGAGAGGCCGACGTCCGGGTCCAGTACCTTTCCCGCAGCGGGGAGCTCGCCTGGAAAGCCGGCGGCTTCGCCCGCTTCCAGTGGCGCATCGGCCAGGAAAACATCCTGGACAATGGTGCCGCCGGATACATCCGGGAGCTGGCCCGGGCCGAGATGTTCCGCAGCGGCACCCTGGCCGCCGGACTGGACGGCCTGCTTCAGTGGCGGCGATGCTGGAGTCTGGAGGCCCGCGCCGTCTATACCCGTAACGAAGAGAATTACGCCTACCCGCTGCGCTCCCTGGCCCATTCCGGGCTCCGGGCCGCCCTGGACGCCGGCTACCGTCGCCAGAGGGGACTCTGGCACTGGAAAGCGGCCCTGGGCGGCGGCCTGTACCGGCCTTTTGCCGGCGGTCTCCGGATACCGGAGGAATATACCGATGTGCGCGTTGCCGCCTATTGGCAGGAACAGTATGCCCGAATCTGCGCCGGCTCGTACGATGCGCATCTGCTGCTTTATGCCGAGCGCCAGCTCTCCGCCTGCCTGTCCCTTTATGCACAGGCTTCCGGCGGCGCCGGCTTTCCGACTGGCTTCGGATCGGCATTTTACAGCACCCTTTGTTTAGGAATAAATTTTTAATACTTAACAGATTATGAAAAAATCGTTTGTCATCGCAGCCCTCGCGCTCGTCGTCGCAGCGGCCTGCCAAAAGACCGTCACCCCCGAACTGACGGTTTCCACCACCACCATCAACCTGGGCCCCGAAGGAGGCAACGCCACGCTTACCGTCACGTCCAACCAGGAGTGGACCGTTTCTGCCGGAGACAGCTGGATCAGCCTGGGGGCCGCCAGCGGAACCGTCGGCACCCAGACCCTTTCCGTGAACGTCGGTCCGTTCACCGAGGCATCGGCCCGCAGCAGCCAGATTGTGGTGAAGTCCGAATCCCTTTCCCAGACCATCGCCGTGGTGCAGGCCGCCCCGGTGGCCCCGGCCGACCCCGCCAAGAACAGCTTCAAGGCGATCGCCCTGGGTGGAACGTTTGAAATGAGTGTTCCACAGGGATACACCTACACGGTAAACAGCAGCGCCGACTGGATTGTCGCCGAGCCGGCCGGAGAAGGCCTCAAACTCACCGTAGCCCCCAACGCCAACGCTACGGAGAACCGCAGCGGCAAGGTGGAAGTCCTCTTCGGCACCAGCGTGCTGGCCGAAGCCACCATCGAGCAAAGCTACCGGAACGTGGAGCCCGGCGAACTGCTCATCGAAGAGGTGTATTTCACCGGCAGCCCCATTGAAGGCTCCACCAGCCCCTCCATGGACCAGTACATCAAGCTCACCAACAATTCCGACCATGTGGTCTATGCCGACGGCGTGCTGTTCGTGACCAATTACATCGTCGGCACCATCACCAGCGCAGGCGCCTATTACGAGTACCCCGAACTTACGGACGGACTGGCCGTGAACAATATGTACGCCATCCCCGGCAGGGGTGACGAGCACCCGGTCGCTCCCGGCGAATCCATCGTCCTGGCCCTCGCCGCCATCGACTACACCGCCTCCTACAAGGATGGCGAAAACCTCATCGAAGGCAATCCCAACGCCATCGACCTCAGCAAGGCCGACTTTGAATTCTACGACGAAAACGACCTCTATCCCGACACCGACAATCCCGATGTGGCGAACCTCAATATTTGGTTCAAGGAATCCCGTACCATCACCTCCCTTCACAACCGCGGCTTCGAGAGCTATGCCATCGTGATTCCTCCGTACAACGAGACCGCCGAAACCATCATGACCAACCATCACTGGAGCGGAACCTATTTCTTCCATTTCCAGGAGTGGAACTTCGACTACGACCTGGCCGACGAGGATGTCTGGGTGATTCCCGGCGAATGGGTCCTGGACGCCGTGAACTGCTGCCTGGAGGACTCCTTCTACCAGAACCCCTGGCCCGCCGCCTTCGATGCCGGCTGGACGCATGCGGGAGACTATGACCGCGACCCCGCCCGTTTCGGCAAGAGTGTACGGCGCAATGTCGCGGACGGAAAGCTTGTGGACACCAACAACTCCACCAACGACTTCCTTCCCAACGCCACGCCTTCCCTAAAGAAATAATTGTTATCTTTGCAGAAGTTAAGCGCTTCTACAAAGTATGGCAGATTCATTCTCCGACATTGGAAAAGTAGAGGCGATAGACCAGCTCTATCGCCTCTCCGCATATTCTCCCGTCTCCGGGCTCACCTACGCCTCCCCCAAGGGAGGGAAGGTGACCACCGCCGCCCGCATGTATCTGGAAGGAATCGACTTCAACCTGGTCTATTTCCCCCTTAAACACCTGGGTTACAAGTGTGTAGTGGGCGTCGTGGGAGAGCTGTACGCCGCCCTGGCGCATCCCAGGCTGCTCAATGTGGTGCTGGGCGTATCGGCCAAACTGGACCTTCCGCAGGTGAAAGACCTGTGGATGGGCATTACGGTGGCGGCCAAGGAACATGGTTTTGAAGCCGTGAACCTGGACCTCCAGCCCTCGGGCAACGGACTGTATGTGTCGGTGGCGGCCACGGGGGAGTGCTCGCATCTTACGGATAAGCGCCGCATGGCCGCCTCGTCCAAGGACCTTATCTGCGTTTCCGGCGCCCTGGGTGCGGCCTATCTGGGCCTTCAGCTGCTGGAGCGCGGGGCCCGCAGCTTCGCCAAAGACGGCGTCCAGCCCGACATGGGGCAGTACAAGATGGTGGTAGGGGATTACTTGAGGCCGGATTTGGACGCCTCCGTGGTCTCCAGGCTGGAAGACGTGGAAATCTACCCGTCCTACGGCTATTTTGTCACCCGCGGCCTTTCTGACGCCCTGAAGCGCCTTTCCCGCGACAGCGGCCTGGGCGCCAAGGTCTATGCCGAAAAAATTCCCTTCGAGGGCAACAGCTTCGCCCTGGGACGGGAACTGGACATGGACCCGGTGTCGGCGGCGATGAACGGGGGAGACGACAACCGCCTCCTTTTCGTGATTCCCATCCTGCAGCTGGAAAAGTTCCGCCGCGATTTTCAGACCTTCGACATCATCGGCCACCTCGCACAGCCGGAGGTTGGCACGGTTTTGGTTACACCGGAAGGCGTCGAATTCCCGGTCAAAGCCCAGGGCTGGCCGGAAACAGAAGAAAATTTATAAATGATTCATACCATGAAAAAACTCGTTTCAGTCGTGGCCCTCGCTGTGGCCCTTTCCTTTACCGCCTCTGCCCAGAGCGGGCTTGGAAACATCGATTTCGGCAAAATCGGCAACGTGCTCACCAATATGGCAGGGGCCATCTATTCCGGTCCGGTGACCCTGGACGGCACCTATTCCTATAACGGCGTCGCCGTATCGGCCACCTCCAACGAAGGAGGCATCCTCACCAACCTGGCCGGCAGCGCCGTCACCTCCGGCATCGAAACCAAGGCCGACGAATACCTGGCCAAGATCGGGGTCAAGCCCGGCGCCCTCAGCTGGACCTTCAACAAGGCCGACGGCAGCTTCACCCTGAACCTGGGCTCCCTGAGCCTCCCCGGCAGCTACAAAGTGGGCGACGGCGAGCGCACGGTGTCCCTCACCTTCGGCAAGTCCATGCAGTTCCTGAACATGACCGGCACCCTCGAATCCTCCTCCGGCGGCGCCCGCATGCTTTTCCCGGCCGACAAGGCCATGGCCTTCATCAAGAAGCTCACCTCCAAGCTGGGCCAGTCCTCCTCCCAGGTCTCGTCCATTGCCAAACTGGCCGAAGGTTACGACAACTACCGCATCGGCTTCAAACTGGCCAAATAACAGGCATCTTTCCCGAAAACAAAGGGCCGACCAGAAAGTAGATTCTTCGGCAGTTGAACCTGCCTCAGAATGACAGAGGACGATCATTCGACGCCGGACTGTCATTCCGAAACTTGCCCTGAGCTTGCCGAAGGGCGAAGTGAAGAATCTTTTCGGTCGGGCCCTTTTTGTTTGTAACCAAACGACTGTCTGTGCCCGAATCAGTCCGTGACGGGACGCACGGACTGACCGCAAAAACTTGTCCCATTTCTGCAAAATCGCCTTTTTTGAGGATTTTACTTCCGCGTAACTTCGTACTTGTCGATGCCGATGGCGCGGAGGTCCCGGATGAACTCGGAGGTGACGGCCACCTGGAACTTCTTGGAGTAGAACTGGATGCGGTAGCGGGTGCCGGGGTCGAACAGATACAGCGTGAGGGGGATTTTTCCCTTGTGCTTCTTGATAACTTTCACCAGGTCCTGGCGGAACTGCTGGGTGAGCATGGGCGTGGTGATGTCCAGGCAGAAGCCGGTGAGGATGTCGTCGCTGATGTTGCCCAGCAGGGTGACTTTCTTCAGTTTGAAGGCCCAGGGAGCCGTTTTTCCCTGCGCGCGCTCTTCGGGCTTGAGGAAGAACTTCTCTTCCACGGAGCCTTCCAGGAAAAGGGCGGCATGCGGCTGCATGTACTGCATGAAGGCCTCGTGGTCTTTTCCGAAGAGAGCCAGTTCATAGGAGCCGCTGTAGTCTTCCAGCTGGGTGCGGGAATACGGTTTTCCGGTTTTGGTGGTGAGCTGTTTGAAGTCCGTCACGATGCCGGCCACATACACCTTGTCCGTCTTTTTCTTGCTTTCGCACTCGGAGACGTAGTTGGACAGGTCGGTCAGCTTGCAGGTGGTGAAATTCTTGATTTCGAACTGGTAACGGTCCAGGGGATGGGAGCTGAGGTACATGCCCACGAGTTCTTTTTCCCGTTGCAGGAGTTCCATGATGTCCATCTCCCCCTCGTTGTCGGGCAGGGGCGGGCGCTCCGGTTTCATTTCCTCCATGTCTCCGAAGAGCGAGGAAGCGCTGGAAAGGGTGTCGTTCTTGTACAGTTCCCCATAGCGGGTAACAAGGTCGATGAACATTTCTCCGCCGCGGCCCGGCTGGAAGTACATGCTGCGTTTGTGCCCGAAACTGTCGAGGGCGCCGGAATTCACCAGCGACTCAAAGCTTTTGCGGTTCACGCAGCCCGCCATGCGCTCCACAAAGTCGTAAACGTCTGTAAACAAGCCGTTTTCTTCCCTTTCCCTGAGGATGGCCTCCACGACGTTGGCACCGAAGCCCTTGATGGAACCCAGGGCAAAGCGCACGTCTCCGTTCTTGTTCACGGTGAAGTGGTCGGCACTTTCGTTGATGTCCGGGCTCAGCACCTTGATGCCATGGCCTTTGCAGTCGTCCATGATCTTGGTGATTTCCTCCATGCTCTTGGCACAGTTGAGGCAGCTGGCGAAAAACTCCGAAGGATAGTGGCATTTGAGCCAGCCTGTCTGGTAGCTCACCCAGGCATAACAGGTGGCGTGGGACTTGTTGAAGGCATACTGGGCAAACTTCTCCCAGTCTTTCCAGATCTTGTCCAGCACCTTTTCCGGATGCCCGTTGGCGGTCCCGCCCGTCATGAATTTGTCCTTGAGGGAGTTCAGGATGTCTATCTGCTTCTTTCCCATGGCCTTGCGGAGCTTGTCGGCCTCGCCTTTGGTGAAGCCGGCCAGCTTCTGGGAAAGCAGCATCACCTGTTCCTGGTACACGGTGACACCGTAGGTGTCCTGCAGATATTCCTCCATTTCGGGAAGGTCGTATTCGATGGCCTGCTCGCCCTGTTTGCGGGCCACGAAGTCCGGGATATAATCCATCGGCCCGGGCCGATAGAGGGCGTTCATGGCAATCAGGTCCTCGAAGCGGGACGGGCGCAGTTTCTGCAGCCAGGTTTTCATGCCCTCGGATTCGAACTGGAACACGGCCGTGGTGTCTCCGCGGCCGTACAGCTCGTAAGTGGGGGCGTCGTCGATGGGGATGGCTTCAATGTCGATGTCTTCCCCGTGGTGCTCCTTGATGAGGTTCAGGCAGTTATGAATGATGGACAGGGTGATGAGGCCCAGGAAGTCCATCTTGAGCATGCCCACCTCTTCGATGTAATGCCCGTCATACTGCGACGTATGCACGTCCAAACCCGTTTCCTTGTCCTTGGACAGGCAGATGGGGAGGTAGTCGGTAAGGTCTCCCCGGCCGATGATGGTGGCGCAGGCATGCATGCCCACCTGCCGCACCGTCCCCTCCAGCGCCTGGGCATATTTCAGCACCTCCCGGTTGATTTCCGGCCCGTTTTTCAGCTCCTCAATAAACTCGGGGACAAGCCGATAGCAATTCTTGAGGGTAATCTTGACATCTACGTCCTCCAGCCCTTTCTGGTAGGTTTTTCCGTCCCTTTCCACCCTCTTGAAGCCGGGTTTGAGGTCGTCCAGCTTGGGGTTGAAGGGGTATTCCTTTTCCTTTTTCTCGCTCAGGCGGTCGGGCACCATCTTGGTGAGGCGGTTGCTCTCGTCAATGGAGACGCGGCTGATGCGCGCGACGTCCTTGATGGCGCTCTTGGCCGCCATGGTGCCGAAGGTAATCACGCGGGAGACATGGCTGGCCCCGTACTTTTTCTCCACATAGTCGTGCGCCTTGGTGAGGTCTTCGAAGTCCACGTCGATATCCGGCATGGAGATGCGGTCCGGATTCAGGAACCGCTCGAACAGGAGCTGGTACTTGATCGGGTCCAGATTGGTGATTTTGAGGCAGTAGGCCACCACGGAACCGGCGGCGCTGCCTCGGCCCGGTCCCACCATGGAGCCCATGGCCCGGGATGCCGCGATATAGTCCTGGACGATGAGGAAATAGTCCGGGAATCCCATGCGGCAGATGGTCTTGAGTTCGAAGTCGATGCGCTCCGTCTGCTCCGCCGTGAGCTCTTCCCCGTAGCGCTGCCGGGCGCCCTCGAAGGTAAGGTGGCACAGATAGGCCACCGAATGGCAGAAGCCGTCTCCGCGGTAGGTGCCGTGCTTGTCGCATCGGCCGGCATCGATGATGTCCTTGTATTTTTCCAGGTAGGTGTCGATATCGGCCATGAAAGCCGGGTCGATTTCAAAGACGGGCAGCACAGGCTCCCGGTCGATGGAATAGGATTCCACCTTGGCGGCCACCTCCAGCGTGTTCTCCAGGGCCTCCGGATGGTCCGGAAACAGTTCCCGCATCTCCTCCTCCGACTTGATGTATTCCTGCTGGGTGTAGCGCAGGCGGTCGGTGTCGTCGATGTAAGCGTTGGTTGTCAGGCAGATGAGGCGGTCGTGCACGGGGCCGTCCTCCTTGCGCACGAAGTGGGCGTCGTTGGTGGCGATCACCTTAATCCCGTACTTCTGCCCCAGGCGGAAGATTTCCTCGTCGTAGTAGCACTGGTTTTTGTACAGCTCATTGTCCAGGCCGGGCACCTCCGTCTTGTGCTTCATCACCTCCAGGTAATAGTCTTCCCCGAACACGCCTTTGTGCCAAAGGATGGCGTCCTCCACGGCTTTTTCGTCGTGTGCAAGGATTGCGCGCGGCACCTCGCCCGCCATGCAGGCCGACGAGCAGATAAGCCCTTCGTGGTACTTCTCGATGACCTCATGGCTCACCCGGGGCTTGTAATACATGCCGTTCACGTGCCCTTCCGACACGATTTTCACCAGATTAAGGTAGCCGGTGTAGTTTTTGGCCAGCAGAATCAAGTGATAGTACCCCTTCTCCTTCAGCCGGTGGTCCCCCTTGGACACATACACCTCGCAGCCGATGATGGGCTTCACGTTGGGGTGTTTCTTGGCGTGTTTGAAGAACTCCTTCACCCCGTACATGTTGCCGTGGTCGGTGATGGCCAGGGCCGGCATGCCCAGCTCGTCGGCCCGGTCGAAAAGTTGTCCTATGGAAGAAAGTCCGTCCAGGATGGAGTACTGGGTATGGACATGAAGGTGCACAAAACTCATAGGAACAAAGGTAACGTTTTTCCCTTGTCCGCCCAAATCAAGTTATCAACATTTCCCTCATTGCAGGGTGACAATGGCGGTCATGCCGGGCATCAGGTGCGGATGGGGCTCAAGCACCGCCTCCAGATGCACCATCCCGCTTTTTTCCACCTTGGTACTGATTACCGTGCCTTCCACCGTGCTGGTGAGGATGCTGTAACTGTCCTCCATGGAGATAAGGGCGACGGACTGCCCCGGCGTGACAGGGTCTCCGCTGCGGACGAACATCGTGCGCACCATGCCCCGGTTGGGCAGGGAAACGTCCGTTGTCCCCTCCAGGGGGAACACGACGCCGTTATAATAAACCTTGTCGGAAACGCTGCCCAGAAAACCCCATACGAAAAAGGCGGCCAGCAATAACAGCGCCGTAGCCGCCAGAAGATAGGTGGGCAGGGCCGTTATCCTGAGCGTGCTGCCGATCTGCTCGGGCGAGGAAAGTTGCTGATTCCGGTTTTGGGCCGAAAAAGGGTTTTGATTATTCATGCACAAAAATAGCAAAAAAAACCGGCCCCGCAACGGGAGCCGGCAATTTTACAACCCCGCCACGGGCCGGTATGGGGTGACGGGATTTCCGCAAAATCGTAAAAAAACCGCGGCCCTTGCAAGGTCGCGGTTTTACTTATCGAAAAGAAGCTATTTCTGCTCCTTCTTCTTGGCAGCGGCTACCGTGGCATCGTACATGATAGGAGTACCGATCATGATGGAAGCGTAGGTACCGATGATTACACCCAGGCACAGAGCCACGGCCAGACCACGGATGCTTTCGCCGCCGAAGAAGGCGATGGCGAGCATCGGCAGGAGGGTGGACACGGACGTGTTGAGGGTACGGGTGAGGGTGGCGTTCAGAGCGGTGTTCACCGTGGTGCGGAAGTCTTCCTTCGGGTGCAGGCCGCGCTGCTCACGGATACGGTCGAAGATAACCACGTTATCGTTGATGGCGTAACCGATGATGGTGAGGATGGCGGCGATGAACGTCTGGTCAACGTCCAGGTTGAACGGCAGGATACCGTTGAACAGGGAGAAGAAGCCAATCACGATGAGAGCCGTGTGAGCCAGGGAGACCACGCCGCCCAGACCCCAGGTCCAACCCTTGAAGCGGAAGGCGATGTAGGCGAAGATGGCCAGCAGGGCCAGGAACACGGCGATGAAAGCGCTGCGGGTGATGTCGCGGGCGATGGTGGGACCCACCTTGTCGGAGGAGATGATACCGTTGGGGTTCTCCAGCGAGGAGGTGAAGTCGGAAATCTGGATGTCCTCGGCGTAGAAGCCCTTCAGGGCCTTGTACAGGAGGCCTTCGATTTCGCTGTCAACGGCAGTGCTTTCCTGGTCGTTCTTGTACTGGGTGGTGATCTTCATCTGGGCGTCGCCGCCGAACTGCTTCACTTCCACGGAATACTGGTCGATGCCGGCAGCCTGGGCGGCCTCCTGGAAGGTAGTTTCCACGGAAGCGCGGACCTGCTCGGCGGTGACGCTCTTGTCGAAGCGCACAACGTATGTACGGCCGCCGGTGAAATCGACACCGTAGCTGAAGCCCTTGAAGGCGATGGAAGCGATGGAAATGATGACGATGGCGCCGGAAATGATATAGGACCACTTCTTCAGGCCGATGAAATCCACCTTGGTGTTCTTGAGGATATTCTGGGTGAGCTTGTTGCTCATGGCCACGGTCTTGCCTCTCTTGATGCGGTCATCGAAGATGATGCGGGTGATGAAGATAGAGGTGAGCACCGAAGTGATGATACCGATGATGAGGGTGGTGGCGAAGCCCTGCACGGGACCGGAACCGAAGATATAGAGGATGATACCGGTGATGAGGGTGGTGAGCTGGCCGTCGATGATGGCGCTGTAGGCGTTCTTGTAACCGTCGTGTACGGCCAGCGAGAAGCCCTTGCCGGCGGCCAGTTCCTCCTTGATGCGCTCATAGATGATCACGTTGGCATCCACGGCCATACCCAGGGTCAGGACCAGACCGGCGATACCGGGCAGGGTGAGGACGGCGCCGAAGGAAACCAGTACGCCGAACAGCAGCAGCACGTTGCACAGAAGGGCGATGTCTGCGATGACGCCGGCTCCCTGATAGAAGAACACCATATAGATGAGCACCAGGCAGAAGGCGATGAGGAAGGAGATGAGACCGGCCCGGATGGAGGCGGAACCCAGGGAAGGGCCGACCACCTGCTCCTGGATGATGGTGGCAGGGGCGGGGAGCTTACCGGATTTGAGCACGTTGGCCAAGTCTTCGGCTTCCTGCACGTCGAAGTTGCCGGTGATTTCGGAAGAACCGCCGGTGATTTCGGTGTTGACGGTAGGATAGGAATACACCAGGCCGTCCAGGACGATGGCCACCTGCTTGCCGATATTGTCTTTGGTGAGGCGGGCCCAGATGGAGGCGCCCTCGGCATTCATGGTCATGGAGACGGAAGGTGCGCCGCTGCCGCCCTGCTGTGCACCGTTGAAGTTCACGCGGGCGTCGGTCACGACACCGCCGTCCAGCGGAGCCTTGCCGTCACGGGAGTTCACCTTGATGCCTACCAGTTCATACAGGTTGGTCCCCTTCACGAAGCTGGTGGGCTTCACGGACCACAGGCCGCGGAAACCGGCCGGCAGCACGTCGGAAGCCATGGCCAGGTACTGGTTCACCTTCACGGTGTCCACGCCCTGGGCAAAGCCGATGCAGGCGTTGTTCCAACCGGAGGGGGAAAGCACCTCGAAGAGCGGATTGGCAACGGCGGAGGAGTCGCCGAGGTTGCGCAGGATTTCGCTCACGCGGGCGTCCACGGCGTAGAGGTCAACCTCGTTGCCCTGATAGGTGGGCCAGAATTCGAGGGAGGCGGTACCCTGCAGGAGCTTGCGCACACGCTCAGGATCCTTCACTCCCGGCAGTTCGATGAGAATCTTGCCGGAGTTGCCTACCTGCTGGATGTTGGGCTGGGTGACACCGAAGCGGTCGATACGGCTGCGGAGTACGTTGAAGGAATTGTCAACGGCGCTCTTGGCCTCGTTGCGGATCACGTTCACAACCTCTGCGTTGGTGGCGTCGTTGGACACCTTGTCACGCAGCTCGTAGGTGGCGAAAACCTCTGCCATGCGGCGCTGGGGAGCCACCTGGTTCCAGGCATCGGCAAACAGGCCGATGAAATCCTGGCTGGAGTTCACGTTGTTCTGTTTGGCCAGAGCGAGGGCGGCGACGAAATCCGGGTCCGTGCTGCCTCCGGACAAGGCTTTCACAAGGTCCTCGAGCTGAACCTGCAGCATCACGTTCATGCCGCCCTTGAGGTCCAGACCCAGGTTGATTTCCTTTTCCTTGACGCTCTTGAAAGTGTATCCGAGGAACACTTTCTCCGCATTGATGGAGTCAATATAGGCTCTGTTTCTGATGTTGGCCACGGAGTCCTGCACGTATTCGCGGACTTCGGCGGGCACATTGTTTGATTCTACGAACTGCACGGCCTGCTGCTCGGCGTATTTGGCGGCCTTGTTCTCCTGCAGGCGGGTGACCAGCGTAAAGGAGAGCTGCCAAATGCTGGCAATGGCGAGCAGAATCGCTACGAATCGAATCCAACCTTTGCTTTGCATTTTGTTTATGTTTTATAAATTATTTTGTCAAAATTTGAGGCGGTGTCAATAGACACTACCGCAAAATAGGCTGCAAATTTACTAATTTTTTCTGATTTAAGAAATTTTTGGCCTTTTTCCCGGCTTTGTCCGAACAAATTCGTAATTTTGTAGGCTATTAACAAATGAAGCGCATCCTTACGGTCATATTTTTCCTGGTCTCGGCGGGGCTTTCCCTGCGGGCCCAGAACATCATGGACGCACCGGTGCCCATCACCATGCCCCTTGCGCCCGCCCGGCTTTCCCCCGACAAGATCCTGGCCCGGGCCGACAGCCTCCACCGGGCCTGCCGTTTCGAGGAAGCCATCGGCCTGTACCTTTCGCTGGGAGAGGAGGGGAAGGCGGCCGCCTCGCAGAATGCGCTCAACATGATGGATTTCTGTGCCGTCCCCCACGTGGTGGCCCGCCAGCGCTTCTCTCGCAAGGATTTCTTCCTTTACTACCCGCTGGAACCGCACGCCTGGTACGCCTCTCCCCATCCGCTGGACTCCCTGCAGGGCTATCCGCTCTACTATCCCAAAGGGGCCGATGTCCTGTACTTCTCGGCCCCGGACCGTTCCGGCAGCCGGAGCCTCTTCGTGACGGAGAACCTGGACAGCCTCTGGCGCGCGCCCCGTCCTGTGGAGGAAGGGCTGCTGTCCACCGGCAGCGAAATTTTCCCCATGCTTTCCCCGGACGGAAAAACGCTGTACTTCGCGTCGGACGGCCTCTTCGGCATGGGCGGATACGACCTCTACTCCTCCGCCTGGGACGACGAAAACGGAACCTGGGGAGAACCCGTGAACATGGGCTTCCCCTTCAGTTCTCCGGCCGACGATTTCCTCCTTGTGGACACGGCCGACGGCAAATACACCCTGTTCGCCTCCAACCGGGAATGCTCCCGGGACAGCGTCTGTATCTATGTGCTGGACTACGGCTCGTCCCGGCAGAGAAAGCCGGTGCGCAGCTGCGAAGACCTCCAGCGCATCGTTTCTCTCCGTCCATCGGCCGACCCCACCCGCATCGACAACGGCTCCGCCGTGCAGTCGGGTACCGTGGGAAACGCCAATACGCGCCTGTACATCCGCAAAATGGAAGAGGCCCGCGTCCTGCTGGATTCCATTTCCGTTACCCGGAACCCGGCCCGGCTGGATTCGCTGCGGGCCCTGCTGGAAGAGGTGAACCTGGAACTCCGCCTGGTAGAACAGACCTTCCTGCAGAGCGGCGTGGTAACATCGGCCGAAGACCGCGAAGTGGTGGGGGCCGACCTCGGCTACACCTTTGCCAAAAACGCCATGGGAGGCCGCCTCAGGATGAAAGTGGACCGTCATCCGTCCCACGCCAGCTTCCGCGTCGCGCCCGTGGGCCGATTCGCCCCGGACAACACCCTGCCCCCGGGCATCGTGTACCAGATCGAACTGTTCACCTCGCCCCGGCACGCCTCGCTGGAAGACCTCCACGGCCTGTCCCCGGTGTATGAGCGCCTCTCCTCCCAGCTCCGCTACACCTATTCCGTCGGCACCTATCCTACCTACGTGAGCGCCCTGCTGGATTTGAACGTCGTCCGCAGCCTTGGCTTCCCCCACGCACGCATCACCGCCTACCGTGACGGCCGCAGCATCCCCGTCACCCTCGCCCGGAACGAAGAATAGAGCACGCCGGCCCTTGTGCTCGTGTAGCGGCGTGGCTTGCCGGGGGGGTGGTTTGGCGGGTGACTTGGCGGTGGTGGGATGTGATTTGGCTGTGCTGGTGGAAGGTTGTGGTTTACCGGGTGACGGGATGTGACTTGGCTGTGCCGGTGGAAGGATGCGGTTTACCGGGTGACGGCTCCCTTGGAACGAAGTTTGGCTTGTGGTGGGTGGCTGCCGGGTGGCTCCTAACCAATTGATTCCCTGTTGTTTACGCATAATCCTCTGCGCAAAAAGAGCAGAGGATTGTATGCAACATACTGTGTACAAGGTTGTTAGCGACCACCCCAGCCTGGCGCAAGGGAAATTGTAGCCGATGTCGCCTGTGCTTCAACTCTTGAAGCACACTTTGAATCACCAGAAGGCATTTTCGTGCTTCACCCCACAGCCTGGCCCCTGCCTCAAGCACATTTTCGGCCTTTTATGCGATCAATCGTGCTTCAAGACTTGAAGCACAGCAGAGAAGGCCTCGACAGAAGATGCCTTGACGGAAGATGCCTCGACGGAAAGGGCCTCGACATAAGCGGTATCGACGGAAGAGCCGATGACGTTCGGGAAAATCACAGGCCGCAACATTCCAACGTGACAGGTAAGTTTCTGTCCATCAGTTCTTTACGCATAATCCTCTGCGCAAAAAGAGCAGAGGATTGTATGCAACATGCTGTGTACGAGGTTGTTAGCGGCCACCCCAGCCTGGCGCAAGGGAAAATGTAACCGATGTTGCTTGTGCTTCAACTCTTGAAGCACACTTTGAATCACCAGAAGGCATTTTCGTGCTTCACCCCACTGCCGGGCCCCTGCCTCAAGCACATTTTCGGCCTTTTATGCGATCAATCGTGCTTCAAGACTTGAAGCACAGCAGAGAAGGCCTCGACGGAAGAGGCCTCGACAGAAGATGCCTCGACAGAAAGGGCCTCAGCAAAAGCGGTATCGACGGAAGAGCCGATGACGTTCGGGAAAATCACAGGCCGCAACATTCCAACGTGACAGGTAAGTTTCTATCCATCAGTTCTTTACGCATAATCCTCTGCACTTTTTGCGCAGAGGATTACATGCAACATGCTGACCGTCAATTACTTCGTGGCCACCAGGCAGCACCGAGAGGGTACTGGACCAAAGTGAGACCAGACGAAGGGCCACCTGATCGAAGAGCCGAACAAAACAGCCGGGGTGGCAAACAAGCCACAGAGACAGAACTACTTACGTACAATCCTCTGCGCAAAAAGTGCAGAGGATTACGTGTAAGGCGTTGATAGCAAGGTGATTACTTGCCACCCGCATTGCGCACGGCACCGAGGGGCAGGAGATACGGTGCCGCCACGCTGGTCAGCGCGACAATTGGCAGCTGTGTGGGGCCTTACCATCGCTGCTTTTGCCTTGCCGACAAGGCCGTCTCCCAATTTAAAGACAGCGGTGGCCAGCAAAAAAGTATAAAAAGTCTTGCGCTTTTTCAAAAAATCCGTATCTTTGCAGTCCCGTCTTTTTTCGACGGGCGTTTCAAATCGCTTTAAGCCCGGAGGGGTGGGTGAGTGGCTGAAACCAGCAGTTTGCTAAACTGCCGTACGGGTTATTCTGTACCACGAGTTCGAATCTCGTCCCCTTTCTGAGTATTTCAGAAGGGGTTTTTCTTATTTTTCGATATAATTGACATTTTCGGTAATGATGGGTAATGATGCAAAAAACAGTTGGTGACGGCCGCCGCGAGGAGGGCCATTTTGTGGAGCCCACCGCAGTGGCGAGCCGTAGCCACCGAGCCTGGTAATGCGAGGTGGCGTCACCTCTTCTTTTTACCCTTCTCGGCATTAAAGTTCGGTAAGGTACAAAAAGTAGTTGGTGATACAGCGTAAACTGCTATTTTTATGGAGAACCGGATCGTCATACATAGAAGTTGTTTTGAAATAATTGCTCTTGTTATTTACACGACCTTTCCGGCCATTTTCCCCTTTCTCATCGGTCACGTAGCTACGGCTACGCTCCCTCTTCCAAAGAACAAACTTCGGCAACCATTTCAAAACAGCTTCATAATTGATGCCCCCCGGACGCGAAGGCCGATGATAGCCTGGCGGCCGCCTTCGGACTCGAGGAAGGCGAGGTACTGTAAAGAAACCTTACAATCCGGCCGGAAATCTTTACACCTTTACAAGGGGCAGGCAATAAGCAAACACCTGAAACACTGCTACATACCCCTATCGGCATAAGGCTTGCATTTGCGGATGCCGGAGAAAATATGTAAATTCGCTTGTTTTATGGCATCAAAGAAAGGAAAGATTCTGATTGTGGATGACAACGCCGGCATCCGCCAGGCGCTGAAGATTCTTCTGCCGATGTCCTTCGAGGCGGTGGAGGCCATCCCTTCCCCGGCCACGCTGGTGGCCACGCTCGAGCGCTTCCGGCCGGACGTGGTGCTGCTGGACATGAATTTCAACACCAGCATCAACACCGGCAATGAAGGCCTCTACTGGGCCGCTGAAATCAAGAAGATGGTCCCGGACGTGGAGGTCGTCCTCTTTACCGCCTATGCCGATATCCAGCTGGCCGTGGAGGGGATGAAACGCGGCGCCTTTGATTTCATCGTGAAGCCCTGGGACAACGAAAAGCTCATCGGCATCCTCACCGCCGCCCGGGACAAGGCCCGGAAGGCGATGGGGAGAGATTCTTCGGCCTCCGGCCTCAGAATGACAGGTTGTCATGCCGAACGAAGTGAAGCATCTATGCACTGGGGCACCTCCAAGCCCATGGCCGTCATCCAGAAGACGGTTCAGAAGATCGCCCCCACCGACGCCACGGTGCTCATCACCGGCGAAAACGGCACCGGCAAGGACGTCCTGGCCCGGGAAATCCACGCCCGGAGCCTCCGCAGCGGCAAGCCCATGGTGGCGGTGGATGCCGGCGCCATCACGGAGACGCTGTTCGAAAGCGAACTCTTCGGCCATGTCAAAGGCGCTTTCACGGACGCACATGCCGACCACGCCGGCAAATTCGAGCAGGCCGACGGCGGCACCCTCTTCCTGGACGAAATCGGCAACATCCCGCTCCATCTGCAGGCCAAGCTCCTGCGGGCCATCCAGAGCCGGAGCATCGTGCGGGTGGGCGGCTCCCAGGCCATCCCCGTGGACATCCGGCTCATCTGCGCCACCAACATGGACCTGGAGCAGCTGATCCGGGAAGGACGCTTCCGGGAAGACCTTTACTACCGCATCAATACCGTACACATTGCCCTGCCCGCTCTCCGGGAGCGCCGCGAGGATATCGTTCCGCTCGCGGAGCGTTTCATCGGCCAGTTTGCGCAGAAGTACCATCGGCCGCTGACGGGGCTGGACGATTCGGCCAAGGCCGTTTTGGAAGGCGCGCGTTGGAGCGGCAACATCCGGGAGCTGCAGAACGTGATTGAAAAGGCTGTCATTCTGAGCGAAGCGAAGAATCTGACGGCGAAGGATATCCAGATAGATCCTTCGGGCTTCGCCCTCAGGATGACAGATGGCTCCGGCCTCAGGATGACAGCGGGTGCAGGCACGCTCAGGGCTGTCGGCGAGGCCGAGGAAGAGCGCCTGGTGCGCGATGCCATGGAGCAGGCCGGCGGCAACATTTCCGCCGCCGCCAAGAGGCTGGGCGTGAGTCGGCCCACCCTGTATGCGAAATTGAAAAAATACGGGCTATAATGTCATTCTGAGCGAAGCGAAGAATCTATGTCTGTCTGGCAAATCATAGCGCTCGTTTTTATCGTCGCCATTGTCACGGCGGTGATAGCGATGCTCAGGACCCGTCACAAGGATATCAAGAAGGTAGCCTACATGATGGACGCCCTGGAAGACGGCGAACTGAACTTCCGCTTCCAGGAAAACAACCGGTTCAACCGCACGCTCAACCGCATCCGCACCATTTTCGAAAAGCAGCGCCAGGCCCACGAGCAGGATTCCTGGACCAAGCTTATCCGGGTGCTCACGCACGAGATTATGAATACGGTGTCGCCCATCGCATCGCTTTCCGATGCGCTTTCACAGTCCATGGACGAGAACGGCCACAGCGAGCTGGATGTACGGGCCGGGCTGGACACCATCTCCGACTCCTCCAAGAATCTCATCAAGTTTGTGGAAACCTACCGGCAGCTCTCCGGCGTGGCCCGGCCGATGCGAAAGGCCATCGACCTGCAGGAGATGATGGACGGCGTCATCGCCCTGAACAGCGAATTCGCCGCCGGCCTCGGCGCCGTCTGCACCTATCGCCCCAAGGAGCCGGACCTCATGATTTATGCCGATGAGGGGCAAATCTCCCAGATTCTCATCAACCTCATCAAAAACGCCCTCCAGGCCGATGCAAAGCACATTGACATCACCGCCCAGATGGGGAAGGACGACGAGGTGGTTGTCCAGGTGGCCAACGACGGCGAGCCCATTCCGGTATCGGCCCAGGAGCAGATATTCATCCCCTTTTTCACCACCAAGAAGGAAGGCTCCGGTATCGGCCTGTCCCTGGCCCGCCAGATTATGCGCAACCATAACGGCAGCATCGAACTCCTGAGAAGCGATGCCTCCCGGACCGTCTTCGAACTCCGCTTCCGCTAAGCGGCCCCTTTCCCTGCCGATAGCGCGGGTGGCACGTAATCTCTTGTCCCTCAATTATTTCTGTAAAATCCTCTGCGCTTTTTGCGCAGAGGATTTTACGGAAACAACAGAGAATCAGCATGTTGCCAGCCACCCTGTGGCTCCGCAGGCAACCACCCTGCTGTAAAATCAGTCGTTTTTATGCACTCCCGCGTTCAGAAGAGCCGTCATGAGGCTGACGAAAAGATTCTTCACTTCGCCCTTCGGCAAGCTCAGGGCGAATTTCAGAATGACAGCGGACTCTCATTCCGAGGAGCCCTCTGTCATTCTGAGGCAGGTTCACCTGCCGAAGAATCTACATTTTCGGCAGCCCCATCTCTTTATTCTGTGACGGGACGCACGGACCGACCGAAGTAGCGGTCGTTTTTGTTACTCTTGGCATCTCCCAAAGTGAAGTACACGTACCAGGCGAAGTCTGAGTAGTCCTCGTTGAGGGAGGAAGACCAGTAGTAGCCGTAGGAGCCCGCATTGCTGAGGTAGGGACCGTACCTATAGCCAGCGGCGGGAAGGAAGAGGGTTTTGCCGTGGCTGCCGGTAAACTTGTAGCCGTAGAAGCCTTTGTAGGTCCCCCATTCTTTTGACAGGGCCAGCAGTGCCTCCATCTCCGTATTCGTCGGCATGCGCCAGCTGCCGCCCCAGTTGGCGCGGGCAGCGTCGTCTTCAAAATCCAGAACGGTTTTGTTGTCACCGATGAAATTTCCCCCTCCGTCATACCAGATGCCATCGGTCTGCTCGTCGGCGACGGTGTATTTGGTGATGTATTGATAGTTGGACTGGCCGGACTGCATCCATTTGTAGTTATCCCATTTAAAGGTTGTCTTCCCGCTGTCGTAACCGCTGGTCTCGCCCCAGGCGAAGTAGTCGCCGTAGTCCTGCGGATTGGCGGCGCCCACATTGCAGGTGGCCCATTTGATTTTCTTGCCGCCGACGACAATGCCCAGGTCCACGTATTCACGCATCTTGAGGGTGGACTGGTAGTAGGACCCGGCCGCAAAACTTACGCTGAGTTTTGCACAAGTGTAAGTCCTGTCGCTGCCGTCCGTGGCATCGAAGCTGACCTTTTCATCAGATACGGCAGGGAGGGCGGCGTAGAGCACATCCGTTGCCGCAGCAGGGGTGATGACATAGTCCTGCGTACCGATGGTGATTGTAAGAGGCTTGGCGCTGATAACCGTCGTGCCGTCGGCCCCGCGGACCGTGAACTTGAAGATGGCGAACTGGTTGGTGAGGGAGACGCTGCCGTCCAGGGTGGCCGTTCCGTCAACTTTCAGCGTTCCGGAGCCCTTGCGTGCGTCATATTTCTCCGCGATGCTGCCTTCTCCCGTAAGCAGGCCGTTTTGGGCGTACAGGAGGTCGGCCTTTATGTTTCCGGTGGTGCCGTCGGCGGCAGAAGAAGGGTAGATAATGGTTACGGGGTCCCCATTGGCGGGAGTGGCGGTGATGGTGCCGGTGATGGTGGCGGAGCCTCCGCTGACGGAGCTGACCGTCATCTCATCGCTGACGCCGTTGTGGATCAGGGCGACTTTTTCGCCCTCGGCCCAGGTGGCCGTGATGGTGTTTCCGCTCTCGGCAAGGGCTTTGGTGGCGGCGTTGTCTCCGAGGCTGACGGTGGCGGAGAAGGGAATGCCGTCGGTATTTTCAGCAGGCTGGTTCCCGGTTTCAATCTTGTTGCAGGCAGCCAGTGCAAGCAGCAGGGCTGCGAATCCAAATACTTTCTTCATTGTCTTGTCCTCCATGGATTAAAAGCCGAACGGATCACCGCCATTGTTGTAGTTGTCGGGGTCTGTGAGGCTGCCGGTACAGATGGCGCCTTCGGTTTTCACCTCGAAGATCCTCGTCGAGGGCGTTTCGTAAAGTTCTTTTTTGTTTTTGATTTCCATACGTGTATTAAGTTTATAGAGTTTATAGATTCTTCGCTTCGCTCAGAATGACATACGGGTAGCCGCGCGAAATCCCTTCCGGGACCGCGCTCAAAAAATATAAACCATTGATTATGAGAAAATTACCCCCCCCCGCCCGTAAAACTCCGGAAGGGTGCGTCAGAAACCGGGGTATGATGCTGCGTACGGCGCATTTCTGACAAATGAGCGGCAAAGATATGAATTTTCAGGGAAACAACAAAATAATATTGCGTCAATGGCTGTCTGCGCATTCACATCGCTTCGGAAGACACCCAGCTCCGTCAAATTCAAAAAATAATTTGGTTTATAAAATAAATCTATTTATATTTGCATCAGAATTTCGACGGACCTTATCGCGAGAGGTGCGGTCGAAGCATTCAAAAATGGCCATTGTCAAACAAAGAGTCAAACCAAAAAAAGTATTTTGAAATGGAAAATTTAAGTACCGAACAGAGCCTCCGAATCATTCGTGAGACACTGGACAAATCTCGCCGCTCAATTGCCCGCAACTCAGGGAAGCCGCTCGTCTCATGGGGACTGCTTCTCGTTGCCTTCTCGATGATTATCTGGCAACTATGGGCCAGGACGGGCAGTCCCGCCTGGAATTTCCTCTGGTTCGCCATGTCGGCCATAGGGTTTATCGTACAATACTTTCTCCTTAAAGACAAAGAAAAGGTTCCCGATTCGGAGGTCGGCCGCATGCTCGGGAAGATCTGGATGTGGTATGGCATCATTGCCACTGTCTTTTTCGCTTCCATCTGGCTCTGTGTCCCGATTGCCGGACACTTCGGCCTCGGGGGCATCCAGGTCAACCTGACGCTGGTCATGGTCCTTCTCCTGGGGCTTGCCGGCGCCATCTCCGGAGCGGTGCTGAAAATCCCTTCCATGGAAATCCTCTCAGCAGTAGCAGCCATCCTCTGCAGCATGGTGGCCATCCTGGTCGATGGGCCGGCACAGATCCTGACCATCGGAATCATCGGGGTATGCGCGCTGCTTGTTCCGGGTATCATCCTCCAGAGAAAAGCCGCTGAGTGATGGAACAGAAGCAATTCAAACCACTCGATCCCCTGCTCCACTCGGAACTGCGGCTCGCGGTGATGTCCCTGCTGCTGGAGGTTGAAGAAGCCGACTTCGTTTACCTTAAAAAGCAGACAGACGCAACGGCGGGCAACCTGAGCGTCCAGCTGGACAAACTGTCGGGAGCAGGCTATATCGAAGTGGAGAAAACGTTCCGAGGCAAGAAGCCCTGTACGCTCTGCCGCATGACAGACAAGGGCCATGAGGCCTTCCTCACCTATGTCGATGCCCTGCAGTCGTATATCCTCCAGGCAAACAAGCAGTGACCCGGGACAAGTTGTAAAGCGAAACGGTAAAGTGTAAAGTCCGAAGGGGGGCAAAAGATTCTTTGCCCCCCTTTTATTTTCCAATGGAAAACCTTCTCGCGCATTATCAATGACCCGTCACGGTGGCAAATCATTATTTGTTTCATGCCATGCGTAAAACCGCATATCGGCAAAAAAATTAAATTTGGCCTTGAGGAATCGGAATTATTTGTAGTTTTTCCTCCGATTCGTTGTCTAACGGGTGAGAACGAATAAGAAATGGAAACGAAAGAGCAAAGATTTTCAAGAGTCGTTGAAGAATATAAGCGGACCATCTATACGGTCTGCTATATGTTCTCCAAGGATGAAGACGAGGTGAATGACCTGTTCCAGGAAATCCTGATCAGACTCTGGCAGGGATTTGATTCCTTCGAGGGGAAAAGTGACATCAGGACGTGGATCTACCGCGTCAGCCTCAACCTCTGCTTGAATTATGACAAGAAGCAGAAGCGGGCCGGCAATCGGGTGGCCCTCGACATGGACGTCAAACCCTACGAGGACAATTACGAGAAATCACTTCAGGTCAAGCATCTCTACAGGAGAATCAATGCGCTCGGACTCGTTGACAGAAGTGTCATCCTGTTGTGGCTCGAAGGCCTGAGCTATGACGAAATCGGCGCCATCCTCGGCATTTCTGC
>CADBFO010000013.1 GCA_902794005.1 uncultured Bacteroidia bacterium
ACGTGAGCGGTGTTGATGGTGATACCGCGCTCTTTCTCTTCCGGGGCGTTGTCGATCTGGTCGAAGGACTTCACCTTGTCGGCGTTACCGGATACACGCTCTGCGAGTACCTTGGTGATGGCGGCGGTGAGGGTGGTCTTACCGTGGTCAACGTGGCCGATAGTACCGATGTTGACATGCGGTTTGGTTCTCTGGAATGTTTCTTTTGCCATAATAATATTATTGTTTAAACAATTGTTGCTTATCCAAGGGGCATAAGCCCAAAAAAAGAGCCGGTGATGGGAATTGAACTCATGACCTCATCCTTACCAAGGATGCGCTCTACCCCTGAGCTACACCGGCTTTTATATTTGATTCGAGCGGAAAACGAGGTTCGAACTCGCGACCCTCAGCTTGGAAGGCTGATGCTCTACCAACTGAGCTACTTCCGCTTTTTTCTTCGAAAAAACCGGGTTTCTTGGCTGCGCCTCGGAAAAGAAAACGAGTTTTCTCTTCACTCGGCTTGCACAAGAACTCCGCCTGCCGACGCGCTGCTTACACGCAAGGCCTTCGAAGAGGTGGGAGGTGGTGGACTCGAACCACCGAACCCTGAGGGAGCGGATTTACAGTCCGCCGCAATTGCCACTATGCGAACCTCCCAAAAAGCTTTTCAATATTTCAAAGCCCCTTCGAGCCGATAGAGGGATTCGAACCCACGACCCCGAGATTACAAATCACGTGCTCTGGCCAACTGAGCTATATCGGCGCTCAAACGAATCCTTCATCGCTGAAAGGACTGCAAAGGTAGATACTTTTTTTGAAATCTCAAAACTTTTTCAAAGATTTTTCATCATCCCGAGCAAAAGTTCGTAGAGCGACTCTTCGTCCAGACCGCAATCGGCCAACTGGTTCTTCTGGGTATCCTGGGCCATGTATCGGTCGGGGATGCCGACACCTTTAATGATGGGGGCGTCTTCCCTTCCGGCGAAGTATTCGCATACGGCCCCGAAGAGCCCGCCTTTGAGCGAACCGTCCTCCACCGTGATGATGGCCTTGCATTTGCCGGCCTCCTCAAGAATCCCGGTATCCAGCGGTTTGACAAAGCGCATGTCATAGACGGAGGGACCGTCCCAGTAATCGGCCTTATGGCGTTTGGCGGCTGCCAGGGCGCGGTTCACGACAGGGCCGATGCCCAGGATGGCCACCTTCCGGCCCTCCATCAGCTTCTCTCCCTGTCCCAGGGGAACGGACTTGTAGATAGCCTTGCGCCACTGGACCCCCTCGCCCATTCCGCGCGGATAGCGGATGATGAGCGGCCCGCCGGTGAGGTTGGTTCCCGTAAACAGGAGGTTCTTCAGTTCCAGCTCGTTGCGGGGTGCGGCGATGACCACTCCGGGGATGCTGCGATAGGCCGCCATGTCGTAGCAGCCGTGGTGGGTGGCGCCGTCCTCCCCTACCAGGCCGGCCCGGTCGAAGCACAGGACTACCGGCAGGTTCTGGAGGGCGATGTCGTGGATGATATTGTCGTACGCCCTTTGGGAAAAGGACGAGTAGATGTTGCAGAACGGCTTGAGGCCCGCGGCCGCCAGACCGGCCGAGAACGTGACGGCATGGCCTTCCTCGATGCCCACATCGAAGAAACGGTCCGGGAAGGCGGCTCCGAAGCGGGACATCCCGCATCCGGAGGCCATGGCGGGCGTGACCCCGACAATGCGGTCATCCTGCCGGGCGAGGTCTTCCAGAACTTCTCCGAAGACATCCTGGTAGCGGTCTGCCGGATAAACCGTCTTGATGCGCTCGCCGGTGGCCGCATCGAACCGGCCGGGGGCATGCCAGGTGGTGGGATCGGCCTCGGCGGGGGCGTAACCGCATCCCTTCCGGGTATGGATGTGCAAAAGGCGCGGGCCCTGCAAATTATTCAGGCGCTCCAGGGTGGCGGTAAGCTGTTCCAGGTCGTTGCCGTCCACCGGTCCGAAATAGCGGAACCCCAGCGACTCGAAGAGCGCGCCGCCGCTGCCCCGCACCAGATTGGACTTGGTGTCGATGACCCGCTTCTGCACCCAGTCACGGGTTTTCCCTTCTCCCAGCGAGTGCCAGATCTTGTTCTTGACGCGATTGTAAACGGGATGGGTCGTGATTTGCAGCAGATAGTCGTGCAGGGCACCGATATTCTGGTCGATGGAAATGTTGTTGTCGTTCAGGATCACCAGAAGGTTCGCCTTGGAAGAGCCGGCATTGTTCAGGCCCTCCCAGGCCAGGCCGCCGGTGAGGGCGCCGTCCCCGATGATGGCCACGGCCTTTTCACCGCTGCCGGTAATGCGCGCCGCTTCGGCAAAGCCCAGGGCGGCCGATATGGACGTAGAAGAATGACCGGTCCCGAAGGCGTCGTAGGGGCTCTCGTCCCTTCTGGGGAAGCCGCTGATGCCTTCCCGGGTGCGGTTTTTCCGGAAAATCTCCCGCCGGCCGGTGATGATCTTATGGGCGTAGGCCTGGTGGCCCACGTCGAACACCAGTTTGTCCTTGGGGGTATTATATATATAATGTAACGCCACGATAAGCTCCACGGCACCCAGGCTGCTGCCCAGGTGGCCGGGATTCACGGCACAGCACTCCACCATGTATTCCCGGATTTCCCCGCACAGCTGCCGAAGCTGCCCGATGGAAAACCCTTTGATATCTTCCGGAGAATTGACTCTTTCCAGCAATTCGTACATAATGCGCAAAGATACGCATTTTTGCGTCTCTCCCAAAAGATTTCTTTTGTCCTTTTCGGCATGGCTGTTATATCCTCGCCTACCCGCGGCCCTTCAGGCCCTTTTTTTGCTGCCATCGCTGCAACCGTGCTTCAAGAGTTGAAGCACATTTGGGGGTGCCGGTTGGCGATATCGTGCTTCACCCCACTGCCGAAACCCTACCTCAGGCACATTATCGGCCCTCCACGTGCAAAAGCGTGCTTCAAGAGTTGAAGCACAGTGACGTGCAGGACAGAACAACCGGGGGGAGGCGGCTGGAGCCGAATCCATTGCCCTGCACAAATGCGGGAAGGATAGGCAGAAAATTTCTCTTTTCCCGAAAAATGACTAATTTCGCAATCTAAACCGTTTAGATTGAAAACCGATATGAGTACGACGATCCAAAAGACGCTCAGGGATTCGGCCGCCATGCGCTGGACCGCCCTGCTGCTGCTGGCCCTTGCGATGTTCTGTGCCTACATTTTCATGGACATCCTCTCGCAGGAAACCCGCGGCTGGGACTCCACTGCATTCGGAACCATGCAGGGCTCCGAGGTCTTCCTCAACGTATTTGTCTTCTTCCTCATCTTCGCCGGCATCATCCTGGACAAGATGGGCGTGCGTTTTACCGCCGTCCTTTCCGCCGCCGTGATGCTGGTGGGCGCCATCATCAAATGGTATGCGGTGAGCGAGTCCTTCATGGGATCCGGCCTGGAAACCTGGTTCAACAACAACCTCAACTATATTCCCGTCTTTGACGAGCTGGGCGTGTCTCCTTTCTACCGGGGCATGCCGGCGTCGGCCAAACTGGCGGCCTGCGGCTTCATGATTTTCGGCTGCGGCTGCGAGATGGCCGGCATTACGGTGAGCCGCGGAATCGTGAAGTGGTTCAAAGGCCGTGAGATGGCCCTGGCCATGGGTTCCGAGATGGCCCTGGCCCGCCTGGGCGTGGCCACCTGCATGATTTTCAGTCCCTTCTTCGCCCGTCTGGGCGGCCAGGTGGACGTTTCCCGCAGCGTGGCCTTCGGCGTGGTGCTCCTCTGCATCGCCCTGATCATGTGCATCGTCTATTTCTTCATGGACAAGAAACTGGACAGCCAGACGGGTGAGGCCGAAGAAAAGGACGACCCCTTCAAGATAAGCGACATCGGCAAAATCCTCTCCGACTGGGGATTCTGGATTGTGGCCCTTCTGTGCGTGCTGTACTACAGCGCCATCTTCCCCTTCCAGAAGTATGCGGTGAATATGCTGCAGTGCAACCTTTCGCTCACACCTCCGGACGCCACCTCCTTCTGGGCCTCCTCCAGTGTCACCATCGTCCAGTACGTGATCATGCTGGTGGTGGCCGCCGCCGGCTTCATCAGCAACTTCCAGAAAGACAAAGTGAAGCAGTACATCTTCCTGGGCATCGCCATCGTGATGCTGGTGGTCTATTGCTATATGGGTTACATGCGTCAGAGCGCAGAGTCCATCTTTGCCGTGTTCCCGCTCCTGGCCGTGCTCATCACCCCCATCCTGGGCAACTACCTGGACCACAAGGGCAAAGGTGCATCCATGCTGGTGCTGGGCGCCATCCTGCTCATTGCCTGCCACCTCACCTTCGCCTTCGTGCTGCCCGCCTTCAAGGGCCATGAGCTGGGCGGCGTCATCGTGGCCTATGTAACCATTCTGGTGCTGGGCGCCAGCTTCTCCCTGGTCCCCGCCGCCCTGTGGCCGTCCGTCCCCAAGCTGGTGGACGCCAAGGTAATCGGCAGCGCCTACGCGCTCATTTTCTGGATCCAGAACATCGGCCTGTGGTTGTTCCCGCTGCTGATTGGAAAGGTGCTGGACAAGACCAATCCGGGCGTGACGGATCCTACCGCCTTCAACTATACGGCGCCGCTGGTGATGCTGGCCTGCCTGGGCGTGGCCGCCCTGGTGCTGGGCTTCGTGCTCAAGGCCGTGGATCGCAAGAAAGGCCTGGGCCTGGAACTTCCCAACATCCAGCATTGATGGCCGCTCCCTCCTCCAAGAAGTTTTACAGGTCAGCCGCTTGGATAGCGCTGGCCTGTCTGGTAGTACCCATGTTCGCATCGTACTACTTCGACGACATGTTTTCCAGCATCTCGTACCTGTTCGAAGACCCTTCGCTCACCCAGCTGGGCTGGGATTCGTCCGGGTACGGGCTCTATGCCAGCGGATACAGCGTCCTGTGCGTGTTCGGCGGTCTGATTGCAGGCGGCATCCTCCTGGACAAGTGGGGTGTCCGCATCAGCGGAAGCATCTTCGTGGGGATGATGGCGGCCGGAGCCGGCGTGGTGCTCTGGGCGCTCCTGAGCGGAGCTTCCTGGTCGCTGAAGGCAGCCTACGCGGGTGTCATGTTTTTCGGGCTGGGCAGCGAGATCGCGGGAACGGCCGTCACCCGGAGCATCGCCAAGTGGTTCCGCGAGGGGCCGATGGCGCTGGCCATGGGCCTGCAGCTGGCCATTGCCCGTCTGGGCACGGCCTTCGCCCTGGTGCTGGCTCCAAAACTGGTACAGCAAAGCGTCGGCCATGTCTATACCCTGGCCGAAACGGCCCGTCCCGCCGTGGTGGGCATGGGGCTCATGGCCCTGGGCCTTATCCTCTGGGCGGTCTTCGTTGCGTTGGACGCCCATGCCGAGAAAGCGGAACGGGAGGGGCTTTCCTCCGCGTCGCTTCGCGACCCTGTACGGGCAAAGGCTCCGGAAAGCCCCTCCCCTTCCGCTTCCTCCAAGGACGAAGAGGCTTTCCGCTTCAAGGACGTGCTGGGCGTGCTGGGTAACAAGAATTTCTGGCTGCTGGGGATTCTCTGCGTCCTTTTCTACAGCAGCATCATCGCCTTCAAGAAATTTGCCGGAGCCATCCTCATCCCCCGTTTCGACATCCCGGCATCGGCCGCCGGATGGATGGTGAGCATGCTTCCTTTTTCCACGGTTATCTTTGCCCCGCTCTTCGGAATACTGGTCGATAAGGCCGGAAAGGGAACGCGCTGGATGATGCTGGGCGCCATCCTGGCCCTCATCGCCCACCTCCTGCTGGCCTTCGCCCCCGCCGGAGTCCCGCTGTGGGGCTACCTCGCCATGGTGTTCCTGGGCTTCGGCTATTCACTGGTTCCCGCCGCCCTGTGGCCCTCCGTTCCCAAAATTGTCCCGGACAAAGTCCTGGGCACTACCTTCGCCCTCATCTACTGGGTGCAGAACCTGGGCCTGATGAGCTTCAAATGGGTGGCCGGAGTGCTTCTGGGGAAATCGGCCGACGGTCCTGTCACCGTGGAACTGATGTTCGTGGCGCTCTGCGCAGCCGCCCTGGCGGTGGCCCTTGCGCTGCGCCGCACATCGGCCCGTCATCCGGAACTCCGGCTGGACGAGCCCAACCACGCGTAAGCCGGGCCGCGGACGCCGTTATTTCCATCCCGACGGGAGGTCAGCGCTGCAGCGGCCGGATGCTCCGGCCAAGACTGCGGGCCGTAGCGTCTGTGAAAGCCCACTGGGAATCGAAGTCCCACCCCTACCCGCCGTAGCCGTCGGTACGGATGGCATCGCACCAGCCCAGGTTCAGCGGACACACCATATATCCGCTGGGAAGCGTCTGCAGCCTGTCGATGGAATATTACAGCGAACCCATCTGAGCATTCTCGGCAATGGTATAGGTAATGATTTTACCGGGTTCCCAGATTTCTCCGGCCATTTTATTTAGAAAGGAGTCACATTCTTTCCTTTTTAGGCGAAAAAAACGACGAACGGTAGTTTTTTGGTGACGAACGGAAGAATGTGAGCTGAATTCCATACATTCCGGCATAAAAATTTGGTGGTTATCAAAATTCAGTTTATCTTTGCAGTGTAATAGCATACTAACACAGCGATAAAATGGCGCTAATTGAATTACAAGGAATCAACAAAACCTACGACAACGGGCAGCCCCTCCATGTTCTGAAAGGCGTTGACCTGCACATCGAACGCGGGGAATTCGTGTCCATCATGGGCGCTTCCGGATCGGGCAAGAGCACCCTTCTGAACATCCTGGGCATCCTGGACAACTACGATACAGGCACCTACCACCTGGACGGCACCCTCATCAAGAATCTCACGGAAAAGCAGGCGGCCGACTACCGGAACCGCATGATCGGCTTCATCTTCCAGAGTTTCAACCTCATCGGCTTCAAGACGGCCGTCGAGAACGTGGAACTTCCCTTATATTATCAAGGTGTCCCCCGGAAAAAGCGCCACGACCTGGCGATGGAATACCTGGACAAGATGGGCCTCACGCCCTGGGCTTCTCATTTTCCCAACGAGATGTCCGGCGGACAGAAGCAGCGCGTGGCCATTGCCCGCGCCCTCATCACCCAGCCCCGGATTATCCTGGCCGATGAACCCACCGGCGCCCTGGATTCCAAGACCAGCGTGGAAGTGATGGCGCTCCTGAAGCAACTGAACCAGCAGGACGGGATTACCATCATCGTGGTTACGCACGAAGGCGGCGTGGCCAACGAGACCGACAAGATCATCCACATCAAGGACGGTGTCATCGGCGAAATTGAAGAGAATACCCGCCACGATGCGTGGGAAGGGTCTGTCATGAAATAGATTCTTCGTTTCACATAATAGATTCTTCGTTTCACTCAGAATGACAATAGTTTCACTCAGAATGACAATATGAGAGAGCTTTTTCACGAGATAGGAAGCACGCTCCGGCAAAACAAGCTCCGCACGGCCCTGACGGGGCTGGCGGTGAGCTGGGGCATTTTTCTTCTGATTACCCTGCTGGGGGCCGGGAACGGACTCATGAACTCGTTCCGGGGCAACATGGATCAGTATGTGAGCCAAAGCGTCACCGTAGAGGGATGGCGCACCTCCAAACCATACGCCGGCTACAAGGAGAACCGACAGATCCAACTGGACAAGCGTGACCTGGACTACACGAAGGGAGCCCACTGGGAAGGAATCGTCGGCAACGTCATCATCAGCACCGCCAGCACCTCCGTGAAACTGATGCTGGAAGGGCGGAAAACGGACGGATGGCTGGTGGGGCAGATGCCCGAGCACCAGGAGCAGGATAAAGTACAGATGGCCGCCGGCCGTTTCCTGAACGACGAGGACCTCCGGCAGCAGCGGAAAGTGATGGTGGTGAGCATGGCCCACGCGAAAATCCTCTCTCCCGGAAAGCCGGAGGCGCTTGTCGGCCGATGGATCAATGCCGGCAGCATCGCCTACCGCGTGGTGGGGATTTACCATACCGACGAGCAGAGCTTCCGCCGCAGCTGCCCCATCCCCTACTCCACCTACAAGAGCATCTACGACCATTCCGACAAAGTGGAATCCATCACTTTCACCGTCAACGGCCTCGAAACGCTCCAGGAGCACGAAAACTTTGAAAAGGAATACACCTCCACCATCCGCCGCATGCACGACATCGCCCCGGACGACAAAAGGGGAATCTGGGTCATGAACGGCTATACGGAGAACCTGCAGATGAACCAAGCCGCCGGCATGCTGAGCACCGCCCTTTGGATTCTGGGCATGCTCACGCTCATCAGCGGCATCGTGGGCGTGTCCAACATCATGCTCATCACCGTGAAGGAGCGCACGCACGAGTTCGGAATCCGCAAAGCCATCGGCGCGAAACCGCGGAACATCCTTTCCCTGATTATTGCCGAGAGCGTGGTCATCACAGCCCTCTTCGGCTATGTGGGCATGCTGCTGGGCATGCTGGCCTGCGAGCTGTTGGACAAAACGGTTGCGCAGCGGGGCGTGAACGTGGGATTCGAGACCATCCACATGATGGTCAATCCTTCCGTGGACGTGGATGTCGCCCTGAAAGCCACCCTGCTGCTTGTGATGGCCGGCACCCTGGCCGGTATGGTTCCGGCGTGGAAAGCCGCCCGTGTCAAACCCATTGAAGCCCTTCGAGCAGAATGAAACTCCGATTCGATACCGATACCTTCCGGGAAATCCTGGACAGCCTCCTGCGCAACAAGAGCAGGAGCCTTCTCACCGGCTTCGGCGTTTTCTGGGGCATTTTCATGCTCATGCTGCTGAGCGGCGGCGGCCGGGGCTTCAAGCAGATGTTGGAGAACGAGTTCGAGGGCTTTGCCCACAACACTTGCATCATCTTTGCCAACCAGACCTCCAAACCCTTCAAAGGCTTCAAGGAAGGCCGCAACTGGGAGATGACCTACGACGATGTGGACCTCCTGAAGAACCTGATGCCGGAGCTGGATGTCGTCTCCCCTACCATCGCCCTCTGGGGAAAAAGCATCGTCCGGGGGGACATCGTCTCGTCCCGGGCCGTTGTCAAGGGAACCCGGGCCGACTATGCCCTCATCGAGACGCCCAAACTCAAATACGGCCGATACATCAACGACATGGACAACGCCCAGGAGCGCAAGGTGTGCGTGATTGGAAAGCGCGTGTACAACGAACTGTTTCCGGAAGGGGGCGACCCCTGCGGACAGCGGATCCGCATAGACGGCGCCTTCTACAGCGTTGTCGGCGTTAACTGGAGCGAAGGGAGCGGCATCAATATCAACGGCAACGCGGCCGACATGGTGGTCATCCCCATCAACCAGGCCCGGAAGGCCTACAATCTGGGCAACACCATCCAGCTGCTGTGCTTTACCGCAAAGGAAGGCTTTGTGATGAGCGACCTTACCCAGCGGGTACGGGAGATCATATCCAGGGCCCACTACGTGGATCCGACCGACGAGCAGGCCCTGTTCCTCCTGAACACCCAGCTCATCTTCGGCATCGTGGACAACCTCTTCAAAGGCGTGAATTTCATCATCTGGCTCATCGGCCTGGGCACGCTGCTGGCCGGCGTGGTGGGCGTGTCCAACATTATGATGGTGAGCGTACGGGAGCGCACCACCGAGATCGGGATCCGGCGGGCCATCGGCGCAACGCCCCGGCAAATCCTGGGACAGATTATTTCCGAGAGCATCGTGCTCACGCTGGTGGCCGGCATGTCGGGAATCGTGTTCAGCGTGCTCATCTTGTACGGGGTGGAGCTGGCCACCATGGAAGACGGAATTTTGATGGTGGCCTATCAGGTCCCGTTCTGGACAGCCCTCCTGGCCGCTTCCCTGCTTGCCATCCTGGGGGTTGTCGCCGGTCTGATGCCTGCCGCACGGGCCATGCAGATCAAGCCCGTAGATGCCATGAGAGACGAATAACAATACAAAAGCTATATGAAAAAATTTGGTAAAATCCTGATGTTTGCGTTGATTGGCCTGGTGTTTCTGGGCACATTCTTCTATCTTTTCAAACGCTCGCAACCCAATGAAATCCAATACCAGGAGCTGTCTCCCGCCATGGGCAGCATCTCCCGGAGTACCGTCGTCACCGGCAAAATCCAGCCCCGCGACGAGGTGAACGTAAAACCGCAGATCAGCGGCATCGTGGCCGAACTGTACAAGGAAGCCGGCCAGATGGTCCAGCAGAACGAGGTCATCGCCAAACTGAAGGTGATCCCCGACATGGGCCAGCTCTCCAGTGCCCAGAGCCGCGTCCGGCTGAGCGAGGTGAACCTCAAGCAGGCCCGGACCAACTACCAGCGGGAAAAAGCGCTCTTCGACAAGCAGCTGGTGAGTGCCGACGAGTTCGAGAAAATCCAGCAGGCCCTGCGGCAGGCCGAGGAAGAACACGCCATCGCCAAGGAGACCCTGGAGATTGTGCGGGACGGCGTATCCTCCTCCAACAAGAGCGGGAGCACCACCCTGGTCCGTTCCACCATCTCGGGACTCATCCTGGACGTGCCGGTGAAAGTGGGCAACTCCGTCATCAACTCCAATACCTTCAACGACGGAACCACCATCGCCACCGTGGCCAACATGAACGACCTCATCTTTGACGGCAACATCGACGAAACGGAAGTGGGACGCCTGCACATCGGCCTTCCCGTGCGCATTACCGTGGGCGCGCTGCAGGACTTCGCTTTCGACGCCGCCCTGGAATACATCTCTCCCAAAGCCACCGAGTCGGGCGGAGCCAACCTGTTCGAAATCAAGGCCTCCGTTGCCGTTCCCGACACGGTGACCATCCGCAGCGGCTACAGCGCCAACGCCGAAATCGTGCTCCAGGAAGTGAACGACGTGCTCACCATCCCCGAAAGCGCCATCCAGTATGACGGCGACCAAACCTACGTCTTTGTGAAGGAGGCCGAAGGGTATATGCGCCGCGATGTGGTCACCGGCCTTTCCGACGGCGTAAACATTGAAATCAAGAGCGGACTGGAACTGGGCCAGACCGTACGCGGCCCCCAAATCATCAGCAGCAAATAAGTTCCTATGAAAGCCTTATTGATAAGCCTGGCCTTCCTTATGCAGGCCCCTACCGACTCCCTTCCGGACCTTTCCCGCCCCTGGTCCCTGCAGCAATGCATCGACTGGGCCATGGAGCACAACCTGACCGTCGCCGGCAGCGAGATAAGCGTGGAAGGACGGGAGATTGACAACCACAGTTCCCGGATGTCCTGGCTGCCGTCGGTGAACGGCTCCGTGGGCGAGAGTTTCAGCTTCGGCCGCGGCCTGGGCGGAAACAACACCTACGAGAAAGGAAACTCCTCCTCAACCAGCCTCTCGCTGGGCGCCAGCATGACCCTGTTCGACGGCCTGGCCACCCCCCGCCGCATCCAGCTTTCGAAACTCAACCTGGAGGCCGCCACCGCCGACCTTGAAAAGGCCCGCGAGGACGTGAGCGTGCAGGTGGCCCAGGCCTATGTCCAGATCCTGTACAACTACGAAATCCGCGACGTGGCCGCCCGGCAAGTGAGCATCGACTCCCTCCAGACCGAACGCCTGCAGGGCCTGTATGAAACCGGCCGCGCATCGGCCGCCGAGCTCTCGCAGCAGAAGGCCGCCCTGGCCCAAAGCCGCGTCACGCTGGTGCAGGCCGGCAACAACGTCCGCTCTTCCCTCCTGGACATGGCCCAGCTGCTGGAATTCCCTTATTGGGAAGGGTTCTCCGTGGTGCGGCCCGATGTCAGTTTTTCATCGGCCCTGCTGCCCGACCCCGAGGAGATTTATGCCGATGCACTGGGCATCCGGCCCGCCATCCAGGCCGAGAAAATCAGGCTGGAAGGGGCCCGCAAACAGATTCAGATTGCCAAGGCTTCCTACTATCCTACCCTCTCCCTGGGAGGCGGCGTGGGCACCAACTACTACACCACCTTTGCCACGCAGGGCTTCTGGGACCAGCTCAATTCCAACTTCAGCAAATACCTCAGCCTTTCGCTGAACATTCCCATCTTCAACAAGTTCAGCGTCCGCAACCAGGTGCGCAGCGCAAGGCTCCAGTACAAGGCCCAGGAGCTGCAGCTGCTCCGTGCAGAACATGTCCTGTACAAGGAGATTCAGCAGGCATGGAATTCGGCCGTGGCCTCCCAGGCCAAACATGCGGCCTCCCTGGAAGCTTCCGCCGCCGCCGAAGACGCCTTCCAGCTCACCAAGGCCAAGTACGAGAACGGGAAGGCCACCATCACCGAGTTCAACGAGTCTCTGGCCCGTCTGGTAAAGGCCCAGTCCGACGCTGTCCAGGCCACTTACGAATGCCTGTACCAGACCGCCCTGGTGGAATTCTACCGCGGCCGTCCCCTCTCCCTCTAGGACGGGCTTTGGCTTTTGATGCGATTTTTGTAATTTTGCGACATGATACAAGAATCTACCCTGGACCAGGCGCTGAAAGACCTGTTCGCAAACATCCAATTCCAAAGTGGGCCGGAAGGCCTGTACGACCCGCTGCGTTACATGATATCCCTCGGGGGCAAGAGAATCCGTCCCCGGCTGTGCCTGCTGACCTATGGCATTTTCAGGGACAGCCTGGGACGGTGGATTCTGGAGCCGGCCGCCGGACTGGAGGTCTTCCACAGCTTCACCCTCATCCACGACGACATCATGGACCGCAGCGCCCTTCGCCGCGGAAGCCAGACCGTATGGAAAAAGTGGAACGAGGACACCGCCATCCTGAGCGGGGATGTCATGTGCATCGATGCCTACAAGCGCATGGCCATGGCTCCGAAGCAGGTGCTTCCGCAGGTGCTGAATCTTTTCTCCCAAACGGCCTCCCAGGTGTGTGACGGCCAGCAGATGGACATGGACTTCGAGAAGCGCGACCGGGTGCCGATGGAGGAGTACATGAAGATGATCGGCCTCAAGACCGGTGTGCTCATTGCCTGCGCGGCGCAGTTGGGCGCCCTCATCGGCGGGGCCAACGCCTACAGCCAGCAATGCCTGTACTGCTACGGCTACAACCTGGGTCTGGCCTTCCAGGTGGCCGACGATTACCTGGACGCCTACGGGGACGAGAAAGTCTTCGGAAAACCCATCGGCGGGGATATCCTGAACGCCAAGAAGTCCTGGCTCACCATCAAGGCCGAACAGCTGGGGGCCGCCGGAATCGCGGAAGCGCTGAACGCTCCCGCCGAAACGGACGAGGAGAAAACCGCCAAAATCGCCCGCGTCAAAGCCCTTTACGACAGCGTGGGAGTGGCCGATGCCGCCAGGAAGGAGATTGCCCGGCTGAGCGAACGGGCCATCCGGGAAGCAGAAAGCACCGCACTGCCCGAAAAGGGCCATGCAGCGCTGGAAAACTTTGCCCACGTCCTGGTGGGACGCAATTTCTAAAGCTGGAATACCACCGATGAATTGGCCCCCAGGATGAGGGTCTTGTCCTTGATGGCCCCGGTTCCCAGCAGGGCCACGGGCGTGGACATGTCGTCGGCCACCTCCACCTGCTTTTCCGATCCGGCCACATTGTGGATCACCAGCAGTTTCTGGCTGCCCGAGCTCATATACCAGGAGGCGATGGAGGAGCCGGAGAGATTGGCGTTTGTCATCTCGCCGCGGGCCAGGGCCGGGTAGGTGTTGCGCAGACGGCTCCAGGTCCGGTACACGTTCAGTACCGAATTCGCATTTTCTTTTTGGGCACTTACCGAATTGGCGGCCTTCACCATGCCGTAATCCGTGAGATCCGTCTTGTGGTTGTCGGACAAGGCGTACTTGGGAAGGTCCGTGAGGTTCGTATCCCAGGCAATGGGCTGCCGCACGGGGGCGTCCGTACTCCCCTTCCTGCCATAGTATCCCAGTTCTTCGCCCTGGTAGAGGAAGGGCTTTCCGGGCGTGGAAAGAAGGATGGCGGCCGCCTGTTTCTCCTTGGCCTCGTTCTTGCCCACCCATTCTGCAAAGCGGTCCTGGTCGTGGTTGGTGAGGAAAATGGAGGTAATGGCGTCCGGACGCTCGGCCTTGTGGTCTGAAAGATAAGTGTTCACGGCATTCACATAGCCGGTGGCGTTCTGGTTGCCCAGCATTCCGCTCACCATGCCGCCGTAATTGAATTCGAAGTTGGAGATGAGGCCCTTGTAGTACTGCTTTTCAATGCCGTGGTCTTCCCAGGCTTCGCCCACCATGAAGATGTCGTCACTGTGACCGGCGGCCTTGTAGGCCGCGTTCACGGCATCGTACCAGAGCGAGAGGAAACGCTGGTTAGGGGCGATCTGCGCATTGTACACCCACAGCACGGCATCCAGGCGGAACCCGTCCACACCCATGTTCACCCACTTGGTGGCTGCCGCGACAGTTTCCTTGAACGCGGGGGAAGTCTCGCAGGAGGTATATGCACCGTAATTCACATCGGGCATATAACTTCCGAAGGCTCCGAAGTAATACGTGGCCTCGCCGAAGACGATATCGGCCGCGGAACTGCTGTTGTCCAGTTTGAAGGGCTTGCCCAGGGTGATGATGGTGTTTCCGGGAGCGCCGCCGTATTTGGTGCCGGAAGGCCAGGAGTCGTCGTTGGACGTGCGCACAAGGAATCCCCAGGAAGTATCCACGTCCAGGGTAAGTTCGAAAATGCCCGCAGAGGTCTCGTACATGCCCAGGCTGCCCCGGTTGCCCACATGGATCCAGCGGGTGGGATTGGCGGTGTTGGGAGACTGCGCCGCCCGGGTGGTTTCCGTCACGGTGACATACTTGGCGTTGCCGGTCCAGTCCACCTTGAAGTGCAGCCGTCCCTTGTAGCCGATGTCATCGCCGCCCAGGGAGAACCAACTTCCCATTCCGGCCGATTTGGAGCCGCCGTAATTCTCTACCCGGCCTGCGACGGCATCGGAAGAGGGATCGGTGGAAAGAACGTAATAATCTTTGTACGGACTGTTTGCAGGGTCGGCCTTCAGGCTCCGGAACCAGGCATGTCCCAGGCCCGTATGGTTGAGCACAAAGTCCATGTAAATCTTGATTCCCCTGGCATGGGCGGCATCAATCAGGGCCTGGAAATCGGCCTCGGTGCCGAAGAGCGGATTCAGGGACATATAGTCGTTCACGTCGTAGCCGTGGTAACTGTCCGTGGGATGCACCGGGGACAGCCAGAGGGCCGTGACGCCCAAATCGTCCAGATAGTCCAGATGCTTCTCGATGCCCTTGAAATCACCCACGCCGTCTCCGTTGGAATCGGCGAAGGAATAGACCAGGAGCTGATAGGTGGTACTGGCCCGCTTGGTGCCGTCGAAGGCGGCCGGGGAAGGAACGATCTCTATTTTCCCGGCACCGGCCTGCGTAACGGAGACGCTGCCGCTCCTGCCGCCGGCGCTGATGCTGATGCTGCCCGTCCTGGCACCCTGTTCCGTATTGGCGTCCACCTTCACCGAGACAGAGGCGGTGCCGCTGCCCGATGTCGGTGAAACGTGCATCCACGCCGCCGAAGCGCTTGCCGTCCAGGCCGATGACGAAGTCACCGTCACCAGTTTGGTGGAGCTGTCTTCATCGGTGAAAGACAGCGCGGACGGCGCCACGGAGAGGGTTTCCACGGGGGCCGGCGGCACCGGAGTATCCTTTTCGCCGCACGCCGCCAGGAAAAGGGCGGCCGCAAGTATCCAGACAATTCTTTTCATGGTTTCAAATATTGGCAGACGGGCGTCCGGTCAGGGGCGCCCGCCTGAAAAAGTTTACTCGATGGTACCGGTTCCGGCATTGAAGTCGAGGGTGACCTTCTGGCCGGCGTTCACGTTCACGCGCTCCTGGTCTCCGCCGTTGCCGCGATAGGCAATCTTGCCGTCCAGGATGATGAACTCGCGGGTCCACCAGTCGGAAGTGGCGATGGAAGAGGCAGCGTAGATGCGGAGTTCGCCGCTGGCCGCCACCGTGATCGAGAGCTTGCCGTCGGCCGCGGTGAAGAGGGCATTTTCCATGGCCTCGGTCCAGCCGCCGAAGCAGCTGCCCATGCCATAGACCTTGGCAGGCTCCACGCAGACCTTCTTGTTTTCGGTGTCCACATAAATCATGTACACGCCGTTCTCGGCCACGAAGCAGTTGCCGTCAGATACGGTATAGCCGCTGTCTTCGCCCAGTCCGGTGAAGTCTCCGTTCCACTCCTTCACGGCGCAGAACTTGAAGCCCTTGCCGGCCTCGATGTTACGGATGGCCCAGAACTGGCCGGGCTTTCCGTTGACGGGGGTCATGTTCACGATGTAATCGGCACCCCAGTCCCATCCGCCGACACCGTCGCCGATGATATACATGGTCTCCGGCAGGGAGGGCGCATCGCCGGTGTACTCACCCTCGAGGGTGATGGTCTCGGCAGCGGGGTCATAGACCACGACCACCTTGGCGTCGCGTCCCACCTTGATGTTGGCGCCGTTGTTCTCCACGGCGAAGGCCTGTCCCAGTTCGGCGAAGACACCGCCCCGGTTCACATCCCAGGCCTCGTTCTGGCGGATCTTGATCTCGTCGGAAGCGCTCAGCTGAATCTCGTTGGAGACGAGTTTGCCATCCCTTTCAAAGAGGATGCGGTCGGGAACGCCCCAGCTGTTGATGGTGCCCACGACACCCCAGTAAGCGGGGTCGGTACCGGCTTCGGCCACCAGGAGAACCTCTTCGTCCGGGAAGAAGTACACATCCACGGCACCGTCGATGCCGGGCTTGATGTTGCTGCCGCCGGCATAGGCTTTCACGGCCGTGCCCAGCTTGGTATCGGCGCCAAAGTTATTGTCCCAGCTGTTCTTGAAACGGACCTTGATCTCGTCGGAAGCGCTGACCGTCACATTGCGGGCTACCAGATAGCTGTGGCCGTCCTCCTCCTTCATGGGAATATCGGGCGAGTTGCCCCAGTCGTTGATGGTGCCTACGACGCCCCAACCGGCGGTAGAGACGGTGATGGTGCCGGCATTGGTGTCATAGGTGACGATGTAGTTGCCTTCCTCCACGCTGATGTTGTCACCGCCGGGAACGGCCTCGAACGGCTCGCCGACAGCGGTCATGACACCGCCCACGTTGGTGTCCCAGCCGTGGTTGTAACGGATCTTGAAACCGCCGCTGATCTTGGTGACAGGGCTGGTCCAGACACCGTCGGCCTCGGTCATGTCCACATCGCCGCCCCAGCTGTTGAAGTCTCCGATCAGGGACCACACGTTTCCTTCAGACACGGTGATGGTGAGGTTCTCTGTATCCAGGACCACCTTGTAGAAGCCCGCGCCGACCTTGATGTTGTCACCGCCGGCGACAGCCTCGAAGGGCTCTCCGAGGGCGGTCATCACGCCGCCGTAGTTCTCGTCCCAGGCGCCGTCCTTGCGCCACTTGAACTCGGTGTCTCCGTCGGCCGTGATGTAAGCGGTCCAGACATTGCCCTCCTGGGCAGCCAGGACATCGGTGTCCCAGTTGCCGTTGAGGCCGATGATGTTCCAGCCGGTCACGGCGACAGGCTCTTCGGGGTCGGGTTCATCGCTGCCCAGGATATAGGATACCTTGGCACCGGAAGCGTTGGCCACCCTGGCGGTACCGGCATCCGGGTTCACGAACAGGTCGAAGACGCCGTCGGCACCCACCTTGATGTTGGCGCCGTCCTGGGTCACCGGGAAGTCGGTGTCGATGCTGCCGTACTCGCCGCCCATGTTCACGGCCCAGTCGGCATCCTTGCGGAACTTAAACTCGTCGGCGGCAGCCAGGGCAACGCTCAGGGCCACGTGCGTGGTACCGTCGGTAATCATGGCGATGTCACCATCCCAGTTGATGCCGGCAAGGGACAGGGCGCCAATCACGGACCAGGTGCTGGCCTCGGTGAACTCGGGATACGGGTCATAGGCGTTGGCAATCCATGCCTGGCCGTTTTCGTTGAAGAAGATGTCGTACACGCCGGCGGCACCAACCTTGATGTTGGGACCGTCCTGCGTCAGGGAGAACTCATTGTCCAGGCTGCCGAAATCGCCGCCGAAGTTCACACCCCAGTCCTGATCCTTGCGGAACTTGAACTCGTCATCGGCCGTGAGGTTCACGTGAGCGGCGACATGGTTGCCCTTGCCGTCGGTCCACATCACCAGATCCTTGTCCCAGTTCATCTCGTAAGCCGCAACGGCTCCGATAACGGTCCAGGTGCTGATTTCAGTGTATTCCTCGTACGGGCTGCCCTGCGGCAGCGTAACCTCGAAACCGTCCACATTAATGTGGCCGGTGGCCTCCAGATAACCGTTCCGGAGGTTGTCACGGGCAGCCTCCTGCATGGAAGCGCGGAGGGCCAGTTCCAGGGATACCACGCTTCCCTCCTCATAACCCTGCGCAAGCAAGGTACGGCTGAGGGTGACGGTGGATACGCTGATGACATTGTCTGCGATGGAGGAAGAGAGAATCTTGTTCACGCTCTTGCCGTCTGCAGTAAGAAGAACCAGAGAGTGGTTCACCGGCATTTTCTGATTGAAACTCTGGTTGAAGGAACCGGCGGTGAAGTCCACGAAGACTCCGTCCTCGGTGACATCGTAGGAGTTTACGACAGGAGCGGTGGCCTTGCTCTCGTCGAACTGCACCAGTTCCTGTTTGGCGCAGGAAACGGCGGCGAGAGCGGCCGCACCTGCTATGATGATGGATAAAAATTTCTTCATAAGGCAGTACAACGATTAATAGCCGGGGTTCTGCTTGAGGTTGGAGTTGGCCAGACGGTCGCTGTCCGGGATCGGGAAGAGGGTCCGGTGGCCGTCCACGTCACGACCGTCCTGGGTTTCGCCCTTCCACTGCCAGTTGTAACCGGAAGTGAACTTGCCGAAACGGATGAGGTCGCTGCGGCGCCAGCACTCCTGATAGAGTTCGCGGGCGCGCTCGTCCAGAATGTCGTCCAGGTTCAGGGCGAAGACCGGGTTCAGGCCGGCCCGTTCGCGCACCTGGTTGAAGGCGGCAAGGCCGTTGCAGGAAGCACCACGGGCCTCGCATTCGGCAGCCATCAGGAGCACGTCGGCATAGCGCATGAGCGGGAAATCGGTATCAACGAAACCGGCTTCCTGACCGGCACCGCCGTCGCTGGTGCGGTTGAGGAACTTCATGAAGGCATAACCGTTGGTGAAGTTGCCGATATCGTCGATGCTGGCCTGCTGGGTATCCGTGTAGAAGAGTTTGCGCTGGTCGTCATTGGTGAACTTGGCAAAGAACTCGGGAGTCATGCGCAAGCCGCCCCAACCGGAGGAAATGCCGATGGAGGCCGGATCCATCTCACCGCCCGTGGAGGCGAAGATGATGTAATTGGTGCAGCCATAACTCTGGGTGTACACACCGTCCTGCTGGATGGCGAAGATGATTTCGTCGGTGCAGCGGTCGTTGTCGGCCAGGAACAGTTCCTGATAGGCGGGATAAACGCCGGCCGACGTGGTGTGCAGGCTGTAGCCGTCGTCCATGAGGTCTTTCAGGATGGTGGCGCAGTCGTTCCAGCGGGCCGATCCCGTATAAACCTCGGCATTCAGGTAGAGCTTGGCCAGCAGGAACTTGGCGGCGCCCATGCTCACATGGCCCGCGACCACATTGTCCTTGCCGGGAAGGTTGTTGCCGGCGATGATGTCTTTCAGTTCCTCTTCCAGCCAGGCGAACAGGTCGGCACGGGAAATCTGCTCGGGATTGGTTCCCACCACGTCTTCCTCGGTTGCGAAAGGAACATTGCCGAAGCAGTCGATGGCATGGTAGTAGGCGATGGCGCGCAGCACGCGGGCCTCGGCCACGTAGCGGTTTTTCACACCGGCGTCGAAATCCGTCTTCTCCACTTCGCGGATGAACTCGTTGGCCGAAGCCACCTGCATCAGCAGACGGGAGTAGAAGGCATAGATGAAGGTGTCGTCGGTGGTCCAGTTCATGTAATGGAAATTCTTGATGGTCTGGTCGTTCCAGCCGTAGACACTTTCGTCGGTGGTGAGTTCCTGGTGGTGATACAGGCCGCGGATGTACTGGGAAGCACCGCCGTCGAGGCCGGAGATGGAAGGACTGCCGCCGGGGCCGTAATAACCCGAAGTGGCAAAGCCCAGATACACACCGGAAATATAGGAATCAAGCGCGGACTGGGAGGTGAGCACCTTGTCCACGGTATTGGCGTTGGGGTCGATCGGCGTCACATTCAGATCACCCACGCAGGCAGTCAGGGCTGCAGCGGCAGCCACAATGCCTAAGATATTTTTGATGGTTTTCATACTATGCGTGCCGGATTAGAAGTTAAACTTAACACCTACGATGAAGGTTCTCGGACGAGGGTACACCGTACCGTCGATGCCGCCGAACACTTCCGGATCGATTCCGCTGTACTTGGTGATGGTGCAGATGTTCTGGACCGTGCCGAAGATGTTCAGGGAAGCGGGTCTGTCGGGATCCACATTGAAGATCTTGGGGAAGGTGTAACCGATGGTGAAGTTGTCCAGTTTCAGGAAGGAACCATCCTGGAGATAGTAGTCGGACAGGTACTGTGCCTGGGTGAACATGGACTTGGGAGCGGAGGCGACGCGGTTGCTGACGAAGTTGTTGGTCCACAGGTCGGCCAGCATTTCGGTATCGGAAGCCACGTTGTTATAGACCCAGTTGCCGATGGAGGCGTGACCGGAGAGGGCCGCCGTCCAGTTCTTCCAGTTGAAGGAAGTGTGGAAACCGAAGGTGTAGTCGGCATCGGCATGGTGGGACATCACCTTGTCGTCGGCCGTGATGGTGCCGTCGCCGTTCTGGTCCACATAGACGCCGTTGACGGGCGCGCCGTTCTTGTCATAGACCTGCTGGTACAGATAGAAGGTGCGCATGGGATAGCCCACCTGGATCAACTGCACATTGTTGCCGGTACCGCCGGAGATGCCGCCGGTCTCGATGCCGGCCGCGTTCTCGTCGGAGGCGGTGAGTTTGGTCACCTTGTTCTTGTTGTAGGCCATGTTCACGCCCAGGGTCCAGTTGATGTCGCGGGTTTCCACCAGGACGCCGTTGAGGTCGATCTCATAACCCATGTTGGTCATGGAGCCGATGTTGGTGTTCAGGTAGTTGGTGAGGTTGGAAAGGCCCGGAACCGGGATGTAGTTCAGGATGTCGCGGGTATCGCGCTTGTACACATCCACGGATGCGGTGAGGCGGTCGTTCCAGAAACCGAAGTCGATACCGGCGTTGTAGGTGGTGGTGGTCTCCCACTTCAGGTTGGCGCTGTAACCCAGGGCCACGACCGGAGCGCTGTAGGCGCCGCCGTTCACGAAATAGTAGGAACCGGGCGTGTTGATGGAGAGGAACTGGGCGAAGGTGTCGTAGTAACCGCCCACTTCCTGCTGACCGGTCTCACCCCAGGACAGACGGAGCTTGAGGGTGGAGACAGGGTCCACATTCTTGAGGAAGCTCTCGTTCTTGATGTTCCAGCCCAGGGCCACGGAAGGGAAGATACCCCATTTGTTGTTCTGGAAGCGGGAAGTACCGTCGGCTCGGATGGTGGCCGTAATCAGGTAACGGTCGGCGAAGCTGTAGTTGGCACGGCCGAAGAAGGAGATCAGGTAAAGTTCACCCTTTCCTTCGGTGTTGGACATTTCCAGCCTGTCGGAGAGACGGTACTTGTAGTTGTGGCTGTTGCTCCAGAAGTGCTGCCAGGAATAGCCGGCCATGAAGTCCACAAAGTGCTTCTCGGCAAAGGTGCGGCTGTAGTCGGCATAGAACTCGAGGGTGGTGTTCCTGCGGGTGTAGTCATAATCCGTGTGGGAACCGCCGCCGGACTCGGTGGTGTTGTGGATGGATTCCTCGGAACCCTGGGCAATCTCGGTGACACCGTTGGACTTGGCCCAGTCGATACCCAGATTCAGGTTCAGGCGCAAGTCCTCGAGACCGTGGACCTTGTAGTCGAACTGGCTGTTGCCGATGAAGCGCATGGCGTTGGAGAAATCACGCTTGGAGTTCAGAAGGGCCACCGGGTTCATGGTTGCCATAGTGTTGGGGTTGCCGGACTGGTCGTACCAGGTGGTGTAACCGTTGATGCCGTTTTTGTCATAGACCGGCTTGGTGGGGTCGTAGTGGTTGGCGGCTCCGATGGCACTCTGGTTGGCATAGGTATTCATGGCATACGTGCCCTTGCCGTTCAGGTTCACGGTGAGGTGTTTGTCGAAGAACGTGGGAGCCAGGTTCAGGGCCAGCGTCCAGCGGTCCATTTCGGAACCCTTCAGGGTACCGTTCTGCCAGGTGGCGCCACCGGAAACACGGTAAGGAAGCACCTCGCCGATACGGCCGCTCAGGCTCAGGTTGGCGTCCACGGTGGGGGCCACGCGGAAAATCTGACGCTGCCAGTCGGTGTTGGTGTTCCCCAGGGCAGCCTCTGCGGCGGAATTGGGGCCGTAGAATTCCTGGATGAGGGAACGGATGCCGGCTGCGTCCAGCAGATTGTTGTACTTGGCGATGGTGTTCACGGAAGTGGTGATGTCGGCCGCCAGGTGCGGACGGTTGTCACCCACCCGGGTGCCCTTCTTGGTGGTAATCACGATAACACCGTTGGAAGCGCGGGAACCGTAGATGGCGGTGGCGGAAGCGTCCTTCAGGACCGTGAAGCTCTCGATGTCTTCCGGGTTGATGGAAGAAAGGGCGTCGGCCATGCCGGAAATGCCGTCGTTGGACACGGGCAGACCGTCGATCACATACAGAGGCGTGTTGGAAGCGTTGATGGAGGAGCCGCCACGGATACGGACGGTAGCGGCGGAACCCGGCATACCGTCACCGGCCGTGACCACCACGCCGGCGCTCTTGCCGCGCAGGAGATCGGCCGGGGAGGTGATGACACCCTTGTTGATTTCGTCAGCCTTCACGGTAGAGACGGAACCGGTGAGGTCGCTCTTTTTGACGGTGCCGTAACCGATAATCACCACGTCGTCCAGGAATTCAGTGTCTTCCATGAGGGTGACGGTGGCAGGAACGGCCGAGGCCGCAAAGACTTGGGTTGCATAGCCGATGCAGCTGATTTCCACCACTGCATTGGCGTTGGAAACGGTGAGGATGAAGTCGCCGTCGAGACCGGTGGAAACGCCGTTGGTCGTTCCCTGCTCGATTACCGAGGCCCCGATGACGGGGCCGATGGCGTCCACTACCACACCTTTAACCTGGTATCCGCCCTGGGCGAATACGGTAGCGCAGGCTGTTGTAAGCAACACTGCGATGACGGTTAAAATCCTTTTCATTCGTGTGTAGTTAATTGATAATTATTTGGTTTCGATAAATTTCACGGAGATGGCTCCCAGCACCAGGAACACGCCCGCGATAAGCAGCATGGCCGGCTGGCTGCCGCCCACCAGGGAGAGCACCAGACCGCCCGTGGCGGCGGCCACAATCTGCGGCAGGCAGATGGTCCCGTTGAAAAGGCCCAGGTAACTTCCCATATACGGGCTTCCTTCCAGGGCGTTGGTAAGGAGGGCGAACGGGAGGGCCAGCATGGCGGCCCAGGCAAAGCCAATCAGGAAGTAACTTGCAAACAGCAGATACTGGTCGTGGATGAACATCACGGAAACAAAGCCCGCGGCTCCTGCCAGAAGGCTCACCACATAGGCCAGTTTCAGGTTTTTGATACGCGGCAGAACGGCGGCCCAGACCAGCGAACCCACCGCCTGGACGGCGAACAGCACGCCCACCCAGTTGCCGGCGGTCTGATAGGCCCCGGAGGCGGTGTCGGCCGTATGCCAGACATTGTGGGCGATAGCACCGTTGGTGTAGGTCCACATATACAGGAAAGCGGCCCAGCTGAAAAACTGCACCAGGCCCACCGTCCAGAAGGTCTTGGGGGCCTTGAGCAGAAGTTTGAACAGGCCTTCGCCCTTCTCCTCCTTCCTGTCCCGGAGGTCGATGCCGTGGAAATCGGCATACTCCCTGGGCGGCATTTCCTTCACGCGGAGGAAGGTGTACAGCACGCAGAGAATGAGGATGGCGGCCCCGCAGTAGAAACTGTAAATGACGCTGTCGGGCACCACGCCTTTGGGAGCGGTGTTGGCAATGCCCATCCAGGTGAAGAGGATGGGGAAGATATAGCCCACCAGCGAGCCTGCATTGCAGAGGAAACTCTGGATGCTGTAGGCGGTGGTTTTCTGCGCTTCGTTTACCATGTCACCCACCATCATCTTGAAGGGCTGCATGGCGATGTTGATGGACGTATCCAGGAAAATGAGGGAGAACAGGCCGAACCACATGGCCATGTTCAGACCCAGGAACAGCCGGGTGCTGAAGTGCAGGCTTCCGGCGTTGGGAAGGAAGACCATCACCAGTACGGCAATGATGGCGCCCACCAGGAGATAAGGCTTGCGACGGCCCATCCCGCACCAGGTGCGGTCGCTGTATTTGCCGATGAGCGGCTGGACAATCATGCCCATCAGAGGAGGCAGAATCCAGAAAAAGCTCAGCTGATGAGGGTCTGCGCCCAGGGTGGCGAAAATACGGCTGATGTTGGCACTCTGCAGGGCATACGCAATCTGCACGCCGAAAAAGCCGAAGCTCAGATCCACCAGCTGGCGGAAGGTCAAGTCACGTTTTTGAGACATTGTGTTACTAGTTTTAGCGGACGAATTTAATCAATCCTCCGCTACATTTATTAACGCGTACGCGTAAAACCGGCTGAATGGATATTTTTTTGCGACGAACGGAATTAATGACTACCTTTGCTCCGTTATGACCCACAAGGCAACCCACGGCATCATTCATGGATTTGCGCTGCTGCATGCGGCCCTCACCGCCTTGTGCACTTCGCTGGGAATTGCCGACAGCCTGTTCCTCACCGCCCTTACGATGGCCCTTGCCGTGATCATCTGCTTCCGGGAAAACCTTACGGTTGAAATTACCGTCACCTCCCTGATTCTGGTCAATATCATCGGCTTTGTCCTGGGCAGCCTGGCACCGGCGTTCTTCTTCGATTCCCTTCCCCCCGTCTGGCAGCACGTCCTTTCCACCTTTCTGGTCACGGAAATCCTGGGCTGGAGCCTCTATGCTTTCGCCCATCGGGTTTCCGGGGGAGGCGCCACCGGCTACGAAAGAGACCGGTCTTGGTACGAGAACGCCGGCTGGCTGGTATTCTGCATCGCCCTGGTGTTCGGCATCCGGGTGTATATCAACATCCATTACACCGGGAATCCTTTTGCCGACAATTCCGGGGCCACTCTCCTGTTGATTCTCACCACGGTGGTATCCTTGCTTTTCATGGTGAATTTCGCCCTCCAGATGCAGCGGGAAGCCACCAGGCAACGCACCAGACGGCACCAGGCCGAATTCCGTTACATGACCCTCAAGCACCAGGTGAATCCCCACTTCCTGTTCAACAGCCTCAATGTCCTGGACTCCATCGTTCAGGAGGGAACCCGGCAGGAAGCCAGCGAATACATCCAGAAGATGTCCAGCCTCTACCGCTATCTGATGAAACAGGAAGGAAAGCGCCTGGTCCCCCTGGAAGGGGAGATCGCCTTTGCCAATACTTACCGTGAACTTATGCAGATCCGTTTTCCGGAGGGACTCGTCTTCGAAGACCGCATGGGGCCGGTTCTGCCCGAAGGCTATATCGTCCCCTGCACCCTTCAGCTGCTGCTTGAGAATGCCGTAAAACACAATGTCATTTCTCCGGAGAGCCCACTGGTGATCACCGCTTCCTCCGACGGGCGTTCCATCACCCTGCAAAACAACCGCATCCCCAAACTGACACCCGTCAGCCACACCGGCATCGGCCTGCAATACATACGAAACCAATACCGCGACATTGCCGGAAAAGAAATCCAAGTGCTCCAATCGGCTGATTCTTTTTCGGTTACCATTCCCATCGTTAGGGAATCCGAAGATTTTTTCCTACCTTTACGGAGCAAGAACAGCGCCCTATGAAAGCACTCATCATCGAAGACGAACTCCGCGCCCGCAAGCACATGGTGAATCTGCTCACCACCCACTTCCCCCAGATGGAAATCGTCGGGGAAACCGCTTCCGTCAAGGATTCCGTCCTATGGCTTTCCACCCATCCCGCTCCGGATGTCATCTTTATGGACGTGGAACTTTCCGACGGCAGCAGTTTCGATATTTTCTCCCATCTGGACGTTCCGTCACCGGTCATCATGACCACCGCCTACGACCAGTACGCCGTCCATGCCTTCGAGGTAAACGCAGTGGACTACCTCCTCAAGCCCATCGGCCTGGAGGAGCTGCAGAGGGCCATTTCCCGCATCGCATCCGGTGAAGCCGTCAAACCCGCCAGCGAAGCGGTGCGCAGCATTCTGGCCCAGGCGCGCAAGGAAAAATTCCTCATCCGCTTCAACGACCGCATCGTCCCCATCCGCACGGCCGATATCGCCTATTTCTTCTCGGAGGACAAAAACACCTACCTGGTCACCCTGGCAGGGTCGTCCTATGTGCTGGATGAGTCCCTGGACGCCCTGGCCGGCGACCTGGAGCCGTCTGATTTCTTCCGCATTTCCCGGAGCTGCATCATCTCCGAACAAGTGATTGACAGCATCTCCAAGCTCATCGGCGGACGTCTCCGCATTTCCCTCCGCCAGGACATCCCCGCCCTTACCGACTTCACCGTCTCCCGCGCCCGCGTGGATGATTTCCTGACCTGGCTGGAGCGATAAATTGCAAATTTGGGAAGTTTTTTTGCCAATTTGAGACATCCGTTCCGGCAAGAGAAGCTATTTTCGCAAAAAATCTTTTGTATTATGGGAAAAAAACGATGGATAGTCTGTGCCCTGATGTCGCTTGCCCTTGCAGCCCCGGCACAAAATATCAGTTTCCGCGGAGGCGCCAGCACCATGCTCTATGACGAAACCTACTTTCCCGGCCTGTACGGGGAAGGGGTCTCCCCCGTTTTCCCCTCCTTCAGCGCCAGGGTGGGATGGCAGGATATGAGCGGCTCTCCCTTTGCGGCGCTTTGCAAGCATCCCGAAATCGGGCTTAACTTTCAGGTCGATGCCCTCTCGGCCTTCAAGACCGCAAAAAGCCCCGGGATAGGGAACATTTACAGTTTGCACGGGTATTTCGACCGTCCCGTCCTGGTGGCCGGCCGCTTCAGCCTGGGTTATACGCTGGGACTGGGGCTGGCGATGAGTTTCAGTAATCTTTATGGGAGCAACCCGGCCAACTGGCTGCTCTCCACACCGGCCAATGTGCGCATTTCCCTGGGCATCAACACCAAGGTATTTGTTTCCAAACGCGTTTTCATCGGTCTGGCTGCCTCTTTCAACCATAGCTCCAACGGGGCCGTCAAGTTCCCCAACCGGGGCGTGAACGCCTTTGAATTCTCCCTGCTGGCCGGCATGAAAAACCGGCCTTCCAACGCTGACGCAGCAGAGATCGAGGACGACGGCTTCCGCCGGAAATTCGTCTTCGAGCTGCAGCTCACCGGCGGCGTAATGAGCAACGAGGCCTATTTTGAGTACCGCCTGGAAAAGGACGGGGTATGGGACAATGTCTATCGGCCCAAATGGTCCGTTCAGGGTGCGGCGCTGTATCAATATGCCCGGATGCACGCATCGGGCCTGGGTGTCGATATGTTCGTGACCCCTTTCTGCGACGAAATCGCCCGCTACGACGGTCGGGATACCGCCTACACCCCCGTCTCGGTGGGCATCAGCCTCCTTCACGAGGCGCGCTACCGCAACCTGGCGTTGATGGTGGGCGTGGGCCGATACCTTTACGACAATGACGGCCTGGCCCGCAACAAAAAGTACTACCAGCTGGTGAATGTGCGCTACCATCTGCCGCAGCTATGGGGGATGTTTGTGGGATGCACCCTCAAGGCCCACAAGTTCCGGGCGGCGGAAAGTGTTCAATTCTGCCTGGGGAAACGATTCTAAGTGAAGCGCATCCTTCATATCCTGCTCTGTGTGCTGTGCCTTGCGGCATCGGCCCTGAGCGGATATGCCCAGACGGAGCCCCCGCTGCAGCTTGACAGCATCGTCGTGTCCACCACGGGGAAGGAAATCCTTCTCAAGGATCCCCTCGGGCACGCCGCCCGCGTGAACTTGGACCAGATCGAGGCCTTCCCGTCCCTTCTGGGAAATGCCGATCCCCTCCGCTTTGCCCAGATGCTGCCCAGCATGCAAAGCACCTCCGAGCTGGATGCCGGCATCCACATCCAGGGCTGCGAACACCAGCACAACCTGATCGCCCTGGACGGGATTCCCATTTACGGCGCCACCCACCTGATGGGCCTTTTCTCCGTCTTCAACCCCAGCCATTTCAAATCCATGACCTACAGCACGGCGGCCGTGGGGGAAAACCGCCTGGGCGGGATTCTGGATATGCAGACACAGGTTTCCGCCCCGCGTGAGTGGGGCGTGGACGCCTCGCTGGGGCTTATCAGCGTGCAGGGAACGGCGAAGGCCCCGTTGGGGAAGAAAGCGGGGGTTCTGCTCTCGGCCCGGCGCTCGCTCCTGGACCTGTTTTTCGGGAATGCCATCCAACTGGACAAGATTACGATGGGCTACCGCTTTTCCGACTACAACGGCACGTTCATCTGGCACCCGACATCCCGCGACAAGGTTTCTCTGGACTTTTACTATGGAGGGGACCGCTTGCATTCCTCCACCAACGAATTGGGGCTGGACCTGCATTGGAACAACCTCCTTGGATCCCTCAAATGGACCCGCGGGGCTTTTCGGCAGTCGCTTTATTATACGGGCTGCGTCCTGGATCTGTCCCTGGACGAGCAGGGGAAGCGTGTGCTGCTCCCGTCCCGGATCGGCACCGCGGGATACAAGGCTTTCTGGGAAAAGGGAGGTCTGCAGCTGAAGGCCGATATTGCCATGCACCATATCCGGCCCCAGACACCCGCCGTCGTGGATTCGGGCATTGATTTCGGGACCGATGAGAACTTCCATGCCTGGGAAAACGGCATCAGTGCCAGCTGGAACGGGCATCTGGGCTATCACTTTCATTATACGGCCGGATTGGGGGCACAGTGGTATCTGTCTCCGGAAGGGAAATCCCACTTCGGACTGTCTCCGCAACTGGCCGGCACCTGGTCCCTCCCCGGGGAGAGAACGCTGCAGCTGCGCAGCGGCATCCGCCACCAGTACCTTTTCCAGACCGGACTTTCCAACATCGGCTTCCCTTCCGAATTCTGGCTTCCCGCCGGAAAGTACAGCAAGCCCCAATGGACGGCCGAAGCCCTTCTCTCCTATGAAAAAAGCTGGATGAAGGGCCAATGGAGTTTCAGCGCCGAACTGTATTACCGCCACCTGGGCAACCAGCTGGACTACACCGGCGGCGTGATGGAATTCCTGGACGGTTCCTACACCCTTGACGGGGCGCTCCAGCGCGGCAGCGGCCGCAATTACGGACTCAATCTGATGCTTTCCAAAACTGCCGGCAAGTTCACCGGCTGGGTGGCCTTCGCGGCCGGACGGAGCCTCCGGACCTTTGACGGGGAAACCCGGCCCTCGGACCACGAGCGCCTGGTGGAGCTGAACGTGGTGGCCTCGTACCGGGTAGGGCCATGGGATTTCGGCGGCTCTTTCATCTGCGCCGGCGGCACGCCGTTCTCCGAGCCGCAGGAGTATTATATGGTGGGCAGCCAGCTGGTGGCCGTTTTCAACGGACAGAACAACGGAAGGCTGGAGCCGTATGTAAGGCTGGACCTGAGCACCCGCTTCCACTTCCGCAGCCGGGGACGCCTGCAGCACGGCCTCAACCTTTCCGTTTACAATGTCCTGGCCCGGAAACAGGAGATGTACCGCACCATCGAATGCCGGCGCCGCCTGGTTCAGTGGAACTACAAGTCCATGTACCTGGGAATCAGCATTATCCCATCCCTTTCTTATTACCTGAAATTCTGATGCCATGAGAAAACACCTGCTTCTTCCGCTTGCCGCGCTGGTCTTCTGCCACTGTTCCAAAGAGACGGTGCCGGAAGGGAATCTGGTCGTGGACGGCTGGATAGAGAACGGACGGCCTCCGGTGGTTATGCTCACCCGGTCCATTGTGGTGGGAAAGCAGAAACAGTGGGATATGGAAGACATGGCGGGCCGTGTCATTACCGATGCCCGGGTGACGGTGAGCGACGGGGAAAAGGAATACGTCCTTACGGGGATGCCCAGCGAAGAACATTTTCCTCCCTTTGTCTATTCCACCACCGGCCTTCTGGGAGAGCCAGGGAAAAGCTATACCCTGACGGTCCGCAGCGGGGAGCGGGAGGCCACGGCACGGGTAGCCCTTCCCCGGACGGCAGAGATGGACCGGCTGGAGCCCCTGCCCATGGAGGGGGGCGGCTATGCCATCCGCTGCCGTTTCAAACCCCTCAAGGGCCAGTATTATGGCTTTTTCACCCGGCGGGAGGGAAAAGAACTGATGTTCCTGCCGGCCTTCATGTCCCTTGTGAACGGGGACACGGCCGCCCCGGAAATGGAAATGATCCTCACCTCCGGGGTGGACATCACCTCCTCTTCCCGGCACAAGATGTATTTTGAATCCGGGGAGACGGTTTCCGTGCGCTTTTGCACCATCGAACGCGAGGTCTATGAATTCTGGAAAGGCTACGAGGACGCCTGGCTTTTCACCCACAATCCCTTCTTCCCTGTTTCTTCGGATGTCCCGAGCAACATCCGCGGCGGCTATGGCCTCTGGGCCGGATACAGCTCCACCTATTACCAGCTTACCATCCCCTGAGGCTGCGTTTTTCGGCCCTTCATGCCACCCCCGCACGACGACGCCATAAAAGGGGGGTGGCTTCCAAGCGCCTGATACTCAATACGTTACCAATAATCCTCTGCGCTTTTTGCGCAGAGGATTTCACATAAACGACTAATAATCAACGTATTGGCAGCCACCGCAAAAGTCCCGCCTGATCAAGAACAACCCGCCTAATCAAGAACAACCCGCCTGATCAAGAACAAGTATTATGCGTCCCACGGACAGGTTGCCCGCCTGGCAAAACTTCCTCCGGATGAGGTGAACGCCGGTTGCGAAGGATCAGATCAAATAGACACAAAAGCCCACGCCCATCAGAAGGCACAGGAGGAAGGTGGAGATGACCAGCAGCGGAAGGGCTGGGTCCAGGGCGCGTTCTACGCGGGTCCATACCATATACAGATGTCTCACGTAAAGAGGAAGGGTAAGCACCCACATCCAATGCCAGACGGAAGGCCAGCAAAGCAGGCAGTAAACCGCCATGCACACCCAGCCCAGGCCGATCAGCACCGTCTGGTAAATGCGGGCCCTGTCCAGCCCCAGTTTGAGGGCCACGGTCGTACGCGTCGCCGCATCCGTCTTCATGTCGCGGATGTTGTTCACATTCAGTACGCCCACCGAGAAAAAGCCCACGGCCGATGCCGGCAGCAGCAGCTTCCAGTGCAAGCCGAGCCCCCGGGTGCAAACGAAATAGGCACCCAGCACGGCCACCAGGCCGAAGAACAGGAACACATAGATGTCTCCCTTGGCACGATAGCCATAAGGGTTATGGCCCAGGGTATATTTCATGGCGGCCGCTATGGCGCCGGCGCCAAGCATCAGGACCAGGATGGGCGTGAGGTCGCGGAGCGTGCCAAAGGCCCTCCAGGTCATGGCCGTTCCGAACACGATGCAAAGCCCGACGAAAAGGCCGATGAGCAGTTTCATTTCCGGGATGGTCATCTCCCCGCCGTTGAGGCTGTACTGAGGCCCTTCCCGCTGCGCGGTGTCTGTACCCTGAAGCACGTCTCCGAGTTCGTTGGAAAGGTTGGAAAGAATCTGTAAACAAATGGTAGTAAGCGCGATAAGGACGGCTGTCCAAGGGTCGACTTTCCAGTCGGCCACGGCCAGGAGGATGCCCAGCAGCACACCCGCCATAGAGAGCGGAAGGGTGCGCAGACGCATGGATTTGAAAGCGGCTTTCAGTGTCATGGGCGCAAAGTTAGCAAAAATAAGCGTCCCATGCACGAAAAGGGGCGCTTTGGTGCACGGGGAATCAAGATGTACCGAAGAATCTGGAGGTGAGAAGGGCCGTCGAGGGGGACTCAGTCCAGTTTCAGGACAGCCATGAAGGCGCTCTGGGGCACCTGCACGGTGCCTATCTGGCGCATCCGCTTCTTGCCTTCCTTCTGCTTTTCCAAAAGCTTGCGTTTACGGGTGACGTCACCGCCGTAGCACTTGGCCGTCACATCCTTACGCACCTGACGGACGGTCTCGCGGGCGATGATCTTGGCCCCGATGGCCGCCTGCACGGCAATGTCGAACTGCTGGCGGGGAATCAGGTCTTTCAGTTTGAGACAGATCTTGCGGCCGAAATCATAGGCATGATCCTCGTGGATGAGGGTGGAAAGGGCATCGGCCGGATCTCCGTTCAAAAGAATATCCAGTTTCACCAGACGGGCCGGGCGGAAATCCGTGACATGATAGTCGAAGGAAGCATAGCCCTTGGAGATGGACTTGAGCTTGTCGTAGAAGTCGAAGACCACCTCGCTGAGCGGCAGGTCATAATTGAGCTCCACGCGGTCGGTGGTGATGTAATGCTGGCCGATGAGCGTTCCCCGCTTGTCCATGCACAGTTTCATGATGGGGCCGTAGAAATCGGCCTTTGTGATAATCTGGGCGCGGATGTAGGGCTCTTCGATGTGGTCCACCACCGAGGCCGGCGGAAGGCCGGAAGGGTTGTGAACATCCACCACTTCTCCCTTGGTGGTGTACACCTTGTACGACACGTTGGGAACGGTTGTGATGACATCCATGTTGAACTCGCGGAACAGGCGTTCCTGCACGATTTCCAGGTGCAGCAGGCCCAGGAAACCGCAGCGGAAGCCGAAGCCGAGGGCGAGCGAACTCTCGGGTTCGTAGGTGAAGGAAGCGTCGTTGAGCTGGAATTTCTCCAGCGTGGCGCGCAGCTCTTCGAACTTGGCGGCCTCGACCGGATACAGGCCGGCGAACACCATGGGTTTCACTTCTTCGAAGCCGGCAATGGCCTGCGCACAGGGGCGTTCCACATGGGTGATGGTATCTCCCACCTTCACCTCCACGGCGGCCTTGATGCCCGTGATGATATAGCCGACATCCCCCGCACGGACCTCTCCGGTGGGGTTGAGCTTGAGTTTCAGATTGCCGATTTCCTCGGCCTCATATTCATTGCCGGTAGAGAAGAACTTCACTTTGTCTCCTTTGCGGATGGTTCCGTTCACCACCTTGAAATAGGCGATGATGCCACGGAACGAGTTGAAGACCGAGTCGAAGATAAGGGCCTGGAGCGGGGCCTCAGGGTCCCCTTTGGGGCAGGGCACCTTGTCCACGATGGCATCCAGCACCGCCTGTACGCCCTCGCCCGTCCGGGCCGATACCCGCAGGACTTCCTCCGGGTCGCAGCCCAGCAGGTCGCACACCTGGTCCTGGACCACCTCCGGCTGGGCGCTGTCCATGTCAATCTTGTTGAGCACGGGGATAATCTCCAATCCATGGTCGATGGCCTGGTACAGGTTGGAAATGGTCTGGGCCTGAATACCTTGCGAAGCATCCACCACCAGAAGGGCCCCTTCGCAGGAAGCGATGGAACGCGACACCTCATAAGAGAAGTCCACATGGCCGGGCGTATCAATCAGATTGAGCCGGTAAACCTCCCCGTCCCGGACGTAATCCATCTGGATGGCGTGACTCTTGATGGTAATGCCCTTCTCCTTCTCCAGGTCCATGTCGTCCAGGACCTGATTTTCCATTTCCCGGTCGCTCAGCGTACGGGTGAGTTCCAGAAGACGGTCTGCCAGGGTGGACTTGCCATGGTCGATGTGTGCGATGATGCAAAAGTTGCGGATATTCTTCATAGTCTGCAAAGATAACGCAATTTGTGGAATTTGCCTATTTTTGTGGCACGGCTTGTGCAATATTGAAACGGCAAGTCCTTCATTTTCATGGAAAACCCGGAACAGAAATTCAACCAAATCGTCCACGAATACAGCGAAAGGCTGTACTGGCATGTCCGCCGCATGGTGGGCAGCCACGAGGATGCCGATGATCTGCTCCAGGAAATCTTCCTCAAAATCTGGACTAACCTCCCCGCTTTCCGGGGAGAGTCGCAACTGTACACCTGGATTTGGCGCATCGCCACCAATGAAACCCTCAACCACCTGAGACGGGAAAAGCTGCGCGCCGCCCTCCGCTTCCAGAGCGTGGACGAGCTGGTGGAGCGCCGCATCGAAGCAGACCCTTATTTTAATGGGACGGCGGCCCAGCGGGAACTGGCCAAGGCCGTAGCCCGTCTCCCCGAGAAACAGCGCCAGGTGTTCATCATGCGCTGGTGGGACGAACTCAGCTACGAGGACATATCGGCCATCACCGGCACGTCGGTGGGAGCGCTCAAGGCCTCTTATCACATCGCCCGGGAAAAAATTGAATTAAACCTTTCCGACGCAGAAGTGTCAAAGTAAGCAGTTATGACAAGGAAAAACGACATATCCACCCCCGAAGGCTACTTCCGGAATTTGGAAGAGCGACTCAGGACCATTCCCTCCCGGGAAGTCAAACCCACGGTGATACAGCGCATATCTCCCTGGATTGCCTATGCCGCCAGCCTGGCTGTTCTGGCAGCCGTCGGGAACTTTGTCTTCGGCCGCGCCGCAGCCGTGGAAGAAGACGCGGGATGGGATTACGTCTCTTATCTGTCCCGGTCTCTGGATCCGGACGGGCAGATTGAGCTCATGGAGACCGCCTCCCTGTCCGACGAGGATATCCGCAGTTTCCTGATTGCAGACAACATCAGCATTGAACATTTAGAAGCATTGAACCATGAAGAAGATTATTAGCGTACTCTGTGCCCTGGCACTGATCGGCAGCGTGACTGCCTACGCCCAGAAGAAGGGCGATAAAGAAGACTGGCGTGAAAGAATCCGTTCCCAGCAAGTGGCCATGATTACGTCCGAACTGGATCTTACCGAGGCGGAGGCCCAGGCCTTCTGGCCTGTTTACAATGAAGTGCAGGCCCAGCGCCGGGAAGCCTTCAAGGCATCGGTCAAAGCCCTCAAAGCGCTCAAGAACGGCGTGGAAGGCAAGGACGTCAACGCGCTTCTGGACCAGTACGAAGCCGCCAAGAAAAACTGCGACGCCGTGGACATCCAGGCCCTGGCCCGCTACAAGAAAGTCCTTCCCGCAGAAAAAGTGGCCAAATTGCTGGTGGCCGAAGAGAAATTCCGCCATCAGCAGATTGGGAGACTCGGGAAAGGCGAAGGCGGTCCCCATCCGGGCGGTCCCGCCCGCAGAACCGGCGGCAAGCCGGTTCCCGTAATGGAATAAAGATTAAATCCACGCACCGTCCTGCAGGGTGCAGATACGGTCACACAGCTTGGCCAGACCGGCGTCATGGGTAACGATGACGATGGTCTGGCCCAATTGTTTCCGGAGATCGAAGAAAAGGCGGTGAATCTCCTCCTTGGTGCGGGAATCAAGGTTGCCGGTGGGCTCGTCGGCAAAAAGGATGGCGGGGCTGTTGATGAGCGAACGGGCTATGGCCACACGCTGCTGCTCCCCGCCGGAGAGTTCCGAAGGCTTGTGGCCGGTCCGCTCCTGAAGTCCGACGGTCCGAAGCAGTTCCAGCGCCCGTTCCCGGGCGTTTCTGCTGTTTTCCCCGCCGATGAGCGCCGGAAGCATGACATTCTCCAGCGCCGTAAATTCCGGCAGCAGATGGTGTGCCTGGAACACAAAGCCGATGCGGCGGTTGCGGAAGGCCGACAGGGCTTTCCCGCCCAGGTGGAGGACATCCGTCCCCTCCACGAGGAGGCTGCCTCCGTCCGGGGTAAGCAGCGTTCCCAGGATTTGCAGGAGGGTGGATTTTCCGGCGCCGGAGGCCCCCATGACAGCCACCACTTCCCCCCGGTCCGCGGTGAAGTCCACCCCTTTCAGCACCTCCACGGAGCCGAATTTCTTTTGGATATTCTTCGCTTCCAGTATCATCTGTTTGCAAAGATACAAAATTTAGCTTATATTTACATGATGAATCCGGGGTGTGGCGCAGTTGGCTAGCGCATCTGCTTTGGGAGCAGAGGGTCGCAAGTTCGAGTCTTGTCACCCCGACAAAAACACTAAGACTCATTATGGAAAAAACCTGGCGCTGGTTTGGCAAGAAGGACAAAATCACCCTTGCCATGCTCAAACAAATTGGTGTTGAGGGCATTGTGACCGCCCTGCACGACGTCCCCCTGGGGCAAGTATGGACCCGCGAGAAAATCCGCGATCTGCGGGAGTACATTGAAAGTTACGGGATGCGTTGGAGCGTGGTGGAAAGCCTCCCCGTGGTGGAAACCATCAAATATGGCGGACCGGACCGGGATGAGCAAATCGCCGTGTACAAGGAGTCCCTCAAAAACCTGGGACTGGAAGGCATCCACACCATCTGCTACAACTTCATGCCGGTTCTGGACTGGGCCCGCACGGACCTGGCGCACGAGAATCCCAACGGCGCCTCCAACCTGTATTTCAACTATGCGGAGTTTGCGTATTTCGACATTTACATCCTGAAGCGCCCCGGCGCCCGCGAAGAGTGGGCCGCCTTCCGCTTCCCGGCCGGAGTCGGCGAAGGACGCAATGTCCTGGCGGAGGCCGATGAACTGGCCAGGACCATGACCCGGGAAAAGGACCACAAGCTGGTGGAGAACATCGTCATCAAGACCCAGGGCTTCGTTTCCGGCAACTTCTCCGAGAACGACGCCGCTCCCGTGGAAAAATTCCGCGAATTCCTCAGCCTCTACAAAGGCATCGACAAAGACCGGCTGCGGGCCAACATGAAATATTTCCTGGAAGCCATCATGCCCACCTGCGAGCAGTACGGCATGAACATGTGCGTGCACCCGGACGACCCGCCCATCGAAATTCTGGGGCTCCCCCGCATTGTCCGGACCGAAGAAGACATCCGCTGGTTCCTGAATGCCGTTCCCGACAAGCACAACGGCCTCACCTTCTGCGCCGGTTCCCTGAGTGCAGGAGCCTACAACAATGTGGTGGAAATGGCCCGCGAGTTTGCTCCGCGCACCCACTTTGTACATCTGCGCTCCTGTCACATCTTCCCCAACGGAGACTTCACGGAAGCCTCTCATCTGGGCGGACGGGCAGACATCGTGGAACTTTGCCGCATTTTTGAAAAGGAGAATCCCGCCCTCCCCATGCGCGTGGATCATGGCATGACCTTTACGGACCGGCCCGGCGGCATCATGGACGAATCCACCCACGGACACAATGCCGGCTATACCCTTCTGGGGCGCATGTTTGCCATGGGACAGGTACAGGGCATCCTGGCCACGGTGGACCGCGAACTGGGCATTCCCTACAAACAACCCGGATTTTTTGATTAAGCCATGAAACTGACAGATCTCCTGAGCGGCAGCTTCAATGCCGCCGAGTGGGAAGCCAAAGGCTACCGGATTCCCCAATTTGACATTCATGCCCTGCGGGAGAAAACGGCCAAAGAACCCACCTGGGTGCATTTTGGCGGCGGAAACATCTTCCGCGCCTTCCCGGCGGCCATCCTCAACGACGCCCTGAACGCCGGCCAGTATGACCGGGGTGTCATCGTTGCGGAAACCTTCGACTTCGAGGTGGTGGATAAGGCCTACAAGCCCTACGGGAACCTGGCGCTGCTGGTTTCTCTCCAGAGCGACGGCAATATCGAGAAAAAGGTTGTCGCCAGCGTCACGGAGGCCCTGAAGGCAGACCGGCAATTCCCGGACTGGACGCGCCTGTCGGACATTTTCCGCGCCCCTTCGCTTCAGATGGTTTCCTTTACCATTACGGAGAAAGGCTACGGCTTCAACGAGGCCGATCTTTCCCGCGGCCTGGACGCCGTCCTCGCCCCGGGCAAGGTGACGGCCCTGCTCCTGGAACGGTACAACGCCGGGCAGCTGCCGCTCACCCTGCAGTCCATGGACAACTGCTCGCACAACGGCGACAAGGTGAAAAAGGGCGTCCTCGCCTACGCAGAGCGCTGGGTGGCCGACGGAATCGCCCCGCAGGGCTTCCTGGACTACCTGAAGGACGAGCGGAAAATCAGCTTCCCCTGGTCCATGATCGACAAGATCACCCCGCGTCCGCACCAGAAGGTAAAGGAATTGCTGGAGGCGGACGGCTTCGAGGACAACAACTATATCGAGACGGAGAAACACAGCTTTACGGCCCCCTTCGTAAATGCGGAAGAGGTTCAGTATCTGGTGATTGAAGACCATTACACCAACGGCCGTCCGCCGCTGGACCTGCGCGGTGTGCTCTATACCGCACGGGAAACCGTGGACAAGGTGGAGACCATGAAGGTGACCACCTGCCTGAACCCGCTGCACACCGCCATGGCCCTGTACGGCTGCATGCTGGGTTACACGCTCATATCGGCCGAGATGAAAGACCCCGACATCCGTCTTTTCATCCAGAAGATGGGCTACATGGAGGCCATGCCGGTAGTGGTGGATCCGGGGATTCTGAACCCGTACGAGTTTATCGGCGCCGTCATCGGCAAGCGCCTGCCCAATCCGTTCATGCCGGATGCGCCGCAGCGCATCGCCATGGACACCAGCCAGAAGCTCGCCATCCGCTTCGGCGAAACCATCAAGAAGTACCTCGCCCGCGGCCTGGACAAAGAAAACCTGGTGCTCATTCCGCTGGTACTGGCCGGATATGCCCGCTACCTGAAAGGCCTGGACGACAACGGACAGCCGTTCTCCCCTTCTCCGGACCCGCTGCTGGAAGAGCTGCAGGCCATTGTGGCTCCGCTGGAGCTGGGCAGGCCCGAGCAGGATTGGAGCTGCCTGAAAAAGCTCTACAGCCGGGCCGATATCTTTGGCGTCAACCTTTATGACGCCGGTCTGGGAGAGCAGGTGGAAGGGATGGTAAAAGAGCTTTTCGCAGGCCCCGGGGCTATCCGGAGGACGCTCCACGACTACGTCGTCTCCCGCTAGCGTCCCAAAACCCTGAAAGATTAACCCGTACTTTATGTATCTGTTAGGTTACGACATCGGATCTTCCTCCGTCAAAGGCTCCGTGGTGGATGCCCAGACGGGGAAAACGGTGGCTTATGCCTCCTTCCCTCCACACGAGGCCATCATCCTATCCAAGAAGGCCGGCTGGGCCGAGCAGGAGCCCGCCATGTGGTGGGACAGCCTCAAGATGGTCACCGGACAGCTTCTCCGCAACGTGAAGGCGGCCGATATCGGCGCCATCGGCATCTCTTACCAGATGCACGGGCTGGTATGTATCGACAAAGACCGCCATGTGCTGCGCCCCTCCATCATCTGGTGCGATTCCCGGGCTGTTCCCTACGGGCAGAAGGCCCTGGAAGCCTTGGGCGAGGAATGGTGCCTGGATCATCTTCTGAACGCCCCCGGCAACTTCACCGCCGCCAAACTGGCCTGGGTGAAAGAGAACGAACCGCAGCTGTACAGCCGCATCTGGAAAATCATGCTTCCCGGAGACTACATCGCCATGCGCCTTACGGATACCGTATGCACCACGGTGAGCGGCCTGTCGGAAGGCATCTTCTGGGACTTCAAGGCCCAGGAGCCCTCGGCCGAACTGCTCAATTTCTTCGGCTTTGACCAGACGGTGCTCCCATCTTGCGCGCCCAGCTTCGGCGTACAGGGAACCCTGTCCCGCACGGCCGCGGAAGAACTGGGGCTCAAGGAAGGGACGCCGGTTACCTACCGTGCCGGAGACCAGCCCAACAATGCCCTGAGCCTCAATGTGTTCAACCCGGGCGAAATTGCCTCCACCGCCGGCACGTCCGGCGTGGTCTATGGCGTTATCGGCCAGGTAAACCACGACCCGCTCTCGCGCGTGAACACCTTCGCCCACGTGAACCACACGGCGGACAATCCCCGTCTGGGCGTCCTGCTGTGCATCAACGGAACGGGCATCCTGAACTCCTGGCTCCGACGTCATGTGGCCCTGGACAACACCTCCTACCCGGAGATGAACGACATGGCGGAGACCGTCCCCATCGGGGCCGACGGGATCAGCATCCTCCCCTTCGGAAACGGGGCGGAACGGCTGTTGGGCAACCGGGAGCAGGGATGCAGCATCCACGGGCTCAATTTCAATCTTCACGGCCGCCCGCAAATCATGCGGGCCGCCCAGGAGGGCATCGTGTTCGCTTTCCAGTACGGCATGGAAATCATGGAGCAGATGGGCCTCAAAGTGAACAAGATTCACGCCGGCAGGGCCAACATGTTCCTGTCCAAGGTGTTCCGTGACACGCTGGCCGGCGTATCCGGGGCCACCATCGAACTATACGACACGGAAGGCAGCGCCGGAGCCGCCAAGGGAGCGGGAATGGGTGCAGGCATCTACAAGGACCCTGCGGAGGCCTTCTCCACCCTGGAGCGCCTGGCCGTCATCACCCCGGACCACGAAAAGGAATACCGCGCCGCCTACCAGCGCTGGAAGTCCCACCTGTCATTCTGAAGTTCCACCTGTCATTCTGAGCAAAGCGAAGAATCTAACAATCAATACATTATGACCAAAGAATACTTCCCCACAATCGGCAAGATTCCTTTTGAAGGAGCCGAAAGCAAGAATCCCCTCGCCTTCCATTATTATGACGCCGACCGCGTGGTCTGCGGAAAGCCCATGAAGGAATGGTTCAAGTTTGCCATGGCCTGGTGGCATACGCTGGGGCAGGCATCGGCCGATCCTTTCGGCGGGCAGACCCGCGTCTATGAATGGGACAAGGGCGAATGCCCCTACTGCCGGGCCAAGGCCAAGGCCGACGCCGGTTTCGAGATTATGCAGAAGCTGGGCATCGAGTACTTCTGTTTCCACGATGTGGACCTGGTGGAAGACTGCGATGACATCGCCGAGTACGAAGCCCGCATGAAGGACATCACGGACTACCTCCTGGAGAAGATGAAGGAGACCGGTATCAAGAACCTCTGGGGGACGGCCAATGTCTTCGGCCACAAGCGCTATATGAACGGCGCCGCCACCAATCCGCAGTTTGATATCGTAGCCCGCGCCGCCGTCCAGATCAAGAACGCCCTGGACGCCACCATCAAGCTGGGCGGTTCCAACTATGTTTTCTGGGGTGGCCGCGAAGGCTACTACAGCCTCCTGAACACCCAGATGCAGCGGGAAAAGGACCATCTTGCCAAGATGCTCACCGCCGCACGCGACTATGCCCGCGCCAAAGGCTTCAAGGGTACCTTCCTCATCGAGCCCAAGCCGATGGAACCCACCAAGCACCAGTACGACGTGGACACCGAGACCGTTATCGGCTTCCTCCGTGCCAACGGCCTGGACAAAGACTTCAAGGTGAACATCGAGGTGAACCATGCCACCCTGGCCGGCCACACCTTCGAGCATGAGCTTACCGTGGCCCGTGAAAACGGCTTCCTGGGCAGCATCGACGCCAATCGCGGAGACGCCCAGAACGGCTGGGACACCGACCAGTTCCCCGTGGATGCCTACGAGCTTACCCAGGCCATGATGCAGATTCTTCTGAACGGTGGTTTCGGCAATGGCGGAACCAACTTTGACGCCAAGCTGCGCCGCTCCTCCACCGACCCCGAGGACATCTTCATCGCCCATATCAGCGCCATGGATGCCATGGCCCACGCCCTCCTGAACGCAGCCGCCGTGCTGGAAGAGAGCCCGCTCCCCAAGATGGTGAAAGAGCGCTATGCCAGCTTTGACAGCGGACTCGGCAAGAAGTTCGAGGAAGGAAAGGCCACCCTCGAAGAGCTCTATGACTATGCCAAGAGCCAGGAGAACCCCGTAGCCGCCTCCGGCAAGCAGGAACTCTACGAGACCCTGCTCAACCTCTATGCGGTGAAATAGGTGAAAATGCTATAACAGACCTTCCGGGATGCTCAGCGTGAGTGTCCCGGATTTTTCGTCCAGTCCCAGGACAAGGTCTTCGTGGAAAGGAACCAGAACCTCCTCTCCGTCCGCTTTGCGGATCCACAGGCAGGTATTGCCGGGGATATCTTCGTAGGCCGCCACCACCCCCACCGGCTGTCCGTCCTGACTGCAAACCGTCCAGCCGATAAGGTCTTCTTCCGCTTCCTCCTCGAAATAATCTGCAAAAACGGCTTTCCCGGCCAGTTCGTCGGCATCCTTCAGAGACCGGACACCGGTCAGGTGCGCCAGGGCACGGCGGATGCCCCTGGGCATGAAAGATTCAAAATAAAAGGGAACCGGCAGTCCATCGAATTCGATGAACACCGGTTCCTGAAGGTCGATATCTTCCGGGGCTATGTCCAGGAGGCTCAGCAGAACCTCTCCTTCCGTCCCGTTGGATTTCAGAACCTGGGCGATGCGCAGCATTATTCTGCGGGCGTCTCCACGGGTTCAGCGGTCGCAGCCTCGGCGGCAGCCTCTTCAGCGGCCTTGCGGGCAGCTTCTTCGGCTTCGGCCTTCTTGGCGGCGATGGCCTTGGCACGGGCCTCATTCACCTCTGCCTCGGCGGCCTTGGCGGCCTTGGCCTTGGCGATAGCCTCGTTCTTGAGGCCGGTCTTCTTGGCGGCGATCTTCTCGTCGCGCTCGGCCTTCCAAGCAGCGAACTTGGCGTCGGCCTGGGCCTCGGTGAGGGCTCCCTTGGCTACGCCCTCGGCAAGGTGCTTGCGGAGAAGGACACCCTCATAGGAGAGGATGCGGCGGGCCGTAAGGGTGGGCTGGGCACCTACCTTGAGCCAAGCAAAAGCCTTGTCGCCATCCAGGACGATGGTGGCAGGGTTGGTGTTGGGATTGTAGGAGCCAAGCTGCTCGATGAATTTACCGTCGCGCGGTGCGCGGGAATCGGCCACAACAATGTGGAAGAATGCGAAATTCTTCTTACCGTGGCGCTGAAGTCTGATTTTAACAGCCATTGTGAATCTGTTGTTTAAAAATAAATAATTACGTAATGCCCCAACTCGTGGGAGCCTGCAAAGATAGCAATTTATTTTTATCCCGGAAAAAATAATTCACGCCGATGACAAAAAAAGCACAAAAAGTTTTGGGAATTCAAAAATGCTCATTATCTTTGCAGTCCCAAAAGATGCGGGTGTGGTGAAATGGTAGACACGCCACTTTGAGGGGGTGGTGGGCGTTAGCCCGTGGAAGTTCGACTCTTCTCACCCGCACAAGGAGACAAGTTCAAGAGGACTTGTCTCCTTTTCTTTTAACGGGAACCGCCGCCGTGACCACCGCCGAAACCGCCGCCGCCTCCGCCATAGGAGATGGAGCCGCCTCCGCCGCCGGAACGACGCTGGGCCGCGGCACGGGCCGCTTCCCGCTCGGCCTGGCGTTTCAGGGCCGAACTCATCATGGCATTGGAATGCCGGCCGATGCTGTTCAGGACATAATACGTGGTTGTGGGATCCAGCATATTGGCCTCTCTCGCATATTCTTCCATCATCTTGGGGAAGAGCTTCTCGAAATTCTTGGCCACTTTGTCGGCAATGCCCAGGGAAGCGGCCATGACCATATATTTCTTCCACACGCCCACCTCCGGGGCGGAACGCTCCCCGATCAGCGTGAAATCACTGAGGAAATTCTTGAACTCGATGGCCCGGCAGCGTTCTTCCTTCGAAGCGGCTTTCCATATCGCACGTCCGTCAAAGATGGCCTCGTTGGGCCAGGAGGCCACTTCCCGGTCATTCTTGTACGACCATTTCTTGAATTCATCGGCCTCCAGCAGATTGTCGCCGGAAGCCTTCACGGCGCCGTCGTAGATCATCTTCTCCACCTTGTCGTCGAAGTCAATCCCGTCCAGGCCTTTGACAAAGCGGAGGTTCACCCGCTTGTCGCTGTCGGGAAGCTTCTCCACCCGGACAAGTCCTTCCTGAATCCATTTGAGGAAATAGGCGCTCACCACATTGGGGAAGGCACTCTTTTTATCCTGACGGAAATAATCCCCTTCCTGGATCAGGCTGTACAGGGCCGATGGATTGCAGCCCAGAGGAACATCCCGGTTCCAAGCGTCAATCTTGCTCTTTCCGAAGACTTCCTTCCGGTAGCGCTTGCCGGTGATTCTCCGGTACAGACGGACCAGCAGATACCAGATTCCGCCCAGCACGCCCAAAACGGGAATGCCGATGAAGATCAGGACTCCGATCCACCTGATGAGTTTGTCGATGAACGTTTCCTCTTTATCGCCGTAATCACTTCCTTCCATGGCTTCCTGCTTCAGTTCCTCGAAGGTACCGTCCCCCTCCTTCTCCGGCTGGAACAGTCCCTTGTCAAACTGAACCAGGGCCGAGAAAAAACTTCTATACTGCAACGGCTCCGTCGATTCGAAGCGGATTTCCCCGTCCGGAGTCAGCCCGGAATCGCCCTTGAGGCCGAAGCCCCAGAAGCGTACGTTGCAGGAGTCCGGGCTTTCCCAGAACCAGGGATCCGCATCGGTCCCATTGCGCAGGGTGATGGAGACATGCTTGGGCTTGGCGTACCACTCGTCATTGAGGAAATGCCAGTGGAAGCCGTCGCATTCGGGATAGGACTGCACCAGGTTGTCGATGATATAGGTCACGGTATAGACATGGTCCCCGTAGTCGCCCTGGCCCCAGCAAATCTCGATGTCTCCCCCGCCTTTCTCCACAATGCCGCAACGCCGCGTCTTGGCCTCCCGGGAGCGGTTGGAATCCCATTTTCGGCCATCGTTGGCATATTCCTGCCCGTTCTCGAATACCTGAAGCCCGTGGATGTACGACTTGCCGGGATTATCGATGGGGATGTACCACTCGGTGCCTTCGGTCACGGTCATGTCCCATTTCTGAATCACCTGGGCATTCCCGTTCCGGAACAGATTCACCGTGGTCTCGATGTCGCGGATTTCCTGGGCAAAGGAAAAAACCGCTGCGGCCAGGAAGGCCGCTGCGGTAAGGAGGCATCTTTTCATGACACTATTTCTTGAAAAGATCCTGGGGAAGGTCGGCCTTCTCCGGCCGGTCGGCCAGGTACTCGCGCAGCGGGAAGCCCAGCATGGAGGCGACGACGGATCCCGGGAAAGCACGGACGTCGCGGTTGTATTTGGTGACCGTGTCGTTGAAGGTCATGCGGCTCACGCGAACGGTATCCTCATACTCGAAATATTTGTCCATGGCTTTCTGATAGGCCTCCGTGCCCTTGAGCTGGGGATAAGCCTCGGCCACGGCCATCAGGCGGGCGGCAAAACCGCCGAGAGCGGTTTCCGTGGCGTTGATTTCCTCCACGGTGGGATTGGCAGAAGCGGAGGGACGGCGCATGCCGATGATTTTCTCGTAATTCTCCCCTTCGACGGCATTTTCTTCACGGGCGATTTTCACGGCCGTTTCCAGCGCGTCGAAACGGCTGGTCTGCTGGACGCTGATCTGTTTGATGGCATTGTTGCAGAATTCGTCATTTTTGACGAGCCTGTTCTGGACGGAGACGACCCACACGACCAGGAGCGCGATGATGGCAATAATGATAATAAGTGTCATGGTTTTTTGGATTACTTGTACAAATATCTAAAAAAAGCGTAAATTTGTCAATAGAAAAAGTATTTTTTGCCATGAAAACGAACACCGCTTTCAAAGAGGAAGCCCTCTCCGCTCTCCGGGGAAACTGGGGGAAAAGCATCCTGATCACGCTGTTGTATTTCCTTCTGGCCGGTTCCGCGATGGGACCCAGCATGTACACCAGCATCCTGATGCAGGATTATATGAAAGACATGGCCAGCGGACAGAACCTGACCCAGATGCTATCCGCCATGCAGGATCCCGATTTCCTGTCCCTGCAGACCAAGGCCAATGCAACCGGCAGCGGACTTACCCTCTTTCAGACTTTCATTCTCTTTCCCCTGATCCTGGGGATGTGCAACGCCTTCCACAAACTGCTGACAGAAGGAGACAACAACCTTGTCGTCAACGCTTTCCACCTCGGGTTCAAACCCTATTTCCACAAAGTCTGGGGCATGTTGCTGATGTTCATCCTGGTGATTCTCTGGTCATCCCTGTTCATCATCCCGGGCATCATCAAGATCTATTCCTATGCCATGACCCCCTACATCCTGCACGAGTATCCGGAGCTCAGCGCCAGCGAGGCCATCCACCGCAGCCGCATGATGATGCGCGGTCACAAGTTCGATCTTTTCTGGCTGCAGCTCAGCTTCATCGGCTGGTTTTTCCTGTGCATTTTCACGGCCGGCATCGGCTTCCTGTGGCTCTGCCCCTATTACCAGACGGCAATGGCCGCTTTCTACGAGGAAGTAAAAAGCGACTATGCCATTAACGGCGGACTGGCTTAAAGCCTCTACCCCAGCAGGGACAGACACAGAAGGGTAAGGTCGTCGCTGGGTTCGGCCGTTCCCACATGGGAAGCAACGGCAATGCGAAGCCGCTCGACGAGAGCCTTGGCATCGGTATAAGCTTCCTGGTTCAGGACGGCGAGCACCCGGTCGTTGCCCAGTTCCTCGTGCCGGATGTTCTCCGCCTCGTTGAGACCGTCGGTGTACAGCAGGATGGGCGCATGGCCGATCTCCAGCACCTGCCCTTCGAAATCCCAGCCGGGACAAACGCCGATGGGCGTATTGGGCAGGCATTGCATGAATTCCGGAGACTGCCTCATGAGAACGGGCGGATTGTGTCCGCAGTTGCAGAATTCCAGATGGCCGGTCTTCAAATCCAGCTGGCCGATAAAGAGCGTCACGAACATCAGCTGTTCATTCTTTTCGGCGATTCCGTCATTGATTTGACGGGCCACCTCGGCCGGAGGAAGGCCTTGGCGGGACGACATGTGGAAAAGGCTCAGCGTAATGGCCATGAACAGACTGGCAGGGACCCCCTTGCCGCTCACGTCACCGATGCAGAAATGCAGTTTGCCGTCCTGGATGAAATACTCATAAAGGTCTCCTCCCACTTCCTTGGCCGGCGCCATGAAGGCATACAGGTCAATGTCCTTTCTGTCCGGGAAGGCCGGAAACTTATTGGGCACCAGCGTCATCTGGATGCTCCGGGCAATATAGAGCTCGCCCTCGAGACGTTCCCTCTTGGCGGTGGCCGAGGTGAGTTCATCGATATAGTTCACCAGGGAGCCCTGCATGTAATTGAACGACTTCGAAAGGACACCGATTTCATCGGTGCGGTTGGTATCGGGCAGTTTTTGCGCAAAATTGCCGTTGGCGATGGTGCGGGCCTGGACGGCCAGTTTGCGCAGCGGCTCCAACTGGCGGTTGATGACCCGGGAGAACACCACGAACATCAGCAGCAGGCCCAGGATGACGATGGCGACCACGATGCGCTGCTGGCGGTGGAAGGCTCCGAAGATATCCTTCTCCGGGCAGACGATTCCCACGCTCCAGCCGGTGGTCATGAGGGGTTTGTAGAACACGTAGTTCGTCTGTCCTTCCAGCATGATTTCCCGCATGCCGTCTTCCCAATTCAGCATGGCTTTCCCAAGGGTCCAGAGTTCCTTGTCGGGATGCTCCAGCTGGTTGGTAAAAATGGTCTGATAGAAAAGTATCTGCGCATCGGGATGCACCAGATACGTGCCTCCGCGTCCCACGACGATGGAATAGGAATGGGGATAGGACTTGACGGCCGATATGGTCTCGGACAGCCATTCCAGGGAGATGTCCAGCGAGAGGGTTCCCACGAAGGAACCGTCATTGCCGATGAGCGGTTTGCAGTAGGAAACGCTCATCTTGGAATCCATGGTTTCATCGTCGGACTCTTCCTGGTCGGTGTAAGGTTCGGTCCAGCAGGGCTGGTTCAGGAGTTTGGGCAGAAGATACCAGTCCAGGTAGAAATACTGGTACTGGTCGTTGCCCTCCTGCTGGGTATAGACCCGATGTCCGTTGTTGTTGGAATAACAGGAATAATACTTGCCTTTGGACGGGTAAAAATAGGGTTCGAACGAGATGGAACAGCCATTCAGGAAAGGATTGTTGACCACGATGGAGCGGGAAAGCTCCATCATGGCATCCGGGTTGTCCAAATCCTTGTAGATGAGGGGTTCCAGATTGTCGGCCAGCAGTTCCACATCTTCCAGAATGACGTTTACGCGGAGAACGGTGTTTTCCAGTTCACGGGTGGCCCCGTTGATGGCTTCACGCCGGACGGCCTTCTGCAGGACGGCATACACATAGCTCAGCGTAGCGATGAAGATCGCGATGGCAAAGAGCACGATCCAGAGGCTCAGCCGACCGCTGAGAGAGCGCTTGATTCCGGGGAGCAGGGGGGAAGAAGGCTTTTTCATCGGCTCAAATCCTTTAGGGTGACCGGTTTCCGGATAATCCCGTTGCGGAGCAGGAGGTCGCTGGCCTTTTCCACCATGTCCTGACGGAGCAGGAAGGCCCGTTCTCCGCTGTCCGGATCCAGCTGCTTCGCCAGGATTTCCTGCAGCATGAGCCTCTGGAGGACGCGGTTGGTAGCAATGTGATTCCGATCGACATAGTCCATGACAATGTCAAGGGCTTCTTCCGGATGCCCGGCGGCATATTCCCAGCCGCGGCGGCTGGCACGGGCAAATTTATCGGCCTGTTCCTTGTGCGCCCGGTAATACTCGCGGGTGACGTACAGGCCGTCTTCCTGGATATTATAGCCGTGCTCCGAAAAACGGTAGATGCACTTTTCCGGAAGGGCAAAGCCTGCCTGGAGAATCTGATAGTATTCGTTGTAGGACATGGCCACGGATGCATCTACGGCGCCGGCCACAAAGAGGCTTACGCAACTGGCCGCCGGAATCCACTGATAATCGATTCCGAGTTCTTTCGTGACGGCGAAAACCAACTCTGCAAAACCGGCGTGCCACACACCCACTTTGGCTCCTTTCTGCTCCAGGGGATTCTTCTCCCGGCGCGAGATGATGACAAGCGTGTTGTTCATGGAGGTCTGCAGGAGGTTCACCATGGGTATGCCCTCATCCACAATCTGTATGGCCTGGGCCAGCTGCAGGGTGGTGGCGTGGCTCCGGTTGGAACTGATTCGTTCCATGGAAGTCTGCGTTGCATTGGGATGGATGATTTGAACATCCACGCCCTCTTCATCATAAAAACCCTTTTCCTTGGCCACATAATAACCGGCAAACTGCGCCTGGGCCGTCCATTGGGGAGTGAACACCAGCGGAGCCTCTTTCTTTTGCTGCTGGGCAAAAAGGGGGAGGACCGCAAGCAGGGAAAGGGAAAAAAGGAGCAATGGTTTTTTCATGAAGGTCTGATTAATCGTGTACAAATGTACAAAAAAAACAAGCAACTTTTTTTGCAAATACAAGGAAATCAGGCGTAGTTTAACTAATTTTGACTGCAAAATGCACCGGAATATGACAGAACTCGAAAAATGTTATGCAGGATTGCCGTACCGCTTCAGCGACCCCGAAATGGTTGCGCTGAAAAAAGCCGCCATTCGGGAATGTGAACGGTTCAACAGCATCGACGGCACCGACAACACAGCCCAGCATGGGCAACTTGAGAGAATGCTGGGTTCCGTAGGCGAGCATGTCTGGATTGGCAAAACCTTCAACTGCGACCGCGGAAAGAACATTTACATCGGAAACAATTTCACGGGAAATCACAACCTTACCATCCTGGATATCCGGGAAGTCAGGATAGGCGACAACGTAATGATCGGCCCGCATACGCTCATCACCACCGTGAGCCATCCCCTTTCCGCCGAAGAGCGAAGGGAGGCTTATGCCTGGGCCAAACCGGTGACCATTTGCGACGACGTGTGGATTGGAGGCAACGTGACCATCCTCCCCGGGGTGACCATCGGAAAAGGAGCCGTGATTGGTGCTGGGGCCGTCGTTACGACAGACATCCCGGCAGGATGCGTGGCGGTAGGTTCACCGGCACACGTGGTCAAGGAAATTGACTGAGCCGCGCGTCCGGTCCGGGAAGGCGCTACGCTTTTATCATCTTCTTGGCCAGTTCCAGATAACTTTCCTTCAGCAGAACGCCGGGTTCCGCGTCACAGGTATAAGTGGCGCCGTTTCCGCCTTCACCAACTTTGGTCCAAGCGTTAATGTCGATCTCTTCTATGCAAGTTCGATTTTTTGATGCGCAAAGTTACATAAAAACTTCAGTATCACCTCTTTTTGCGATGAATTCACGCTCTTGGCCCCCCTACCGCGTCCCACTCGGAAACCACGGGTGGCCGCCAAGTGTCTGCTGCTCAATCGTTTACGTACAATCCTCTGCGCTTTTTGCGCAGAGGATTATTAGCAACCGGCTGAATATCAAGCACTTGAGAGCCACCCCTGGCCGTGAAAAAAACAGCTGCTCAAGCAAATCCCACTTCGCCGCCTGGACAGAAGATAAGAAGGGGGGCTGTGCACCGCCGTAGTAACAGGAGCAAGCGGGAGAGTGGTAAATAAAATAAGAAAACCGCCCAGGCCATCCTGGAGAAGTATAAGGATATCCCCCTCACAGGCAACCGGGCCCTTCCCAGCTACACCAACCAGGCCATGAACCGTAGCATCAAAGACCTCTGCCAACTTGCTGGCATCAACGAACTAATTCGCATTACCACTTATAAAGGTAACGTCCGCAAGGATGAGGTCCATCCCAAATGGGAGCTAGTAGGAACCCATACAGGAAGACGTACTTTTATTGTGCATGCGCTCTCTATGAGAATCCCCCCAACGTCGTCATGAAATGGACCGGGCATAGTGATTATAAAGCCATGAAGCCTTACATTGATATCGTAGACTCCGCCAAGGATGAGGCCATGGCCAAGTTCGATAATTTGCTATAGTTTTATTACACAATCTTGTGTTACACAACCTTGTGTAGTTGCAAAGTTATTATTATTTTTGCAAAAAATACTGGCATATGGAACAACCTTTTGTATTTGGCGTACCGGCAGATGATCCCTATTTCATTGGTAGAGAGAAGGAAATTAAACGGCTTGAAGCAAATTTCAAATACGGCATAAACACCGTTTTGATGTCTCCCAGAAGATGGGGGAAGACTTCGCTGGTTAATCGTGTCGCAGGAATGTCGGCAGCAAAGGGCCGCATCATAGTACAGATGGATATCTTCGCGTGTAGAAGCGAATATGATTTCTACAACACATTCTCATCGGCCATCCTCAGACAAACCGCGTCAAAGATTGACGAATGGAAGGATTTGGCAAAGGGCTTTATCGAAAGGTTGACACCAAAGATCGGCCTTTCGCCGGACCCTGGTTCCGATTACTATGTATCGCTGGGCATTACTCCCAAAACACACTCCCCAGAAGAAGTTCTCTCCCTTCCGGAAAAGATTGCGCAAAGGAAAGGCTGTGAATTGGTTATCTGTATAGATGAGTTCCAGCAGGTAGGAGAGTTCCCGGATACGCTGGCTGTACAAAAAAGGCTGAGAAGTGTCTGGCAAAATCAGAAACACGTTTCCTATTGCCTTTTCGGAAGTCGTTTGCATATGATGACCCGCCTGTTTCAGAAAAAGAGTTATCCATTTTATAAATTCGGTGAGATTCTGAACTTGGAGCCGATTCCGTTAAAGGCCTGGATTCCATATATTCAAGGACGGTTCGAAGCCTACGGTAAATCTATCTCAGACGAGTATGTGGCAAAAATCTGTGAAACCGTCCAGTACCAGTCATCCTATGTTCAGCAACTGTCCTATTCCGTCTTACTGCTGTCGGAAAGGGTGGTGGATGAAGATTCCTTTGCACAAGCAGTGGAAGACTTACTGGCCCAAAACAACAATGTCTTTATAGAGCAGACCCAGTCCCTGACCACATACCAGCTCAACTTCCTGAGAGCGGTTATGGATGGGATAACCACCGGTTTTGGTGAAGCCGAAGTACGGGAAAGATACAATCTTGGATCTCCTTCCAATATAACTCGACTGAAGAATTCAATGGTGGATAAAGAGTTGGTAGAACTTACCGCAGACGGAATCATCTTGGGAGATCCGGTTCTTAAGCTTTGGCTAAAAAAAGTTCTCAACTGAAAGGGCAAGGAAACGGGTTCTTCCGCAATTTAGTTGAAACCGGCTCTTTGTGCCGTATGAAGAGTGCCGTCGAATCGGGATATTGCATCATTACCCTAAAAAAAGAAAACCGCCCCTGAAGATATTCAGAAGCGGTCTTTGTGGAGGTAGTCGGATTCGAACCGGCGACCCCATGCTTGCAAAGCATGTGCTCTACCAGCTGAGCTATACCCCCTCAATACAGGGGGCGATACCCCCCCCTCATACTCCCCGCAGCTTCCGGGCTAGTATGTCCTCCTTCGTAGGACACGTCCCTCTGCTGTCGCTCTGCAGAGCAAGGGAGCAAAAAAACGCCGACCTCTGGTCTGGCCGGCGTTTTGGTAGGCCCTGGCAGAGTTGAACTGCCGACCTCTACATTATCAGTGTAGCGCTCTAACCAACTGAGCTAAGAGCCTGTATAATAAAGAAAGACTAAAGTACAATCTTGTACTTGCCGAGCGTCAAAGTCAGGACACAGCTCCAAAAAGGAGGTGTTCCAGCCACACCTTCCGGTACGGCTACCTTGTTACGACTTAGCCCCAATTACC
>CADBFO010000014.1 GCA_902794005.1 uncultured Bacteroidia bacterium
AAAAGTTTACTTTGAATCGCTTCCGGCCATCACCGTGGCCAGCCATCGTACCATCATCCCTTCCTTCGAAGACCTCGGCCGCCTCTGCTGCGAGGTGATCGGCCCTGAAATGGCCCGTCTGGGCTGCGAATGCCCGGAACCCGGCTACTGCTACACCATCGAGCACGGCGGCTACAAGCCGAAGGACATCGACATCGAGTACTGCGAGAAGGTCACAAAGAAATGCGCTGACTCCGCGCTCATCAAGTTCAAGGATATTCCGGCTGTTCCGCAAGCTGCCTGTCTGAGGGTCTTCGGCCCGTATGAGAAACTCTATGACAACTATGTCGAGCTCTTCGCCTATCTGGAAAAGGAGGGCTACAAGATCGTCGGTGCTCCCCGCGCCGTTTACATCGATGGCATCTGGAACCAGGAGGACTCTGCCAAATGGCTCACCATTATCCAGGTGCCGATGGAAAAGGCATAACTTCCAATTTATCGGTCTCCCGGTTCTTCAGCCGGGGAGAAAAAAAGGTGACCAAAAGTGACCAAATTTTTGGGAAACAAAAAACAAGACTCTGTAAAGAGTTTGTAATGAAGATTCGGAGGCCGAAGGCCGACCCAGGGGGTCTGGGGGATTAGGCCCCCAGTGAGTCGAAGACTATAGGCGCAAAAAGAGCTGCGGGTCTCGCAGCTCTTTTTGTGCCTCGGGCGGGAATCGAACCCGCACGGCCGTTTCGGGCCAAGGGATTTTCTTGCCACTATGGCTTTCGCCACCGGAAGTGCCATGCGGCACTGAGTTTGTGGTCCGGACTATTCCTTCACCATGGAGCGTAGCTCTTTAGGTGTGTCGTGTCTAGTCTCTGCACCTTCCTCTTTTCGGAGGCTTGGCTCAAGATTACCATCGGCATTACCCGTGAAGGCTTCCTTGAATTTACGACATTCTACATCTCTCTTTTCAGGGAGTGCACTCAAATTTGCCACGTTGACAAGCAGAAGCGTCTCTGGGGCCGATTTTGTGTCGAAGCGGCAGCAAAATCGAAGGAAAAGGGCATTTTCTTTGCCACGTTGACAAGAAAACGGCCATGGAGGCCATTCTGCTTGTCGAAGCGGCAAACCCCCTTCGGCGTTCCCGTTTGTCAATGAGCTTGTCTAAGTCCCTCGTGTCTACCATTCCACCACCAAGGCAAAATGTGGGATGCAAAGATAGGGATTTTATAGCTTTTCTGCAAACCGGGCCAGCCAGGGGGAGGCCAGCTGCCGGACGATGCCGTCCCACCAGCGGTCCGGAAGGACGGCGTGCCAGAATACCATCGAGTCGGATCCGGTGGATACCCGGTAACGGGTGCGGGGATGGCGCGAACACACGCCCTTGACAATGGCGCGCGTAACAACCGAAGGGGCCGACAGAAACTTCACATCCGGGGAAAAGCCCTTCTTCATGACAAACGCCTGCCGGAGGGCGGGCTCTTCGTAGGCCGTGCCCTTGGAGGATGCTTCCAGATGCCTGGCGGCAATCTGCCCCCACTCGGTGCGGGTGGCGCCGGGCTCAATCAGGACCACATCTATGCCAAACGGCTTCATTTCCATGCGCAGGCAGTCGCTGAAAGCCTCTACCGCATACTTGGAAATATGGTACCAGCCGCCGAAGTACAAACACCCCTTTCCCGCCACGGAACCGATGTTCACGATGCGCCCGCGGCCGCGTTTGCGCATGCCGGGCAAAACCAGCTGGCAAAGCCGGGCCAGGCCGAAGAGGTTCACTTCCAATTGCCGTCGGGCTTCCTCCAGCGGGACATTCTCGATCGCGCCGAACGATCCGTATCCGGCACAGTTGACCAGGGCATCCACATCTCCCACCTGCGCCAGGCAAGACTGAATGGACTGCTCGTCGGTGACATCCAAAAACAAAGGGGTGGCGCCAAAGGGGCGCAGAGTCTCCATCTGGGAGACCCTCCGGGCAGCGGCAAAAACCGTATGCCCTTTCTGAGCCAGTGTCTTGGCCGCGTCATAGCCAATACCGCTGCTGGCTCCGGTAATGAGAATTTTCATAGGACTAATGAAGATAGGATCCGGCCCCCGGCTTTTCGAAGGGCAGTGGTTCCGGCTGGGCCGATTTGCTAGGTTTGGCACTCTCTATATAGTTGCCGGAAATATGGTTCAGGACCGAAGACAGCATGGTTTCAGAAGGATCCCCCAGCGGATGTCCGTCACGGGGAGTATCCCAGGCCTCGATATGGGGATTGATTCCGTCGGGCATGCTCAGGGTGGTGCCGTTGCAGTCGGCATAACGGGAAGCAATCACGTAAAGGCCCCATCCTGCGGTGGCTTTCTTGCCGGCAGAGGCGTCCACTTCCGTTTTCTGTGTGGCCAGGTAATTGTAGAAATCATCGGCCTTGAGCAGAAAACCGCCGCAGAATTTTCCGAGGGTCCTGGATCCGACGAGCGTTACGCCCATATAGGGCGCCAGGCCGCAGATGAGGGCTTCCGAGGCCGATGCCGTCTGCCCGGTGACAATGAACCACACGCGTTTGAGGTCCGGATTCACCTCCAGGGTGTTCAACGTCTTTTTGCCGCTGGAGAGGGTGAGCGTGAAACTTTCGGCGAAACGGGTTTCCGCGTTGTCGCCCACGGTGGAGCCAAAGCGGGAATTGTAAACGTCCTTGTTGAAAACGGCCTCGGAGGAAACCACGGAAACCGGAGCAATCAGCGACCCCAGCACCGTGCTCGTAGCAACAAATCCGCCGGAGTTGTAGCGCAGGTCCACCACCAGTTCTTCAATGCCGTCCGACTTGAACTGGCGGAAGGCCTCCACCAGGTCTTCGCAGGCGTCCAGGGTGAAATTGCTGAAGTGAAGATAGCCTAGCTTTTTGCCGCCGACGTCCAGTGTCCGGACCACGTTCACGGGGTTGGAGTAGAGCTGGGTGGCCGTCATGGTCACGCTGCTGCCGTCCAGCATCCCCATCTGCAGGGTGCCGGGGAAATGGTAGATTTTCTCCGTGAGCACAGCGCTGTAATTCTCCCGGGTCAGTTCCGTCCCGTCAAAGCTGTTGGCCACGTCCCCCCGTTTGAGACCGGCTTTGGACGCCGGAGAATCGGCATAAACGAAGGTAATCACCATGTTAACATGGTCTCCGACGGCGGTAAGGATAAAATCGAAGCCGAAACTTTTCCCGTTGCCCGTGACCGTGCTCTCAAAGGAGGAGCAGTCCTCCATCAACATTGTCCACCTGTCCATCTCGTGCCGGCAGTCGGCCACCTTCTCGACGGGCTTGTCTCCATACTTCCAATTGTCTATCCGGGCGGCCATCTCGTCGGCCCAGAGATAATAGGTTTTCATGTTGTTGAAGGCGAACAGGTTGGCGTAATAGGTGGTGGGGTCCACGCCGCCCAGCTTGTCGTCGGGGTCCGGCTGTTCCGCCGCCGGCTTGTTGCAGGCGAGGGGAAGCAATATCAGCAGGAGAGGAAGAATTCGATTCATAGCCTAAAAATATTTCTTTTCGTCCCGATACAAAGATAGGAAAATAAAAATCAGGATGGTAAAAGCCCAGAGCGAAGATCCGCCGTAAGAAAGAAGCGGCAGGGGAATGCCGATGACGGGCATAAGGCCCACCGTCATGCCTACGTTGATGAAAAGATGCATGAAAATGCAGGCCGCCACGCAGTAGCCATAGGTCCGGGTAAACTTGTCCCGGCACGACTCCGCATCAATCAAGAGCCGGGCAATCAGAAAAACATACAGGCCGATGACGACCAGGCAGCCCAGGAAGCCCCACTCCTCGCCCACGGTGCAGAAAATAAAGTCCGTGGCCTGTTCCGGGACAAAGCCGAAAGTGGTCTGCGTCCCCTGCAGGAAGCCTTTGCCCACAAGCCCGCCGGAGCCGATGGCAATCTTGGACTGGTTCACATTGTAACCCATGCCGGAGGGGTCTTCCCGCATGCCCAGGAGCACTTCGATACGGCCCCGCTGATGCGGCTGGAGCACATTCTCGAAAAGATAGTCCGTGGAAAACACGAGCCCCACGCCGGCCAGGAAAACCGCCAGAGAGATGGCAAGGAACGTGTCTTTGTCTTTGTAGGCACGCCAAGCCAGCCAGGGAAGCGCCAGAAGACACAGGCCCAGAAAAACATACAGGAGGTTCACCTTCGGGAGGAAACTCCAGAAATAATGGTAGTCCTCATCCATGGCGGGCACCCATACCCGGGCCGACAGCCAGTCCATCCGGGCGTTCACCAGGGAGGAGAGCTGGCGGTGAAGCAGCGGAAGGAGGCCCATCAGCAGCACGAAGCCGCCGCCGGTGAGCAGACGTTTCCAGCGTCGGGAGGGAGGTGCGTTGGCGATGTTGCACAGAATCAGAAAGCCCACAAAAATCAGGATAGCCCAGTAAGGTCCCATGGTGAGCGTGCTGATGAACAGGACAATAATAAGGCCGATGCCTCCCAGCCACCAGCCGGAAAGTCCTTCCCGGTACAGCACAAAGATGAATCCGGCATACACCAGGGCGCTGCCGGTCTCGCTTTCGGCAACAATGACCAGCATGGGCAGGACAATCACAAAGACGGCGGTCCAGAAGTTCTTCCATCGGGTGATTCTGAAATTCTGCTGGCTCAGCACATAGGAGAGCAGCAGGGACGTGGATATCTTGGATATCTCGGCCGGCTGGAAGCGGATGGGCCCCAGGTCGAACCACGAATGGGAGCCCTTCACGTCGTTGGAAACGAAGATGACCAGCACCAGAAGCCCCACGACAAAGGCATAGAAGGGAATGCAGGCCGCTTCCCACAGGCGCGGGGGAATCAGGTACAGGATGGCGGCGGCGAGGCCCACGGAAGTGAGAATCCAGACGAACTGTTTGCCCGCCCGGGAACTCCAGTCCAGGAGCGAGCCCGGTTCGGAGGTGTGCGTGGCGGCAAAGATGTTCACCCAACCGATGAGCACCAGCAACAGATAGGTGCCGATCAGCCACCAGTCCACGGACTGTCTGGTATGAGCCTTGCCGTCAGTCATGTTTCACGCGGGCCATCAGATCGGCCTTTTTCATTCTTTCTTCCAGCTCGGTGCGCTTCACCTCCCCCTTGAGGTATTTTTCCACCATCAGGGAGGCGATGGGGGCGGCAAACTGGGCCCCGAACCCGCCGTTTTCCACATAGGCCGCGATGGCAATCTTGGGCTTGTCCATGGGGGCGAAGCAGATGAAGACGGAGTTGTCGGCCCCCCGGGGGTTCTGTGCCGTCCCGGTCTTGCCGCAGATGTCCAGGGAGTCCACGTGCGCAATCCAGGCCGTCCCGCCCATCCCGGGGCCGGAGTTCACGGCGCGCCACATCCCTTTGATGAGTTTCGGGAAGTGGATGGGATCCACTTTGGTGTACTGGGGTTCGTAGAAGCGTTCCTCTATCTCAATCCCCTCCGACGCCTTGATGATGTGCGGAATGAAGTAATGCCCGCGGTTGGCGATGGTGGCACAGAGATTCGCAAGGTGCATGGGCGTGGCCAGAATCTCCCCCTGGCCGATGGAAATCGAAATCACGGTGGTGGAATTCCACCTTCCGCGGCCATAGGCGCGGTTGTAGGTTTTTGAGCTGGGGATGCTGCCGGAGAGTTCGGCCGGGAAATCGCTGCCCAGCTTGCGGCCGAAGCCGAAACTCTCCACGTACTCGTGCCAGGCGTCCAGCCCCTCGGCCACCGAGCCGTATTTGCGGTTGTCCAGGATATTCTTGAGCACGTAGCAGTAATAGGCGTTGCAGGACATCATGATGCTCTCTTCCATGTTCAGCGGGCTTTTGTGCCCGTGACAGCCCAGCTTGTGCCCGGCTCCGAAGTGGTAGCCGTGCGAACAGGGATACATCGTCTCCGGCCGCAAAACGCCTTCCTGCAGGCCGATGAGCCCGTTGACCAGCTTGAAGACCGAACCGGGGGGATACGACGCCTGGACCGCGCGGTTGTACATGGGCTTGTAGGGGTTCTGGGCAATCTCCGCATAATGCTTGCCGATATCGGCCAGCTGCTCCACGTCGATGCCGGGAGAGGAAACCAGGGCCAGGATTTCTCCGGTGGAGGGTTCGATGGCCACCACGCTGCCCACCTTGTTGTGCATGAGTTCCTGCCCGTACTGCTGGAGGGCGGCGTCGATGGTGGTGGTGATATTCTTGCCGGGGATGGCTTCCTTGTCCTGTTCCCCGTTCTGGTAGGGCTGCTCAATCTGGTTGCGGGAATTCCTCAGGTAGATGTGATAGCCTTTCTCTCCCCGGAGGTCGGCTTCGCGGGCGGCTTCGATGCCGGTCATGCCGGCGTAGTCTCCGCTCCGGTATTCCCCGGGATGCCGGTTGATATAGTCCTGGTCCACCTCCGAGACGTAGCCCAGAAGGTTTCCGCCGGCGTTCACGGGGTAGTAGCGGATGCCACGGACCTGCCCCCGGAAGCCGGGAAAACGGTATTTTACCTCGTCGAAACGCATGTAGGTTTCGGCCGGAACCATGCGGAGCATCGTGACGCCCTGCGAGCCGATGGTGGAGCGGCGCTTGCGGTATTCCTGCAGACGGCCGCGGATGAATTCCGGCGTCACGCCCAGTACGGTGGCCAGGGACAGCGTGTCGAAGGCCTGTACCTCGCGGGGATTCACCAGGATGTCGTAGGCCACCTTGTTTCCCACCAGAATTTCCCCGTTGCGGTCGTAGATGACGCCCCGGGTGGGGTAGATGGTTTCGTAGATGGTGGAATTGCGGTCGGCGTCTTCCTTGTACTGGTTGTCCAGCAGCTGAAGCGAAAAAATCTTGCCCAGGAGAAGAAGCGCCGCCCCTCCCAGGCCGATCAGAAGACGGATATGACGCCCGTCCGCGCTCATTGTCTGGATTCTGAGGCCAGAACGTTCAGGGGAATGAGAGACACCAGCACGCCGGCTCCCAGCGAGGCAAGGAAACGGTACAGGTTGAACGGCAGCGGGCGTGTGCCGGCCCCGTCGGCCCAGATATAGATTGCCAGGAACAGTGCCTGAACCAGCAGGAGGGCCAGGCCCACCTGGGCGAAACCGCTGCTGCGGAGCGTGAAGTCTTCTTTGCGGGCAAAGAGCTCTTCCCCGAAGATGAGGTGGATGACGGCGTTTCTCAGGAAGGCAACGGGAACGAGGGCCAGGGCATTGAGCCCCAGCACTCCTTCTGAAAGCAGGTCCACCGTGGAACCGGTCGCAAAAGCGATGAGCATGGTCCACAATGTGTTTACCCGGGTAGGGATGCACAGGACCATCACGGGGAGAATGCTGAGCATGATATAGGGCGTAACCCGGAAGAAGTTACTGATAATCAGCTGTGCCACAAGCAGCAGGAGGTATGCGATCCAGAACGTTTTGTTTCTCATTGTTCAAACCCTTCAATTTCATCGAATGCGTTGTTGTGGACGACGCTGACATAGCGGAGGGCGCTGAAATCCTGAAACAGGCGTACGGCAATCTCGTTGGTGGCGCCGTTTACCACTTTGGCGTCCCCGGCAATGCCCAGCGGGATGTCCGGCGGAAACAGCAGGGAGTGGCCGCTGGTGTACACCGTATCCCCTTTCTGGAAGCGGAACTGCAGGGGGATTTCCTTGAGGATGGCCCCGTTGGAGCGGATTCCGTCCCAGACCAGCAGGCCGCTGCCTCCTTCGCTGCCCAGCCGGGCGCTGATGGAGATGTCGCTGTTCTGGAAGGAGAAGGCGAAGGCGTGATGTTCGCTCACGGCATCCACGATGCCCACGACTCCGTTCGGGGTAATGATGCCGGATTTCTCCTGGATGCCGTCTTCGTATCCTCGGTTGAGGATGAGATAGTTATGCTGTTTGTTGCGGCTCACTTTCACCACCTCTGCGGCCACCATGGAAAAACCGGGCCGATACAGGGTGTCCAGGCTGTCGAGACGAGCATTCCGCAGGCGTTCCCGGGCCTGCTCCAGTTCCTGCAGAAGCCGGAAGTTCTCCTCCGAGAGTTCCCGGTTGGCACCGGAAAGCGAAAAATAGGACTGGATGCTTTGCGAGGCTCCCCACACTTTCCCCATGAACAGATGGGCTCCCCTGGCTACCCACACCCGCTGCAGGGCGGCATTGTGGGTGACCATTTGCAACGCCGCGATCTCCAGGAAAATGAAGACCGCGAAGTTGAATAGTCTGAAGAGAAGCCGCTGCTGCTTCATGGGCCTAGCGCATGAGGAAGGAGTAGTTCTCCGTGTTCTTGAGGGCGATGCAGGTGCCGCGGGCCACGGCGCGAAGCGGATCTTCGGCCACGTGGAACGGGATGTTCACTTTTTCGGAGAGACGCTTGTCCAGACCGCGGAGAAGGGCTCCGCCGCCGCTCAGGAAAATACCGTTTTCCACGATATCCGAATACAGTTCCGGAGGGGTCTGTTCCAACACTTGCTGGATGGAGGCCTCCAGGCGGGCGATGGACTTGTCCAGGCAATGGGCAATCTCCTGATAGGGGATGAGGGCCTCCACCGGGTGGCCGGTCATCAGGTTGGGGCCGCGTACGAGGAACGCTTCGGGTTCTTCGTCCAGGTTGGGGATGACGGCGCCTACGGCAATCTTGATTCTCTCGGCGGTGGTTTCACCCACTTTGATCACATGCTGCTGGCGGAGGTAGTTCTGAATGTCGGCCGTGAAGACGTCACCGGCCACGCGGATGGACTCCTGCTGGACGATGCCGCCCAGCGAAATGACGGCGATTTCCGTGGTGCCGCCTCCGATGTCCACCACCATGTTGCCCCGGGGAGCTTCCACATCCAGGCCGATACCCAGGGCGGCCGCCATGGGCTCATAGATGAGATAGACGTCCCGGCCGCCGGCATGCTCGGAGGAGTCGCGGACGGCGCGGATTTCCACTTCCGTGGAGCCGGAAGGAATGCCGACCACCAGCTTGAGGTTGGGGGCGAAGAGGCTGCGGTGACGGGAATTCACCTGCTTGATGAAACCGCGGATCATCATTTCCGCGGCGTTGAAGTCGGCAATGACGCCGTCCCGGAGCGGACGCACCGTCTTGATGCCAGGATTGGTCTTTTCGTGCATCAGTTTGGCCTTCTGGCCCAGGGCGATGCACTTGCCGGAATGGTTGTCGATGGCTACGATGGACGGTTCGTCAAGGGCAATCTGGTCATTCTGGAAAATGACGGTGTTGGCCGTGCCCAAATCGATAGCCAGTTCTTGATTGAGAAAGCGAAAAGCCATTATGCTGATTTGTTTTTTTCTAATAATTCCCAAAAATACAAAAAATTATTATATTCGCGAAAAGAAGTTTTCAGGATGAACGGAAAAAAATACTTGCTTGTCACGGCGGGAGGAAGCGGAACCCGTATGGGGTCGGCCCTTCCCAAACAGTTCATGCTCCTCGGCGGTGTCCCCATCCTGCGCCGGACCATTGAGATTTTCTTGCGGGCAGTTCCTGATATTCAGGTGATTACCGTTCTTCCGGAAGCGCATGTGAATGACTGGAGAGAGTATTGCGTGAAAGAGAATTTCCTTTGCCCTCAGCGGCTGGTCAAAGGAGGCTTCACCCGCTTCCATTCCGTGAAGAATGCCCTGAAATATGTTCCGGACGATGCCGTGGTGGCGGTTCATGACGGAGTCCGTCCGCTCATAACAGCCGGGAAAATCCGGGAACTTTTTGATGCGGCCCTTGACGCACCGGCCGTCATTCCGGTGCTTCCCGTTACGGATACGCTCAAGCTGATAGACCGGAAGGAAGGACAGCTGGTCAGCGCCGGCGAGCCGATAGACCGCAGCCGCGTTTTCGGCGCCCAGACGCCGCAGGTTTTCCAGGCGGCAGCCCTCAAGGCCGCCTACGGACAGCAGTTTGACATGCTGTTTACCGATGACGCTTCGGTGGCGGAGCGGTACGGCATACCGCTCACCTTCAGGGAAGGAGAGCGGTACAATCTCAAGATTACTACGCCGGAAGATCTGGTTCTGGCGAACGCCATCATAGATTCTTCGCTGCGCTCAGAATGACATGCGCTAGTCTCTGCCGGTGTAGGTGGTGGATTTGAAATCCTTCACCCAGACCTGACGCTCGATGGGTTCGTCCAGGGAAATCATGGTGTCCGTGGACTGGATGTAGGGGATTTTCTGGATGGTGTTCAGAAGCACTTCCATGAGGTGGTCATTGTCTAGGCAGTAAAGCTTGGCCAGGATGGCATATTTTCCGGTTACAAAATGACACTCCACGATTTCCGGAATCTTCTTCAGGTTGGCAATCACTTCCGGATATTTGGTGGACTCGGAGAGGGAAATGCTTACGTAGGCGCATACATTGAGCCCCAGGGCCTGCGGCTTTACCTGCAGACGGGACCCCGTAATGACGCCATTGGCCTCCAGTCTTTTATACCGCTGATGAATTGCGGCACCGGACACGCCGCATTCCCTGGCAATTTCCAGGAACGGCATGCGGGCATTCTTTACCAGAAAAGAGAGAATCTTCTGGTCGATCTGGTCGATGTGATAGGTTGCCATTTGCTTTCAGTTTTTAACTAACCAATGCAAATGTACAACTTTTTTTTAATTTTTATGCTTTCCCCTGAATTTTTTTGTAGGAGAGGAGGCGGCTATAATTGCCTGACAATCAGCCTCGGTCAATTTGTCGGCCGGCGTTCCTTTGGGAATCTTATAATTAGAAACACCTTGTTTGATATAAGGCCCGAACCGCCCGTTGATTACCTTGATGTCCCCGAATTCGGCGATGTACTCCGGACCGGCAGCTTCCTGCGCAGCCGTCTCCCGGATGAGCGAGGTGCATTCCTCGAGGCTCACCTTGAGCGGATCCATCCCCTTGGGAAGTTTCACATTCTTGTCACCGTACTTCAGGTAGGGGCCGAATCGACCGCGCGTGGCGATGATGTCAATCCCTTCGAGCTGTCCCACGGTGCGGGGCAGTTCCAGCAGTTTCAGGGCCTCTTCCAGGGTGAGCGTCTCAATCAGCTGTCCCTTCCCCAGGGAAGCGCTCTGCCGGTTTTCGCCCTCTCCCTTCTGCACATACGGGCCGAACTTGCCGAAGGCGGCCACCACTTTCTGCCCGTCCGGAGCAATGCCGATATCCCGGCTTATCTTGCTGTAATTATGGTCTGCAAGGACTTGCTCCACATGGGCGTGGAAGGGTTTGTAGAAGGAAGCGATGGTTTCGCTCCAGACCTTCTTCCCCTCGGCCACTTCGTCGAAATCGGCCTCTACGTTGGCGGTGAAGTCATAGTCCAGGATGGCGGTGAAATTCTCCACCAGGTAGTCGGTGACGATCAGGCCGATTTCCTGTGGAAGAAGCTTGCCTTTTTCGGCCCCGCTGACTTCCGTCTTCTGGCTGGATTTGATGACGCCGTTTTTGAGGGTCAGGTTGGTGACCTTGAAGGATTTGCCTTCTTTGTCTCCCTTGACGGCATAGCCCCTTCCGCGGGTGAGCGTATCCACGGTGGCCGCATAGGTGGAGGGCCGGCCGATGCCCAGCTCTTCCAGTTTCTTCACCAGCGAGGCTTCCGAATAGCGGGCCGGCGGCGCGGTGTATTTGCATTGGGCCGACAGGCCGTTTTCCTGCATCAGACTGCCCTTGGGAAGGTCCGGAAGCAGGATTTCCTCTCCTTCCGCCTCTTCTTCGTCGCGGCCTTCCAGATACACTTTCATGAAGCCGTCGAAAAGCAGCTGGACCGACTGCAGGCCATAGCGTTCGGGCCTTTTGTCGGACTCGATGGTGAGGTGGGTGTTCATCACCCGGCTTTCGGCCATCTGGGACGCGACGGTGCGCTTCCAGATCAGTTCGTAAAGCTTTTTCTCCTGGGCTGTGCCTTCAATCTCCACATTGTCGATATAAGTGGGCCGGATGGCTTCGTGGGCTTCCTGTGCGCCCTTGGACTTGGTGCGGTACTGGCGCGGATGGGAATAGACTTCTCCGAAGTTCTCCAGAATGTATTTCTTGGCACTCCCCAGGGCCAGGGCGGACAGGTTGGTGGAGTCGGTTCTCATGTAGGTGATGAGGCCGCGCTCATAAAGGCTCTGTGCCACCCGCATCGTGGACGAAACCGGGAAGTGGAGCTTCCGGGCGGCTTCCTGCTGCAGGGTGGAGGTGGTGAAGGGGGCGGCCGGGACGCGGACGCCTTCTTTCTTTTCTACGGAACCGACCCGGTAAGTGGCGCCGATGCTGTCCTGCAGGAAGGCGCGCACCTCATCTTCGGAGGAGAAACGGGTGTCCAGCGTGGCCTTCACTTTTGTGTCGGTGCCTTCCGGCTGGAAGATGCCTTCTACCCGGTAGTAAGGCTCCGGTCGGAAGGCCATGATTTCTTTCTCGCGGTCCACAATCAGGCGGAGGGCGACGCTCTGTACCCGGCCGGCGCTCAATTTGGGCTGGATTTTTCTCCAGAGGATGGGAGAAAGTTCAAAGCCGACCAGACGGTCCAGTACGCGGCGGGCCTGCTGGGCATTCACCAGGTTCATGTTGATGCTGCGGGGATGCTCGATGGCCTCCAGGATGGCGTTCCTGGTAATCTCATGGAAGACGATGCGGCGGGTTTTTGCCTCGGGAAGTTCCAGCGTCTGGAGCAGATGCCAGGAAATGGCTTCTCCTTCCCGGTCTTCATCGGAAGCCAGCCAGACGGTGGAGGCGGAGTCGGCCAGTTTTTTCAGTTCGGCGACCACCTTTTTCTTTTCTGCGGGAATGACATACTCGGGCGTGAAACCGTGTTCCACGTCCACGCTCAGTTTATGTTCTTCCAGATCCCGGATGTGGCCGATGGATGCCTTGACCAGATACTCTTTTCCCAAATATTGCTGAATGGTTCTCACCTTTCCGGGAGACTCCACGATCACTAAATTTTTATTTCCCTCCATCTCTGTGCTGTTTTAGGCCCCATGGACCGTATTTTTCTGCAAAGTAAAGCAGAATCCGGGGAATTTTCCAAATTTTCTGCTTATTTTTGTAAACTGAACTTTGGCCAAGACCTAAGGTCTTGTACGCATGTGAAAAAAATGTAGTCATGACGGAAAATACAAAGAAAACGATAACCAAGTGGTTCTGGATTCTGCTCGTCGCTCCGGTGCTCCTTGTGGGCTTGCTGCTTTGTCTCGTATGGGCTTTCGCAGACATCCCTTCCATCGAGGAACTGGAAAATCCGGAGTCCAAACTGGCCACCCAGGTCATTGCGGAGGAAGGGGAGATCCTTACCACTTATCATATAGAGAACCGGACGTTCGTCACTTACGAGGAACTGGCCCCTTCGCTCATCCAGGCTGCCGTGGCAACGGAAGACAAACGCTTTTACAAGCATTCCGGCGTGGATATCCAGTCCCTGGGCCGTGTGCTTTTCCGCACCCTTCTCTCCCACGACTCCTCGCAGGGCGGCGGCTCCACCATCACCCAGCAGCTGGCCAAGACCCTTTATCCCCGTGCGTCCCACCTGAACAAGCTGGAAATGGTGTGGATCAAGCTCAAGGAGTGGATTACCGCCGTCAAGCTGGAACGCAATTACACCAAGGACGAGATTATGGTCATGTACCTCAATGCGGTGTTCTTCGGGTCCAATTCCTATGGTATCTCATCGGCCTCCAACCAGTTCTTCGGGAAGCGTCCGTCAGAGCTGCTGACGGAAGAAAGCGCCGTGCTGGTGGGCATGGTGAACAAACCGACCCGCTACAATCCGTCCCTGAACCCCGAGCATGCCCTCCGCCGCCGCAATGTGGTGCTGGAGCGAATGGAATCCATGGATTACCTCACGCGTGCGGAATGCGATTCGCTCAAGGCCCTTCCCATCACCCTGCACACCCGCCAGGGAGACCGCACCACCGGCGTGGGACCGTATTTCCGCGATATGCTCCGCCGCATCATGAATGCGGAAAAGCCCAGGAAATCGGCCTATCCCATCATGGAAGATTACCGGGCCGACTCCCTTCTTTGGGCCGACGACCCCCTCTACGGCTGGCTCAACAAGAATACCAAGAGTGACGGAAGCAAGTACGACCTGGACCAGGACGGCCTCCGTATCTATACCACCATCAATTACAAGATGCAGCGCTATGCCGAGGAAGCCGTCGCGGAGCATCTGGGAAAAGACCTCCAGAAGGCCTTCTTCCGGGAACTGAAGTACCGCAAGAATGCGCCATTCTCTTCCGACACGGAAGCCTCCGTCGTGGAAACCACCCTCAAGCAGGCCCGCCGGTGGAGCGACCGCACCCGCATGATGAAAGCCTCCGGTCATTCTCAGGCAGAAATCGACAAGAGTTTCTCCGAACCCGCCAAGATGCGCGTGTTCACCTGGGAGAAGCCCGGCTACCGGGATACGGTAATGACCCCGGACGACTCCATCCGCTACTACAAGTCCTTTTTCCGCGCCGCTTTCATGGCCATCGAGCCGGGTACCGGCCATGTGAAGGCCTATGTGGGCGGCCCCGACTACCGCTATTTCAAGTATGACAACGTCCGTCAGGGACGCCGCCAGGTGGGTTCAACCGTGAAACCGTTCCTCTACACCCTGGCCATGGAGTCCGGCATGACCCCGTGCGATCCCGTCCTCAATTCCCCGGTGGTGATCGTGGTGAACGGAGACCAGACGTGGACCCCTCAGGACACACATGCCGACGGAAGCATGGTTGACCTCACCTGGGGACTGTCCCACAGTTCCAACTCCGTGGCCGCCTACCTGATGAAGCAGCTGGGGCCGGCTTCCATGGTTTCCATGATGCGCAATATGGGAATCGGCGGTTTCATAGACCCGGTCGCCTCCCTCTGCGTGGGTTCCGCCGACTTGTCTGTCTATGACATGGTTGCCGCATACAACACCTATCCTTCCGGAGGTACATATACCTATCCGCTTTTTGTCACGCGCATCGAGGACAGCGAAGGCAATATCCTGGGGCAGTTCCGGGGCCGCAAGCGTGAAGCCCTTTCGCAGCGGGCCACCGGTGCCATGATTCAGATGATGCGTGCGGTGGTGGACGGCGGTACCGGTATCCGCCTGCGCTTCAAATACGGCATCAAGGGTGAAGTGGCGGGAAAGACCGGCACCACCAACGACAACTCCGACGGATGGTTCATCGGCTACACGCCCACCATCACGGCCGGTGTCTGGGTAGGGGCCGAAGACCGCTACGTCCATTTTGCCAACAACAGCCTGGGCCAGGGCGCCAATATGGCTCTTCCCATCTTCGGCCTCTGGATGCAGAAGGTGGTGAAGGACGGAACGCTGGGGATATCGGCCTCGGACGTGTTCCCGGAATCCCTCAAGGGCAATTACTGCGCGCCGGGCGCCTCCGGGGAAAACGCCGCTCCGGAAAAGACAGATTTGGAAAACTATTATTTCGAATAAGATGGCCAAGTATCAATCCGTCGCCGTCATTTACGGCAGTGATTCATCCGAATGGGAGGTGGCATGTCGCAGCGGTGAATTCACCGCGGCCCGCATTGACGAGTTCCAGTACGATGTCTATGAACTTTTCGCCCGTTTCGGCCAATGGAAACTGGTGGCTATGCGAAAAGCCAACTCCATGCGCCAGACCTTCCCGGAAGGCGCCCAGCCGGAGGTGGACAAGAGTGACTTTTCCGTCATGGTGCTCGGGGAAAAAATCAAGTTCGACTTCGCCTACATCATGCAGCACGGCGCCCCCGGGGAAACCGGTCTCCTGCAGGGCTATCTGGAAATGCTGGGCGTCCCGCATTCCAGTTGCAGCGCTTTCGTGACCACGGTGGCTTTCGACAAGTATTCCTGCAAGAGCTACCTTCGCACGGCAGATTATATCAAACTGGCCCCGGACGCCTTCATCCGGGAAGGCGATGATGTGGAAGCCTTCTGCCAAAAGGCCGTGGAGAAACTGGGCCTGCCCGTTTTCGTGAAACCGACTAGCGCCGGTTCCAGTTTCGGCATATCCAAGGTGTACAATCCGGAAGACCTCCCGGCTGCTATCCGCTATGCTTTCACGGAGGGCCCCACCGTCATCGTGGAATCGGCCATCCCGTGTGAGCATGAGCTCACGTGCGCCGTTTATTTTGACGGCAAGGAGGTCCGTACCCTTCCGGTCATCGAAATCCTCTCCGATACGGGCTGGTTCGACTACGATGCCAAGTACAACGGATGCAGCCGCGAGGTGTGCCCGGCGGAGATTCCGGACGAACTCCGGGACAAAATTCAGGAGATTTCCAGGCGCATCTATCACCAACTGGGCTGCAAAGGCCTGGTGAGAATGGACTACATCTCCTCTCCGGAAGGCATCTATTTCCTGGAAGTGAACATCATTCCGGGCATGACCAACGCATCGCTGGTGCCCAAGATGATCCGCGCCGCCGGAATCGGCATTACGGACTTCCTGACCACCATCATCGAGAATTCGTAAAGGATGCTGCTGATAGATTTTCTGAAGAAGGGGATAACGGCTTTGGAACCTTTGTATCCCACGGCAGAGGCACGGAACATCGTGCTCATGCTGTGCGAGGAGATTATCGGCACCAGGAATTACACCCATATCGTCGAACCGGGTTATCAGATTGACAAGAAAGGCGAAAAACCCCTGGCCGAAGCCCTGGTGCGCCTGCAGGCGGGCGAGCCCATCCAATATGTGATCGGCAGCACGGAATTCTGCGGCCGGCGTTTCCATGTCAACTCCGATGTCCTCATCCCGCGTCCGGAAACGGAACTGCTGGTACGGGAAGCCATCAAGCTGGCCGGTCGCGTGAAGCGGATGCGGGCAGCCTACGGAAAAACAGCCGACCCCGTTCGCATTCTGGACCTCTGCACCGGTTCCGGCAACATCGCCTGGTCGGTGGCCCTGTCGGTCCCCGGTGCCCGTGTCGTGGGGGTGGATATCTCCGAGGGGGCTCTCCAGGTGGCCCGGAGTCAGAATTTTTCGGCCGAACTCAAGCAGACCGGCGCCCTGGCCCCTACGTTTGTGGCTGCCGATGTCCTGGACCCCGAACAGGAATTCAACTACGGCCCCTTCGACCTCATCCTCTCCAATCCGCCCTATATCATGGAGAAGGAAAAGGGGCTGCTTCGCCGGAATGTCCTGGACTACGAACCGCCCGGAGCGCTTTTTGTCAGCGATGAGGATCCGCTCGTCTATTACCGGGCCATTGCCCGCTGGTCTCACCGCTTTCTTTCGCCGGAAGGGAAGGGCCTGACGGAGATAAACGAGGTGCTGGGAAAGGAAACGGAAGCCGTTTTTCGCGATTCGGGCTTTTCGGAGACATCGCTCGTAACGGATTTTTACGACAAAAACCGCTTTGTCTTTTACATGGAATAGGCTTCTCACCCTCGTGAGAGGCCTGTTTTGAAAATAAACGTTTAAACCTTTTTTACACGGAACCGTTTTCCGTACTTTGCACCATGAAGTACGGAATTATTATTTGGGGTGCCTTCGGGGCCCTTGTCGCCCTGTCGGTGACGGGTTGTGACAAAATGGTGGAGGAAAGGGAGGAAGTGCCGGGCCGGCACATTTCCCTGGATGAAGTGGCGGCGGTGCTTTCGGGCCTTCCGCTGGGGCCGGAGCAGATGGCGGAAGTGCGGGAAGCCACGGGAACATCGGCCGGCAACGGCTATGATGAGGAATACCGGATGAGGGATCTTTTCTCCGCGCCGGGCTGCGGTGTGGGGGAAGACCCTTCCACCAAGGCCGATGCGTACCCGCGTCCCCTGAGAGATCTTTTCCGGGAGGGGCTTCTTTCCGGGCGCACCAAGGCCGGAAGCCTGGACCCAGAGGCCTGGCTGGATTCGCTGGCGGCCTCCGACGTGCAGATATACTGGCCGTATTCCGATTCCTGGGACGGAGAAACCCTGCCGGTCGTCACCTATGACACCGGAGACAATGCAGCGCAGAACGAAGGGTATCTCCTGCAGGTGGACGGAAGCGTAAAAAAGGTTCTGGTGGACGAGGAAATGGCCCGGGAACGCCCTGTATGGGTGGTGAACCGGAACTCCGACGCCGACTACAAAACCCTGGAAATGCTCAGGCGCGAAGACCCTTCATGGGGAAGCGGCGGGGGAGATATCATCGTCCGTCCCCAGACCAAGGCGGGCGATGCCGCCAATACCCTCATCATGCGCTCGTTCAAGGCCAAGCGGCAGTTCGACAGTTGGCTGGCCGGCGGATCCGAGTTCTGGATCCGTTGTGCCGGCGTGGATGACTATACCGTTTCCACAGAAGCCGAAATGCGCATTTACGAACCGCAGATTACCGATTTCATGCTGGTTGTCCGCAGAAACCAGGTGGGGGAGGAACTGCCCGTCAACACAGTCCTGATATCGAAATGGGTGGAGGAAATGGAGAGCTGTGCGTACATGATGGTTGAGGACGACGGCGGAACCCGCACGACCTGGAAGGCAAGCGCGGTTGTGAAATACAATTCCAAAGCCTATGGCGTGGAAGTGGAATTTCCCATCAACTCGCGCGACGACATTGTCTGGAGAGGCGCTCTTTCGTACAACTTCATCGAAAAGGCTGTCAGGAAAGAAAAAGTCGCAGACCGGTGGATCGGGCTTGGCGAAGTGGAGATTTTGCTGGAATTTATTTAGGGAGCACCGTCATTTCACAGACGGCGCAGTCAAACGCCAGCCGGAGCCGTTGCCGGCCGTTGATCAGGAAAAGAGGCTCGGCCTTTTTTGCCCTCCCCTGTTTGGGGCACAGCCCAAGTTCGTGACGGATACAGTATTTGCTGCGCATCAGCTGCCCGTCGGAGGAATAGCTTAGTTGGAAAGTGCTGTCTTGGGAAGGCGTTCCCCGGTACAGGGGGAGCGCTTTCACGGGCAGCCGGTCCATTTGTTCCGCCACTTGCCGCCGGATGCCGTTGAGGGCCGATGTGGGGAAGAAGGGGACCGCGCCTTCCAGCTTTACGGAAGGTGCCCGGAAGGCATAGTGACCGGTCTTTTTGGCCAGCTGTTCCTGTAGGGACAGCAGCATGCGCTCAGGGTCTCTGGCTTTGTCTGCGGGGAGGGGCTGGCGCAGGCAGACTTCGCGTCCGTCTTCCGAGACGGCCACGGCCGTGAGAACGTCTTCCCCGAGGACGACATTCAGGTTCACGGCTATCTCCCGCTGCGGTTTGGCGGCTTCCAGCTGGCGCTCAAAGGCGGCGCTGATGTTGCGGTACAGTCGCATCCCTTCGCGCAGGCCGTCCGGACGGCGGCAGCGGACGGAGAGGCCTTCACAGACATCGGCCCTGAAACCGGTGATGCCCCCTTCGGCGTTTACGAAGGCAAAACCGTCCCCGTTGGAGAGCTGCAGGTCCGGCGTTGCCGCCCGGAGGGTGAGCCCGTCGGGGCGGAGGCTTCTCACGGTTCCCACGTATTCCCCCATGGATTTGGGGGCGTCCAGGGAGGCCCATTCGCCACGTTTCCCATCCAGGAACAATTGGGTGTAGCCGCGGTTGAAGGTTTTGGAAAGGTTGGGCGTGAAGCCGCCCCGCACTTTCCCGAAAGAAGAACGGCCGTAGCGGTCCGGATATTTCTCCACCAGGGCGTCCAGGGCCTCGGAATACGCTTTTACCACGTTGCGCACGTAGGATTCGCTCTTGAGCCGGCCCTCAATCTTGAAGGAGCAGACTCCGGCTTCGGCCAGCTCTTCCAGGCGGGACAGGAGATTGAAGTCCTTGAGCGAAAGGAGGGCTTTGTTTCTGGCCAGCACATTGCCGGAAGCGTCTTCCAGGTCATAGAGGCTGCGGCAGGGCTGGGCGCATTCTCCCCGGTTGGCGCTTCGGCCGGTAAGGTATTCGGAAAGATAACACTGGCCGCTGTAACAAACGCACAGGGCTCCGTGTACGAAACATTCGATTTCCGTGTGGACAGACTGCGCGATGGTGCGGATCTGCTCCAGGGACAGTTCCCTTTCCAACACCAGGCGGCCAAATCCCAGGCTCTCCAGCCCACGGGCCTTTTCTGCCGTCCGGATGGCGCATTGGGTGGAGGCGTGCATCACAAGCTTCCTGCTCATGGAAAGCACGGCCGGGTCCTGTACGATGAGGGCATCGACGCCGGCCTGTTCCAGGGCGGCTACCATTTCCCGGGCCCTGGGGCGCTCCTCTTCCTCTAGGAGTGTGTTCACCGTCGCGAAGATGCGCACCCCGAAGCGGTGGGCGTATTCGCAGAGCTGCCGGATGTCTTCGATGCTGTTGCCGGCGGCGTGCCGGGCGCCGAAGGCCGGGCCGGCTATATAAACGGCATCGGCCCCGCAGTCAATGGCTGCCAGGCCGATGTCTTTACTTCTGGCTGGAGCCAGCAGTTCCAGCGCTTTCAACGGATTACAGATTCTTGAGTTGGGCTTCTGCCTGGGCGGCATACTTGCTGCCGGCGAGCTTCTTGTAATATTCCTTGGCCGTGGCTTTGTCTCCGGCCTTCTGGGCGGTAGCGGCGATGGTGAACTGGATGTCAGCGGCGTCCTTGGCGTTGGGGGAGATTTCCAGATACTTCTTGTAGGCTTCGATGGCCTTGGCGCTCTTGCCGCTCTTGGTGTAGGCGCTGGCGATGAGCTTGTAGGCGTTGGCGTTTTCTACATAGCTGTTGGATTTCTCCAGGGCTTCGATGGCATCGGCGTTCTTGCCGGCCTTTCCGAGGGCCATGCCTTTCTTGAGGTAGGTGTTGGAGAGAATCTTGCCGGCCTGCTCTTCACCCAGTTCGTGAGCCTTGGTGAAGGCGGTGATGGCGTCGTCGGTCTTGTCGCCCTGGAGGAGGGCCTGACCCAGCAGGAGATAGGCCTGACCGTCTTCGGGGGTGAGTTTGACCGCTTCAGCGAAGGCGAGGACGGCTCCGTCGAAATTCTTTTCCTTGAGAAGGGTGGAACCCTTGCGCATATAGGTATTGGGGATGAGACTGTCGGCTTCTTCGATGGCTTCTGCTACGCCATATTCGGTGGCGACGGATTTGGCCTCGGCGAGGGTTACGAGGGCTTCGTCATAGGCGGCATCGTTGATCTGCTCCTTGGCGATGGAAAGGAGGGTGTTCGGAATGATTTCCTTGCACTTGGCAACAAGGTCTGCGGCCTCTTCGCCTTCGCAGGCCGAAGCCTCCGTGAGAGCGGCGCGGAACTTGGCCAGGGCCTCGGTCTTATTGGTTTCCAGGACCTGGGCCCCGGCGTTGAATGCGTCAACAGCTGCGTTGAAATCTTGTGCGGTGGCCACAGTGGCGGCGAGCCCGAGGGCGGCGATGGCTACAAAAAATCTTTTCATTGTCTTTTCCTTTATTGTTAAGTTATACATTCTTGGCTCACGAATTGCAAAAATAGCAAAAATAGTTGTAATTTTGCACGAAATAGGGTTAAAATGAACTTTCACAGGCTCAAATATCTGCTTCTGACGGTATCGGCCCTCTGTTTCTTTTCAAGAATAGTGCCAGCCCGGACACAACTGCCGTCCCTTCCCGTGGATTCGCGTATCCGGAAGGGGACGCTGGGCTGCGGTGTAACCTATTATATGGTCACAAATCCTGCCGCGAAAGGCTATGCCGATATTGCCATCGTCCAGCGGGATGAACCCCTTTCCGCCGCCAAACGGGATGGGCTGCTGTCGTCTTTCCTGGGCCGGATGGAGGTTTCTCCGGGCCGGGAGGGTTTCATTTCGGATGTGGACGGCTCCACGGTTTACCGTTTCAGCCGGGTGCCCTTCTATCGCCCCGAGGTGCTGGATTCCACCATGCTGTACACTTTTTCCCTTGTGGCGCTGTCCAAGGCCCAGCAGGCCGTTATCGTGAGCGGGGACATCGACGCTCCGGAGCTCAAGAAGAAGATGGACATTTTTTCCATGATGGTTCCCCGCATGCTGGTGAAAGAAAATCATCGGCCGGACTATGTGTGGGAGCCTTCACCCGCGCCGTCCGTCCAGTTCTACGAAGGCAGGAAAGCGGAAGTTTCCGTCACCTATTCCAGTTCCCGCATCCCTTTCCCCTATATGAATACGGCGCAGGCGCTGGTAACCGAGCTTTTCGGCCAGGAGTTCAAAGTCTTGTTGCAGCACCGCCTGGAACGCGCCTTGCGGGAAGCCGGCATCGCATACGGAGACATCTTTTTCGAGGCCCTTCGCAGCGAAGACTACGGCGGCGACGAGCGTTACACGGTGCGGGTCACGGTGGCCCCGGACCAGCACAATGCCGCCATGCGTGTGATTGCCTCCACCCTGGCGGAGATGGATTCCTATGGCGTGACCACAGATGAATTCGTGGAGGCCAAGAAAGTGCTCCTTCCCGCCATTCACAAGAAATCGGAGGAGATTCCCTCCCCCTCGGAATATGTTTCCCGCTGCATTGCCAATTTCCTGTACGGGGCCAATCTGGCACCCTATTCGGAGACCCTTCGCTTGTTTGCCCGCAAGAATGTGGCCGACAGCACGGAAACCCGCCTGTTCAACAATTTCTCCAGTGCCCTGCTGGACCAGCTTGGGAATCTCTCCCTGGAATACACGGCGGCTCCGGATTCCCTGGACAAGGACCAGGAGCTCTTTTATTACAATCTCTCATATCTGTACGGCTCGGTGATTCCCACCAGGAACGACTACAGCTGGCGCGGGGGGGACACGCTGGGTTTCAGGGCCGATGCCCCCAGAGTCAAGATCCGAAACGAAAAGAAAGAACCCGTCACCGGCGCCACCCTCTGGACCTTCTCCAACGGCATGAGGGTCTGCTACAAGGAGGTGCGCGGCAGCGGCATCTTCCATTATGCCCTCCAGCTCAACGGCGGCCTGGCGCAGATTGAAGGCCTCAGGGAAGGGGAGGGCGGCTATATCGGAGAAATGCTTCCCCTGTACGATGCGGCCGGTCTTCGTGCCTGGCATTTCCGGGAGGTACTGGAGGCTTCCGGCATCAGCATGGATGCCCAGGTGGACCTTAACGGCATGTCCATCCGGGGAGCGGCGCCTTCCCCGCAGTTCCCGCTGCTTTTGAAGGGGCTGCTGGAACTGGCCAACAGCCGGACTCTCAACAAGGGAGAATTCGAGACCTACCGTCGCCGCGAAAACGTACGCGGGGTGAGCCTGCAGGCCGAACTCGAAAAACGCCTCACGCCGGATTACGCTTTCGCCACCCGGAAAGACCCTTCGGTTCTGAGCGAGGAAACCTGGGAAAGGGCAGAGAAGTATTTTGCCGCCCGTTTCTCCCGGATGAACGACGGCATCCTGATCATCTCCGGAGACCTGGAGACAGGCGTGGTCAAGAAAATGCTCTGCCGCTATCTGGGCGGTTTCCGGGTTCTCAAGGGGAACACGCCCAGAAAGCCCGTGGATTACCGTCCCCGCAGCGGAACGGTCACCTTCATGGAAGAGGGAAATTCCCATCAGGGCATCCATATTCTCATGGATGCGGGATATGCCGTCACCTCCGATCATTTCTACACCGCCCGTATCGGAGTAGAAGCGCTCCGCCAGGAACTGATCCGCCAACTGTCCGGGTATGGCTTCACCTGTGATGTCCGCGTCTCCCAGCAGCCCCAGCCGCAGGAGCGTTTCCAATTGTGGGTAACCTGTCTGCCCGCCCCGCTGCAGGGGCTTCCGGCAGATGTGGAGGAAGTATCGGCCGAAAGAGCCCTTTCCGCCGTGCGGAAGGCCATCCGGGAGGTGTCCAAGCGGGAAATCGCCCCGGCCGACCTGAGCCTCTGGAAGACCAGGCTGGAAGGCGAAGTGCGCGGTCAGATGGCCAGTCCTGCCGGTTTTGTCCAGACGCTCTTCAACCGTTATGCCCTGAACAAGGACGTGACCGGCCGGTTCCAGGAAAGCATTAGCGGGATTACGCAGGAGAAGGTGAGGGAATTCCTCGCAACCATGGCATCCGGCGGATGCGTAGAGTACGTCATCCTATGAGCAGGAAATCTTCTTTCGGAACCCTCATCGAGATAGGCGACATCCTGATTTCCGAGGACGTGGTCCTGGAGTTCTTTGCCTGTGACTATGATCTCTGCAAGGGGAAATGCTGCATCATCGGAGACAGCGGCGCCCCTCTCAAAGAAGAAGAGCTGGAGCCCATCGAGGCCAATTACGACGTGTTCAGCCCGCTCATGCGGCCCGAGGGCCGGGCTGCGGTGGAGGCCAAGGGCTTCTTCGAGATAGACCGCGAAGGAGACCTTGTGACCCCGCTGGTGCCCGGAAGCGAAGAATGCGCCTACTGCCTTTTCGAGGGCGACAACTGTTTCTGCTCCATCGAGCGCCAGTTCTGTAAGGGCCTTTCCACGTTCAAAAAGCCCGTTTCCTGCTCGCTGTATCCCATCCGCGCAGTGGAATTGGGCGGGGGCCGATGGGGGCTCAACCTCCATCGCTGGGACATCTGCAAGGAGGCCTATGAAAAAGGGCGCCGCGAAGGAATCCGTGTGTACGAATTCCTCCGCGGGCCACTGACAGAGGCTTTCGGCGAGGAGTTTTACTCGGCCTTGTCGGCCGCGGCCAGAATGCTCATAGCCGCCTCGTAATCATTTTCGTTCACTTTCACCTCGATGGGCTTGGCAAAACCCAGGGATGGATAGGAAGAGTCGGCGCCGAAGACGCCGGCCGGGATACCGTTGTCTCCCAGGAGGGCGGCGACGATATCGGCCTGGACCTTCTCGTTGAAGGTGGCCACGGTTTTGAATTTCTGGGTATCAGTTGTCATAGTCGTTGATTTTATGGTTGATTGCCATGACGATGCGGGACAAATCCCGTACCAAACCTTCGGCCTGGAAGCCGCCCAGCACGGGCTGGAGGGTGATGGTGTCCTCCCAAAGCCGCATGGCGCGCGCGAAGGAGGATGTCAGGTGGTACTTGCGCCCTCCGTCTTCCGTCTGCCCGGCCTTTTCGTAGCCCCGGGACGCCATGGCCGCGTCGATGGCGCTCCAACGCTCCGCGGGGTCTCCCTTCGCCTGGATGTTGCGCTTGCCATATCCGAAGAAGGGGTAGGCGAAACTCATCACCAGAAAGAGGCCGAAAATGTAGGCGATGGATGTCCAGCCTTGCTGGAAAGCCACCGTCACGTCCTTGGAGACGAAGCCCGTCAGCATGAGGGCCCCGATGATGAGCACGAAAAGGAGGGTGATCTGAAGGAAATATTTGAGGGATCTTCTAAGGTGGGTCATACAAGTTCTCTAATGATTTCGTCGGAAACAAAGAAATGGTCTTCCGGGATGCGGTAATGCCGGCCCACCTGGCAAAGGGCTCCTTCGCCCACAAGCCGGTGCACATCCTCTTCCCGGCAGCAAGCCATGAGAAATTCCCCGTCGATGCCTTTGGCCGTGCGGAGGGCCAGCATGAGGGTTTCCACTTTCTCGTCCTCCACGCTCAGGGACTCGCCGGTCTGTACGTAGCCTTCCAGGACGGCGCTGTTCCAGCTGCGGCCGCGGCCGCTGAAAGAGTGGGCCGAAGGTCCCAGCCCCACATAAGGCCTGCGGGCCCAGTAGCCTCCGTTGTGTATGGCCTCGAAGCCGGGCCGGGCGAAGTTGGAAATCTCGTAGTGATGGAATCCCGCGGCGGCCATCTTGCGGCAAAGTACGTCGTACTGGTGGCGGCATAGCTCTTCGGAGGCTTCCTCGTATTCTCCATTCTCCAGCTGCATGGCCAGGATGTTGTCTCCCTCCACGGTGAGCTGGTAGCAGGAAACGTGCTCGGGCCCAAGCGCAAGGGCCTGGTCGATGGTATCTTCCCAGACTTTGTCCGACAGATTGGACAGGCCGAAAATCAGGTCGATGCTCACATTCTCGAAGCCGGCCCGGCGCACCAGTCGGAAGGCTTCCCTGGCGCCCTCCGCACTGTGGCGGCGGTTCATCCAGCGTAGCAGGGTGTCGTCGAAAGACTGGACGCCCATGCTGAGCCGGTTCACGCCCAGCTGACGGAGACTTTCCGCATAGTGAAGGCCTTTTTCCACGATGTCTTCCGGATTGGCTTCCAGGGTGAACTCCGTGTAGGGGCCGCCGTGGCCGCATTCTTCCAGCGTAAGAAGGATGCGGGTAAGATGAGACAGGGGCAGCACGGAAGGAGTGCCACCCCCGAAATACAGGGTCTTGAGTTCATCGTCCATTTCTGCCGCCCGGCGCCGGATTTCCGCACATACCTGATCGGTATAGCTTTCGAACATGCCAGCCCCCGGGATTTCGGAGTAGAAATCGCAATAGGTGCAAAAACTCTTGCAGAACGGGACGTGAATGTAAATCATATTATCTGAGCATGCATTCCGCACGGCCCAGCAGGCCTTTCTCCGTGTACACTTCCAGCGAATAAACGCCCTTGGAGAAATCTCCGGTGTCGTTGATGTAGATGGAAAGGTCCACTTCGCTGCCTTCGTAGTCCACCTCGCGGGAGGCGGTAGCCTGCAGCGGGACGCCGTTGACCATGAAGTCCACGGACTCGTTGTTGATCAGAAGGAGCCCTTCCGGGTCTTTTACTCTCACGTAAACACGCACGGGGCCGCGGTCTGCCAGGGAATTCTCCACCAGCGACAGGTTGGCCACCATATAGCGTACGCGGCTGTGGCGGTCTCCGGCCTTGTCGTTGCTGTAGTGGCCTACCAGTGAGATGGCACGGGCCTTGAGCACCTTGCCGGCATTCACCTGGGAAGAGAGGTTCTCCACCTGGGCGGTGAGCTCTTCGTTGGCACGGCGGCTTTCGGCCGCTTCCTTGCGGGCGGCGGCCGCGTCGGCGGTGAGGCGTTTGTTGAGGGTGTTCAGGGAATCAATCTGGACAATGTAGCCCTTCATGATGGCGCGCAGGGTCCCCAGTTCTTTCTCGTACTGGCGGATTTTGCTGCGGTTGGTGGCCTCCGTCTTCGACAGTTTCTCGATGAGCATGGCCACTTGTTCACGGGAGGTGTCCAGCTGGTGGTTGATGCTCTCATAATCCGAGTTCAGGGTGTTGAAATCGTTTTGGAGTTCTACCATCTGCCGGGCCAGTTCGGCCTTTTCACCTTCCAGGTCCTTGACCAGGGCGCTGCGCTGGTAAAGCATGTAGCCCAGGACACCGGCCAGCACCAGGGCGATGGCGGCCAGGACGGCCATCAGGGTACGGGGACCTTTCTTCTCTTTACGCTCGCGTTCTTCACGCTCTATTCTCTCGAGGGGATCTTCTACCATAATGCTTTCAATTTATTATTTTGACAAATATAACTATATTTGTGCAAATAACATGCTAATCGGCCATGGAAAATGTCAATTGCGCCCGTGTGGAAGCCCTCCGCACCCTCATGCAGGAAAACGGATGGGATATCGTTATCCTGACCGGCAGCGATCCGCATGCCAGTGAATACCCGGCCGCCCGCTGGAAACAGGTGGAATGGCTTTCCGGTTTTACGGGAGAGGCGGGAGACATCGTCGTCACCCGGGACCATGCCGGCCTGTGGACGGACACCCGGTATTTCATCCAGGCCCAAAGGCAGCTGGAAGGCACCGGAATCGTACTCCACAAGATGCGTGTGCCGGAGCAGGTCCCCATTCCGGAGTGGATTGCCTCGCTGGAGATGGACGAACCCGTCATCGCCGTGGACGGCCTGTGCCAGACCGTCGGCGCCATCGATGTGCTCCGGGCGGCAGTTCCTTCGGCGGTGATTGTGGCGGTGCCGGATTTGCTGTCGGTCCTTTGGCCGGACCGCCCGGCCATTCCCTCCACCCCCATCATCACCCTTGGGGAAGACCTCGCCGGCGAAAGCCGGGAGGCGCGCCTCCGCTGGCTCCGCAAGTGGCTCATCCGGCAGGGGGCCGATGCCATCCTTCTCACGGCCCTGGACCAGATTGCCTGGCTCCTGAACGTCCGTGGACAGGATATCGACTACAATCCGCTGGTCATCTCCTATCTGCTGGTCACCCTGGACGAGGCTTATTGGTTCGTGCGCAAGGACGCCTACCAGGATCCGGATTCCGAGACGGCCGACAGTTTCCGCGAACTCCGGGCCGACGGAATCACCATCTGCGACTATACGGACATCCACTTCAATCTCTCCTCGCTCAGGGACAGCGGCGTGGACCGTATCTGCGTAGATGCTTCCACGCTCAACAGCACGGTGCGCGGAGCGCTTGACGACGGCCCGGAAGTGGTGACCGTCCCCTCGCCCGTTCCACTCCGGAAAGCCGTGAAAAACGGCGTGGAAATCGAAGGAATGCGGGAAGCGCATCTGGAAGACGGGCTGGTGATGGAACAGTTCCTGTATTGGGTTTCCACCCATGCGGGTATGGTGAATGAGTGGGATGCCGCCGTGTATCTTGGCAGCCTGCGGGCGCAGGTTGCCGGTTATCGGGGAGACAGTTTCGAGACGATATCGGCCTATGGCCCTTCGGCGGCCCTGCCGCATTATGTGACCCCGCGGTGCGGGTCGGCCCTGCTGGAGACGCGCGGGCTTTATCTCTGTGATTCCGGCGGGCAGTATCTTTTTGGTACGACGGACATTACGCGCACCGTTCCGCTGGGGCCCTGCACTCCCTTGGAGCGGGAAGACTATACGCTGGCCTTGAAAGGCCATATAGACCTTTCCATGGCCGTTTTCCCGCGCGGGACGGCCGGGTGCCAGATAGACGCCCTGGCCCGCGAACCCCTTTGGCGGGCAAAACGCAATTACGGACATGGAACGGGCCACGGGGTGGGCTTTTTCCTGGGCGTGCACGAAGGCCCGCAGGATATCCGCCAGAACTTCAATTCCGTGGCTTTGGAGCCCGGAATGATCTGCTCCGACGAACCCGGTATCTACCGGGAAGGGATGCACGGAATCCGGCACGAAAATCTGCTTCTGTGCCGTTCCGTGGGGGATAATGAATTCGGTTCCTGGCTGGGTTTTGAACCGTTGACCCTGTGCCACTTCGACACATCCTGCCTGGAGGTTTCGCTCCTGACGGCCGATGAACGCGAGTGGCTCAACGCCTACAACGAGCGCGTTTACAGGACGCTCACCCCCCGCCTCCCGGCCGAGGTGGCCGCCTGGCTGCGCACGAAGACCCTTCCGGTCTGATTCCCCTGGCCGACAAGCTCCTGATACACAGTTAGATACGTATAATCCTCTGCGCAAAAAGCGCAGAGGATTATACGTATCATGCTGATAGGCAATTACTTATCAGCCACCGGGTTATGGCTACTGATTCAGGGCATCGGCACTTTTGATGAATTGGGCCAGTTCCTCGTCGGAGATTTTGTAATCCTGCAGTTCGCCGGAGATATACTGGTCGTAGGCGGCCATGTCCACGAAACCGTGGCCGGAGAGGTTGAAGAGAATGGTCTTCTGCTCGCCGGTTTCCTTGCATTTGAGCGCCTCGCGGATGGTGGCGGCGATGGCATGGCAGCTTTCCGGAGCGGGGATGATGCCTTCGGTCTGCGCAAAGAGGATACCGGCCTTGAAGGTTTCGCTCTGGTGCAGGTCAACCGCCTCCATGAAGCCGTCTTTCATAAGCTGGGACAGGATGACGCCGGCACCGTGATACCGAAGGCCGCCGGCATGGATGGTGGCGGGTTTGAACGTATGGCCCAGCGTGTACATGGGAAGAAGCGGGGTCATCCCGGCCTCATCGGCAAAATCATATTCGAACCTGCCGCGGGTGAGCTTGGGGCAGCTGGCCGGCTCGGCAGCGATGTAGCGGGTCTTTTTCCCGTCCTGGATGTTGTGGCGCATGAAGGGGAAGGCGATGCCGGAGAAATTGGAGCCGCCGCCGAAGCAGCCGATCACGATGTCCGGATACTCGCCGGTGAGGGCCATCTGCTTCTCTGCCTCCAGGCCGATTACGGTCTGGTGCATGCACACATGGTTGAGCACGGAACCCAGGGTGTATTTGCAGTTGGGCGTCGTCAGAGCCAGTTCCATGGCTTCCGAAATGGCGCATCCCAGGGAACCCTGGTCGTTGGGATTCCGGGTAAGGATGTCTTTGCCGGCGCGGGTGCTCATGGACGGGGACGGGGTGATGGCGGCACCGAAGGTCTGCATGATGCTGCGACGGTACGGCTTCTGGTTGTAACTTACCTTTACCATATAAACGGCACAGTCCAGGCCGAATTTCTTGGCCGCATAGCTGAGGGCGCCTCCCCACTGGCCGGCTCCGGTTTCGGTGGTGATGTTGGTGATGCCCTGCTCCTTGGCATAGTAGGCCTGGGCCAGGGCCGAATTGAGCTTGTGGCTGCCGGCCGGGCTCACGCTCTCGTTCTTGAAATAGATATGGGCGGGCGTTCCCAGGGCCTCCTCCAGTTCGTAGGCCCGCACGAGCGGGGTACAGCGGTAGGCGGCATACTGCTCGCGCACGGCTTCCGGGATGGGGATCCACTCATCGGTCTGGTTGAGTTCCTGGCGGGCGCACTCTTCCACGAAAACGGGATAAAGGTCTTCCGGCTTGAGGGGCTCTTTGGTGGCCGGATTCAGGAAAGGAAGGGGCTTGTTGGGCATCACGGCCTGGATGTTGAAATAATGGGTGGGAATCTCGGATTCCGGGAGGAGGTACTTTTTCTGTTTCATACTGTTTTCGTTTTATATAAATCAATATATCTTGTCATTCCGGGCGTAAATATATCTTGTCATTCTGAGCAGAGCGAAGAATCCAAAAAAACAGCACACTGTAAGTCAGCGTGCTGTTTTATTGTGTTATGGTATAACTACGGCGAAGCGACTTACAGGACTGAACTGCAAGCGCGCCACCAAGCGTTATTGACCATGTTTGTTCTCATATCTGTTGCAAAGATGGAAAATCGGAATGATAAATCCAAATCTTTTTTGAGTTATTTTAGAATTTCATGTTGGCAAGCAAAGGCTCCGTCCACTGATGGGAGGCGGTAACGGTTGTGGCCTCCAGATATGCGTTGATGGCGGTGCAGACAAACAGCAGCACGATGAGGGTGCTCACGACAATGCCGATCACGCGCAGGCGGGGCAGCCATTTCTTGTTGTTCCAGCCGATGGTCTGGAACATGCTCCAGAAACCGTGGTTCAGGTGCAGCCAGAGGGCTACGAACCAGACGATGTACAGCGCCAGGATCCACCAATGGCCGAAGGTGGATATCAGGAGATAGTAGGGATTCTCGGCCTCTCCGCCCATGAATTCCTGCAGCTGCATCTTGGCCCAGAAATGGGCGAGATGGAAGCAGACGAAGCCCAGGATTACGACGCCCAGGACGGCCATGTTCTTGGCGCTCCAGCTGTCGTTCTTGGCCTTGGAAGCCACCTCGTAACGCTTGAGGCCGCCACGACGGCGAAGGTTGTCAACGGACAGCCAGATACCGTAGCCGATGTGGACAAGGAAACCGAGGGCCAGGACAGGAACCATGATGTCGATTACGGGCGAGGACATGAAGTCGCAGCCCAGCTGGAACCAACCGTCTCCATGGCTGTAGGGCATGTTATCGGGCGCAACCTTGCCGAAAATGCCGCGCATGGAATCGATGACGGAGAAAAAGTTGATGGTCCCGTGAAGAAGCAGGAAGATGATGAGGAATGCGCCAGAAACACTCTGGATGAACTTCTTGCCGATGGATGAGGTTAAGAAATTAGCCATTATCTTTGTTCAATTGTTGTTCAAGTATGCAAATATAGGAATCTTTCTTGGATTTTTCCCACTATTTGGGTACTTTTGTTACAAATCTGAAGACAATATGTATAAACGCGTACTACTGAAACTGTCGGGCGAGAGCCTGGGCGGCCCTGCCGGAAAAGGACTGGACACGGCATGGCTGGAAAAATATGCCAAGGAAATCGCGGCGGCGGCGAAAGCCGGCCTGCAGATTGCCATCGTCAACGGCGGCGGCAACATCTTCCGCGGCCTGCAGGGCGTGGGCAAAGGTTTCGACCGGGTTGACGGAGACAAGATGGGCATGCTGGCCACCGTCATCAATTCCCTGGCCCTGAGCATGTTCATCAAGGCCGAAGGCGTAGATGCCGTGGTCTTTACCTCCACTCCCATGGAGCCGCACGCCAAATATTATATGAGAGACGATGCGGTAGCCGTGCTGGAGCGCGGGGGCGTGGCCCTCATCGCCGGCGGCACCGGCAACCCTTTCTTCACCACCGACAGCGGCGCCGCCTTGCGCGCCCTGGAAATCGGCGCTGACGCCCTTCTCAAAGGCACCCGCGTGGATGGCGTCTATACGGCCGATCCGGAAAAGGACCCTGCGGCCGTCAAGTACGAAGAACTCACCTTTGACGAAGCCATTTCCAAACACCTCAAAGTGATGGACCAGACGGCCTATGCCCTGTGCAGTGACGGCGGCATGCCCATCATCGTGTTTGACATGAACACCACCGGAAACCTTACCAAACTCCTCAACGGAGAAAAAGTGGGCACATTGGTCCATCCCTGATGCAAGATTCCGCTCCATCCAGGATTTATAGGGTATGAAAACGAAGATTGCACATCTTTTCGAACTCATCGCCGGGTTCCTTCTGTCGCTGCTGGGCTTTTCCGGCTGCGAAATTTTCAATCTGAGGGCCGAATACGGGCAGCCGCATGCAACGTATAAAGTCATCGGCCAGGTTACGGACGAGGGCGGAAAGCCCATTCCGGGCATCGAGGTGAAGGGGAATCTGAATTACGTAAAAGACGGCCCCCTCCAACTCATGGATAAAACCGTTACAACGGACAGTGACGGGAAATACATCCTGGACAGTTCCAATTGGCCCGGCAGCACGTCGGCCACGTTGGAGTTCACCGACATAGACGGTGAAGCCAACGGCGGCGAATTTGAGAGCGCCACCCTGAGTACTTCCTTGCAAAAAGTGGCAGAAGGCGACGGCCACTGGTATGAAGGAAGTTATACCGGCACCGGCAATATCCGGCTGAAAAAGAAATAATGCTTTCGCTCCGGCACAGACTGGGACTGGAATTGGCCCGTCCCCTGTACGACCGCGCCATCAGGGAACATCCCCTGACCGCGGTTTTTTGGGAATGCACGCTGCGCTGCAACCTCCGCTGCCGGCATTGCGGAAGTGACTGCCGGGTGGAATCGGCCGTGAAAGACATGCCGCTGGAAGATTTCCTGCCGGCGCTGCGCAGTATCGCCCGTGAGACGGATCCCCATCGGGTCATGATTAATGTCACCGGCGGAGAACCCCTGGTCCGGAACGACCTGGAACGCTGCGGAAGGGCGTTTTACGAACTGGGCTTCCCCTGGGGCATGGTTACCAACGGGCAACTGCTCACACCGGAGCGTTACGGCCGGCTGCTGCAAAGCGGCCTGAGGGCTGTCACCGTAAGCCTGGACGGAATCGGGGAAACGCATGAGTGGATGCGCGGCCTGCCCGGCAGTTACGGAAAGGCCCTGTCGGCCATCCGCCTCATCGCCGCCTCCGGTGCGGTGGAATACGATGTGGTGACATGCGTCAACAAACTCAGTATCAAGGAATTAAATGCCATCAAAGAGACGCTGATACAAAGCGGCGTAAAGGAATGGAGGCTGTTCACGGTGTTCCCGGTGGGCCGGGCTGCCGAAGACCCGGAACTCAGGCTCTCCGGCGCGGAATTCCGGACACTCATGGATTTCATCAAACGCACTCGCCGGGAAGGCCGGATCATGGCCTCCTATGGCTGTGAGGGTTTCCTGGGTAACTGGGAAGGCGATGTCCGGGACAATTTTTTCCTGTGCAGTGCCGGCATCACCATCGCTTCGGTGATGGCCGACGGCTCCATCGCCGCCTGCCCCAGCATCCGGGCCGACTACAGCCAGGGCAACATCTACCGGGACGATTTCATGGACGTGTGGAACAATCGATACCAGGTGTACCGGGACCGTTCCTGGATGCGGACGGACGAATGCGCCTCATGCAAATACTGGCGCTACTGCCGCGGCAACGGCATGCACCTCCGTGACGGCGAGGGCAAACTGCTGTTTTGTCACCTTCACCGCCTGCAGGAACCATAAAGCCCTATGCCTGCTCTTCGGCCAGGGTTTCCTCTGCCTCTTCCTTGGCGAGGGCGGCCTCCAGTTTTTCAATCTGGGCCAGGAGGGCCTTGCGGGCGTCTTCCTTGAGTTCTCCGCCCTGCTCCATCAACTGTTTCTTGAGTTTGCCTGCCTCGATGCGTGCATAGCGATAGCGCACATGGGCGTCGTGTGTGAGTTCGTCGAAGTCCTCCTTGACCTCTTCATAGCCTTCGGCGGCGGCTTCCATCAGTTTTTTACGGGTTTCTTCGCCTTTGGCGGGGGCGAAAAGGACGCCGGCGACGGCACCGACGGCGGCTCCGAAAATAAAGCCCAGCAAAGATTCTGTTTTCATGGTCAGCTGTGTTTTTTTTCAAAGATAAGCATTATTCGTGGAATAACAATCAGTCCACCATGACCAGGGCGGCCGAAGGGTGGTTGAAGTGCAGGGAGACCACGGGCTCGGTGGTGCGGTTGAGGCTGGCTTTCCACCAGGCGTCAAAAACCACATCGTCCAGGGGCCACTGCAGGCCGGTGGAGGTCACTTTCAGTGAATTGTCCGCCGTGAAGAACGAGAATCGGCGGCCTTCGCCCAGGTGGAGGTCGCAGCTGCCGGTGATGGCAAATGCTGTCCCGAAGTCGGAAACGAGGGAGACCTTCCGTTCTCCCAGGGGGAAAAGGCGGGTGTATTCCATCAGAAGGCCCAGGTTGCCGACGGTGTGGTCTTCCCGGAGCCCGGTGGCGCCCAGAATTACGATATCCTGTACCTCGGGATGCTCCCGAAGCACCCAGCTCATGGCTTTGGTAAGATCGTTGTCGTCCTGCTCGGCCACGGCGACCAGAATGTCGCGGAAGGCATTCTGCTGCTCAGGAGGCAGGGAATCCATGTCGCCTACCACCGCCAACGGCCGGGCCGACGGGTTATGCGCCAACAGTTTGTTCAACGCCCCGTCGCAGCACACCACCCCTTCGGCGCTGTCCAGCAGATACAGGGGATACGGCTCCGAGGGAAACAGTCCGTTGCACAGAATGACGATGCTATTCATCTTCCTTGGGGGCGGCTTTGGCAATCTCTTCCTTGGATGTGCCGATGGTCACGGTGTAGGACTCCGGGTTGCGGAAGCCCAGCAGGAAGGCTTTTACGTTCATCCGTTTCTTTCCGCTGAGCTGCAAGTCCGTGATGGCGATGGCGCCGTCCTGCGTGGCTACGGCGAAGTAGGTCTTGCCGTCACTGAGCACCGTTCCGGGCTCTCCGTGCAGGTCTGTGCGCATTTCCCCGAAGAAGATTTTGAGCTGAACGGGAGATTCTTCGCTTTGCTCGGAATGACAGAGTTCCGTATAAGCCCCCGGGTAGGGGGACAGGCCGCGGATCAGGTTATAGACGTGCCGGGTGGTATCCCTCCAGTCGATGTGCTGGAGCTCGCGGGTAATCTTGGGGGCGGGCTTCAGGAGCTCGGAGCCCTGGATGAAGCTACGCTGGACGCGCAGTTCCACGTTTTTCTGCACCAGGCCTTCCACCGTTTCCACCACCAGCCCGGAACCCAGTTCCATCAGTTTGTCGTGCAGGGTGCCGGCCGTGTCCGTGGGTTCTACCCGGCACTCGGAACGCAGGATGATGCCGCCGGTGTCAATCTTCTTGTCAATCATGAAGGTGGTGACACCGGTGATGTTTTCCCCGTTGATGACGGCCCAGTTGATGGGCGCGGCACCGCGGTACTGCGGCAACAGGGCGGCATGCAGGTTGAAGGTGCCCAGGCGGGGCATGGTCCACACGGCCTCGGGAAGCATGCGGAAGCCCACCACGACAAACAGGTCGGCCTTCCAGGCGGCGAGGTCTTTGAGGAATTCCTCGTCCTTGAGTTTTTCCGGCTGAAGCAGGGGAAGACCATGCTCCACGGCATATTTCTTGACGGCGCTCTCATTCATCTTGAGGCCGCGTCCCGACGGTTTGTCGGGAACCGTCACCACGCCCACGATTTGATAACCGTTCCTGATGAGGGCATCCAGCGGGCCCACGGAGAATTCCGGCGTGCCCATATAGACAATACGGGTTTTTCTGAACATTCGGAAGAATTTGCTTTTGATTTTTCTGAACCAGCTCTTTACCAGGTCCATGTTGAAGATGCTGGCATCCTTGACGGCCTTGACGGTGAGCCAGACACCTATCGGAGTCAGGACAAAGGAAGAAATGAACTTGCCCACGAAGGCGGTGGTGCTGCCGTTGTTGGCCAGGCGCTCGCCCGTAATGTCCACCACCCAGTACAGCACGAACATGAGCAGCGAGATGATGGCGGGCGTTCCAAGACCGCCCTTTTTGATAAGCGCGCCCACGGGCGCCCCGATGAAAAAGAGCAGGAAACACACCAGCGCTTTGGTGAATTTGTTCCAGATTTCCACGTCGGTACGGTGGATGAGACGGGTGTAGTCGGCCGAATCGATAATCTGTCCGTTGGCCATGCTTTCATACTGCTGGGCGTTTCGGCGGGCCTGCTCCAATCCCCGTTTTTTGTCGGCCGGCGACAGCCAGCGGTCTTCCGAGGGCGGCGGCATTTTGGCGGTTTTGTCCAGCGAACGCCAGGTGGTATCCAGTTGCTGCCGATATCCCACGGAGGTTTGGCGATGGAATTCCTGCACATGCTTCATCGTGCCTTCATGCACCAGTTTGGACAGCGAATCGTGACCGTGGCGAAGGTCCTTGAGGCCCATGGAGCGCACCTGCTCGGAAAAACGCGCGCTGTCGGAATGCTGGAACTTGTAGTTCTCCAGCGGAATCACCATCTCCTGGTTGTGGAAGTGGATGCGTTGCAGGGCAAGGGTGGTGTCGCGGTACTTCCGGGTGTTGTCCTCCTGGTAGTTGATTCCCTCGAAAAGCTGGAAGGTGAGATAGTCCTTGGCCTTGGACATCTTGATGATGCCGCTGTCGGCCACGGTGATGCGGGTGTTCCCTTTTCCGGTGGTGTGGTCGTACACCTGGATGTTGTACATCATGCCGGTCTTCTTGTCCCGGCGTTCCACCCGGAGGACATACCCTTCGATGCCGTCGTAAAACGTTCCGGTGGGGATTTTGATTTCACTCTTGGTGCGGCCGATGTCGTCACGCATGGTGTAAATCTGGTTAATGGAGTAGGGAACCAGCCGGTCGCCGATGTAAAAAGCGCCGATGCTGATCAGGACGCTCACCACAATCATGGGCGCCAGGATGCGCATGAGCGAGATGCCGGACGCCTTCATGGCGGTGAGTTCGAACTTTTCGCCCATGTCGCCCAGCGTCATCATGGAACTGAGGAGGGTGGCCAGCGGAATGGCCAGCGGCAGCGTCTGGCAGCTGCCCCACATCAGGAATTCCATGATTACTTTGAACTCAAGGCCTTTCCCCACCAGCTCGTCGATGTACAGCCACAGGAACTGCATGACCAGTATGAACGTGACAATCGCGAGGATCGCAAAGAACGGTCCTACAAACGATTTCAGCAAAAACCGGTCGAGTTTTTTCACAGGCTATGCAGTTGCTGTTTCAACAAGTTTGTTCAGGGCATCGGGCAGGCCTTCCACCACGCGGCCGCCGGCCGTTGCCAGGCCGGGCTGTCCGCCGCCGCCGCCCTGGATGAACTTGGCGGCCTCGCGGATGTCCTTTCCGGCATTCTTGCCTTTGGCCACGAGGTCGTTCGAGTACATCAGCACCAGATTGGGCTTCCCGTCAAAGGCGAAGGCGCCGGCGAGCACCAGGCTCTGCGCTTTCTTCTGCAAAAGAAGGGCCATGTTGCGGGCGACGGCCGGATTGATGGAACTGTCGAAGCGGGCCACCCGGATGCCGTTCACCTCCTCTGCGTCGGCAAGGATTTTCTCGGCGAGGGCGGCGGCTTTCTCTTCGGCGACGGCTTCCAGCTGCTTGCGCGCGTCGGCATTCTCGCCAATCATCTTTTCGATGGCGCCGGTGAGGTCCGGCACGTTGTTGAACAGGCCGCGCACCGTCCGTAGCAGGTCTTCCACGATGTGGATGGTCTCTTCGGCGGCGGCGCCGGTCACGGCCTCGATGCGGCGGACACCGGCGGCGACGGCGCTTTCGGCCCTCACTTTGAACAGGCCGATGGTGCCGGTGTTGCGGGTGTGCGTGCCGCCGCACAGCTCCACGGAGTCTCCGAAGCGGACCACACGGACCACGTCTCCGTATTTTTCGCCGAACAGGGCCATGGCGCCCATCGCGCGGGCTTCATCCATCGTGGCGTCGCGTTTCTCGCAGAGCGGTTCGCAGGCGCGGATGAGGGCGTTGACGCGGTTTTCGACGGCGCGAAGCTCCTCGTCCGTCACTTTCTGGAAGTGGGAGAAGTCGAAGCGGAAGTAATCCGGCCCCACGAAAGAGCCCTTCTGCTCCACGTGGGTGCCCAGGATTTCGCGCAGGGCCTGGTGCAGCAGATGGGTGGCCGTGTGGTTGTTCATGATGCGCTGGCGACGCTCGCCGTCCACCGTGAGGGTGTAGGTGCAGCTGCCGTCTTCCGGCAGCTTGGCGGCCAGATGGATGGTGAGGTTGTTTTCCTTCACCGTATTGAGGATGGCAATTCTCTCACCGCTTTCGCTCTCGATGCAGCCGCTGTCTCCCACCTGGCCGCCCATTTCGGCATAGAAGGGCGTGTGGTCGAACACCAGCTGGAAGTATTCCTTGTTTTTCTGCTTCACGGTGCGCTGGCGCAGCAGCCGGGCCCCCTTCACCTGAAGGGTGTCATACCCCTCGAAGGACACTTCCTCGTCACCGTCGGCGAAGACCGTCCAGTCTCCGAACTCGTTGGCGGTGGCGTTACGGGCGCGCTCTTTCTGTTTCTGAAGCTCCGCATTGAAACCTTCCAGGTCCACCTTGTAGCCTTTTTCGGAAGCGATGAGCTCCGTAAGGTCGATGGGGAAGCCATAGGTGTCATAGAGCACGAAGGCGTCGGTGCCGGAGACCATCCTGGCGTCGGCATTTTTGGCCATGTTGTCTTCCAGCATGCGGATGCCGCGGTCCAGGGTGCGCAGGAAGGCGTTTTCCTCCTCGCGGATGACATTCTCGATGAGTTTCTGCTGGGCGGCGAGCTCCGGATAGGCCTCGCCCATATCGGCCACCAGCTGCGGGATGAGGCGGCAGAGGAAAGGCTCGGTAAAGCCCAGGAAAGTGTAACCGTAGCGGACGGCGCGGCGCAGGATGCGGCGGATGACGTAGCCGGCCTTCACGTTGGAAGGGAGCTGCCCGTCGGCGATGGAGAAGGCGATGGCGCGGATGTGGTCGGCAATCACGCGCATGGCCACCTCCACATTGCCGCCCTCGGCATATTTGTGGCCGGAGAAGGCCTCCACCCGGCCGATGAGGCCGGAGAAGACGTCGGTCTCGTAATTGCTCTTCTTGTTCTGGAGAATCATGCACAGGCGCTCGAAGCCCATGCCGGTGTCGATGTTTTTGGCGGGCAGCGGCACCAGGTGGCCGTCGGCCATGCGGTTGTACTGCATGAACACGAGGTTCCAGATTTCGATGACGTCGTCGTTGTCCGTGTTCACGAGGTCGCGGCCGGGAATGCGGGCGATTTCCTCATCGGGCCGGAGGTCGATGTGGATCTCGCTGCAGGGGCCGCAGGGGCCGGTGTCGCCCATTTCCCAGAAATTGTCGTGCTTGTTGCCGGTGAGCACGTGGTCTTCCGGCAGATGCTTGAGCCATGCCTTGCGGGCTTCGGTGTCCAGCTCGGTGCCGTCTTCTTCGGAGCCTTCGAAAACGGTGGCGTACAGTTTGGAGGCGTCAATCTTATAGACCTCTGTGAGAAGTTCCCAGGCCCAGTCGATGGCTTCGGTCTTGAAATAGTCTCCGAAGCTCCAGTTTCCCAGCATCTCGAACATGGTATGGTGGCGTCCGTCGTGGCCCACGGCCTCCAGGTCGTTGTGCTTGCCGCTTACGCGGAGGCACTTCTGGCTGTCGGCGGCACGGGGGAACTTGGGTGCGCTGTTCCCGAGGAAAATGTCTTTGAACTGGTTCATGCCCGCGTTGGTGAACATGAGGGTAGGGTCATTTTTGATGACCATGGGGGCCGAGGGGACCACCGTGTGTCCCTTGGAGGCGAAGAAGTCCAGATATTTCTGGCGGATTTCCTTGGATGTCATATATTAGTTGTCTGTCTAATAACCTACAAAGGTACGTTTTTTCCCGTAAATATCCTATTTTGGCGATTGGGCAGGATTTTTGCTATCTTTGCAGAATATGGCTTTCTTTGAAAAGTACATAGGAGAAATCCGGTACGGGGGCTGGAAACTGCTGCTGATAGTGGTCTCCGCCGTGTCCATGTTCCTTTTCTATATGTGGTTCTATGTCCGCGTCCTGGGCCTGGACCTTCCCAAAACGGCCATTCTGAAGCGCCAGAACGCCGCTTGGAACACCCGTATCGACCAAATGTCCACCCGCCTGGACCGCTATGATGAGCTCCTTTCCATGCTGGAAGTGCGGGATGAACGGATCTACCGCAGCGTCTATGGCCTGGATGCCATTCCGGAGGCCGTGCGGCAAAGCGGATTCGGCGGGGAGAACCGTTATGCCGCCCTGGAGGGAACCGCTCTCCGGGATGCCGTTCACCGGCTGGACGTGCTGGAGAAACGGGCCTATGTTCAGTCCCGGTCGTTCGAAGACGTGCGGGCCCTTCAGCTGACGGCGGGCGACCTGGCCGCCCATATCCCGGCCATCCCGCCCATGAATACGGATCCTTCCACTTACAGGCTTTCCAGTCCGTTCGGTTTACGGTCAGACCCGATTCTCGGTATCGGCAAGAGCCATACGGGCATGGACTTCGCCTGCCCGCCGGGCAACCCCATCTACGTTACGGGAGACGGTACGGTTGTGGCGGTCAAGCACGACCGCGGCGGCTATGGCAACCACGTGGAGGTGGACCATGGCTTCGGTTACGTGACCCGTTATGCGCACATGTCCCGGATCGATGTGGAGGAGGGACAGAAGCTGTCCCGCGGCGACTGCGTGGGCCTGAGCGGAAAGAGCGGCCGCATCACGGGACCGCACCTTCACTATGAGGTGATTTACAGGAAGGAGTACGTGAATCCGGCCCTGTATATGGACCTCACCATCGAACCCAAGGATTATTTTGAGATGGTCCGCAGACCGCTTCACTGATGAGAAAGGAAACCCGCATACAACGTATCCTGCGCAGCATTGTCCGCTACGCGGTGGCATCGGCATCCCTTTCCATCGTTTTCTATATCCTCTTCGCGCTCATTTTTTCCACGAAGGAAGAGCATCGGCTGCAGCGGGAGAACAACCTGTACCGCGAGCGGTATTCCCGCATGAAGGAGAAGGAGAAGCTCATCGGCGACGTGGTGGAGTTCCTGCTGGACAAGGACGATGCCATCTACGAGGAGCTTTTCGAGACGCCGGCGCCTCCGCTGGATGCGCTCACGGCGGCAGACCTGATTGCGGAGAGCGATTCGCTTTCGGAGAGCTTCTACCTGTCATCGGCCGCCTCCAAGGCCGAGAGCATGATGGTGATGGCCCTGAATGTGGATGGGAATTTTTCGGAGATTTTCCGCTTGCTGGAAGCCCGCCGCGACAGCATCCCGCCGCTGACCCTGCCTTTGAAGGGGATGTCGTACGTGCAGGCCGGCGCTTCGGTGGGGGAGAAGCACAATCCGGTGTATAAGCTGCCCATGCAGCACAACGGACTGGACCTGATTGCCTCCCAGGGCACCGATGTGTATGCCGCGGCCGGCGGAACGGTTTCTGCGGTGGTCCGCTCCCGCCGGGGACTGGGGAACATCATCGAAATCAACCACGGAAACGGATACGCCACCCGCTATTGTCTGCTGGCCGATATGAAAGTCTCCCAGGGACAGCGCGTCCGGGGCGGGCAGAAGATTGGCACGGTGGGCATCTCTACGTCCAATCCGGCCCCGCACCTGCATTTTGAGGTGCGCTACAAGGGAGAGGTGAAAGACCCTGTGAACTATCTGTTCGCTTCCCTGACGCCGGAAGAGTATTCACGCATGCTGTACATGGCTACCGCTACCGTGCAGTCCATGGATTAAGGTGGTAAGTATTCGCTTGATTTTCAATGCTTTACGTACAATCCTCTGCGCTTTTTGCGCAGAGGATTTTGCGCAAACGACTCACAATCAACATATTACATGCCACCACCCGCTTGCACCCAGTGGATGGTGATGCCGTCGCGTTCCATGCCGCGGAACCAGGTCATCTGCCGCTTGGCAAACTGGTGGATGGCATTGCCCAGGGCCACCACCATGTCGTCGTAGGAGAGTTCTCCCAGCAGGTACTGCGTAACAAACTTGTACTCAAGGCCATAATAGATGAGGTCGGGTGCCGGGACCGTTTCCAGGAGGCCCTTCACCTCTTCCACCAGTCCTTCCTGCAGACGCTCCTCCAAGCGACGGTCGATGCGCGCCACCCGTTCCTCGCGGGAGACCAGTGTCCCGATATAATAAACCTTCTGCGGAAGTTCCGTCGCTGGAAGTCCGTTCTCCTTCTCAAACTTGTATGCCCGCGTAACCGCCTCGATATACAGGCCCGACCCGCCGCAGAGGATGGGAACGGCCCCGCGGGAACGTACATCGGCATAAGCGGCCGCAAAATCTTTCTGGTACTGATAGATATTGTACTTGCTTCCAGCCGGCACCAGGTCGATCAGGTGATACGGCACCTCCCCGTATTCGCACAGGTCTTTCCCCGTGCCGATATCCATGCCCCGGTACACCTGCCGGCTGTCGGCCGACAGAATCTCAGCGGGTTTTCCGTTGCGCTCAGAATGAAGGGAAAGTGTCTTTGCAAGCTCCACGGCATAGCGGGTTTTCCCGGAGGCCGTGGGGCCCAGGACGCAGAACAGGTCAATTTCCCCCCGGCGGTATGCATCGGCCAGGGCCGGCACATCCGGCATCTCCGGCTGCGGCATCTTGGCCATGGGCGGAATGCCGGGACGGTCCGGCAGCAACTGGGTTCGGTTCAGCTTGTTCATGTTGCAAAAATACACATTTTGTCATTCTGAACGAAGTGAAGAATCTTTTTATTAACTTTGCAGTCCATTATGCCAAAAGCAAAGAGCACCATACAAATCAAAAACCGCCGGGCCTCGTTCGATTACGAGTTTCTGGAAACCTATACGGCGGGCATCCAGCTGGTGGGGACGGAAATCAAATCCATCCGCGCTGGCAAGGTATCCCTGCAGGATGCCTATTGCTTCTTTGTGGGGAACGAACTCTTCGTGCGCGGCATGAATATCGCCCTGTACCACTGGGGCAGCTGGGGGCAGCACGAACCCGTAAGAGACCGTCGCCTCCTTCTCAATCGCAAGGAACTCAGGCACTTGCAACAGGCCGACAAGCAGAAAGGCCTCACCATCGTAGCTGTCAAGCTCTTCATCTCGGAGAACGGTTTCGCCAAACTGGTCATCGCCCTTGCCAAGGGAAAGAAAGAGTACGACAAGCGGGAATCCATCAAAACCAAGGACCTCCGCCGGGAAATGGAGAGAAACGGGTATTAAATATTTTGCGGATTCAAAATATTATACTACCTTTGCCGTCCCAAAAATATGTGGATAGATTTGGATTGCTTGCAACCACGTTAAAAAATGCTAAAATTACATTTCATATCAGTGTTTTGTGTTTTAGCCTCCGCATATAGTCCGGGGCTAATTTTTTTACTGCCTTCCCCTGGTTCGCGGCAGGCCCTCGTGCACGAAAGCGGTGTACGGGACAGGAGAAGACGCAAAAATGATACAAACAAAATGAAGAATTATTTATTCACATCCGAATCTGTCAGCGAAGGCCATCCGGACAAAGTGGCCGACCAGATCAGCGACGCCATCCTGGACCAGTTCCTGATGCAGGATCCCGAGTCCAAGGTGGCCTGCGAGAGTTTCTGCTCCACCGGTATGGTGGTGGTCATGGGTGAGGTAAAGGCCGAAGCCTATGTCGATATCCAGACCACCGTCCGCGACACCATCCGCAAAATCGGCTATACCAAGGCCGACTATATGTTCGACGCTTCCAGCTGCGGCGTTTTAAGCGCCCTCCACGAGCAGAGCGCCGACATCAACCGCGGCGTGGAGCGGGCCCGGGAAGAAGAGCAGGGTGCCGGCGACCAGGGCATGATGTTCGGCTATGCCTGCCGCGACACCGAGGACTATATGCCCCTCCCGCTGTATCTGAGCCACAAGCTCCTGGAGATTCTGGCCGATATCCGGCACAACCAGCTGCATCTGATGCCCTACCTTCGGCCCGATGCCAAGAGCCAGTTCACCATCGAGTACGACGGAGAGACCCACCAGCCCGTGAAGGTGCATACCATTGTCCTGAGCACCCAGCACGACGAATTCGTCCCGGAAAGCCTGGGCCGCATGCGTTATGCCGATGCCGTGGCCCAGTTCGGCCAGGACAAGGTGGACCGGGCCATGCAGGAAAAAATCCGCTTCGATGTGGAGACAATTCTTATCCCGCGTCTCAAGGAATCCCTGAGCCCGGAAACAGCCCGGCTCATCCACAGTTTTGTGCTACACGTGAATCCCACGGGCAAGTTCGTGATTGGCGGCCCCCACGGAGACACCGGCCTCACGGGCCGTAAGATCATCGTGGACACCTATGGCGGCAAGGGCGCCCACGGCGGCGGAGCCTTCTCCGGAAAAGACCCTTCCAAGGTGGACCGCAGCGCGGCCTATGCCGCCCGCTACATCGCCAAAAACCTGGTGGCGGCCGGCGTGGCCGACGAGTGCCTGGTACAGCTGGCCTATGCCATTGGTGTAGCCCAGCCCGTGAGCGTGTTCGTGGATACGTACGGATCGGCCAAAAACGGCCTTTCCGACGCGGAGATCGCCCGGAAGATCAAGTCTCTGTTCGACCTCACCCCCGCCGGCATCATTCGCAAGTTCGGTCTCAAGAACCCCATCTACGCCCCTACCGCCGCCTACGGCCACATGGGCCGCAAGCCCTACACCAAGGCGGTGACGGTTCAGGGAAAAAGCAAGATTGTGCAGTTCTTCGGCTGGGAGCTGCTGGACAGCGTCCCGGCGGTGAAGGCCGCGTTCGGGTTGTAACTTTTTCTGAAAAAAAGAAGGCTGGTTCAAGTCATTGAGCCAGCCTTCTTTAAGAAAGTAGTTCTGTTAGAAGAACAGACGGGCGCTGAGAAGCATCTGCCAAGTGTTGAAGGTGCTTCTGTAGGTCTGCACGGTAGGAGCCGTGAAGGTATAGGTGCTGTTTTTGTACTCGAGGATTTCCTGGGCGCTGACCTGCTTGCAAAGACCCCAGTTGGAATTGAGTAGATTCGCGAAATTATTGATATCAAGACCAATCTGCAGGGTGGTAGGCTTGTTGGCCACGTAGAAGATGAAATCCTGGGCAACTTTGACGTTGATACGATTCTGCCAAGGAGCGACGAGCGCACCACGCTCAGAGTACTGGCCGCGATGGGAAGACAGATACTTGTCGTTCTCAATGAAGGTCTTGAATTCGGCCTTGTTCTCTTCGCTGGTGAAAGGCATTTCAGTCAACTGGGCATCCGTAGGGATATATACGAGGTTATAAGCTCCGCCTACGCCGGTCACATCGCTCTTGAAGGTATAGGAGTAGCGGGTATAGGAATAGCCGCCAACATAGCAGTGGTTGTAGCCCTCATAGAACAGACCCAGCGTGGTGGCAAAGTGCTTGCCTTCCTGAATCTTGTAGCTCACGTTCGCAATGACACGGTTGGGGGAGACATAAGCGGAGTGTCCCAGTTCAGGTACATTAGAGCCATTTACACTGTAGTTGCCGCCGGAGAAGAGGGAAGAAACCTGGTCACCATAGCCTTCCTGAATGGACTTGGATCCGGAACGGGTGTAGGCCGCCATGAGGGACAGACCGAAGTTGAAGTCCTTCTGGAGACTGGCCGTGATGGAGTAGTACGTGCCATGAAGATTGGAATTGGTAATGTAATAAGGAGCCACGGTGCTGCCGAGGGAGTTCTTGATGCCCTCACTCTTCCAGTTGGTACGCTTGGAAGGTTCTCCCGGCAGGGAGACACCATCGCCTTCTACATACCCCAGTCTCTTGGCATAGACAGTGTTGAGGTCATAATTGAAGATTCCTTCCAGAGAAGCCTTGATTCCACCGGGCAGACGACCGTCGATGGCGAGGGAACTCTTCCAAGTGGTAGGCATCTGCAGGTTCTTGTCCAGAATGGTGGAAGCAGTTGCCGCATACAGATCCTGAGCCTTGAAAGCGCCGCCATAGAGGTCCTTGAGAATTTCTTCCGTAGTAGTGTGGAAATTGGGCGTATTGGCACCCGTTCCGTCAGCATCAATATACTGAGCCTGGAGGTTGTTGCTGTTTCCGGCTACGGAAACAATCCACACAAAGGGGATACGGCCGGTGTAGAGGCCGGTTCCGCCACGTACTACAAGATTGCGGTTCTTCAAAACATCCCAGTTGAAACCAATACGGGGAGAGAGGTTGATACGCATCTTAGGCATATCGGCCGTGCTCATGCCTTTCATAGTCTGGCTGCTGTTGGCCAGAGTGAGGAATTCCTTGTTCTCGTTTCCGGCGATGGAAGGATAGATGGGGAGTTCGGCGCGTAGACCGAAGGTGAGTTTGAAGTAGTCGGAGAAATCAATCTCGTCTTGCACGTAGGCAGAGAGCTGATGATAATTGAAGGACGGGAATACCTGTGCAAGGTCGTCACGGTTGGAGTGAGTGATGGCGAAGGCGCTGGGCTTACCACCTGCCTTGAAAGCTTCCCAGGATTCGTATACATAGTATCCCAGGCCACCCTGCATATAACCGTTCTTGGTATTGTCAAATTCATATTGCAATCCGCCAACTATATTGTGTTTTCCAGCGGTGTAGGAAAGTTCGTCAGTAGCAACGACGGTCTGGACGTCGCGGAGGTTGCCATAGGTGAAGGGGTCCGGGCCGAAGGAAGTGATGACGGCTTTGTTTACGTTACCCTTTTCATCAGTATAGTTTTCCAGGATATCAACCGTGGGGAAGTTGCCTCCTACAAAGGAACGGGGCTCATTCTGGTGAGACCAGGTGACACGCAGCATGTTGGCACCCTTGCCGTCGAACAGACGGGAGTTAAGTTCGGCGGCAAGGGACATGAAGTTCATGTCGGTGGTGTAGCGGTTGGATTCGAAGAACTGGGCATAAGTGGAGGTACGGCCGTAGGTGTTGCGGTTGTACGGGTTGGGTACAATCGGGTTCACCGAGTTGGAAGGGCTCGACGCAGAGGAATTGTGCGTATAGCTGGCTCTCAGGTTCAGACGATTGTTGGAGTTGATAATCCAGTCCAGTCGTCCCATAATTTTGTAGTCCGGAGTGCTGAGGGAATAACCCTGATAGCGGCCGGGATTGTAATTGTAGGTTTTTTCCAGATAGTCGGCAACCTCATTCATGAAGCTTTCCGTGGGGCGGACGACATCTTTGTTGGGAACGAAGTTGGGGTCGACGCGACCGCTAGCGGTGCTGACTGTTTTGCTGGAGCCGGGAACAACGTCGGAGGAGTATTCGGCATTCACGAAGAAGAAGAGTTTGTTCTTCACGATGGGGCCGCCTACGGTGAAACCGACAGTGTTATCTAGGAAGGAGGTCTTATTCAGGTTCTCTCCTTCAATCTTATATCCACGGACCTTGTCAGAAGTATAATAATCGTATACGGAGGCATGCCACTCGTTGGAACCGCTCTTGGTGACGGCGTTGATTGCACCACCGGTGAAGCCGGAGTGACGAACGTCGAAAGGAGTAATGTTCACACTCATCTGCTCAAGGGCGTCCATGGAAATGGGCGTACCGCCGGCAGGGAGGTTGGAGCCGATACCGAATGCGTTGTTGAATGCGGCACCGTCCACGGTCACGTAGGAAGAACGGTAGTTACCACCACCGACTGCCAGACCATTGGACGTAGTGGAGGACTGAGGAGTGAGTTTCATCACATCGTTCAGGCTGCGGCTGGTGGTAGGGAGAGCCTGCATGGTGCGGAGGCTCACGGATGTGCCGGCGCCGCTGCGGTCGATGTTCATGTTGGACTCAGTTCCGTCTGCCACAAAAACGACGGCGTCCAAAGAGAGGGATTCGTCCTCCAGGGTGGCGTTCACGATGAGCGTTTCACCCAGGGGGGCATAAAGGTTCTGGTTCTCGACCTTGCGGTAACCCAGCATTTCTACGCTGACGGTGTAAGGACCACCAGGGGTAACACCATTGATACGGTAGTTGCCATTGGCGTCCGTAACGGCGTAGAATGTAGAAGCCGTGGGCTGGTAAACAGCGATAACGGCTGCTCCGTTCACATTGCCGTCTGCGGCGGTAATACGTCCTCCGATGGAGGATGTGGTCACCTGGGCATAGGCGACAGTGCCCGCAATCAACGTAGTGAATGCGAGCAGAAGGCTTTTAAAAGCTTTTCTCATAAGGATTAAACG
>CADBFO010000015.1 GCA_902794005.1 uncultured Bacteroidia bacterium
GCGTACTTTGTTTAGCTTATGGAGTTCCTCCAGAGTATGTTCACGCTCTTGCATGGTAGCCGTTAGTTTAATGGCTCCCCCGGTAATGATGTATCGGCCAGATTCCAGTCTGATGGCATATAGCCGTAGCCAGGATGCATGGGTGTGATATTGCCCCTTTGCTTTTTCTCTTCCCAGCAAAACTTCCGACAATCTGGTATTTTCCAATGGCCGGAACAACTCATCCAGATTTGCATCCGGGTCTATGTCCATGATAAGGCATTCCAAATCATTGGCGTCATCGACTGTATCGAACACAGCGCGGTCTATATCCGTGATATGGAAGAAGGAAGACAAGTCCTCTACATGTTTCGTAAAGAACGCTCTTAACCATTCATAATCATTCCATTGCGTAAACACTCTCTCCAAAATGTTTACATCGTCTCCATCATACATCACAGCCCACAGCCGTCCGTTGTCAAGTATTCTTTCAAACCTCATATCATGTACTTTTTGCAAAAGTAATACAATTATCTCAGTTAATCAACTTTTGGGTTGATTATTTGTAAAAAGGTATAAGAAAACGAAAAAGGCGCCAGCAGGCGCCCGGCGGAGGGCGTGTCTTTGCCCCAGGCACCGCGACGACTAGCAAAGACATACTAGCCCGGACACCGCGGGGGAGTTTGAGGGGGCACAGCCCCTTCAATGCCCCTGGGGGCGGCTGCGAAGCAGCGGGGGATCAAACGAAGTGGAGTCCCTTCACCCGCGCGAAAAAGCCGGCCCTCGAAGAGGCCGGCTCGTGCGTGGTTGTTAACAAATTTCTAACCAATTTTAAAGACCTGATAGCGGTCTATCTATTTGGAATTCAGACGCCTGCAATTGCTTCGCAACACGAAATCCTTTAACAATGGATATTAGCAATCGTTCGTGAACATATGGATGGATTGGATAATTCCATTTTCATCCACGATCACATAGGCCGCATCATCACTTCGTATGGGTGAAAAATAGTAGACATTGGGATCCCTATCACTTTGGCGGATGATCCATTCCCCCTTGCTCTTTTGGGGGCTGATTCTCTGACCTACCCTTAAACCACCTCTGAGGTAATCACTTCCAACCGAGAAACGGGGTGAGACGATATCATATTGTCCCAGGCATCCATTAACAAAACTGATTTCATCACCGCTTTCCAGTTTCACGATGAATATATGCTCACCGGTGCAATCTCCCCAGTATTCATTATACTCCCTGACCGGCCCAAAAGTCCGTTCGATGCAGCCAATAGCAGTATTCCGTCTCTCTTTGCTCATTGTAGGTCCATCATCTCCCCAATACTTCTCGGTATCCGGAAAGCCAGTACTAAATACCCTGGCGCCAAACGGAACCTGTCCGATGGCCTGCGCTTGCAGGGCAACGGGAATGAATAGAAGCAATAGTATGACCTTGAATCGTTTCATTTGCAGTCGGTTTTTCATGTGCTTGATTGCATATGCAAATATATGGTTATATTCTGTTACGTATTCCCATCCGGACTGCCAAAGCAGATAGCATGCTTCCCGTTAATCACGTCCTGTTGTATAACCTCAGTGACTTGCAACAGTTCAGGAATGTTTGTCTTTACGGTGTTGAATATGCCTTCAGTGTCCACGTCGCCATATTCGTGGGAAAGGAAATTGCGCATCCCAAAGACCGAATCCCATGGAATGGATTTGTAGGGATTAAAGAACTCCCGGCCACAGAGATTCCGGATCTTTACAAAGCTTTCTGTAATGTATTGCAGGCTCATTCCGCAAGCCCGGAAAACAATCATTCCAGAGGTGCTTGAGACGAAATTGTCAGGTTGCAGAATATCCTTGCTCATCTCTTTCAGGAGTTTCATCTCTTGAAGGCTGGTGTCTAACAAGGATAACACACGTTCTTTCTTAGTCAACATAGACAACCTCCTTTTCAAGATGATTCTTGAATGAATCGGGAAGACGAGATTTGGAAGAAATCAGGTCTATGTGCCTTCCGAAAACGGTTTCCAATTGGCGGGTAATGGTTGAATACAGGAACAAATCCGGTTTTGTAAGTGTTACAATAATGTCGATATCACTATCGGCCCGAGCTTCGTCTCTTGCGAAACTGCCAAACAGGCCGATTCTTTCAATCCCAAGCTCAGCTTTGTTGCATAAATAGTAAACCTTAAGCATGGATAGTAGTTGCTCTCGGCCCAAAGCATTACCACCTCTCACATCCTCATAATGTACAACTGCCTTATAGCCCAGTGCATCCAGTACACGGGCATACGTAGCAGGACTTCCCAGTTTCCCGCTTTCCATCCTGGAAATCTGTGATTTGCTCATTCCCGCCAGAATTCCCACCTGCTCCTGCGTCATCCCCCGGGCCTTTCGCATGCTTTGTATGTCGGCGACTTTATACATATCCTTCTTTTTCGCAAAGATACGATAAGTTTAATAAATATGCAGCATATTACAAACAAAATGCGTGGACTTTTGAGCGAAGCGATTGAGCCGAAGGCGAACAGGCGGCTTCTGCCGCCAGCTCCTCCCCGATGGAGGGGTTTGGGGTGAGGGTAACGTGGGCCGACGGAGTCCTTCACCCCAGCACGCGAAAGCCGGCCCGAGAAGGCCGGCTCGCGTGCGGGGTTGTTAACTTATATCGAACTTTTTTGAACGATCTTGACGATATATATCTGTTTGGAATTCAGACGCTTGCAATCGCCTCGCGGATGTTGGCCTTTACGACGCCCCAATCTGTGTCGTCAAACATAAATGGCATGGGATCGGACTCCGCGTCTTCAAAGTAGGATAGGCTCTTTATAGCAATGAACAGTGATCCGTCCGGATACTTCTGCATATACATGTCCAAGATTTCCTTCAAAGAGAAGATTTGAAGGAGTCGATTCATATCAATGAAATCCTTCTTGGTGCCCCGGCCGATGATTGCCGCCACTTTCATTGCGGCAATGTCTTTTACATCGGCAAGCCGAATGCCGTCTTCTTCTACAGGGGTATCAATCCAGTCATATTTGTAATTGACGATATCAACTTTAACGCCGTCAATCAAATAAATATGGATGTTCTTGGACTCCTTTGTTCTTGGACTCCTTGACAATTGTTACGTCGTGATTCTCACGCAGGAGGTCCTGAAGTTCATCCGGCGTCTGAGGAACTGTTCCGAAGAAATCAAGACCCACCGATCTGCGATGCCCGAGTTGCAAAGCCAAAGCCGTGCCGCCTACAAGACGGCACTCCTTAAGCAATTCAAGCAACTGAAGATCCTTCAGAAGCTGGAGTGTTGCGGGATAGATTGTCTGGTATTGTAGCATCGGAACTGTTCGATAGGGGTTCTGGAAACGGTGCTTATAAAAGAAAGAGCTTTCGCGTCGAGTGTTCTCAGTTTCTTGGCAGTATCGACGATACTATCAAGACCATAATATGCGAGCAGATGCTTCCAGTCCTCATATTGGCCATACTCCAAAACCCTTTGGACAATGAATGAAGCATTTGCCGATGGATCAATGGAAGACCGGTCCACATCCCAGAAGATGTAGTCCGAAAAGCCTTGTATGCACTCTTTCTTAGACATATCTTCGCAAATATACAAAAAAGGCACAAAAAAACTCCCTCTGCCGGGAGTTTTGTGCGGGTGAAGGGACTCGAACCCATACGCCTTGCGGCACCAGATCCTAAGTCTGGGTTGTCTACCAATTCCAACACACCCGCATGTGTTTGCCGGGAAAACGCCCGGCACGTCACGAATGGAACTGCAAAGATAAGGAAAAAAAATCACTTGACGAATTCCAGGCAGGCCCATCCCTCCCGGGCCGATTCTCCGGCCCACGAAAGCCCGAGGGAGAGGGCTTCCTTGTGGATGATGGGAGCGTCGGCCGTGAAAAAGCCGCTCAGGAGAAGGCGTCCGCCGCGGCGGAGAGAGCGCACATAGGTGGGAAGGTCTTCCAGGATGATGTTGCGATGGATATTGGCCAGGAGCACATCATAGGTTCCCATCTGCAGGAGAGACGCATCTCCGCAGGCCGTTTCCACGCGCGTCCCCACCCGGTTCCAGCGGGCGTTGCCCCAGGCCGAGCGGGCCGCTACGGCGTCGATGTCCACGGCAAACACCTTCCGGGCGCCCATCTTGGCCGCCAGGATGGCCAGGATCGCCGTTCCGCAGCCCATATCCACTACATGGCGCCCTTTGATGGCCTCTTCCATCCCCAGCATCCGCTGCATCATCATGTATGTCGTATGGTGATACCCGGTCCCGAACGCCATCTGAGGGTTGATCCGGATGTTGAAACGGGTGTGGGGAACATCGGTATTGCATGGGGCTTTCACCGTCACCGTCCCGTCCACGACGATGGGCTGGAAACGGTCCTCCCAGGCCTGGTTCCAGTTCTGTCCCTGTACGGGTGCGGCGGAAAACCCTTCCACGGCCGGATAGCCGCTCAGGACCACCTTTACGTCCGAGGCCTTGTAGTCCGTCGTCTGGATATAGCATTTCAGATAAGGCTCTTCGGTGACAAAAGAGTCGAAGGGCAGGTCGGACAGTTCGGCGGTCAGGATTTCGGCCATCTCTTCCGTAAAGGGATTCAACTTCACGGAAACTTCCAGGTAATCAAAACTATTCATCCTCTTCTTTTTTCAAAGCGGCCTCCCGGGTGAGGCCGACAATCTCTTCCTTCAAGGCTTCCCGGCGGTTCAGGGTCTGTTTTTCCACCTGTTCGATGAGTGCGGAAACCCGGCTCAGCGAGTCGGAAGCGGGCGTTTCCGCCGGAGCGTTCGGAATCTCCAGCGAGGAAACCGGTTTCAGATACTCTTCGGTGCGGTTCTCCTGCAGGGCTTTTTCCACCCCCAGTTCAAAGACATTGTGGATGGCGGCCACCAGGCTGAACTGTACGGTGTCCAGCTGTTTGGAATAGGCCGGAACATTGGCGTTCAGGTACTTGGCTTTTCCCAGGCGATAATGGATGTCATCGAAATCCTGTCCCCATGCGTTGAGGCCGAATTTCACCAGGAGGGGGGAACGGATCACCGAAATGTGGTAATTGAACTGCCGGTTCAGGTGCTGGATGCCGCTGGCGGCCAGTTGATAGCGGTCCACGTTCATTACGAAGGGGAACACCTCCAGCACATTGTCGCGGACCATTCCGGTGACCTTCATTTCATCAATATGGGCCGATGCCCGGTTGCGGAACATGAGCATATTGGCAATCTTGGTGAACTCTTTGCTGTCTTTGAGCGTGAGGTCCTTGCCGGAAATCTTCATGATTCCGTTGATGGAGGGTTTCACCAGGTTCATCAGGGTGTCGATGTCCGAGGTGGCGGTGAGGGAACAGTCCAGGTCTCCGCCGAAACTGGTGAGCATGGGCATGATGCTGTCCACGGCGGGGAAGAGCGTAATCACTTTTTCGGCCGTGATGTCCACCAGATTCAGGTCGAAACCGGCTTTGATGTCGTCCTTGGCGCGGCTGGCATAGAAACCCTCGAAGTAGATGTCTCCCATGTTGGAGGCGGCGACGGCATTGGTGATCTGGAGGGTGCGCTGCTGCATGGCCACGTCGGCCGCGGCCCAGTTGATGAGGAGGCTGTCATATTTGATACCGCTGGCTTCCAGCGAGAAATCCACATCCAGGTTGGACGGAAGCACGAAAAGCCGGCTCACGGTGCTGTCGGAAGGAAGCTGCGCCTGGTCCACGGCCTTCTCCACGGCTTCGTCGCTGGCCTGCGAAAGGGTCTTGGGGGCCGAATAAGCGCTGTGGTACGCATAGCCCCGCAGGAGTTCGTTGACGTCGATATAGTTGCTCCGGACATCGGCCTTGAGCTTGAGGCGGCTGCGTCTGCGGCCGATGAGTGCCCGCCTGAGTCCTGTGAGCTGCGCCTGGGCCGTCACATCCGATTCCCCGGCTTTCAGGGTGATGCTTTGCAGCTTCAGGGTGTCGTTTACGAAGGAACCTTTTACGGCTTCCAGGCGGGTTTGGAGCGGGAATGAGGGCAGGATGGCCCGGCCGCCGCTCAGGTCCAGGTGGCCGTCGATGTCCCATTCCCGCACATATTTCCGGAGGCTCTCCCCCAGGTTGATCCGGATGTCGGCCTTGGCAAAATCGTCATTCGTGTGCGGAAGGCTGCGCAGGCGGCGGGTGCTGTCCCGCGGCGGCCTCCGCCGGGCGATATACCTGGAGGCGGCCAGGTCGAATTTGGCGTCTTTCAGGGCGAACATGTTTTCGCCGCTGCGCAGGCGCAGACGCCCGCTGCTGGAGGTAAGCGCCAGCCGTGGCGACGGCTTTTCCGGCGTGGCCGGCGTAATCCGGAAGGTTTCCGTGTTGTCCCTGACCCCCAGGCTCAGCCCCTTTTCGTCCTTGAGACGCAGATTGCCCACTTTCAGGAGGCCCATCAGGGCGGTCAGCTCTTTTCCGCCCCGCAGGATATTGGCCGAATTCTGCATCAGGATCCGGACCCCGCCGGCTTTTACGAACATGGAGCCGATGTTTACGTCCAGGGTGTCGGCATCGGCCTTGAGCGCCAGGACGCGGGCGCCTTTGGGGAGGTTCCTGTCGATGCTGTTGGCTTTGGTGGCCAGATGGACCTCCAGGCGGGGAAGCTGGGCCGTGAGGCTGTCGGAGGGGAGTTCCACATACAGGTCCCGGGCGGTGAGCCCGCAGTTGACGGTGCTGTTTCCGATCCGGGCGGCATTCAGCTCGGAAAGCCGTGCACGGCCGCTGATCCGGGCGTCAATCTGCCCGTTCCCCTCAAGTCCCATCTCCCGGGTGAAGGCGCGGGTGAGCGAATCCACCCGGGCGTGGATGGTTCCTTCAAGGCCAATCAGGGGGTCTTCCCCCAGGACATCCTTGGCATACCCGTTGAGGTTGATGCGGGCCCCGACGATATCCACGAAGAGTTTTTCGATGTCGGCGTGGATGATCTGAAGGTCGTCGGTGGTGACGGAAGCGTCCACGGCCAGCCTTCCCTTGCGCCCCAGTCCCTCATAATCGACCGTGGCGGGGGGAATCAGAAGGCGGGCGTTCACCCGGGGGGTCAGGCCGTCTCCCCAGGTTCCCTTTACGCTGGCGTCCAGGCTGATCCGGGCGTCGGTGTCCATTTTCTTCAGGAACGGGATATTGTCCTGATATTCTTTGATCAGGTCTCCCAGCGGACAGTCTTTGATGGTGGCGGCAAGGTCCATGTCCAGCCGCCCGTCTTCCGATTTACGGAAGCTGCCCGCGCCGACCAGGCCGATGGAAGAGAGCCCCAGTTTCAGACGGTGGATGTCCACGGCCAGGTTTCCGGGTGCGGTTTCGGGAAACGAAGCGTCTGCATCCAGGTGGATGGGCACCTGCAGACGCCCGTATGCGGCGGTACGGAGATAGGCCTTGGCATCGGCCTCAAGGGTCATGCGACGCTGCTCCATCCCGGCGCGCAGCCGTTCCATTCCAAGGGCCACCGTATCGGCCGGGAGCCGGCCGGAGACAAAGAGGGAATCCATGGAAACGGTTTTTCCTTCCAGCACCATCCGGCGCATGGTGAAAAGCCCCATTAGGGTGTCTTCCGGATGGGTGAAAACAATGAAAGGCCGGTCCGAGAGCGTTATCTTGTGAAAGCGGATGGCGGGAACAGGCTTTTTGAGGGTGTCTTCCGCCGACTCTTCCCCGCCGAGGGGAAGGATGTCCCAGTTGGCGGCCGTGGAGTCGTAATAATGGGCGAAGATGCGCGGCCGGATCAGCTCCAGGTTACGGATATCGTACTCTCCTTTCAGGAGGGCGATATAATTCAGGGACAGGTCCAGGCGCCGGAAGGAGGCGAGGGTGTCGGTGAGGCTTTCCCCGGTCCCTTCCACTTGATTTCCGGCCTGCAGGAGGTTGAAACGTTTTGACGGGTTGGCGTACAGGGAATCGTAACGGGCATACCGGCTGTGCGGGTAGGTGATGGTGAAGTCTTCGGCTTCCAGATGCAGGTAGGGAAAGCTCTTGATGACATGGGCCTTTACTTCCCGGAACGCCACATCCCCTTCCACCAGGTCGGCCGCAATGCCGTTCACCAGGCCGGTGAGCACTTTGGGCCGCAGGGTGATCTGCAGGCCGACGAGCAGCGCCAGAACCGTCCCGGCCAGCCCCAGAACGACATTCCGTATGATTTTTCCTGCCTTCATTAACCCGCAAAGTTAATAAAGTTCTTTTGTACAGAGGTCCACCACCAGGGCGGAAAGGGCCCGGACAACGTCGCGGGCATAGCGTTCCCCTTTCTCCGCCGTGGATTTGAGCGGATTTCCAACGCCGGTGTCGGAAGAAATTCTGGACCAGTCACGGGGAATCCATGCAGCCTTTTTCTTCAGTCCTTCAATGGCAAAGGGACGGGATTGGCCCTCTCCGGCATATTCCATCCTCACCAGTTCGGGGTGATAGTACAGCATGACCGACGTCTCCTGCTCTCCGGCGTGGTCGTCCAGCGTTTCGTCAAAGTAATCTTTCCGGGGGATGAAACCGAACCAGTCGCTTTGGGCAATGAGGAAGCCGGGCTTTTCCACGGCAAGATCCCGTATCATCCCCTTGAAATTGTTCCCTCCATGGCCGTTGATGATGAGTAGCCGCCGGATTCCGCAGCGTTCCAGGGAGGTCACGATATCTTTCAGGATGGAAAACTGGGTGGACTGGGAGGCGTGCAGGCAGAAGGGAAGGTCTGTCTGTCCCGGATTCTGGGAGCCCAGCGGAATTCCCGGAAGCACCATGGCCCGGATGCCTGCAAGACTTGACTGTGCCGCCACATCCAGCCCGATGCAGCGGGAGAGAATGACATCGGTACAGTAGGGGAGATGCCCGTTGTGCGGTTCTGTCGCGCCCCAGGGCAGAATGGCCAGGTCGTAGTCCGCATGCTGCCGTACTTGTCCCCAGGAGGATTGGCTGATATCGAAGGAAAGGTCTGACATAACAATTGTTTTTACAAAAATAGTAATAATATTTGTGACAGGACAGGAAAGAGTGGACCGGACTTTGCACACATTGAAAAAATATTGCGATATTTGCATAAATCAAAATAAAGACATGAAAATTCTCATAGTTGACGACGAAAGGGCGATCCGCTACTCCCTGAAGGAAATCCTGGAAATGGAGAATTACCAGGTGGAATCGGCGGAAAACGGCCGTGAAGGGTTGGAGAAAGCGGAAAAAGAAAAATACGACGCCATTTTCTGCGATATCAAAATGCCGGAGATGGACGGGACGGAAGTGCTCTCCAAACTCATTGAAGAGGGCATTGAAACACCGGTTATCATGATCTCCGGCCATGCCGATATCACTACGGCCGTGGACTGCATCAAGCGGGGCGCTTTTGATTTCATCGAAAAACCCCTGGACCTGAACCGCATCCTCATTACCCTGAAAAATGCCACTGACAAGGCTTCGCTGGTAAAGGAAACCAAAATCCTCAAGAAGAAAATCTACGGTCGCGAGATGATCGGCGCTTCGGAGCCCGTCCTGCACCTGAGAGATATGATTGGAAAGGTGGCTCCCACCCAGGCCAGCATCCTCATCACCGGCCCCAACGGTTCCGGCAAGGAGCTCGTGGCCCAGAGCATCTACCAGCTTTCGGAACGTTCCATGATGCCGTTCGTGGAGGTGAACTGTGCGGCCATCCCTTCGGAACTGATCGACAGCGAACTCTTCGGGCACAAGAAGGGCTCGTTCACATCGGCCATCCGCGACCACAAGGGCAAATTCGAACAGGCCGATGGCGGAACCATCTTCCTGGACGAAATCGGAGACATGTCCCTGGCCGCCCAGGCCAAGGTTCTGCGGGTGCTGCAGGAACGCAAGCTCACGCCCGTGGGCGGTGACAAGGAAATCACCGTGGACGTGCGGGTGATCGCCGCCACCAACAAAAACCTGCAGGAAGAGATCCGGCTGGGCAATTTCCGGGAAGACCTTTACCACCGGCTCAGCGTCATCGTGCTGAAGGTTCCCGCTCTGGACGACCGCAAGGACGACATTCCGCTTCTGGTGGAACATTTTTCGCAGCGGATATCGGCCGAAAGCGGAAAACCGGTCCGCCCCTTCGCTCCCGAGGCCCTGAAACTCCTTCAGGAACGTCCCTGGCCGGGCAATATCCGTGAACTCCGCAACGTGGTGGAACGCCTTCTGATTCTGGGCGGAACCCCCGTCAGTGCACAAGATGTAAAAGATTACGTAATATGAGCAGCATTCCCGACATCATCATCGCCGTAGATGGCTTTTCCTCTACGGGGAAGAGTACTTTTGCCAAACTGATTGCCAAGGAATTCGCTTTCCTTTATCTGGACAGCGGCGCCATGTACCGCGGTGTCACCCTGGCCGGCATGGAAGCCGGCGTCATCGGGGACGGAAAGATCGATGAGAACGGCCTTCAGGGCATCATCGGCCCGCTGGACCTTCACTTCCGCCAGGAAGAGGGTGCCACCAGACTGTATCTGGGGGAACGTTGCATCGAGAGCGAAATCCGCGGCTGGGACGTCTCCCAGTATGTAAGTCCGGTGAGTGCCATTCCCTGGGTGCGCAATTGGGTGGACGAGCGGCTCCATGCCTTCTCGGAGGGCGGCCGTGTCATCATGGACGGCCGGGATATCGGCACCACCGTCTTTCCCGATGCCCAGCTCAAGATTTTCATGACGGCCGACCCCGCCGTCAGGGCGCAGCGCCGCTATGACGAACTGGTCGCCAAGGGAGAGACCACCACCCTGGAAGAGGTGCTGGCCAATCTGCAGGACCGCGACTACCGGGATTCCCATCGGCCCACCTCGCCGCTCCGCCGGGCCGATGACGCCTATGTCCTGGACAATACGCACATGACCCTTCACGAGGAGGTGGTGTGGATGCTGGGCCTGCTTCAGGGAAAATTCGCTCTTCTGGAAAGTCCCGGTCTGTCATGTTGAACGTAGAGATCGACGGCGGCTCCGGCTTCTGCGGAGGGGTCATCCGGGCCATCACCCGGGCCGAGGACTACCTCGCCGACCATGAGCGGCTGTATTCTTTGGGCGCCATCGTTCACAATGAGGCCGAACTGTCCCGTCTCCGGGAACGCGGCCTGGTTACGGTGGAGAGTCTTTCCGATGTCCCCGACAGCGGGTCGGTCCTTATCCGTGCCCACGGCGAACCGCCGGCCACTTACGAGGCTGCCGCCGCCCATCACCTGGAAGTAATCGACTGTTCCTGTCCCGTGGTGCTGCAGCTGCAGCGCCGGATCCGGGAGGCTTATGCCCGTCTGCACCAGGATGGCGCTCACGGACAGGTGATTATCTTCGGCCGGGTGGGCCATGCGGAAGTACTGGGCCTTCTGGGCCAGGTGGATGGCGATGCCCTGGTGGTGGAAAGCACGGACATGCTGGGAAGCGTGATCGATATGCTGGACTTTACCCAGCCCATGGAGATTTTCTCCCAGACCACCAAAAGTCCCTCGGAATATGCCCGGGTCTGCGAAATGCTGCGAAGCCGCGGCGCCCGGCTCACCGTGCATGATACCATCTGCGCGCAGGTGGCCAACCGGCACAAGCATCTGGCCGCCTTTGCCAGGGAGCACGACGTGATTATTTTCGTTTCAGGGAAGTCTTCTTCCAACGGAAAGGTTCTCAGCGACCTCTGCCGCAGCGTGAATCCCAGGACTTACATGGTGGGAAGCATCGAGGACATTGCCCCGGAATGGATCAGTGAGGGAGACCGTGTGGGAATCTGCGGGGCGACATCCACCCCCAAGTGGCTGCTGGAGAAAGTGGCGTCCGCCGTACGCACGCTTCGCTAAAGATTCCGGTTCAATTTGATGACGATGTCCCTTTGCCGGAGGTCTGCCAGGGTCGTGTCCTTGGCGGCATAGACTCCGTTGGCGTCCGTGAACTGAAGATAAGGCCCTTCCCCCAGGTCGCGGACGAAGGGAATGAACACTTCGCACTTTCCGTCGGCCCCGGTGGTTCCGATGATCTGGTAGATTCCTTCCTTGAGAGGCTTGGCTGCGATGCCGATTCCTTCCAACGGCTCACCGGTGCGGGCCGATACCAGGGAAAAACGCATGGGAGCGCCGCCTTCCCGATATTCAATCTGGGGGGAACCGTAGCAGGCCTGGAAAACAAAGAGGGCGCCGGTGAGGGATGCGCCTTTGAGGATGTCGTGCAACCATTTCATATTGCAAAGAAAGCGATTATTTCCTATATTTGCAAATATATGAATCCTTTCGTATTCCGTCTTTTCCGCGACAACGAAGTCCGTGTCCACGAGCTCAATTACTTGTTTTGGGAATGTACCACCCGCTGCAACCTGCATTGCCGTCACTGCGGGAGCGACTGTTCGGTCCAGAGCCGGGAAAAAGATATGCCGCTGGAGGATTTCCTGCGGGCGCTGGACACCATTCCTTCCTCGCACCGCCCCAAGGATTTCATCGTGGTGCTCACCGGCGGAGAGCCGCTTCTGAGGCCGGATATCGAAACGGCGGGCAGGGCCATCCGGGCGCGGGGCTTCGGCTGGGGCATGGTGTCCAACGGATGGTTCTACGACGAAAGCGCCCATTCAAGGCTTATGGGGGCCGGGATGGGGGCCCTGACCATCAGCCTGGACGGCCTGGAAGCCTCTCACGACTGGATGCGGGGCCTGAAAGGCAGTTATGCCCGGGCGCTCCGTGCCATCGGCCTGGCTGCGGCAGACCCCCGGCTCAATGCCGATGTCGTCAGCTGCGTCAACAGGAAAAATCTCGCGGAACTGCCCCGGATACACGACGTCCTGGCCGGTCTTGGCGTGGCGCAGTGGCGGCTTTTCACCGTCATTCCCATCGGCCGTGCCGCCGATGAACCGGACATGCATCTTTCCGGGGAAGAATTTGTGGGCCTGATGGAATTCATCAGGGAAAAGCGGGAACAGGGGGGCGGCATGAAAGTCACCTTCAGCTGCGAAGGCTTCCTGGGCCGATACGAGGAAAAGGTGCGGGACACCCGCTATTTCTGCCGGGCAGGCGTGAACATTGCATCCATTCTGATTGACGGCCGCATCTGTGCCTGTCCCAACATAGACCGGGACCTGTTTTCACAAGGCAGCATCTACCGGGATAATTTCTTCGAAGTGTGGGAAAAAGGTTTTCTGCCTTACAGAAACAGAAACTGGGCCAGGAAGGGTTCTTGTGCTTCCTGTGCCCAGTGGAAAAACTGCCTTGGCAATGGCATGCATAACTGGCACGGCTCCTGTTGTGAGCTTCTCCAGTGCCACTATTCCAAGACGCTGTAATTATTTCACGCGCTGGCCGTAGCTGCGGTCGGTGGTGTTGACGGTGATGATTTCGCCGGTTTCGATGAACAGGGGAACCATGATTTTGGCACCGGTCTCGAGGGTGACTTCCTTCAGGGCGGAAGTGGAGGCGGTGTTGCCCTTCACGGCGGGTTCGCTGTAGGTGACTTCCAGGGTTACGTAGGTGGGAAGCTCGCAGGTGAGGCAGCGCTCTTCGGGTTCGGTCATGAACATCATTTCCACATGCTGGCCTTCTTTCATGAGGTCTGCATTGTCCACTACATCGTGAGGCAGGGTGATTTGCTCGTAGGTTTCTTCGTGCATGAAGTTGAAGGCCTCGCCGTCATCGTAGAGGAACTGGTAGGGACGGCGCTCTACGGAGATGGTGTCCAGTTTCACACCGGCGGTGAAGGTATTCTCCAGGATGCGGCCGTTTTCCAGGTTGCGCAGTTTGGTTTTCACGAAGGCAGGACCCTTGCCGGGTTTTACATGCTGGAAGTACACAACAGCGCAGGGTTTGCCGTTGAACATGATGTACATTCCGTTCTTCAGATCAGCAGTTGTTGCCATAAAATTGGTATTTGGTTAATTGTTCAGACGTAATAACTCACAAAAATAACGATTTGTCACTTTTTCTGCAAATTTTCTTTTACGAAAAAAGCGTACCTTTGTCTTGATGGAAAACGGCCGTCTCATACGCGAAAGCTCCCGTCTTCCGGCTTCTGCCATAGCCGGAGCGGTCAACGACGCCCTTGGGCAAAACCGTTCGCTGGTCGTGACGGCCCCTCCCGGAGCCGGAAAATCCACGCTCCTGCCCCTGACCATCCTGGACGCGCTTCCCTCCGGCGGAAAAATTCTCATGCTGGAACCCCGGCGGGTTGCCGCCCGCCAGATTGCCGCCCGGATGGCCTGGCTGCTGGGAGAGGAAGTGGGGAAGACGGTGGGCTACCGGATCCGTTTCGAGAGCCGGATATCCCCGGACACCCGCATCGAGGTTCTTACGGAGGGCATCCTGACCCGCAGGCTCATCGAAGACCCGGGTCTGGAGGGTGTTTCCGTGGTCATTTTCGACGAATTCCATGAAAGAAGTCTTGCGACCGACGAGGCCCTGGCCCTCACAAGGCAGGCCCAGGCGCTTCTGAGGGAGGATTTGCGCATCGTGGTCATGTCGGCCACCATCGACACTTCGGCCCTTTCCGCTTCCCTGCAGGCGCCCGTCGTGGAGAGCGGGGGACGGATGTTTCCCGTCGAAATCCTCCGCGGCCCCGTGGAGGCGGATGAGAAAAATGTTGCGGAACTGGTGGCGGCCACCGTCCGGGAGGCGAATGGCTCCCGGGAGGGCGATATCCTGGCCTTTCTTCCCGGCGAGGCCGATATCCGTCGCTGCGCCGCCCTGCTGGGCAATACGCTCGGCGCCACGAAAGTCTTTCCGCTCTACGGACTCCTGTCCAATGCCGCACAGCGGGCGGCCATCGCGCCCAGTGCCCCGGGGGAGAGAAAAGTGGTGCTGGCAACGCCCATCGCCGAAACCTCGCTCACGATCGAGGGCGTGCGCATCGTGGTGGATTCCGGCCTTTGCCGCAAGCCTGTCCATGATTCCCGGAGCGGCCTCAGCCGGCTGGAGACCGTGCGCATCAGCCTGGACATGGCCACCCAGCGCAGCGGCCGTGCCGGACGGGTGGCCCCCGGTGTGTGTTACCGTCTCTGGAGCGCCGCCACCGAATCCCGGATGGCCGCGGTAAGGACGCCGGAAATCCTGTCGGCCGACCTTTCCGGCCTTGTTCTGGATGCCGCTGCATGGGGAGAATCCGACCTTGCTGCGCTTCCCTGGCTTACGCCCCCGCCCGCGCCGGCTCTTCGCAGCGCCCGGGCCCTGTTGGCGTCCCTGGAGGCCATCGGAGCGGACGGGAGGATTACCCCGCACGGGAAAGCCCTTTCGGCCCTTCCTTGTCATCCCAGAATCGCGCAGATGCTTCTGTGCGCCGGAACGGCCCGGGAAAAGGCCCTCGCGGCCGATGTTGCGGCCCTTCTGGAAGAGAAGGATCCGCTGGGCGACGGGACGGAAAGCGGCCTGGACCTCCGCCTCCGGGCGCTTCGGAAAGCCCGAAGGGAGCGTCAGCCGGGCCGGTGGGACCGGATTCTCCGGGTTGCGGAGCAGTATGCCGCCATGGTGCGCGTGGAGGCCGACAACGGCCCCGCCGATCCTTACGAGGCGGGTGCGCTTCTGGCGTCGGCTTATCCGGAGCGAATCGGCCACCTTTGGAAGGAAGGCGCCGGGCGCTACCTTCTGTCCGGAGGAGAACTGGCGGCCGTGGATCCGTCCGACCCCCTGTCGGGGGCCGAGTGGGTGGCCGTGGGCAGCATGAATGCAAATCCCGGTGGCGTGGGGCGGGTGTTTCTGGCCAGCCCGGTCGCCCGGGAGGATTTGCTGGGAATGGCTGCTGTACGGGAGGTCATTTTCTGGGACGGCAAGGCCGGCACCCTTACGGCCCGGCGCGAAACCCGGCTGGGCGTCCATCTTCTGGCCCAGAAACCCCTTTCGGAGGTCCCCGAAGAAGAGGTGTTGCGGGTCCTTGCGGCGGCGGCCCGGAAGGACGGCCTGTCGATGTTCGATTTTTCGGACGAAGTCCTTTCGCTTCAGCGGAGAATCTCGGCCGTGTCTGCCTGGCACCCGGAACTGGAAATCCCTTCCGTCTCTACCGAAACCCTCCTGGCGCAGGCAGACAGCTGGCTTCCGGCTTTTGCGGGCCATGCCCGGACGGGTGCGGCCCTCAGGAAGATAGACCTGTCGGAGGTAATCTGGAGCCTCCTTCCCCATGAACTGCGGCAGACGGTCGAGCGGCTGGCGCCCGCCCAGATCGAAGTTCCCAGCGGAAGCCGGATCCGCCTGGACTACCGCCAGGGTGCGGAGGCCCCGGTCCTGCGGGTGCGTCTCCAGGAGTGCTTCGGCCTGTTGGATACGCCGCGCGTGGACGGCGGAAGGGTACCTGTCCTGATGGAACTCCTGTCTCCCGGATACAAACCCGTGCAGCTCACCGCCGATCTCAGGAGTTTCTGGGAGACTGCCTACTTTGAGGTACGGAAAGAACTCCGGCGGCGTTATCCCAAGCACGCGTGGCCGGACCGTCCCCTGGACAGCGCTCCCGTGAGGGGCGTGAAAAAGAAAAACGGCTTCTAATACGCCGTCTGGCGGGAAATGTTAATTTGCTGGATTTTGTAGGGCTCTCCCGCGAAGGAAGTGGCGTAGATGGTAACCTGGAAGAGCTCTCCGCCGGCATTCAGGAGGCCGATCATATACTTTTTGTTGCTTTCCGAAGCCCTGTGCGTCATCTGGAAGGAGCGTGGCGTATTGGCCTGGAAAAAGCTGCGGAGAATTTCGCGGGCCTGCTTCTTGGAACAGTTGCGGGAAGAGGAGATGATGGTGACGTCCAGGTTGTCGGCAAACCAGGTGGAGAGCGATGCGGCATCTCCGGAAGCCAGATATTTTGTAATGGAAGAGAAGACGGCAAAACCGTCCTCCGGGGTTTGTTGAAGGGTTTTTGTGCTGCTCATGAACTGTGACTGAGCCTGTGCCGTTACACAAAAACACAGCAGAACGACTGACAAAAGAATATGGAACGTCTTTTTCATTCGGGTGTTTATCTTGCAAATTCCGCGCCGAATTGTTATTTTTGCGTTTGATGAATATCGTTTTGCTGACCGTCGGCCGTACCGACGTCAAATGGGTGAAGGAAGGCCTGGACCTGTATGCGTCCCGGCTGGTTCACTATGCCCCCTTCTCCGTAAACGAAATTCCGGAACTCAAGAAGGTGTCGGCCCTTTCCAGGGAGCAAATCAAAGAAAAGGAAGGGGAACTGATCCTGAAGCAGCTGTCTCCTTCCGACACCCTCATTCTCCTGGACGAGCACGGAAAGGAATTCCGTTCCGTGGAATTTGCCGATTATATCCAGCGGCAGCTCTCCTCCGGCGCCCGCAGCCTGGTTTTCGCCGTCGGCGGGGCTTACGGTTTCTCGGAAGCGGTTTATTCCCGTGCCCGGGGGAAAATCTCCCTTTCCAAGATGACTTTTTCCCATCAGATGGTTCGCACGGTCTTTGCAGAACAGCTTTACCGCGCCTTTACCATCCTGAAGGGAGAACCTTATCACCATGAATAGGAAAAGAATCATACGGCACTGGGTGTCGGTCGCTCTCATGGCGGCCGCCCTCCTTGTGTTTGCCGCCTCCTTCTTTTCCGGCATCGGCCGCGGCCACATCAACGGGGTTGCCCGGGAATTGAGCGGGAGGGTGGAAAAACGCATGCAGGTGCTGGACGCTTCTATCGCCCAAGCCCTGGAAGGGGATACCGGGGAATGGATGAACCTCGGCGACCTTCCGGAAGACATGGTGGTTTACCGCTATGTGGAAGACACCCTGCAGAGCTGGGCCAACCAGTTCCCCATCCGTAATGACGACATCCGCCCGCAGGCGCTGGTGCAGCGGCTGGGAGACAGCCGGAACAGTTTCGTCTCTCCGCTCCGGGACGTGAACGAATATCCCGGTTTTGTCAACCTCGGCTCCAAATGGTATCTGGTCAAGAAGGTGGTTTCCGACAAATGCCAGGTGATTGCCGGTCTGGAGATGGTGGATGAACTCCAGGCTGGGTCTCTCAACGGTGTGAATCCCCATTTCCGGGTGGAAGGACGCTATCGGATCCGTCCCCTGTCGGCCGGAGTGGGAGCGCCGGTGGTGGTGGGCGGCGTGCCCCTTTTCATGCTCACCTCGGAAGGAGAAACGGAGTCGTCCCAACGGCATTCGGCCTTCCTGTGGATGGCTGTGGCGCTTCTTTTTTCCGGGCTTCTGCTGTTCCTGAATGCCCATCCCAGCCGGCTTTCGCTGGCCGGGGTCATCCTTATTCAGCTTGTGGTGCTGGGCTGGATGTATTTCTATGGCCGCAACCTGGCGCCGAATTCCCAGCTGTTCTCTCCGCTGCTGTATGCCGACGGCCCTCTCCTGTATTCCCTGGGCGCCGTGGTCGTTCTCAATCTGGCCATCACCATCTTCGTCATGGACCTGTATCTGGTGCGCTGGACCTTGCTGAAGGGCCTTCGGCGCTGGAACAGCCGCTGGTTGCAGGGGCTCTCCGCCTTCGGAATCGTGCTTACGCTTGCCGTCATCATCCTGTACATCCACCTTACCTTCCGGAGCATTTCAGTCAACTCCAGCATTTCGTTGGAATTGTACAAAATCACCCTCCTGAGTCCTTATACGGCCATTGTTTACATCTCCTTCCTGGCCCTTTCGCTCACCATTCCGCTGCTTGTCCAGATTCTGTCGCCCATCCTCCGTTCCCTGACGGGCTTGCGGTATGACATGTTTTCCTTGCGCGGGAGAATCGGCTATGCCACCGTGGTGGGCATTTATTTTGTGACGACCTCGTCCATGCTGGGCTTCGAGAAAGAGGAGAACCGGGTGGACGTCTGGGCCAACCGCTTGGCCATGGACCGGGACATCGCCCTGGAAATCCAGCTCAGAAGCACGGAAAATGCCATTTCGACGGATGCCATGATCGGGGCCCTGTCCGTTCTGGAAGGCAGTGCGGACATCATCCGCAACCGGCTGGTGAGCACTTACATGGGTCGCATTTCGCAGGACTATGACATCGCTGTCCTGCTGCCCGGAAGCGACATCGCCGCCAATGCCTTGTTCCAGGAACGTGTCCAGGGCGGGGTCCGGCTCAGCGAAAACTCCCATTTCTTTTACAGTACCATCGGCAGCGGACGCGCTTCCTATACGGGCCTTTTCTCCTATTATGTCAGGGATTACGGTCCGTGCTCGGTGCTGGTTACGGTAGAATCCAAGCACAACCGGGAAGACCGGGGCTATCTGAGCCTCCTGGGCATTGCCGACCCGGGGCGCGTAACCCTTCCGCCGGTCTATTCCTGGGCCAAATATGCCGACGACCATCTTGTGCAGTACAAAGGCCTTTACCCTTATCCCACCGTCCATTCGGGACTCCTGAAAAAACTGGCCGACGAGAGACCTTCGGGCCATGTGGACCAGGAAGGCTGGTGCCACTTTGTCCACAACGTTTCCGAAGGGGAGGTCATCGTCATCTCCCGGCCCAGCACGGAATGGCTGTACTATGTGGTGGAGGGATTCCTTTTTGCCATCCTGGCCTTCCTGTTCATATCGGCCCTTGTCTGGCGGCGCCGTGGCAGCGAGGGAAGGCGTTATTTCCAGAACAGGATCGGCATGGTGATGTACCTGTCCCTGCTGGTGACCCTGGTGGCCATGGCGGGATTCAGCGTCTGGTTCGTGTACAAGCGCAACAATGCCGATATGGAAAGCATCATGACCGCCCGCATCAACTCGCTGCAGGCCATGCTGCAGGAACGTATGCGGCAACTGGACCATCCGGGGGACATGCGTACGGCGGAGGTGCTGACAACCATTGAGGGCGTGGGAAACAACCTCAAGTGCGACATCTCCCTGTTCGACCTTTCCGGCCGGGTGGTGATGAGCACCACCCCGGAGGTATATGACCGGATGATTCTGGGACACCGGCTGGAAGACAACGCCTTCGAGCAGATCATGTTTGCCCACAAGCGTTTCTACATGCATCGGGAAAAGGTGGGCAGGCGCAGTTACTATGCCCTCTATGCTCCCGTGATGAACAGCAGCGGGCGCATGGTGGCCATTGTGTCTTCTCCCTTCACGGACATCACGCACGACCTCGAGAGCGAGGCCATCCTTCACATTGCCACGGTCATCACCATCTTCCTGTTGCTGCTGCTCATTTCCCGCTTCGTCACCTTCGAAGTGGTGAGCCGCATGTTCCGTCCCATTTCGGAACTCCGGCAGAAGATGAGCGTCACGGATATCGATTACCTGGAGCCGCTGGAATACGACCAGGACGACGAGATTACCCCGCTGGTGCAGGCCTACAACCGAATGGTGCATGACCTCGGGGAGAGTTCCCGCCGTCTGGCGCAGGTGGAACGGGACAAGGCCTGGACCGACATGGCCCGCCGCGTGGCCCATGACCTCAAGAACCCCCTCACGCCCATCAAACTGCAGCTCCAGATGCTCATGCGCATGAAAGACTCCGGCAACCCGCAGTGGCAGGAGCGGTTTGACGAGGTGGCCCAGACCGTCCTTTATCATGTGGACCTTCTGGCCGATTCGGCCGACCAGTTCTCCACCTTCGCCAAGATGTATGACCAGAAGGCGGAACGCCTGGATCTGGATGCCCTTATCCGTCAGGAAGTGGACCTGTTCGACTCCCGGGACGACATCTCACTGGACTATTTCGGCCTGTCCGACGCCATCGTGGATGCGCCGCGTCCGCAACTGACCCGTGTGGTGGTGAACCTGATCACCAACGCCATCCAGGCCATCGATGAGCAGGAAGGGGAGAAGCGCCTGGTGGTTTCGCTCCGCAACGCCATGGAAGACGGCTTCTACGATATCGTGGTGGAAGACAACGGCCCCGGCGTGGACGAGAAGAACCAGGAAAAGATTTTTACGCCGGACTTCACCACCAAGACCAGCGGCTCCGGCCTGGGCCTGGCCATTTGCCGCCGCATCGTGGAACACTGCGGCGGAACCATTTCCTATTCGCGTTCCTTCAGACTGGGCGGAGCCTGTTTTACCGTAAAGTATCCCAAAGCATGAATATTATGAAAAAAACGCTGCGTTGGCTTCTTGCCATCCTTTTGCTCCTTCTGCTTGGAGGATGCCTTTATCTGAACACCCTGATGCCCATTATCACGGGCTATGCCGCCAAGAATCTGGCATCGGCCGTATTCGTTTCCGGCAGGGACCCTGCCGATGTGGAGAAGCTGGACCTCCATTTTTCTTTCATCCGCTTCAATCGCAACAAGGTGGACAATGAGAACAAGACGGTTACCAGCCGCTTTCTTTGGGCCAAGTCCACGGCTGCCTACCGGGAGGGATATGGCGTGACCCTTCTTCGGGGAAAGGAGACTGCCCGCTTGCAGGCGGAAGCCTTCCCGCTGGAAAAAGAAGCGGAGGGCGTCCATGTGCTGCATCCCGGGGATTCGGCCCTTTCGGCCCGGCTCGATCCCATCGCCAAGGCTTTTGTCGATGAGCGGAAATACAGCGGAACGCCCTTCGCCTTTGTGGTCCTTCACAAGGGAGGCGTGGTCGCGGAGCGCTACCGGGAGGGGATGTCGGCCCGGACGCAACTGCTGAGCTGGAGCATGGCGAAAAGCTTTGTCAATGCCCTTGCAGGCATCATGAGCAAGGATGGAATGGTGGACATTTTCGCCCCCCTGGACATCCCCGAGTGGCAGAACGACGGGCGCAGGGAGATAACCCTCAACGACCTGATGCAGATGCAGAGCGGGCTGGAGTGGAACGAGGACTATGGCAATCGCTCGGATGTGAATCTCATGCTGCACCGCGAAGAGGACATGGGGCTCTATGCCTTGTCCAAACCCCTTCAGGACAAGCCCGGCACCCACTGGTACTATTCCAGCGGCAGCACCAACATTGTCATGCGTTATCTTCGCGGCAAGTTTGGTTCCGACGCGGAGTTCCTTGGCTATATCCGGGAGCGTCTTTTTGCCCCTCTGGGCATCCGGAACGCCCATTTTGAGCCCGATATGAGCGGAACCCCCGTGGGGTCTTCCTACCTGTATGCCACAGCCCGCGATTTTGCCGGTTTCGGACAGTTGTATCTGGATGACGGCTGCGTGGGCGGAGAACGCATCCTCCCCGAAGGATGGGTGGACTACACGGTCTCTCCGGCATCGGCCAGCGGGGACCGGTACGGTGCTTTCTTCTGGCTGAACCGCTGCCATGTGTGCCCGGATGTCCCGGAGGACATGTTCTCCTGCAACGGGCATGACGGCCAGCAGATTTATATCATCCCTTCCAAGGAGCTGGTGGTTGTAATCCTGGGCTACTCGCCCAAGCCGGACCACGTCATCGACTTCAACGGGCTCCTGCGGGACGTCATTGCGGCATTATAGCTGCTCCGCTTCCAGGACAAAGACGGCGGAGCTGTAAATCCGGCGGAGGCGCGGGTTGAAGGCGCCTCCCATCAGGAAGTCTCCCGTGAAACTTTTTCCGTTTCCCCACCAGCAGGATTTGTCGGTGTTCTGTTCGCTCACCCGGTAGGTGCGGGAAGGGTCCAGGCCCTGCAGGCGGAAGGCTTTGCCGCCCACGTTGCGGGATTCGTAGTCCAGGCAGTAGGTGAAAACGACCGCACGGGACTTGTCCTCCGACACATACATGAGCCCATAGCTGTTGCTGTCGTAGGGAGAACCCAGGCGGTAAAGGTCTCCGTGGAAGACGAGGTCCCGGTACTGCTTGTAGGAGCGGATGCAGCGGTCGGCCAGGGCGCGATCATCGGCCGACAGGTTCTTGGGCTGCAATTCCATCCCCAGGCGGCCGGCGCAGGCCATGTCGAAGCGGAATTTGAGCGGTGTCGTATTGCCCGTCTGGTGGTTGGGGACGGCAGAGACATGCGACCCCATCACGCAGGCGGGATAGATAAGGCTGGTTCCGTACTGGATGAAGGCCCGGGACCGGGCGTCGGTGTTGTCGCTGGCCCATACCTCGTTGCAGTAGCGGAGGGAACCGTAGTCTATCCGGCCGCCGCCGGAGGAACAGCACTGAATCAGGACGCGGGGATATTTTTCCCGGATGCGCCGCATTACATTATAAAGGCCCTGGGTGTATTCAATGAAGAACCTGTCCTGCCGGGAGCCCAGATAAGTGCTTCCGAAGCTCTGGATCACGCGGTTGCAGTCCCATTTGATGTAGTCGATGCCGGGAGCCAGCTGCATGGTCCGGTCGAAAATGCCGAAGACAAAGTCTTCCACGGCCGGATTGGAGAGGTCCAGCACCCATTGGTTGCGGCCTTGATAAATCTCCCGGCCGGGACTTTGTACCACCCATTCAGGGTGCTTCTGTGCCAGTTCCGAACGGGGATTCACCATCTCGGGTTCTATCCAGATGCCGAATTTGAGCCCCTTGGAGTGGGCATAGGAGGCCAGATAATCGATTCCTTCCGGGAGTTTGGCCGTGTTGACTTCCCAGTCTCCCAGGCCGGATTTGTCCCCGTTGCGCGGGAACTTGTTGCCGAACCAGCCGTCGTCCAGGACAAACATTTCGAGGCCCATTCCGGCTGCGTCGTCCATCATGCGGAGAAGGGTTTCGGTGGTGAAGCTGAAGTAGGCGCCTTCCCAGCTGTTCAGCAGCGTGGGATTCACCTGTCCGCCCCCATAGATGCTGTATTTGCGGGCCCAGCGGTGCAGGTTGCGGGACGCTTTTCCGGCGCCTTCGCCGGACCAGGTGTAAATCATGTCCGGGGTTGTGAAAGTGGCTCCGGCAGCCAGGGGATAGGCGCTGGCGAAGGGACTGATGCCCGTGAGGATATTGAGCCTGCCGCCGCTGTCGCGCTCGAAACTCAGGCGGAAGTTCCCGCTCCAGGCCAGGGCGCCGGCAATGACCTCGCCGGCCGTCTCACTGAATTCCCGTGTCCCGAGGCTCAGGAGGAAGGAGGGGTTGTTGGCCTGCGTGGTCTGCGTTCCGCGGCGGCTCTCGATAACTTTCACGTCATGCCCCAGGAGTTCGTGTTCCGTCTGCATTTCGGCCGCCCAGGCACCCCAGAAGTGCGTCAGGAGGTAATCGTCGGCCTGGACATAGAGGGAGGAGGAAGCGTAGTTCAGCAGTTCCACCGCCTGTTTTCCGCCGTTGAGGATTTCCGTGTGCGTGACGATGATGTCTTCCGCAGGGTAGGCTTCGAACACCAGGTTCACAGACAGTTCCGTCACATAATCCTTGAGGGAGAGGGTGGTGACCCGGCAGCCTTCGCGTACCTGGGTCGATACGCCGGTGAAATAGAGTTCGGTGTTGTGGGTGCCGTCGGCATACTTTACCTGCAGGGCGGGTTCTCCGACGAAACGGCCGCCGGCGGAGGGGTAGGCGAGACCGACACAGGTGTTGTAGTCTTCTGCGATGAGAATCTCCTCTGCATACTGCTCCGGCCGGCCGATACGGGTGCCGTAATGCCGGGTGTAAACCTGCCCGTTTTCCTTTACCAGGAACACCAGGGAGGAGTTTTCCGTTTCCACGGAAACGACTTGCCGCTGCACGGCCGGGGGGATTACGGGCGGTTTGGCGGGTTTTTGGTTTTTTCTGGCTTGGGGGGAGGGCAGCATCGCCAGGACGGCTGCAAGGAGGGCAATCAGTTTCATGTTTTCTGAAATTTCTCTCAAAGGTAGGCAGAATTTGGCAAAAGAAAAAAATCTAATAATTAGTTGTATCTTTGTATGATGTACCGAAAAAGTAAATATTCTCATATTATGAAAAAGTCGCTGATTATTTTGAGTGCGGTCCTGCTTGCGGCCTGTGCTCCCAAGGGGCCCCGGGCTATTCCCGCCGACAAGGAAGTGGAAGCCAAAGTGGAAAAGGTTCTGAAGGGGATGACCCTGGAAGAAAAGGCCGGCCAAATGGTTCAACTGAATATTTCCGTCCTGGAGGATGAGACGCGCGAAGCCATCGACCCGGCCAAGCTGGACCGGATTATCGGCCAATATAAAGTGGGGTCCATCCTCAATGTGATGAACGATCGTTGCCATTCCCGCGAGGTGACGGCCGCCATGGTTCGTCAGATTCAGGAAAAGTCCATGGAGGCCATCGGCATCCCCTGTATTTATGGACTGGACATGATTCATGGCGCTTCTTACCTGTCGGACGGTTCCATGTATCCGCAGGAAATCAATCTGGCCGCCACCTTCAACCGCGAGTACGCGCGCCTGATGGGCCGGGCAATGGCTTATGAGACCCGTGCCGCACAGGTGGCCTGGGTTTTCTCCCCGGTGATGGACCTGGGCCGTGACCCCCGCTGGCCGCGTGTCTGGGAAAGTTACGGCGAAGACCCGTATCTGCAGGCCCAGATGGCCCGTGAGGAAACCCTTGCCATCCAGGGAGGGGACCCCAACCACATCGATCTGGAGCATGCCGCCGTTTCCATCAAGCATTTCATGGGTTACGGCGTTCCGGTGAGCGGAAAAGACCGCACTCCGGCCATCATCGCCGAGAACGACCTTCGCGAAAAGTTCTTCGCTCCGTTCCTGGCCTGCTTCCGTGCCGGCGCCCTCACCGCCATGGTGAACTCGGCTTCCATCAACGGTATCCCTACGCACTGCAATGCCTTGCTCCTGAGCGGATGGGTGAAGGAGCAGCTGGGCTGGGACGGCATGCTGGTCACCGACTGGGCCGATATCGACAACCTCTACAAGCGCGACCATGTGGCTGCCGACAAATACGAGGCTGTGGAGATGGGGATCAATGCCGGTATCGACATGATTATGGACCCGTACGATCCCGAGTGCTGCAATGTGATTGTCGAGCTTGTCAAGAGCGGCCGCATCTCCGAATCCCGTCTCAACGACGCCGTGCGGCGTGTTTTACGCCTGAAAGTGCGTCTCGGCCTGTTTGACAAGCCCAACTGGGACTATGCCTATCCGGACTTCGGCAGCGAGAAATTCGCACGGGAATCCTACGCCGCCGCCCTGGAAAGCGAGGTGCTCCTGAAAAACAACGGCATTCTGCCGCTGAAGGAAAATGCCTCCATCCTGGTAACCGGCCCCAACGCCAACAGCCTCCGCACCCTGAACGGCGGCTGGAGCTATACCTGGCAGGGGAATGCCGACGAATATGTTCCCCAGTACAACACCATCCTGGAAGCCCTGCAGCGCCGTTTCCCCAAGGTGACGTACGCGCCCGGCATCACCTATCTGGGAAATAACTGGAAGGCCCGGGACTGGCAGGACGAGGATGCTTCCGGCATCGATGCCGCCGTCAAGGCCGCCCGCGGGGCCGATGTCATCGTGGCCTGCATCGGCGAGAATACTTATTGCGAGACGCCCGGTAACATGGACGACCTGAACCTGTCGGCCAAGCAGAAGGAACTGGTGAGAAAACTGGCCGCAACCGGAAAACCCGTGGTGCTGATTCTCAACGAAGGCCGCCCGCGCCTGATCGGCGATATCGAGCCGCTGGCCGCCGCGGTGGTGGACGTGATGCTTCCGTCCAATTTCGGGGCCGATGCCCTGGCCGCCCTGCTGAGCGGCGACGAGAACTTCTCGGGAAAACTGCCGTTCACCTATTCCAAGCATATCAATGCCCTCCATACCTACGACTACAAGGTCACCGAACATCGCGAGACCATGGCGGGATCCTATAATTACGATGCCGTCATGGATGTCCAGTGGCCCTTCGGCCACGGCCTCAGTTATACCACTTTCGCTTATAAGAACTTCGTTGTATCGGCCGAGAATTTCAAGGCCGGCGATGTCCTGACGGTGTCGGTGGACGTGACCAATACCGGAGACCGTTCCGGCAAGGAAGCTGTCCTGCTGTACAGTTCCGACCTGGTGGCTTCCCTGATTCCCGACGTGAAACGCCTCCGCGGTTTCGAGAAAATCTCCCTGGAGGCCGGTGAGACCAAGACGGTCACTTTCCAGCTGCAGGCTTCCGACCTGGCTTTTGTGGGGGCCGACGGCCGCTGGCGCCTGGAGGAAGGCGATTTCCGCCTTTCCTGCGGCGGACAGGCCACGCAGGTCCACTGCACCGAAACCAAGGTCTGGGACACCCCGAACATTTGATTCCCGCCCATTGTTTCACTGCTCTAAATAACCGACAGTCATGGCAAAATTATCAGAGAAAATAGGATATGGCCTGGGTGACGCCGCCGCCGGCGGTATTACCTGGAAGGTCATGTCCATCGCTTTTCCCTTCTTCTTTACCAACATTTTCGGCCTCACCGTGGCCGATGCCGGTGCGCTGATGCTTCTGGCGCGCCTTTTTGACGTGGTGACCGATCCGCTGATGGGCGCCATCGCCGACCGTACCAAAACCCGCTGGGGCACCTATCGGCCCTGGCTGATCTTCGGCGCCATTCCGCTGGGCGTGGTGTTTGCCCTGCTGCTCTATACGCCCGATCTCGGCCCCGGAGGCCGCAGGGTTTATGCGTATGCCCTGTACCTGCTGATGATGGCGGTATATACCGCCGTGAACGTGCCGTACGGTTCGCTTCTGGGCGTAATGACCGAAGACAGCAACGAGCGCAATGAATTCTCTTCGTTCCGGATGGTGGGTGCCTATGCGATGGGCTTCATCACCCTTTTCTCCTTCCCGTATCTGCAGAAGATGGTGGGCGGAACGCCGGCGCATCAGTATGCCGTACTGGGCGTGGTGCTGGGCGCACTCGCCGCCTTGGGCACCCTGGCCTGCGGCCTTCTCACCCGGGAGCGCCTGGAGCCGGTCCGGCCCGAGAAATTCTCCCTGAAGCCTTTTGCCGACCTCCTTCACAACAAGCCGTGGATATACCTGACGCTGATCGGCATCTGCACCAACTTCTTCAATGGGTTCCGCTATGCCGTGGCTGCCTATCTGTTTGAATATTGCATGCATGGGGACGTGACGGTTTCCGGCCTCATCATCAATTACACCGTATTCATGATGTTCGGCGAGGCGGTCTGCATGGTTGTCGGCGGCCTCACGCCCCGTTTTACCAAGTGGGTGGGCTCCAAGTACAAGGCCTTCGCCTGGTCGGCCATCATCTGCGCCGTCTCCTCCATCGCCTTCTTTTTCATCCCCATGGACCCCGCCTGGATCTGGGTGATGATTGCCAATGTCATCGTAACGTCTGTCGGCATCGGCATCTATTCTCCGTTGCTGTGGTCCATGTACGCCGATGTGGCCGACTATGCCACCGAAAAGAACGGCACCTCTTCCACAGGCCTTATCTTCTCGTCCGGAACGATGGCCCAGAAGTTTGGTTCGGCCATCTCGGGCGCCCTTGTGGCCCTGCTCCTCGGTGCCGCCGGCCTTCTCTCCAGCCAGGATCCCGTCACCGGCGAAACGGTGGTCACCATCAGCAACCTGGGCGGCGTGCAGCACATGGTATGGGCCCTTTTCTCGCTCTTCCCGGCCGCCATCGCCCTCCTGATCCTCTTCCTCCTTCGCCTCTACCCCATCAAAAAGTAATCCGGGTGGCCGGCAGGGTGCTGATATTCAGCTGTTTGCATATAATCCTCTGCGCTATTTGCGCAGAGGATTATGCGTAAGTTGCTGGTAGTCAACAGATTATTCGTCACCCCGAAGGTGCAGATATTTCTCTATTTGGCGTGGACGGGCCGATGTCCGTTTCCTGAGGATGGCTGCCGCTTCCCTTTTTTGGTTCTCGGGCAGGGAAGGAATATCCATCAGGTTTTTCACGATTTTTTCCTTGAGCAAAACTGCGGCGCACTCTTGATACACGGCATCCGAGTACTTGTCATGGTCTTCTTTGATTTCGTAGTCACTCCCCGTATTGTCGTGCAGAGACCGAAGAAAGGCGTCATAATCTCCATAATAGCCGATAACTTCTTCATAGTCAATGCAGTTCCAAAGAGAGATGATGCTGTCGACGATTTGCCTGAATTCATAGGCATCGAGCTGCTTTTCCCATCGCAGAAGCTGGGCGTAGTGTAAATGACCGTTTCCCGTGCAGATTCTCTTGATTTCCTTCAGGATTCTCCGGAAGCGTGCCGATTTCCCGGCCAGCTGAACAGGTGCCGAGTATGGATTTTTTTCGCGGGCGTAGCGTGCGAAATTCCAGCGATAGTCCTCCGCCCTCTCCACGATCTTTCTCTCGACAGGATTGTTGTAATTGTAATTGATGGTTGTTCTGACCTGTTTGTTTCCCAGTTTGGCCGAACTCATGAAGCGGGGTTTGAAAAGCGGCCCCCTTCTTCCCCTGGATTCATTCCATTCCCGTGCAAACAGATGCGTGTACTGCTGTACAAACTTGGCAAGGGTGGTCCCGTCAGGAACGATGACCGTGTTATGTGTATGATCTGCCATGGGGCAAAGGGCAAGGACCGGAATTCCATAGCGTCTGGCGACAGTGCAGTAAATGGTGAAGAATACCAGATAATCATAGAGGGTATAGAAGATGACTACACCGCCGATCGTTTGCTGGCATACATGGTGAACCTGTCCCGGATAGACTCTCCTTTTTTTCATGCATTTCAGGCGTCCCGCTAGTGAGATACGCTCCGGCAAGATATTCAGGAGTTTTCGGGAATCCAAGAATCGTAAAAAAGATAGCGTTGTTTCAGGTGTTTTTTCATTGTTTTTTACGATTGCGTGATGTTTCAGGATTCCCAGATTACCCATTTTCGGTCCAGTTGAATCCTTTTGGGCTTCCCGGCACGCCCTGTTATCTGATACAGACCGGTGTCATCCACCAAAGTTGCCAGGGCATGGTTAACGCGGGCGATGTTCACGTTCAAGTCGTTGTTGAAAAGGTCCAGGATCCGGCTTACCCGGGTGGTGATTTCTGCGGGGCTGGAACTTCTGCTTACCCGCCTGTAGAGTCCTCTCAGTTCTTTCTCGTAATCTGCGATACATTTTAACTGTATTCCTTCAGGATGCCGCAGAAAAAGGAGCAGGACCGATTTTGCCATCGGCCTGATTTTCAATTCTTTTTTGCCGATAAAGACTCTAAGGGTCTGGGTGATTCTGACATATTGGGAAGGGATGGCGGGACTTAATCCGCGTCGCCTGACTTCTTCGGACGCTGCACGCACGAAAGAAATCAGTTCTTCTGTTTCCCGTTCCTCCCAGCGGATGCCATAGTCATTGAAAGGCTCCTCAAGGCCTTTTCGGGAGAGAAAGTAAATAGCCAGCAAACCCAAATCTGTCATCTCGTATCTTTTTTTCGCAAGATAATCAAATTCCGCGACAGTGGGTGGCTGGTAACCGCTTGATTTGTAGGCGTTTACGGATAATCCTCTGCGCAAATAGCGCAGAGGATTATCCGTAAGTTGCAGCGTATCAATAGTTTACTTGTCAGCGGATGGATCGCATGCAGGCGCAAAAAAAGCAACCCGGCTGTGGGTTGCTTGTTTTCTACCAGCGGTCTTCGTCGGAGACGGAGAGTTTCTTACGGGCGTGGCGGCGACGGGCGCTAAGGACGCGACGACCGTTGGCGCTGGCCATCCGAGCGCGGAAACCATGCTTGTTCACACGCTTGCGGCGGGAAGGTTGGAATGTTCTTTTCATGATATCTCTATTTTATATTTTTCGCATAAGGGACTGCAAAGGTAGCAATTCCCCCGGAAAAAACAAAATTATTTTTCGATATGAATGACCAGTTTCCCTTCGTACCAGGAATCCTGCAGCCAGGCCGATACGGGCCAGGTATGGACCGACCCCCGTGCCAACTTGTGACGGGCCATCACCAGGGCAATCTCTTCATTCACGTCGCCGCCTTTCAGGTAAAGAATGCCCTGCGTGTACTTCCCTTTCACCCAGGGGAAGAAATCGGGCAGGGAAGCGACCGCCCGCGAAACCACAAAATCGAAGCTTTCCGGAAGCGATTCCGCCCGGGCATTCACCACCCGTACGTTCTTCAGGTCCAAGGCCGATGCAACCGCCTGTGCCACAATGGTTTTCTTGCCAACGGAGTCGCACAGGACAAAACGGGCCGACGGATACAGAATGGCCAGCGGAATGCCGGGAAATCCGCCGCCGGTCCCCAGGTCCAGCACCGACGCGCCGGCAAAGCGCTTTTCCAGTTCCGGCACGGTGAGAAGATAGCGGGCAATGGCCAGCGAATGAAGGACATGATGCTCATAGAGGGCGTCGATATCTTTTCGGGAAATCACATTGATTTTGGCATTCCACTCCCGGTACAGGGCATCCAGTGCCTCCAGGCGGGCCAGCTGGCCGTCCGATAAAGGGAAATCGGCCTTCAGGAGTTCTTTCCAGTTCATACCACTTCCCCCCGGAGCATCATTTTGGCCAGGTACTGCTTGCCACGGCGGATGCGTGTGCGGACCGTATTGAGCTCCAGGTCCAGCTCTTTCGCAATCTCTTCGTATTCCAGTTCTTCAATCATATACTTGATCATCACGTCCTTGTACAGAGAGGGCAGTTCGTCGATGTAACCCATCAGCCGCTGGTGGACTTCGTCGTTGATAATTTCCTCCTCGGGTGTAAAGTCCGTGAGCTGGGCATTTTCACTGCCTTCTTTTTTCTCGTCTTCCCGGTGGATGGAGGAGAGATGATCCAGAGCGGTTCGGGTGGCAATCGTGAGGAGCCAGGGCCGGAATTCCCTTGTCGTGTCAAAACTGTTCAAGGCCGAAAAGGCTTTCTGGAAGCTCTCCGTAACCACATCGTCCACGTCGGCCTTCCATTGGAAATAGCCGCTGACACGGCCGCGGACCGCCCGTTCGTGAATCTGGTACAGGGCCCGGTAGGCCATCTGGTCACCGCCGATGGCCATCTCCACCAGTTCTTTGTTGGAAGCGTTTAAATAGTTCATAATCTGTTTGCTAATGGGCCTCCAGCCAGTTGATTCCCGACGAGCATTCCACCGTGAGCGGAACCGAGAGTTCCATGACATGCTCCATGACCTCTGTCACCAGCGTTTGGAGGGCAGGCACTTCTTCGGGAAAAGCGTCGAACACCAGTTCGTCGTGAACCTGCAATACCATCCGGCTTCTGAGCCCCGCTTCTTCCATGCGACGGGACACCCCGATCATCGCCAGTTTGATGATATCGGCCGATGTCCCTTGGATGGGGGCGTTCACCGCGTTCCGTTCGGCCAGAGAGCGGACGTTGGCATTGTGGGCGTTGATGTCCGGCAGATAGCGGCGCCGGCCGAAGAGGGTTTCCACATATCCGTGCTCCTTGGCGAAGGCGATGCTCCCGTCGATGAACGAGCGGATGGCGGGGAAGGAGGCGAAATAGTCCTCGATAAGCTGCTTGGCCGCCCCGCGGGGCAGATGCAGCCGCTGCGCCAGGCCGAAGGATGAAATGCCGTACATGATGCCGAAGTTGGCCGTCTTGGCCATGCTTCGCTGTTCCCGCGTGACTTCTGAAACGGGTATGCGGAAAATCTTGGCGGCGGTGGCGGCGTGCACGTCCATCCCTTCCCGGAAAGCCTGCGTCAGATGCTCGTCACCGCTCAGGTGCGCCATGATGCGTAGTTCAATCTGGGAATAGTCGGCCGATACGATGACCCCTTCCGGCGTTCCGGGGACGAAGGCCTTGCGGATTTCCTTTCCGCGCTCGGTGCGGATGGGGATGTTCTGCAGGTTGGGATTGGAGGAGGACAGCCGTCCGGTGGCGGTAAGCGCCTGATTGAACGTGGTGTGTACACGTCCGTCCACCTCGGAGATATAGGTGGGGAAAGGCTCGATATAGGTGGAAAGCAGTTTTTTGACAGCCCGGAATTCCAGAATCTCATCTACGATGGGATGCCGGTCCGCAATGGTCAGAAGCGTGGCTTCATCGGTGGCGTACTGGCCTTTGGAACCGCTCTTTTTGGCTTTCGGGTCCAGCCTCAGCTTCTCGAACAGCACGTCTCCCACCTGCTTGGGAGAGGAGATGTTGAGCGTCGGCTCCCCGGCCATTTCCCGGATGCGGATTTCGCGTTCCGAGAGTTCCTTGCGAAGCCCGTCCGCGAAGTGGCGGATTACGCTCAGGTCCACCTTCACGCCGTCTCGTTCCATCTGCGTAAGCACTTTGGCCAGAGGCTCTTCCATGTTGTCGTAGATGGAGGGAAGCTGCTCCCGCAGTTTATCTCCGAGCGGCACCAGGATGGCGGCTTCCTTGAAGCGGGAAGGCTCGGGATTCTCGTCGAAAAGGGAGCCTGTGCTTCCGGCAGCCTCTTCTTCAATAGATACGCCCAGGCAGGTCTTGGCCAGGGCGCCGAGTTCGTGGCTGCGCTCCGGATTCAGGACATAGTGCATCAGCTTGACATCGTTCCAGCGTCCCCGGAGCCGGATGCCGGCCTGCGCCAGGATATGGGCCTGTCCTTTCAGGTCCGCCCCGTATTTGGCAATGGCGCTGTCTTCCAGCAGCTCCCGGGCCTGCAAGGCATCTTCCAGGATGCAGACCTTGCCTCCCGCGGAGAGAATCAGCCGCCTGGGCGCGGCGAAGATGCCGGCCCCCCAGGCTTCGGTAATGAGGCCGATGGATCCTGCCGCCTCGGCGGCGGCAATTACTTCCCGGGCCGGTGCTTCCTTTACGGGAAAGGATTCTTCGCTTCGCTCAGACTGAAAGATGCCATCCTGAGGTGCGGCTGCGTCGAAGGCGCTCAAATACTTTTTGAGCGAATTGAATTCGTACAGGTCGAAGAGTTCCCTGAGCCGGGGCCGGAACGTTCCGCTGCAGCGCATGTCGTCCAGTGTCACGGGCAGCGACATGTCCGTCTTGATGGTCACGAGGGCTTTGGAGAGGGCCATGTGCGGCCGGGCTTCCAGGAACAGGGCCTGCTGTTTGGGCGGAAGCTCCCCGATATGGGTGTAGATGTTCTCCAGCGTTCCATATTTGGCGATGAGTTTGGCGGCGCCCACCTCTCCCACGCCTTTCACGCCGGGCACATTGTCGGCCGTGTCGCCGCAGATGGCCAGCATGTCAATGACCTGGGAGGGGTCGGAAATGCCCCACTTGGCACAGAGCTCGGGGATGCCCCAGATTTCGGCATCGGTCCCGCTCTTGCCGGGCTTGTACTGGAAGGCATGCGGGCCGATGAGCTGCCCGTAGTCCTTGTCCGGCGTCACCATATATACATCCAGCCCCCCGCCGGCATGCCGGGCGGCTACGGAGCCGATGACATCATCGGCCTCGAAGCCGGGAACCATCAGTACCGGAATGTTCATGCTTTGCACCAGGTCCGTGAGGGGCTCCAGCGCATCGATGACCAATTGCGGGGTGGGGGGACGGGTCCCCTTGTATTCCGGGTACATCCGGTGGCGGAAAGTGCCGCCCGGCGGGTCGAAAGCCACCGCCAGATGAGAGGGCTTTTCCCGCTCCAGCAGTTCCAGGAGGTATTTGGTAAAGCCATAGAGGATGGACGTGTCCGCTCCCTTGGAGTTGATCATGGGCCGGCGCAGGAAGGCATAGTACATCTTGAACACCAGCGCATGCCCGTCTATGAGGAAGAGTCTGTCCATGGGCTACTCCATCAATTTCTTGTATTTGAAACGTTTGGGTTCTGCATCGGGGCCCAGGCGCATCTTGCGATTGGCTTCGTATTCCTGATAGTTTCCCTCGAAGAAGACCACCTTTCCCTCGCCTTCATAAGCCAGAATGTGGGTGGCGATACGGTCCAGGAACCAGCGGTCGTGGCTCACCACCACGGCGCAGCCGGCGAAATTCTCCAGACCCTCCTCCAGGGCGCGGATGGTGTTCACATCCACGTCGTTGGTGGGTTCGTCCAGGAGCAGCACGTTGCCCTCGTCCTTCAGGGTAAGCGCCAGGTGCAGGCGGTTGCGTTCACCGCCGGAGAGGATGCCGCAGCGCTTTTCCTGGTCGGCCCCGGAAAAATTGAAACGGGAAACCCAGGCGCGGGCGTTCACATCCTTGCCGCCCATGCGCACCCATTCGGAATTGCCGGCGATGGTCTCATAGACCGTCTTGTCCGGGTCAATGGAACGGTGCTGCTGGTCTACATAAGAGATTTTCACCGTCTCTCCGATTTCGATGCTGCCGCTGTCGGGCTGTTCAATGCCCATGATGAGGCGGAAAAGCGTGGTTTTTCCGGCGCCGTTGGGGCCGATGACGCCCACGATGCCCGCCGGGGGCAGTTCAAAGCTGAGGTGCTCGAAAAGAAGCTTGTCCCCGTATGCTTTTGATACGTCGTTGAAGACGATGACCTTGTTGCCCAGGTGCGGTCCGTTGGGGATATAGATTTCCAGATTGGCCTCTTTTTGTTTGGTGTCGGCCGATGCCAGTTTTTCGTAGGCGCCCAGACGGGCCTTCTGTTTGGCCTGGCGGGCTTTCGGGGCCATTCGCACCCATTCCAGTTCCCGCTCCAGGGTTTTGCGGCGCTTGGATTCCTGCTTCTCCTCCAGGGCCAGGCGCTTGGTCTTCTGGTCCAGCCAGGAGGAGTAATTGCCTTTCCACGGAATGCCTTCTCCGCGGTCCAGTTCCAGAATCCATCCGGCCACGTTGTCCAGGAAGTAGCGGTCGTGCGTGACGGCGATCACCGTGCCCTTGTACTGCTGCAGGTGGGCTTCCAGCCACTGGATGGATTCGGTGTCCAGGTGGTTGGTGGGTTCGTCCAGAAGCAGTACGTCGGGTTCTTGCAGGAGCAGCCGGCACAGGGCCACCCGGCGGCGTTCACCGCCGGAGAGTTCCTTGATTTTCTGTTCCGAAGGCGGGCACTGCAGGGCATCCATGGCACGCTCCAGCTTGGAATCGATTTCCCATCCGTTCACCTGTTCTATCTGTTCGGTGAGTTCTCCCTGGCGTTCGATGAGGCGGTTCATCTGGTCTTCATCCATGGGCTCCATGAATTTCATGGAAATCTCATTGTATTCCGCCAGGATGTCCATGACGGGCTGAACCCCCTCCTGAACCACTTCCAGGACCGTTTTCTCCGGATCCATCTGCGGTTCCTGCTCCAGGTATCCCACAGAATACCCCGGAGCCCAGACCACCTCTCCCTTGTAGGATTTTTCCACGCCGGCAATAATCTTCAGGAGCGTGGATTTACCCGATCCGTTGAGGCCGATGATGCCAATCTTGGCCCCATAGAAGAAGCCCAGGTAAATGTCTTTGAGGATGACTCGGTTGTTGTGGGGGAGGATTTTGCTCACCCCGTTCATGGAAAAGATAATTTTCTCGTCGGCCATAGCGTTGCGGTTTTCTGCAAAGATACTGTAAAAACAAAAAGAACTAATAACGAAGTTTCAGAAAAACGGGAAAATGGTCGGAAAGATTTCCGCTTCCCTCCGTGAGGACGCGGGCTTCCGTCACTTTGACGGGCGCCGCCGACTTCAGGGAGAAAATGTAGTCGATGCATGCGTGCGGATCTTCCGTGGAAAAGGTGAACGACAGGGGAGAGAGGCGCTCCCAGACCTCTTCCAAAGTGGAAATGACGGGGCTGTTCGGGAGGGAATTCATGTCTCCGCACAGTAGAACCGGCTTTTCATGGCCGGAATAGCGGGCCAGGAACCATTCGTTGATCAGCTTCGCCTGAGCGAGCGGCGCTTCCTCTCCCATGAAGTCCAGGTGCACGGAAGCGAACACGCAGCGGTCGGTTTCCACGATGGCGACGCTGCGCGGTTCGCAGCCGTCGCCCTTCGGCAATGCCAGACGGAAGGTTTGGCCGATGGGGAGTGCGGACACCACCCCGTTCCCATAGGCGCCGCCCGCAAAAGGAAAGGCCGATGCGAAGGCGTATTGCCAGCCGCCCAGTTCGTCGGCCAGCCGCTGCAATTGAAAATCGGAATGACGGCGGTTGCAGCTGTCCAGTTCGTTGAGGGCCACCAGGTCGCAGCCCTGTTGCCGGATGAGATCGGCCACATCCGGAAGACTGTACTTTTCATATTTGGAGAAGGCACCCACGTTATAGCTCATCACCGCAAGCTCCCGTGAGGTACAGGACAGGGCCAGGATGGACAGAAGGATGAAAACGATTTTTTTCATGACAAGTCGGTTTTAACAAAAGTAATGACTTTTTTGGAAAATTCGTATCTTTGACCGGATTGAAAAACAATGTCGATATGAAATACTGCAACCTCTTCATTCTCGGTCTTCTTTTTTGTTTTCAGGGATATGCCCAGAATATCTGTGCCCACCGCGGTTTCTGGAAATGTGACGAAGCCGTCAATTCCCAGAATTCCCTGGCCGCGCTTCGCCTGGCCCAGGAGAACGGATTCTGGGGCAGCGAGTTCGACGTCCATCTGACCGCCGACGGGATTGCGGTGGTGAACCACGATGCCGATTTCCACGGACTCCCCATTCAGAAAAGCACTTACAAGGAACTTCTGGCATACCGCCTGCCCAACGGGGAAAACATTCCCACCTTGTTCGAATATTTGGAACAAGGGAGAATGTCTTCCTGCATGCTGGTATTGGAAGTCAAGCCCCAGTCGTCCGTCCCGTCCACCATCCGTCTCGTCCAGCGCTGCATCCAGGCCCTGCGCAATTACGGCCTTCTGGACCCTTCCCGGGTGATGTTCATCTCTTTCAGCTTCGAGGCCTGTGAGTGGATTGCCAAAAATCTGCCGGGCTTTGGCAACCAGTACCTGGAGGGCGACAAGGATCCGGAGACGGTACACGCAAGCGGCATTGAGGGAATCGATTACCACTACAGTGTTTTCAAGAAGCATCCGGACTGGGTAAGCCGCGCCCATGCCCTGGGGATGAGCGTGAACACCTGGACGGTGGACAAAAAGGAGGACATGGAGTATGTGAAGGGCCTTGGCGTGGATGTCATCACCACCAACAACCCGCTCTTACTCCAGGAAGTGATTGTCCCGTAAGAAATCGGCTATCCGGTCCATCCAGGTGTAACTTCCCGTTCCGGGAGAGGCCTTCCGCTGGAAGCAGTGATCGCGTTTTGCGAGGGTATGCAGTTCGGCCGGAATGCCCATCATACGCATTTTTTCCCAGACTTTCACGGAGTTCATGGCGGCCCATCCGTCGGCATCGCCGTGGAGGAGCAGCATGGGAGCCGTGCTCAGGTCGAAGGAGAATTCCGGAACCAGGGTGGCGCTGTCTGCGTTTCCTCCCGTGGTGTTATAGGCTTCCGCCCCGTCGGTGAGGGCATAGGCGGGATAGATGCCGATGCCCCACTGCACGTTGCAGGGAAGCTTATCCACATTGTCGATCGGCAGATAGGATTTGTGACGGGACGAAGTGACCCCCATCAGCGTAAGGTGTCCTCCGGCCGATGAACCCATGATTCCGATCTTGTCCGGAGCCAGTCCGAACGATTCGGCCTGGCTTCGCACCAGGCGGATGGTGCGCTGGAGGTCCTGCCAGGCAGTGGTGTGCTTGGAAAGTCCCTTCGGGCGCGGAGTGCGGTATTTCAAAGTGACGACCGTGATGCCCAGGGCATTCAGGTAGCGGCGGACCGGGGCCACCTCAAAGCCGTCGGGATCGTTCCCGGTATAGGAACCGCCGGAATAGACAATCTGGATGGAATTGGTTTTCTTGACGGCGGGGAAGTGCCATTCAATATAAGGGATGCACTGCTCCTCCTGCCGGTTGGGAATCCGGCCTTCCGGCCACACGTCCTGCCGGATGCAACGCTCCCTGTCCTCATCGGAGGTGAATCGGTCCATCAGGAGCACTTCGGGCTCGAGACTGCCCAGGAAACCCATCTGACGCAGGAATTCAATGCCCCGCTCAAAGCCGATGGCTGCGTGTCCGCGGTTGGGATACAGGTGCAGCTCGGCCGGGACGCCCATTTCACGCAGTTTTCTGTAAACCAGGGTGGAGGCGGTGGGAGGATAGGGATCCAGTTGTCCGTGATGGAAGCTCATCGGGCAGGTCTTCTCGTCAAAGGCGAATACGCTGCTCAGGGCCACATCCGGTCCATATCCCTCCCGGGTGGCCGGGCAGCCGGCCTCTCCGTCCGTGGTGGCATAGGCCGGTGCGTTCACAATGGCCCAGTTGATATGGCAGGAGAGGCTGTCCAGGTCGTCCACCGGGGCATAGGCCCTGTTGAGTGAACTCGTTGCCAGCAGCAGCGACAGGTGGGCGCCGGCCGACATGCCGACTACGCCAATCCGTTCGGGGTCGAAGCCTCTCTTGGCCGCCTGGTTCCTGACCAGGCGCACGGCCCGCTGCCCGTCATCCCAGGCACTCTGATAGATCGGAAGCCCTTTGGGACGCGGCGTACGATAGACCAGATTCACGCACTGCACGCCGACTTTGGTGAGCTCTTCCTTCCAATACTGTACGTATTTGACATCGCAGGTATTGAAATAGCCGCCTCCCGAAATGAGAATCATGCAGGCGCCGTTGGGGTTTTCCGGAGCGGGATACCATTCCAGGAACGGCATCCGGTGGGAATCCGGGTCGAAGCCGGGGGCTTCGGAGACATCGGTCATGGCAGCGATCTGATGCGGCTGGGCATCGGGCATGCGGCCTTCCGGCCAAAGCGGCACGCGCTCCTGGGCCAGGAGGCTGATGCCGGCGAAGAAAACGATGAGGGGTAAGAAAATCTTTTTCATATTGGAATAGAATGGATTTTATTCACGGAACAGGTCCCTGGAGGGGAGTTGGGCGCTGTAGCGGTTCCGCAGGTTCTCGAAGAGAGCGGCGATGTTGCGGGCGAAGCGGGAACCGCGCCAGGTGGAGGTGTTGGAGATGAACACCCAGCATTCTCCGTCAGGATAAGTCTTGACAAGGGCCTGGGTGCCGGAGAAGGAACCGGATCGGGTCCATTCGCCCGTGGGCTTGGTATCGTTCCAGCCCAGGGAGAAGGTGTCCGGATCGTAGTAATCGGTCATTTGGTTGACGGAAAACGGAAGCAGGATGTCTTCTACCGGCCCTTTTCCGTCGATGGAAGCGATGATGCGCGCCAGTTCGACGGCCGATCCCGTCCACCCTCCGGCGCCCAGCGAGCCGCTGATGTTGTTTCCTCCATAGCACTTGTCCACGGCGGCAAAGCGGCCGTCGAAGGAAGGAGACTGCACGGCCTCCGAATGCATGTAGTAGCGGCTCTCTCCGGGATGCCGGTCTTGAAGGTAGTTGCCGGCCAGGCGGAAACCGTGGCAGCGGGCGGGGGCAAAGACCTCCTGCTGCATGAACGCTTCGTAAGGCATGCCGGACAGCTTTTCAATGATGAGGGAAAGGAGAAGGTAACCGAAGTTTGAATACTCCTGCGTGGTGCCGGGTTCATAGTAGAGCCTTCGCGAGAGTTGCGTCCTGAGAAGTTCTGTCAGGGAAGGGTAGGGGGAGAACACGGGGTCTCCGTCACGGGAGGTGAAACCGGCCTGGTGACGGAGCAGGTGCTCAACCGTAATCAAATAATAATTGTCGTCCCGGATGTAGGCATCGTATTCGTTCAGGATGCCATAGGGGCCGAAGACGGGAGAATTCAGAAACAGCTGTTCCTTTTCCTGGAGGCGCATGACGCCCACTGCGGTGAGGAGTTTGGAGACGGAGGCCAGGCGGAGGGTGGTTCCCGGGGTCATGGGCGTCGCGGCATCGGCCTTTCCGTATCCGCGGGCGTAGAGAAGGGAATCGCGGCGGCAAACGGCCAGCGAAACGCCGTGCAGGCTCCAGAAATTCATGAAACTGTCCACCACCGCATCCATTTCCGGAAGGGAGGACAGGTCGTTGGTAATGGCTTTGTTGAGAGAATCCCGCCAGGGAATGGGCGCCGTTTCCTCCTCCATTGCGCGGCGGCCGTACGAGAGACAGAACCCGCCGGCAAGGGCAAGGAGCAGAAGAAACAGTATGAAGCCCGCTTTTCTCACTTGATTTTACCGGTACGTCGGCCGAAGTCGATGATCATGTCGGCGGTTCCCTCCACGCCCAGAGTGGAACTGTCCACGCAGAGATGGTAGTTGGAGGCCTGTCCCCAGGCGCCGAAGGTGTAGTAATTGTAGTAGGTCTCGCGGGTCCGGTCTTTGCGCCGCATCAGTTTTTCGGCCTCGTCGGCACTGATTCCTTCGCTTTTCATCAGGCTCTGGATGCGGTAGGGTTCCGGTGCGGTGATGAAGACATTGAGACAGTCGAGGTCCCGGAGGATATAATCGGCACAGCGGCCGATGATGATGGCGTCGCCCTTGGCGGCGATGGATTTGATGACCTCGCTCTGGATGCCGAACATCACATTGTCGCTGACATAGCCCCCGTCCATGAATCCCAGCCGGCTGGAGGCGAAGAAACTGGAAAAGGAGAACAGGCTCTTTTCTTCGGCCTTGGCGAACAGGCTTTTGGAGTAGCCTTCCTCCTCGGCCGTCTTGGAGATGAGTTCGTTGTCGTAGAAGGGAATGCCCAGTTTCTGACCGATGGCATGTCCGATATGGCCGCCGGCACTGCCGAAAGACCGGCCGATATTGATGATGGTGTGCTGCATATCTTTTGTCATTCTGAACGTGTCTTTTGTCATTCTGAACGAAGTGAAGAATCTAAATCTGGCTCCCCAGAATCCCGGGATCATCCCCGTCCCCGAGTCTCCCGAGTTTTCTCAGGAGGCTCCAGCCGAAAAGGGCGGTAATGACGGCCGAGAGGGTGTCGGAAATGGGAAAACTGTACCATACCCCGCTTTCCGATTCCAGCAGCGAAGGCAGGATATAGATGCAGGGAAGCAGGAAAAGCAGTTGCCGCGAAAGCGACAGGAAAACCGACTTTTTCACCATTCCCAGGCATTGGAACAGGTTGGTGGTGACCATCTGGAATCCGATGATGGGAAAGGCCAGGTTCATGACCCGAAGCCCGTGGGAGGCCTTCTGAATCAGGACGGGGTCGCCGGTGAAGATTCTGACCATGGGCCCGGAGAGGAACTCGGAAAACAGGAAGCCGGCGCAGAGCACGAGCGTGGCCCAGCCGGCGGTCTTGATATAGACCTCCCGCACACGGCCGTACTGCCGGGCGCCGAAGTTATACCCTGCGATGGGCTGCATGCCCTGGTTGAACCCCATCACAATCATCACGAAGAGGAAACTGATGCGGTTCACGATCCCGTATGCGCCGATGGCGAGGTCTCCGCCCCATTTGACCAGCTGCTGGTTGATGAACAGTACCACAATGCAGCTGGCGAGGTTCATCAGGAACGGTCCCAGGCCGATGGCCAGGGAATCCTTGGCGATTTTCCAATCGACCCGGAACATTTTCCGCGAGCGGGGAAGGTGAAGGAAACGGTCGGGGTTGAGAAAATACCGGAACGTGTAGCACAGCGCCAGGCACTGGCACAGCACGGTGGCCAGCGCGGCCCCCTGGATGCCCAGGCCCAGCGTAAAGATGAAGATGGGGTCCAGGATGGCGTTGGCGGTCACCGTGAACAGGGTGAGGCCCATTGCCAGTTTCGGATTGCCTGACGAGCGGATGATGGCGTTCATTCCGAAATACAGGTGGGTGACGGCGTTTCCGACGGCGATCACGGTCATATAGTCCCGGGCGTAGGGGAGCGTGGCGTCCGATGCCCCGAAAAAGCGCAGGATGGGATCCATCCACAACAGCATGACGGCCGTGAAGATAACGCCCGTGATGATGTTCAGGGTGACGTCGTTGCACAGGACTTTTCCTGCGGCGCGGTAGTTTTTCTGTCCCAGCAGGACGGAGATCATGGTGGCGGCGCCCACTCCCACCAGCGTGCCGAAGGCGGTGGAAATGTTCATCAGGGGGAAGGTGACGGCAAGACCGGCGATGGAAAGGGACCCTACCTCGGGGATATGGCCGATATACACGCTGTCCACCATATTGTACAGCGAAGACGCCGTCATGGCAATGATGCCGGGGACGGCGTATTGCCGGATCAGCGAACCGATGGGTTTGGTTCCGAGCTCTGCAGGTACGGCTGTTCCTGCCATGGCTACAGGAGTTCGACTTCAAAAAGGAGCGGAGAGTAGGGCGGGATGGTCTGCCCGCTTCCAGTGCTGGCATAGCCCAGGGTGGAAACGAACAGGATGATTCCCTTCTGCCCCAGCCAGTGCATCTGGGATACGCCGGCAGAGAATCCCTCGATGAGGGAACTGTCGTTCATTTTTATCTCCGTGTAATTGGAGCCGATGGTCAGGTTGGCGGCCGTATAGCTTCTGGAGCTGTTGTAGATGCCGGCATCCTTGGCGGCTTTCTCCAGGGTGGTGTCAAAAACCTGCCCGTTCAGGAGCCTGCCGGTATAGTTGATCTTGATGGTGGTATCGGCCGGGAATTTCTTCGTGCCGACAAACCCGGAACTGTCGGTGAGAAAATAGAAACGGCCGTCGGCCTCTTCCCCGACCTTGACGGGGGAGGGTTTGATGCCCTCTCCGAAGGTGCGGAGGACGTAACGGGCCAGGCTGTCCTTTTCCATCTGCTCGATGTCGCTGACCTGTCCGCCGAGGGTGACGGTATATTCCAGGGAGCTGTCCTGCGTGCTGTTGTTCAGGTATTCCTTGAAAGTGCCGTACCGGCTGGTGGTCAGCAGGCATGCGGGAACGAGGGCTTTCCGTGTTCCTCCCATGCGCATGCCCCGCAGGATGCCGTCCAGACCCGCATAGCTCATGTTCTCTCCCGTCTGCAGAAAGCGCGGACCGTAGTAGTTCCCTTTGACGTATGTTCCCAGCTGCTGGGCCGTCTTTTCTTCCTGGGTGGAGGAGACGGTGCCGCCGAGGGTGCGGATGGTGATGCTGGCATAGGTGTATAGGGAATCTTCACTCCAGGGCTTGCCGGTTCCGGGCGTGTCCTCGAGGATATAGATTCCGGATTCGTCGGGGGTGACATGCGGGTAATATTTCTCGATGAACTTTTCCAGATATTCCTGGGCCTTTTCTCCGGTGGTCAGGGTTGTTTTCTGGGCGCAGCTTACGGCCAGGATGCCGGCGAGGAGGGCGAGGGGGATTCTTTTGAGCATGTTATTATTCATTGTCTATATTCTCTATCCAAAATTGATATGCCAGGGCACTTCTTGCAGGAATCGTGCCCCGCTCTGCATTTCCGAAACCAAATTCTCCGGTAAACAGGACAATGCACTCGTCATACTGCTGTACACCCTGCAGGCCATCGATTAGGCCGCCTACGAGCGTTTTGTCCAGGGTGAGGGTGTCCAGCTTGTAGCGGAGCGTGTCGGAAAGGTTCCAGTTGGCCTGCTCGGCGATGACTTTCACGTTGGTGGCAATCAGGTTGCTGCTGGTGATGGTGGCGCCGGTAAGGGTATAGCAGGCGTAATAAAGCGACACCTTCCCGCCTTGCCGGAGGGAATCCCGCTGACCGAGAACGCGGTCCAGCGTGTCGTGCAGGGTGAGCCGATAGACACTTCCGTTGCGGACCAGGGTGGCGTTGGTATCGGCCTTCATCTGGGCGGAAATGAACCCCTCGATGAAAGTGGCCTGCCTGTCGTACGTGGCCTTGAGCGACTCCCTGGAACAGGCGCCCAATCCGGCCAGGACCAGAGCCGCAAACAATATGACGCTGCTTTTTTTCATTTCAGAAAGGATTTGAGGGCGTTTTCCACATAGGCGGCGGCATCTTCTGCAGAGGCGATGTCCGTGCCGATGAACAGCTTTCCTCCGGAGGCGTTCTCGTGCCCGCCGCCGTGGAAAAAACGCTGTGCAAGCGCCTGGGCCGATGTCCCTTTCTTGGAGCGGATGGAGACACGGAAATGGCCCCGGTCTTCTTTGAGAAGGAGGCTCAGGCGGACGTCTCCGATGGTGAGCGGTACGTTCACGAGCCCTTCGGCTTCTCCTTCGCGGAGATCGAAGCGCTGTTGGATTTCCCGGGTGAGGAGCATATAGGCGCATCCGCCGGGAAGAATCCTGAGCCCTTCATACTGCATGTATCCCATGAGCCGGACCCGGTTTTCCCGGTAGCCGTTGTAGATTTTCTGCAGCAGGGCATCCCGGTCTATTCCGGCGGCCATCAGTTCCGACGCCATCCGGAAGGTGGATGGAAACACGGAGTTGGCAAAATTGTTGGTGTCCGTGGTCATTCCGCTGAGGAGGGCGGTGCCGGCAGGAAGCGTCACTTCCCAGTCCAGGGCCCTGAGTATCCAGTACAGCAGTTCCGAGGCCGATGAAACCTCCGGCGTGGAGAACACGACATCGAAACGGGCCGTGTCCGGATTCAGGTGATGGTCGATGAGTACTTTCCGGGCCGGAGAAGCTTCCAGAAGGGGTTGCAGGGCTTCGGTGCGGTCAAAGGCGTTGCAGTCCAGGAGGATGACAAGGTCGGCCCCGCGCAGGAAGGATTCCGACTTTTCCGCTTCCCGGTCATGGAAATAACAGCGTACTTCCGGTGAGAGGATGAAACGGATGTTCTCGCCCGGCGTGTCGGAAAACACGCAGGCTACTTCTTTTTTGCCCCGGGAGAGCAGGGTAAGGGCCATGGCGGTGGCGGCGCCCAGGGCGTCTCCGTCCGGATGCGTATGGCCTACGACGGCCACCTTGGCGGCACATTGCACCAGGGCGTCGAATTGAAAAATGCGCTCTTGTCGGATAGAATCCATGGGCAAAACTTTTTGCGATGGCAAATTTACAAAAGATTATTGCTTTTGAGAAATGATTTTTTTAACTTTGTCGGAAGTTTGGAAATTATAAAACACTAAAATAATGAACAAAGGTTTAAAAATCGGTATCGAAATCCTTCTGGCAGCCCTTATCTGCCTCCTCGTCTGGCTTACGGTGAAGAGTGTTCAGAAGCCCGTGAAATTCAACAATGAGCTCAAGGCACGTTCAGAGGTCGGCATCCAGCGTCTTAAAGATATCCGCACCCTTCAGGTGGCCTTCAAGAGTGTCAACGGCCGTTTCAGCCCCAGCGTGGACTCGCTCAAGATGTTCTATGAAAACGGCAAGATGGACATCGTCATGCAGATCGGCTCCCACGATGACTCCCTGGCCGTAGCCAATACGGAAGCCATCAAGAAGGCCGTGCAGAAGGCCAACCCCCGTCTCAGGGGAGCAGACCTCAATGCCAAGTTGTCCGAAGCCTATCTGGACGCGTACAAAGCCGGTCAAAAAGTGGTTTTCTCCACGGTGACGGAAATTCCCGTGAAGGATACCCTTTTCCACAATCGCCCGGACTTCTGCATCGACTCCCTGGCTTTCATTCCTTTCTCCGGCAAGCAGCGCACGGAAATGGAATCCACCGTCAAGATGGTTTCCGGTGTCCAGGTTCCCCTGTTCGAGGCCCGTATGCCTTACAAGGCCCTGTGCAAGGGAATGGACAATCAGCTCCGCATCAACAAGGATGCCGAGTGCCGCGACCAGAACAAGTATGAAGGCCTGCAGGTGGGCAGCATAACCGCTCCCAACAACAATGCGGGTAACTGGGAATAGTCCTTCCATGGACCAGACCCATACCTCATATACAGGAATATCCATTCAAGTTTCCTTGAGTGGATATTCTTTTAAGGTCCGTACCGGAGAAGAGGAGACCCCTCGTTCGGCCTGGATCGGGGCGGAACGCCTCTTTACCACCCCGGAATTCCAGCGCCGGTATCAGCATGTGGAAGTGTCCCTGCTCACTCCCAAGGTGGCGCTGGTCCCGGAGAGCTTCTACAATCCGGGAACGGCCCGTCCTGCCCTGGCGGAAGTGGCGGCCTTGGAAGAGGGGGATTTCGTGGAGTCTGTCAATCTGCCGTCCCTGGCTTCGGTCCTGGTGTTCTCCAATTCGATAGGGGAGTCCTTGTCCAAGGTGATCGCCCAGACGGTGCTTCCGCCGTCGGGCGTGCCGGTGAGGGTCCTTCCGGAAATGTATTATCTTCTCCGTCAGTTGGAGACTCTGCCGGAATACAATAAAATCGTAGCCTCCTGGAGGGACGGCTGGCTGCATCTTGTCGTGGCCCAGGGAAAGAGCCTTCTGCTGGCCAATGTCTTCGAAGCTCCGGATTTCACCACGGCGCAGTATTTCCTCTTCCTCGGCATGAGACGCCTTCAGCTGAACCCCGAGGTGTCCACCGTCTGTTTCCGTACCCCGCTGGATCCGGGAGCGGAAATGTCCCTGTACCGCTACTTCAAGGGGGTGGTGCAACTATGAGAATCATCGGGGGGAAATGCAAGGGAAAAGTCATCCTGCCGCCGGCGGGCTACAAGGCGCGTCCCACCACGGACTTTGCCAAGGAGGGCCTTTTCAACATCCTGGACAATGAGTACGAGTTCGAGGACTTGAAGGTGCTGGACCTTTTCGGGGGCACCGGATCCATCGCCTTTGAATTCGCTTCCCGCGGGGCGGCCCGCGTCTATTGTGTGGAGATGGCCCGTGAGAATGCGTCCTTCATCAAGACGGAGGCCGATCGGCTGGGACTGAACAATGTTACCATGGTGCGGGACAATGTCTTTGACTTCCTTCCCATCTGCCGGGAGAAATTCGACATCGTGTTCGCCGATCCTCCATACGCCCTGGATGGGCTGGAGAACCTGCCGGACCTGGTATTCGCTGCCGGTATCCTGCATCCGGAGCGCTATTTCATCCTGGAACACGGAGACGAACACTCTTTTGTGAACCATCCCCGTTTTGTTAAAGAACGCCATTACGGGCGCGTACATTTTAGTTTTTTTGAATAGTCATGTATTCTTTTCTGCTTAGCATCGTCGCCCTGGTTCTGGGCTATGTTTTTTACGGGGCTTTCGTAGATCGGATGTTCGGCCCGGATCCCAATCGTCCTACGCCGGCCGTCACCAAAGCTGACGGCGTGGACTTTATCCAAATGCCTTCCTGGCGGGTGTTCATGGTGCAGTTCCTGAACATCGCGGGTACCGGCCCCATCTTCGGCGCCATCATGGGCGCCAAGTTCGGCCCGTCCAGTTACCTCTGGATTGTCCTGGGCTGTATTTTCGCCGGCGCCGTGCATGATTATATGGTGGGCATGATGTCCCTCAGGCGCGGGGGCGTAGGCGTTCCCGAACTGGTGGGGGACTATATGAGCAAGGCCACCAAGGTTGTGATGCTCATTTTCTCCATTGTCCTGCTGGCACTGGTGGGCACTGTCTTTGTCTATAGCCCTGCGCTTATTCTGGGAGACATGGCCGGCGACGGCACTTCCCAGTCCATCATGCTCTGGGTCGGGATCATCTTCCTTTATTATGTCATCGCCACCCTGCTGCCCATCGACAAACTGATCGGCAAGATTTATCCGGTGTTTGCCGTGGCGCTGCTGTTCATGGCCGTGGCGCTCATGGTGTGTCTGTTTGTCAAATGGCCGCATCTGCCCGAAATCTGGGACGGCCTGACCGGCTGGCAGGACAAGGCGGGCCTCAAGGACCAGCCCATCTTCCCGTGCCTGTTCATCACCATCGCCTGCGGCGCCATTTCCGGTTTCCATGCCACCCAGAGCCCGATGATGGCCCGTTGCCTGGGCAATGAGAAACAGGGTCGGCCCATCTTCTACGGGGCCATGATTACGGAAGGCCTGGTGGCCCTTATCTGGGCGGCCGTGTCTTCCTGGTTCTTCTTCGACGGCGGCGCCGCCCAGGTGGGGTCGGACATTACGGCATCGGCCCCGGCGGTGGTGACCAAGGTTTCGCAGGGCTGGCTGGGCGTCGTGGGCGGCATCCTGGCCGTTCTGGGCGTCGTGGCGGCCCCCATCACCTCCGGCGATACGGCCTTCCGCAGCGCCCGCCTCATCATCGCCGACTTCGTGCGCCTGCCTCAGAAGAAACTCGGCAGCCGGCTTGTGCTGGCCATTCCGCTCTTTGCGCTGTCGGCCCTCCTGCTGTGGTACAATATTTCCGACGCCAACGGTTTCAACGTGATCTGGCGCTACTTCGGCTGGAGCAACCAGGCCCTGGCCACCATCATGCTCTGGACGGCCACCACTTATCTCCTGAAGGAAAAGGACGGCTGGTGGTTCCTCGTGACTTATTTCCCCGCCGTGTTCATGACGGCTGTATGCTTCTGTTTCATCCTGGTGGACAAAATCGGCTTCGGCGTGCCGCAGCAGTACACGCCCTTGCTGGCCGCCCTTTCGGTGGCGGGATCGCTCATCGGCTTCCATTTCCTGAATTATCATAAAAACGCAAAAAAATCGTAATATGCTGGACAAAGAACGCGGGCTGTATGTAGCCCATTCCGAAAACGGACCGCTTTCCCTGGTGGGAAAGATGATCAACCGCCATGGACTCATCGCAGGAGCCACCGGCACCGGTAAAACCGTTACCCTGCAGGTCTTGGCCGAAACATTCTGCCAGGCCGGCGTTCCCTGCTTCATGGCCGACATGAAAGGAGACCTCAGCGGCATCTCCCAGGCCGGTAAACTCTCCGGCTTCATCGAGAAACGCCTGCCGGAATTCGGCATCTCCGACCCTCAGTTCCAGCCGTGCCCGGTACGCTTTTTCGATGTTTACGGTGAGCAGGGACATCCCATGCGCAGCACCATCTCCCGCATGGGGCCGGAGATGCTGGGCCGCCTGATGGACCTCAATGAAACCCAGACGGGCGTGCTGAACATCGTCTTCCGCATTGCCGACGACAACGGCCTGCTGCTCATTGACTTGAAAGACCTTCGGGCCATGCTCAATTTCGTGGGACAGAACGCGGCGGAATACACCACGAAGTACGGCAATGTGACATCGGCCTCGGTGGGCGCCATCCAGCGCGCGCTGCTGGCCCTGGAGAACCAGGGGGCCGAAAAGTTCTTCGGCGAGCCGGACTTTGACATCTACGACCTCCTGCAGTGCGAGGGCGGCAAGGGCATCATGAACGTCCTTGCGGCCGACCGCCTCATGCTCCAGCCCAAGCTGTATTCCACCTTCCTGCTGTGGCTGCTGTCGGAACTGTATGCCACCCTGCCCGAGGTGGGCGATATGGACCTTCCCAAGCTGGTGTTCTTCTTCGACGAGGCGCACATGCTCTTCGAAGGCACCTCCAAGGCCCTCACGGACAAGATTGAGCAGGTGATCCGCCTCATCCGTTCCAAGGGTGTGGGCATCTATTTCATCACCCAGAGCCCCACGGACATTCCGTCCAACATCCTGGGCCAGCTGGGCAACCGTGTGCAGCATGCCCTTCGTGCCTACAGCCCCCAGGACCAGAAAGCCGTGAAAGTGGCGGCCGACACCTTCCGTCCCAACCCGGCTTTCAAGACGTATGATACGCTGCTGGAGCTGGGCACCGGCGAGGCCCTGGTCTCCTTCCTGGACGAAAAGGGTACGCCTTCCATCGTGGAGCGGGCCAAGATCCTCTTCCCGCTGAGCCAGATCGGCGCCATCACCGAAGAGCAGCGGGCCGATTTGATCAAGCGCAGCCGTCTTTTCGGCCGGTACGACCATGTGATTGACCGCGAGAGCGCCTACGAGCTCATTGTGGCCGCCACCCAGGAAGCCGAGCGCCAGAAGGCCGAAATTGAAGCTGCCGAGGAGGCCGAAAGGCAGGCTGCCATTGAGGCCAAGGAAGCCGCCCGGGCCGCCAAGGAGGCCGAAAAGGAAGCGAAGGAACGGGCCAAGAAAGCCAAGAACAGCATTGCCTCCAAGGTGCTGAAGAGTGTCCTCACGGCCGTCACCGGCGTGGCCGCCGCCGCTGCTGCCGACGCCATCACCGGCAAAAAGTCCTCTTCCAAGACTTCCACCACCAAGAAAGCCGTGACCAAAGCCACCCGCAGCGCCACCAGCACCCTCACCAAGGAGCTCACCCGCAGCATCCTGGGGAATTTGATCAAGTAGGTATCCGGAGGGACTCCGCTTCGCACTTTGCGCCGCGGTATGGCCCTCCCTCCCATGCGTTCAAGCACAGCCTTGGCTTCGGCCCCGGCTGTGCTTTCCCTTTGGGGCCGCCCCTTGCTCTCGCGGGGTGCACAAACCCTTCGGAGGGCGTCCCTTCCTCTTGCCGTGTTGACATTCGGAGAGCCCCTTTGGGAATAAACGGGCGCAGTAGCTCTTGAGTGCTGCCATCGTCCCATTCTTTGGACCTATGACAGCATTTAAGGCGTTTTTTGCTGTCATCGTCCCATCTTTTGGACCCATGACTGCATTTGATTATCCGGCGGAATTTCAGTAAATTTGAGAACGGAATCAAGTCCATAACAGATAAACCAGAAAATATAGAGTGTAAGCATTCGGTGAACCCCGTGTAGGGATTCGGTTCGAGAAGTTGTAGTTTTGCAAGTTTGGTCGGAGATTCTCCGACGAAGATGCAAGATTCTCCG
>CADBFO010000016.1 GCA_902794005.1 uncultured Bacteroidia bacterium
GAAGGCCAGATAATCGGCCATAATCTCCTTTTGGAACACCTGTCCGCGCTTGGCGGCCACGGGGGTGGGTTTCCCCTCGTCTATCCAGGCCTTGATTTGGCCCAGGCCGGTATCGAAGCCCACGGCCTGGGCGTCGGTGGTGGACACCTTCATGCCGTTGTACTGCGCCGGATTGTGGCTGGCCGTAATCTGGATGGAGGCGTCAAAACCGTAATTGGCCGTACCGAAATACACCATCGGCGTAGAGCTGAGGCCAATGTCGTACACATCGGCCCCGGCATCGTTGATGCCTCTCAAGACCGCGTCGTGAATCTCGTCGGAAGAGACGCGGCAGTCCCGGCCCACCAGGACCTTGTCGGCCTTCAGCAGCTGAGGGACGAAATAGCCTACCTTGTATGCGATATCAAGGTTCCAGTCTTCGCCCCAGACACCGCGGATATCATATGCGTGAAATGCTCCCATGGCGTTCGGTTTTAGAAGTTGAATTTGGTCATGCAGATGAAACGGTGGTTCAGCACCCAGTGGGGCGCCGCCGCGGCAGCGCCGGGGGCGGGACGCCGCTGCAGGCCGCGGCTGTCGAAGTCACCGGTTCCGAACTCGGCGGCCGTGAGGTTGTACTCCAGCGACAGCGTGAATTTGCCGAGGTTCCAGGCCACGGTGGGCGTGGCGCGGAAGGCCTGCTGGATCTTGGTGTCGGCCGAGGTGTTCAGCCACATGCGATTGTCGGCCAGCTCCTTGGTGGTGCCCAGCTGCTTCATGTAGCCCAGCATGGCCATCACCTGGAACTTCTTTCCATAGGAGAAGCTCACGAAGGAGGCCCAGTCCTGCATGGGGGTGTATTCGATGGTGCCGTCCTGGTTGAAGGAATGCACGCCATAGCCGGACAGGAGGTTCAGGTGTTCCCCGCCCTGGGCCAGGATGGTTTTGGCCTTGAGCTGGAACAAGCCCTTGGTATATTGGGCATACAGGAACGGGGAGAAGGTGGTCATGAGGCTTTTCACCTCGATGGTCTTTCCGCCGCCGTCCAGCACCCGCCAGTCGGTAAGGGTACGGTAAGGACGGATATTGGTCATGTCCAGGCCGACCCGGCCCAGGAAAGCATCACTCTTGTAGGAAAGGCCCAGATACAGCTCCGGAAGACCGTACTTGTAGTAATCCTTGCTCTTGCCGACAGGGCCGGTGGGCAGATAGTGGTTCAGGTACAGAAGGCTGGCCGTGAGAGTGAGGCCGGAACCCAGGTTCACGTCGGCCGTGATCTGCGGGCTGCGGTTGAAGGGATTGAACGGGGCGCCGGTTTCCAGGTTGTTCATATGGGGCATGTCGGCGGCCATGGGGTGCCAGGCCTGGCCCAGGGTGAGCGTCACGGGATTGTCGTCCCAACTGAGTTTCATGAAGGCCTGCCGGAGGCGCAGGACGGGCGTAGAGCCGCTGAGGGTATAGAAATCCGCCTCCACCTTGCCGGAGACGCCCATGGTTCCCCACTTGTAGCCGGAGATGTCCAGGCCCAGGCGGGTGGTCAGGGAAAGGAAGCGCCAGTTGAACCCGGCGTTCTGGTCATAGCCGTCCTTCATGGAAACATCCTTGGGCATGTAGAAATAGAGGTCTTCGGTGCCGGCGTTCACGGCGCGGCTGTCGGCTACCAGATAGTTGCGGATAAAGCCATAGAACTTGAAATGGGCAGGTTTCTGCTCGGGGGCCTGCGCAAAAGCGGCGCCACCCGTGAGCAGCACTGCCAATGTTATGAACAAAACTTTTCTCATAATCGTTAACTTGTTTTCCCCGGAGGCACTTCGGAGGCCGAAGGCCGACCCAGGGGGTTTGGGGGACCAGGCCCCCAATGGGTCGAAGACCCTTTTCCCGTTTGCGTCAGGCAAACGGGAAGAGTTTGGTGAGCCAGAAATAACCCAGGACAAAACCGATCAGGCCGATGATCAGGCCCACCTTGGTCATATCCTTGGTCTCTACCATGCCCGTGGCCGATGCGATGGCATTCGGAGGCGTGGAGATGGGGAACAGCATGGCGATGGAGGCGCACACGGCGATGAAGATGATCATGGCGGAGGTGCCGCCCATGGCCAGGAACTCGGCGTTGTTGGCGGCGGCCGGATCGGCCATGCCGTTGGCCACCACGATCAGGATGGGGATGAGCAGGGCGGCCGTAGCGGAGTTGGAAATGAAGTTACTCAGCAGATAGCAGACCAGACCGGCCACGACAAGCACCAGCACCACGCTCATGCTGCCGAACGGAATGGCCTGGATCAGGACCTTGGCCAGACCGGTGTCCTGCAGGCAATAACCCAGGGCGAAGCCTCCGGCCACCAGCCAAAGCACGTTCCAGTTGATTTCCTTGATTTCTTCCTTGCCGAACAACCCCGTAGCGGTGAATACACCCAGCGGAATCAGGGCGACAATATTGGAATTGATATGGGTAATCTGCTCGGTAGCCCACAGCAGGATGGTACCCACGAAAGTAACCCACACGACATACAGTTTCCAGTCTTTCTTCACCTTGCTTTCCGGGATTTCCAGCACCAGCTTTTTGGTTTTGAACGGGAACATGAAACGCAGAAGAACCCAGGCGATCAAAATCATGATAATCACATAGGGAATCATGTGAACGCACCATTCACCGAAGCCCACATCGATACCGGCCTGCTCCAGGGCGCCCTTGGCCGTAGCATTGGGGGGCGTGCCGATGGGCGTGCCGATACCGCCCAGATTGGCTGCCACGGGGATGGACAGGGCCAGGCCGACCTTGCCCTTGTCGTCGGCCGGAAGTTTGGAAAGCACCGGAGTGAGAAGGGCCAGCATCATGGCGGCGGTGGCGGTGTTGCTCATGAACATGGAGAACACGGAAATCATGATGAGGAAGCCCAGCAGGACAATTTCCGGCTTGGTTCCGAAGAGTTTCAGGAGGGCTCTCGCAAGGGTGACGTCCAGGCCATACTTCTCGGCCATGATGGCCAGTACGAAACCGCCCAGGAACAGCATCACCACGGGGTCTGCCATGGAGGACATGATACGGGCATAAGGAACCAGCGTACCATACTGCGGATCACAGAACAGGCCGATACCCTTGTTGGAGATGGTCAAAAGGGCGATGACGATAACCAGCAGGGAGGTAGACCAGTTGGGAATGATTTCGAAGATCCACATGAGCGCTGCGAAAACGAACAGGGCGATGACCCGCTGCTGAACCACGGTGAGAGCCTCGATACCGAAGAAGGATACGGGCACCGCCCAGAGGAAAACGGTGACGGCCACCACAAGCGGCAGGAACACCCAATACTTGAGATTGAACTTCTTAGCCATTATTTTGATACTTTATCTTTCGTAGGTTAAACGGATATCCACGGGGATCTTTTCCAGTTCCAGGTTCACGATATCGGCCTTGATGGTGGAGGCCACCACGGCATACTTGTTTACGAACTCGGTGGCGGCGGCCAGGTCGCCGGTTGCCTGCAATTTCAGGATTACGGCGCCGAGGGATGCGATGGCCTGCTCCGTCCGGGCATAATCAATGCCATATTTGCCGGAAGCCTTGCGCGTAATGCCGCCCTGCTCCAACAGATAGTTGTAGATGATGAGGTTGCCACGACCGGTGGCATCACCGAAACCGAAGCGGGAAGAGCGGATGACATTGGCCACGAAGGTGGCAAGCACATCCTGCTTCATGATGAGGGCATCCACCCGGTGGGCGGCCACCTCCTGGGCGCACAGATAGACGCCGATTACATTGGATTTGGCCTTTTCCAAGGTGAGGGCCTCGTTGCCCAGCGCCTCGGCGACGGTTCCCTTTCCGGTGACAGTCTCCTTCACGCCCAATCCCTTGGCCACCTCACGGAATACAATGTTCCAATAGAAGGCGCTGGCGTCCAGATGAGCCTGGTCGGTCCCTTCGAACAGAAGCATGCCGGCCGGGAAGACGATCCGGTTGAACTTTTCCCGGATGATATTGTCAAACAGGATGGTACGGGTGCCGAATTCTTCCTGGACCCGGGTGTCGTAAGGGAAATTGATGGCGATCACCTTGTAACCGGCGTTGGCATAACCGCCATAGTAAAGGACATCGCAGGAGAAGATGTTGGACCCCGCTCCGGGGACAAAAGAATGGTAGGAAGGATCGCCGGGAAGGGACGCCTGCAGCTCGGGAAGGCGGGCCGACAGGGCGTTCAGCGAGGCCGTGCGGTCCAGGTTCTTCAGGAGCACGTAGGCGCCATAGGAAGCCTTGATGCCGTAGAGTTCATCGTCGATGGTCTCGTTGGGGCCGATTACCAGATCCATTTTGCTGTCGGTCATTGCCAGCCAGGCCTTTTCGCTTTCATAGTAGTCGTCGGTGAGCAGGGCATCGGCCTTCTTGAGAAGATAGTCGCGCACGCTGGCCTTGATGGTAATGTCGGCGGCCGCACGGAGCAAATCCGCCATCTTCTGCACCTGCTCTTTATAAGCATCATGGTACCAGACGGTCTCCAACGCTCCGTTTTCCTTACGGCGGATCAGGGTATAAGGACTGTATTTGGCATCGTCCTTGAGGGATTTGAATTCCTCATCGGTCATGTCGGCAGGATAGAAGTTTGCGCCTGCGGGCTTGGAACCGTAGCCGGGCAGGAACGCCTCCTTGTCAATGCGGTTCCAAGGACCGTAGTTCACTTCCGCAAAGGTCCGGAATGCCGGATCTTTCAAGTCGGCGAACGCCTCCTTGGATCCGAAACTCTGATCCCAGTAGATGGCGTCGGCCTGGTCTGCCGCGAAACGATACAGGTTCAGAACTTCCTTGCCATTATCGGTGATTCCTGAAAGGTCCGGAGCAGGAATGGTCACCAGCGCATAATTCTCCAGCAGTCGTTCCCCTTTGGACTTGGGAGAGGAACAGGACGCCACCACAAGGGCTGCCAGACAAAGCACGATTGAGAATTTTCTCATAAGGTTTATAATAATATCAGTTAAGCCTACAAAGGTAATCATTTCCTTTGAGATAACCTTGCTTTTATCAGCAAAAAAACGGTGCCCCATGCTGAAATGAGGCACCGCAGAATGAATCGTTTTCGGCTTAGATGGTTCCCTGCTCAAGCATGGCGGTGGCAACCTTCATGAAGCCGGCGATGTTGGCGCCCTTCACATAGTCCACGCTGCCGTCCGGCTGGGTGCCGTACTTGACGCACTGCTCGTGAATGCTCTTCATGATGAAATGGAGCTTTTCGTCCACTTCCTTGGCGTCCCAGGAGATATGCTCGGCGTTCTGGGTCATTTCCAGACCGCTGGTGGCGACACCACCGGCGTTCACGGCCTTGCCGGGAGCGAAGAGGATACCGTTGTGCTGGAAGAAGTGAATGGCACCGGGCTGGCAGCCCATGTTGGACACTTCGCAGCAGCACCAGCAGCCGTTGGCCTTCAGTTCCTTGGCGTCATCCTCGGAGAGTTCGTTCTGGAAAGCGCAAGGGAGCGCGATGTCCACGGGAACGCTCCAGGACTTCTTGCCGGCGGTGAACTTGGCCAGGCCGGGGAACTTGTCGGCCATATCCTGTACCTTGTTGCGGTTGGAAGCGCGCATTTCCAGCATGTAGTCGATCATTTCCGGGGTGATGCCGTCGGGAATTTCGCAAACCCCGTCGGGACCGGAGATGGCAACCACCTTGGCGCCCAGTTCGCGGGCCTTGGTGGCAGCGCCCCAGGCCACGTTGCCGAAGCCGGACAGAGCCACTTTCTTGCCCTTGATGTCCTTTCCGGCCTTCTGGAGAAGGTGCTGGGTGAAATAGAGGGCACCGAAACCGGTGGCCTCCGGACGGAGGATACTGCCGCCCCAGGTGCTGCCCTTGCCGGTGAGAACGCCGGTATTGTACTGGCGGGCCAGCTTCTTGTACATGCCATAGAGGTAACCGATTTCACGGCCGCCCACACCTACGTCACCGGCAGGGATGTCCTGGTCGGGGCCGATGCAGTTCCACAGCTCCAGCATGAAAGCCTGGCAGAAGCGCATGATTTCGTCGTTGGACTTGCCCACGGGGTCAAAGTCGGAGCCGCCCTTGGCGCCGCCCATCGGCAGGGTGGTGAGGGCATTCTTGAAAGTCTGTTCAAAGCCCAGGAATTTGAGCATGGAAGGCGTTACGGCCTTGTGGAAGCGGAGACCTCCTTTATAGGGACCGATGGCACTGTTGAACTGGATGCGATAGCCGGTGTTGGTCTGGACTTCGCCCTTGTCGTCGATCCAGGTGACGCGGAATGTAAAAATGCGGTCCGGTTCCACCAGACGCTCCACGATCTTGGCTTTTTCAAATTCGGGGTGCTGATTGTAAACATCCTCGATGGATTCCAGAACCTCCTGAACAGCCTGCAGGTACTCTTTCTCCAGCGGATACTTGGCCTGAAGGCGTGCCATGATGTCAGTCGTTTTCATTTTGCAGAATTGATTTTAGTGTTATGGTTATAAATAAAAAGGAATTCGCTTTAATTCCGTTACAAATGTAAAGAAATTAAAGCGAATTCCCAACTAAATTTCAAAACTTATTTTGCGGCGGCAGTCTGAGCGGCCTCTGCCTTGGCCTGAAGTTCGGCCTGGAGGCTTTCCAGGGTGCGGCCGGCAGGGATATTCAGCGCCTTCCGGGCGTCGGCGGTGAGATCCACCACCTTGGACTCATCGAAGTAAATGGCCTGGGAGGCATCGAACAGGATGGTGATGCCTTTGGCTTTGGCGAGGTCCGACACAGCCTTGTTGGCCTTCTCCTGAATGGGAGCGGTGAGCTGGTTCTGCTGCTGCTGGAGTTCCTGGGAAATGGACTGCTGGAATTCCTGGATGCGGTTCTGGATTTCCATCAGTTCACGCTCCTTGCTTTCCTTGATGGCAGCCGTCCACGTGGACTGCTTCTGCTGATATTGGCTCATCTTTCCCTGATATTCCTCCAACATGGCGGAATAGGTTTCATCGGCCTCTTTCTGGGAAGCGGCGATGGTTTCACGGGCTGCATCCATTTCGGGCATGAGCATCACGAGTTCACTGAAGTTTACTTTGCCGATGGTCTGGGCAGAGACGGTTAAGCTGGCAAATGCCGCAAGGGCGATAACAAAGATTTTTTTCATATCAATAATAGTTGTTTTGTTTTCGATACAGATTCTTCTTAGTTTCTTCACTTCGTTCAGAATGACAGGAATTATGCTTTCAAATACCATACCTTTTTAGAATTGCTGGCCCAGGACGAAGTGGAAGTGGCTGTTTCCGTTGGTGGCATCGTCGAAGCCGTAGCCCCAGTCCACACCCAGCAGGCCGATCATCGGGAGGAACACGCGCACGCCCACGCCGGCGCTCCGCTTGATCTGGAACGGGTTGAACTCGCGGATGTCGCTCCAGCAGTTACCGCCTTCCAGGAAGGCCAGGACATAGATGGTGGACTGCGGCTGCAGGATAACCGGATAACGCAGCTCTACCGTAAACTTGTCATAGACGTTACCGGCATAGCTCTGCAGATTGCGGCTGTACGGCGTAATCTTCCTGGGAGTGAGGGAATAATCCTCGTAACCGCGCAGGGAGATGATTTCGGCACCGTAGGTCATGTAGCCGGACATGCCGTCACCGCCCACCTGGAAGTTCTCGAACGGGGAATAGCCCCAGTTGCGGTTGTAGTAACCCAGATAGCCGAACTGGGCGCGGGTCATGAGCACAAGGTCTCCCACCAGTTTGGTATAGACGGTGGCGTTGAACTTCCACTTGTGATACTCGATCCACTTATAGCGCTGGGCGGCCGTCCATTCGTCGTAATTGACATCCTTCCAACTGCCCACGGGCACCTTTTCGCCGTTCTTGTAGGTGTACTTGCGCAGCAGCGAATACGGCGGAGTAAGCTGCAGGGAGGCGGAGAATTCCGAACCGGTACGCGGATAAATCTGCTGGTCGGAGGAATTTCTCGAAAGCGAAAGGGTGTAACTGAGGTTATGGGAGATACCGTCGTTGAACGCGAAGTAACTGTTGGTCCAGTTGGTAAGCTTGTACGTCTGCCAGCTCAGGTTGTTATACAGGACGAAGTAACTGTCCGGCCATTTCAGCCGTGTACCCAGACCGGCATTGAAACCGAACACCTCGAACATCTTGTCCGTGGACAGGATGCCGATGGCCAGGTAGGAATCCGTCATCCTGGAATAATAGCCGGAAATGCTCAGGGAAGTGGGCTTCTTGCCGAAAAGCCAGGGCTCCGTAAAGCTGGCGCTGATGTTGGTATAGTACTTGCCGTTTGTCTGGAAACGGAAGGCGAGGTTCTGGGCATCTCCCAGGGGAACCGGACGCCAGGCACCCTTTTCGAATATGCGGCGGGTGGAGAAGTTGTTGAAGTTCACACCGGCCGTGAGCACGAAGGTGTTGCCGCCCCAACCGCCGGAGAGTTCCAGCTGGGAAGACGGCTTCTCCGTCACATTGTAAATCACGTCAACGGTATTGTTCATCTGGTTGGGGATGATGTTGTACCCGCTTCCGTACTGCATGATGGCCTCGGGATCGAACTGGCCCATGGAGGCGATTTCGCGGATGGAACGCTCGAAATCGCTCTGGCTGAACAGATAGCCCGGAAGGGTGAACAGCTGCCGGCGGACCACGCGCTCGCTGGTGAGGTCGTTACCGTTGATGATGACCTCGTTCAGGGTGGCGGGCTTTCCTTCGGCAATGCGGAGCTCCACGTCCACGGAATCGTTCTGGATGTTGATTTCCACCGGAGTGACGTTGAAGAAAAGGTAACCGTTGTCCTTATATAATTTGGACACGTCGTACTCGTTTTCCTTTCCGCCGCCATGGAGGCGCTTGTCCATGGTCACCACATCATAGACATCCCCTTTCTTTACCTGGAGAATGTTGTTCAGGACCTCGGAAGGATAGACGGAGTTGCCCGTCCAGGTGATGTTGCGGAAATAGTATTTGCGGCCCTGGTCGAACACCATGTCGATATCGATGTGCTTTCCGTCATCCAGGAAATAGACGGAGTCCCGCACCAGGCGGGCATCCCGGTAACCGGCCTCGTTGAAGGCATCCAGCACCGTCTTTCTGTCCGTCTGGTATTCCTTCTCCTTGAACTTCTTGGATTTGAACAGATTGTACCACGTATTGGCGTGGGTCTCCTTCATGTTCTTCGCCAGTTTCCGCGGCTTGATATCCGTGTTTCCGAAGAAATTGATGTTCCGAATCCGGATTTTCTTGCCCTTGGTCACGGCGAAGTTCACCCGGATGGCGCTGCGGATCATGGTGTCGCGCTGCACCTGCGCATCCACATCCACCTTCAGGTAGCCTTTCTCCTTATAGTACCGCTTGATGATATCGATGGATGTTTTCTTCACATAATCGGAGTACTCGCGGCCGGGACGGAGGTTCAGGCGCTCCTGCAAATCCTTCCTTTCGCCGCTTTTCACGCCGGAATATGTCCAGCGGGATACGCGGGGGCGCTCCCTGACACAGATCTTGAACCAGGCGGTATCGGCCTGGGTGTTGAGGGAATCCAGCACCACGGCCACGTCCTCAAAATACCGCTGTCCCACCAGGCGCTTCACGATGCCGGTGACATCCTCTCCCGGAACGGTGATTTCCTGGCCTGCCTGCAGACCGGTAAGCTGAAGAATCTGGTGCTCGTTGAAATACCGGTTCCCTTCCACGCTCACACCGCCGACGATATACTTCTGCGGGCGGTTATAGTCGATTTCAATGCCGCCGCCCGTATTTTGCGCCCGAAGGGTGATTCCCCCCAGGAGCAACATGGCCGCGCAAAGTATCCGTCTGCAATTCATTCGAGTAAAAACTTATCCTGCAAATATAGGCAATTTATTTGACTTTACCATAACGGCGGTCCCGGCGCGCATATTCGGCCAGGGCCTCCCGGAACTGAGGTTTCCGGAAATCCGGCCACAGGGTGTCCGTAAAATAGAATTCCGTATAGGCCGACTGCCACAGCAGATAATTGGAGATCCGGAGCTCTCCGGAAGTGCGGATGAGAAGGTCCGGATCCGGAATCCCGGCCGTGACGAGGAAACGGTCCAGGTCATGGGGCTCCAGAGCCTGGAACTGCTCGGGAGAAAGTTCCCGGGCCGCCTTCTTCATGGCCTGCAGGATATCCCATTTACCGCTGTAACTGAGGAAGACGACGAGGGTGGTTCCGTCGTTGGAAGCCGTCGTGGCCATTACCTCGTCGATGAGCCCGTTCACCTTTTCACTCAGGCGCTCCCGGTGTCCGAGAACCACAAAACGGATCCTGTTTGACATCATGTTGGCGAGTTCCTGCCGCAAGTACTTTATCAGAAGTTCCATGAGGCCGTTCACCTCCGCTTCGGGGCGTCCCCAGTTCTCTTCGGAGAAAGCATACAGGGAAAGATATTTCACCCCGTCTTCCACGGCGGCCTCCAGGCAGGCACGGACGCTTTCCGCGCCCTCGAAATGGCCGAAAATCCGTTCCTTGCCGCGGGCTTTCGCCCATCGGCCGTTTCCGTCCATGATGATGGATACGTGCTGCGGTATATTGCTCATAAGGACATTATCCGTTGTTTCTCATATCCTCGCCCCAGAACAGCCGTGAAGTGAGGGCCTTCACGAAGCCGGACTCGGCAAGCTGGATACGTTTAAGCGAAAACTGTGCCATCTCCACATGAATGGACCAATCCGGCTGGATTTCCACCACCCGGTTGTCGGTGGACATGGTGGCGCGGCCGTCGCGGCACTCGAAGGAGATATCGAGTTTGGCGGTCTCCGGGAGAACCATGGGGCGTACGTTCAGGTTGTGCGGGGCTATCGGGGCCAGCACGAGAACCTTGGTGCCCGGCATGCAGATGGGACCGCCGACGCTGAGGGAGTAGGCGGTGGAACCGGACGAGGTGGCCACCAGAAGGCCGTCGGCCCAATAAGTGGGCAGAGGTTCCCCGTCAATGCTCACGTGGATGCCCAGAACGGAGGATCCGCTGCGGTGCAGGGCCACTTCATTCACCGAATAAGGCAGCATGCCGATGGTGCGCCGCGCCTCCGGCCCCTTGAGCGTAGCGTTGAGTACCGTGCGGTATTCTATCTGGAAATCCCCTTCCATCAGGGCTCTGACAACCGCTTCCGGACGGTTTTCGCACAGGAAGCCGATGCGGCCGAAGTTTACGCCCAGGATGGGAAGGCCGATATCGGCCACCACGTGGGCGGCGGACAGGAAAGTGCCGTCCCCGCCCATGGACAGGACCAGGTCTGTCTCGGGCTGGACATCCGACTTGGTATGAATCTCATACAACTGGAATGTAGCCGACTCCAAATCCTTTATCAAGGAGTGCATCCGCGGGTCTTTCCTCAAATCGTCGTTGAGAATAAAATATCCTATTTTCATGCGTCAGAATAAATTCAACCGCCAAAATTAACACATTTCTCATAAATTTCCTTATTTTTGTCGAACTTAAACAAAAGAAACATGACTCGCCTCAGCGTCAACATCAATAAAATCGCCACTTTACGCAATGCCCGCGGGGGAAATGTCCCCGACGTAACCCGCGCAGCCCTCGACTGTGAACAGTTCGGGGCCCAGGGCATCACCGTCCATCCCCGTCCGGACGAGCGCCACATCCGCTATGCCGACGTACGGGAAATCCGCCCCCTCATCCGGACGGAATTCAACATAGAAGGGAATCCCACCGTGCCGAGTTTCGTGGACCTCGTGCTGGAAGTGGTTCCGGACCAGGTGACCCTGGTACCGGACGGGCACAACGCCATCACCTCCAATGCCGGATGGAACACCCTTGAAAACAGAAGCCTTCTCTCGGACCTGTGCAAAACCTTCCATGCCAAAGGCATCCGGACATCCATTTTCATCGACCCGGACCCGGACATGGCCGAAGGAGCCGCCTGCTGCGGCGCAGACCGCGTAGAACTGTACACGGCCGACTACGCCGCCCAGTACCCGCAGGACCGTGAAATCGCCATCGCCCGCTATCTGGAGACGGCCAAGGCCGCCCGGGCAGCGGGGCTGGGACTCAATGCCGGACACGACCTTTCCCTTGAAAACCTGGCCTGGTTCGTGCAGACCATTCCCTGGACGGAGGAGGTTTCCATCGGCCATGCCATCATTTCCGACGCCCTGTATCTGGGGCTGGAGAAAACAATTCAGGCCTATCTTGGGGAAATCCGCAAAAAATAACTAACTTTGTACCCTTTCCATAGGAATTATTTATTAAACTTGCAATAATGAAACAGACTCTCATCGCATTTGGTGTTGCAGCCCTCATGGCTGCCGCCGTCTCCTGCAATCAGAACCAGACCGCCGCACCCGCGGCTGCCGCATCCAAGGACAGCACCGCCGTCGCCGGCAGCATCGTCTATTTCAACATGGACAAAGTCATGGAAGGCTATGACATGGCCAACGACCTCAACTCCGTGTTCGAGACCAAGACTTCCGGCATCCAGGCAGAGATTGACCGCCGCGGCAAGAAACTGGAAAAAGACGCCAACGATTTCCAGAACAAGGTGGACAAAGGCCTCCTCACCACTTCCGTGGCACAGGCCCAGTACCAGAAGCTTCAGCAGCAGCAGCAGGAATACCAGCAGTATGCCATGCGCAAGCAGCAGGAAATGGCCGAAGAGCAGCAGGTCATGATGAACCAGATTGCCAACGCCATCGCTGAATACGTGACCGAATTCAACGTCGAGCATCAGTACGCCCTCATCCTCGCCACCGCCGGTGGAATTCTTTCCACGCCCGTGGTGGCCGGAGACGCCAAACTGGACATCACCGATGAACTCCTCGCCGGCCTGAACGCCGCTTACATCAAAACCAAACAGGAAAGCAAATAAAGGTGCGAATCGCGATCCTTTCAAGCTTCTACCCGCTTCGCGGTGGCATTTCCCAGTTCAACGCCAGCATGCTGGAAGGACTGGGAAAATGTCATGATACCCGTGCCTTTTCCTTCTCCAGGCAGTATCCCGACCTTCTTTTTCCCGGGAAAACGCAGTACGTGACCCCGGAAGACGAGGCTGCCCCCGTGAAGGCGGAAGCTTTACTGGATACCGTCAATCCCTTTACCTGGATCAGGACCGCCAGGGCCATCCGGGCCTGGAAACCGGACCTTCTGGTAATGAAGTACTGGATGTCCTGGTTCGCTCCGTCCCTGGGATACGTAGCCCGCCGATGCGGCTGCAAGAGCGTCGTGGTGCTGGACAATGTCATTCCGCACGAAGCCCACTGGTTCGACAAGCCCCTCACCCGCTACTTCCTGAACGGATGCACGGGCTTCGTGAGCATGTCGGCCCAGGTGGAAGGAGACCTTCTGGCCTTCCGTCCGGAAGCGCCGCATATCCTGCTTCCCCACCCCATCTACGCCCATTTCGGACCGCGGATGGAAAGAGAAGAAGCGGCCCGGGCTCTCGGAGTGAATCCCTCCCGGAAGACCCTCCTTTTCTTCGGCCTCATCCGCGAGTACAAGGGGTTGGACATTCTTTTGGAAGCCTTCCGCGACCTTCCGGAAGATTACCAGCTGGTGGTGGCGGGAGAACCTTACGGTTCCTTTGACAAATACCGGGCAATCATCGAAACCCTTCCCGGAAAAGACAGGGTATATGTTTATCCGGACTATATCCGGGATTCGGAAGTAAAGAAATTCTGGAGCGTGGCCGATGTCGCCGTCCTCCCCTACCGGAGCGCCACCCAAAGCGGCATCAGTGCCATTGCCTGCCACTTCGGCGTCCCCATGATCGTCACCGACGTGGGCGGCCTCAAGGACACCATCGGCGCCCGTGGCACGGGAATTGTCGCAGCGGAAGCGTCGGCCCGCGCCATCCGACGGGAGATTCTCCGTTATTTCGAAGATTCCGCCTTGCAGGAGAACTGCCGGAAAGCCATCGGCGAAGAAAAAGACCGCCTCAGCTGGGACCGTTTTTGCACCCGCCTTGCGGAATTTGCCGCCACCTTATAATATAATGTAAGATGAAACGACTCATAACATTGATTACCTCGCTCCTGGTGCTGAGCTGCGGTGCAGCGATGGCCCAGGAATATGTTCCCACTCCCGTCACCGTCTCCAAAGAGAAGGTCAAGCTGAACGGAAAGATCTATCTTTCCCACGTGGTCCTGGAACGCCAGACGCTCTACAGCATCAGCAAGGCCTACGGAGTCACGGAAAACGACCTCTACGAAGCCAATCCTTCCCTGCGGGAAACCGGCCTCCAGAAGAACGCCATCCTGCTGGTTCCCTACCGTGAAAACGCCGCCGTGGAAAGCCATGGGGAAACCGCCTCCAACAGGCAGGCGGAAACTTCTTCGACCTATACGGAACACACGGTCAAATGGTACGAGGACATTGAGGACATCGCCCGCCGTTACGACGTGTCGGTCAAGGACATCATGGACCTGAACGGCCTCAAGAGCAAGAAACTGAGTACCCGCCAGGTGCTGAAGATTCCGGTCAAAACGGTTGCCGTGGCAGCCGTGGCGGCGGATGAGGACAAGGACGAGGAGGAGGACGATGACGACAAGCCTGAACCTGTGGAAACGGTGGAAGCCGAAAAAAGCGCTGACGGCGTCCCGCCCCGGGATTTCCAGGTGCCGGAAGTCTCCGACAGCGATCTGTTGAACGTCCGTTCGCGCGATGTGGTGGATTTCTCCCTGATCCTTCCCCTGCGCGCCACCGGCAAGCCCAGCGAGGTGAACCTGGACTTCTACTCCGGCGTACTCATGGCCCTGAAAGACCTGGAAGCCGAAGGCCTCAAGGTGCAGGCCCATGTGTACGACCTGTCGGCCGGCCTGCCGCCCGTCGATGCCCTTGTCAGAAGCGACTTCGTCCTGGGCCCCGTCGCCTCCAGGGACCTGGAAGCCATCCTTCAGCGGGTGGACGGCCGCGTCCCCGTTATTTCTCCCCTGGACCAGAAGGCCTCCTCCCTGAGCGCTCTCTACCACAACTTCATCCAGGTCCCTACGGCCGTCGACAACCAGTATGACGATCTGGGCCAGTGGGTGAAAGACGACGTCCACGATGAGGACAAAATCATCCTCATCACCGAAAAAGGCGCCGGCAGCGTCACGGCCTCCGTGGCCATACGCAGCGCCCTGGCCCGCCGGGAACTCACTTACGACATCCTCAACTACGGCATCGTGGAAGGCCGCGGCATCCCCGCCATCCTCACCGGTTCCATGACTAAGGACGGAACCAACCGCGTGGTGGTCGCGTCCGAGAGCGAAGCCTTCATCGGAGACGTCGTCCGCAACCTGGGCATCATGCTTGGAAAAGGCTATGACATCGTCATGTATGCCCCCTCCAAGGTTCGCACCTTCGATACCATCGAGGGCAGCGCCTACCACGACGCATCCCTGCACATTTCCACGTCCTACCATGTCGACTATTCCGCTGCCGAAGTGGACCGCTTCATCCGCTCGTACCGGTCCTTGTTCCGCACGGAGCCTTCCCAGTTTGCCTTCCAGGGCTATGACACCGCCCGTTACTTCATCGTCCGTGCCGCCCGCTACGGCACATCCTGGCCCGAACGGATGGGGCATGAGAGAGGCACCGGACTCCATACGGACTTCCTCTTCGACACCGACGGCAACGGCAACCACCACAATGTGGCCGTACGCCGCATCGTATTCAAGAAAGACTATACCACCGTCCTGAAGAAATAAACCAATGGAACACGTAAAGACTCTGATACTGGGCGGCGGCCCTGCCGGATTCACAGCCGCCATCTATGCCGCCCGCGCCAACATCTCCCCCGTGGTATATGAAGGCATCCAGCCCGGCGGCCAGCTCACCACGACCACCGTCGTGGAAAACTTCCCCGGTTTCCCGGAGGGGGTCGATGCCAATACCCTCATGGAAAACATGCGGCAGCAGGCCCGCCACTTCGGGGCCGATGTCCGTCAGGGCACGGCGACGGCCGTGAATCTGGACAGCCGGCCTTTCCGCATCACCATCGACGCCGAAAAAGAGATAGAGGCCGAAACCCTCATCATCGCCACCGGAGCCCAGGCCCGCTATCTGGGCCTCCCCTCGGAGGAAAAGTTCAAGGGAGCCGGCGTATCGGCCTGCGCCACCTGCGACGGATTCTTTTACCGGAAACGGACCGTGGCGGTCGTGGGAGGCGGCGATACGGCATGCGAAGAAGCCCTGTACCTGGCCAGCCTTGCCAAGAAAGTGTATATGATTGTGCGCCGGGACGTTTTCCGCGCCTCCAAGATCATGCAGGAAAAAGTTCTCTCCACCGAAAACATCGAAGTGCTCTGGAACTGCAATACGCAGGAAGTGCTGGGAGATGCGATGGGTGTCACCGGGGCCCGTCTTCTCCGCAAGGATGGCACCGTTTTTGACATTGCCATCGACGGATTCTTCCTGGCTATCGGCCATACGCCGGCATCGGCCCTTTTCGCTCCCTGGCTCAAGCTGGACGAGAACGGCTACATCGTCACCGAAGGCAAGAGTTCCCGCACCGGTGTCCCGGGGGTTTTCGCCGCCGGAGATGTTCAGGATTCCCGTTACCGCCAGGCCGTTACGGCGGCCGCGTCGGGATGCATGGCCGCCCAGGATGCCGAAAAATTCCTTTTGGAGCACGTTAATGCATAAGACCATGAATAAACTCAAATTCTCAGTCCTCGGGGTTCTTCTTCTGAGCCTGTTCTCCTGCAAGAGCCAGTACGAAGTCCTGCTGTCCTCCAACGACGTGAATGCCAAATACCAGGCCGCCATGGAGTTCTTCAACAACAAGAAGTACATGAAGGCCGCCCAGCTGTTTGAATCGTTGGCCGTTCTGACCAGCGGCACCGCCAGGGACGACACGGTCCAGTACTACTGGGGGCTGTCCAATTACCGCAACAAGGACTACTACACGGCCGAATCCAACTTTTCCCGCTTTGTTCAGAATTTCCCGCGCAGTCCCTTCGCCTCCGATGCGGCATTCTACCGCCTGGACTGCCTGTACCGCGCCACCTACCGCTGGGAACTGGATCAGCTTCCCACCCGGAGCTGCATGTCGCACATTGCCGAATACATGCGGGAGAACAAGGCTGACGACGTCCACATGGAGGCCTGCCGCAAGATGATGGCCGACCTGCAGGACCGCCTGGACCGCAAAGACTTCGAGGCCGGCCGCCAGTACTACCGCATGGAACAGTATCCGTCGGCCCGCATCAAACTGCTCAACGTGCTCAAGACCAACGCGAACAACAACTACCGGGAGGATGTGCTCTACTACACTGCGATGTCATCCTACCACTATGCGCGCCTGAGCGTGTGGCAGAAGCAGAAAGAACGTTATCTCACCTTTGTGGACGACTACCTCAACTTTGTGGGGGAATATCCCGAGTCCCGTTACCGCCATGAGCTGGACGGCATCTACCGCCAGGTGCAGAAATTCCTCGGGAAGGACGGTGTGGCCGAGGAAGAGAAAGCGAATGAAAAATAATTGAAACTTGTTGTTTCCCCGACGGGTATCTAATATAGACAAGCTATTTTTAACAAATGGAGAACAAAAAGAAAGTCCCTGTAAACACCGTGACGCGCGACATCAAGAATCTCGCCGCGCCCACCGGCAACATCTACGAATCCGTGGTAATTCTCTATAAGCGCGCCAACCAGATTGCCGTCGCAGAGAAGAAAGAACTCATGAAGAAACTGGACGAGTTCCGCGGAGACCGAGACACCATGGAAGAGGTCTTCGAAAACAAAGAGCAGATCGAAATTTCCAAATACTATGAGCGTCAGCCCAAGCCGGACCTCGTAGCCATCTCGGAATTCGAAAACGGCGATCTGTTCTACCGCAAGGCCCAAAACGAAAACCCCATCGACATTTCTAGCGGAGAATAGGCTATGCTTTACAGCCTCTCCGTCTCCAATTATATTTTGATCGGATCTCTGGAAACACGGTTTCCGGAGGGTCTTATCATTATCAGCGGAGAGACTGGGGCCGGCAAGTCCATCCTTCTCGGCGCCCTGTCACTGGTTCTCGGAGCCAAGGCCGATGCCTCCATGGTGGGCCCGCACGGAGAGAACTGCGTGGTGGAAGCGGAGTTCGGCATGGACGAAGAAATCCGGGACATTCTCGCACAAGCCGACCTCCCCGCCGAAGGGGACCGGCTCATCCTTCGCCGGACCGTGGCAAAAAGCGGCCGTTCCCGGAGTTTCGCAGGAGACGAACCCGTGAGCGTCAATGTGCTTCAGGAACTGGCATCCCGCCTGGTGGACATCCATTCCCAGCACCAGACACTCCGTCTTTCGGACGAGCGTTTCCGGATGGAAGCCCTGGATCTGTGGGCCGGTGCGGAAGCAGTGCGGAAGCAGTGCGGCCTCGCCTGGAACGCCCTGCAGGAGAGCCGGCGCGAACTCGCCTCTGTCGAAGAGCGGCTGAGCCGAGCCCGCGAGGAGCAGGAATACAATCATGCCCGCTGGGAGCGCCTGGACCGCGCCCGCCTGCAGGAAGGAGAACTGGAAGCGCTGGAGTGCGAACAAAAGCAGCTTTCCCACGCCGAGGAAATCAAGGAAAACCTCTGCTTTGCAGAGAATCTCCTGACGCCCGAACATGGAGAAGCGCTTTCGCAAAGCCTTCGCGAGTGCGCCAGACGGCTGGAGAAGGCCGGTTCCTTCATTCCCGGGCTGAATTCCCTGGCCGAGCGGCTGGCATCGGCCCGCCTGGAGGTGGAAGACATCGCCGCCGAAGTAGCTTCGGTGAACGAACGCACGGAGGCCTCGCCCGAGAGGCTGCAGGAAGTGGAAGACCGCCTTTCCCTGCTGTACGAGCTCATGCAAAGGCATGGCGTAGGAACGGTGGAAGAGCTTATTGCCCGAAGAAACCACCTGGAAAGCCTCGTGACGGACGCCACGCAACTGGTCACGGAAGTGGAGAAAGCACGGAAGGCCGTGGAAGAAAAACTTCGTCTGTATTCGGAATGCTGCGAGCGGCTTCACAGCCTTCGCGAAAAAGGGACGCAGGGATTCGCCGCCGCCATCCTGAAGGAGCTGCACGCCCTGGATCTGGAAAAAGCGCTCTTCCATGTCCAATTGGAAGACGCCACGCCCGGTGCCGATGGCCGCGACAGCGTCCGTTTCCTCTTTTCCTCTGCCGGTCATGCTCCTTCCGACGTGTCCAAAGCGGCCTCGGGCGGAGAACTGTCCCGAATCATGCTCAGCCTCAAGGCCGTAATGGCCCGCTTCAAACGGATGCCCACGCTGGTTTTCGACGAAATCGATACCGGCGTCTCGGGCAGCACCGCCGACAAGATGGGATCCCTGGTCTGCACCATGGGTGCCGACATGCAGGTTTTCGCCATCACCCATCTGCCCCAGGTAGCCGCCAAGGGGAACGCCCATTACCTTGTATCCAAAACCGGCGATGTAACGTCGGTGCAGTACCTTAACGAAGACGGCCGCGTTCAGGAGCTGGCCCGGATGCTCTCCGGGGCCACCATCACCCCCGCAGCCATCGCCAATGCCAACGCCCTTTTACATCCCAGTTTATGATTACCATGCCCCCTCCCACCCCCACCCTGGAAGATTTCCGGACACAACTTCGCAAGCACAACCTCAAGGCGACGCGTCAGCGTATGGCTGTTCACGAGGTTATGATGGAGCTCGGACACGCTTCCGCCGACATGGTGGGAGAAGAACTTGCGAGCCGCGGCTCCAAAGTAACGGTTGCCTCCGTGTACAACATCCTCTCCCAACTGGCCGATTTCAGGATTTACAACCGGCGCATGTCGGCCACCAACAAGATGTTCTTCGACATCAACACTTTTCATCATATCCATCTGTATGACCGCGAGAACCACACTTACCGTGACGTCATTGACGAAGAACTCCAGAGTCTGGTGCTTTCACACATGAAACGGCGCAAGTTCCGCGGATTCACCATTGAAGACATTGACATCCAGTTAATTGCACGGCCGACCAGCCGCAAATCCAGAAACACATGAAAAAGTTTTTACTCCTCCTCGCTTTCTGCCTCGGCATGGCAGCAGCAAGTTCCTGCGTAAAGGAAAGCACCTTCGTTTATAACAACTACATGGATTTTGTCGTTTCGCATGAAGGGACCCTCGTCTCGGACATCGGCGTCATCTTCCGTGTCGTGGAAAACAAGACCGGCAGCGAAGCCTGGAGACAGGAAGGAAGCCGTTTTTACATCCTCTGCGATATCCAGAACCGTGAAATGGATATTATCCTGAAAAACGTATTGGAAGTCCGGCAGCTCGAAGCGTCCCCCCTCGGAGAAATGGAAAAAGAGTATGCCGATCCCATTATCGTGAATGACAGCAGCGTTAGCGGACTCTACTTCAACATTTTCTACACCTACTATTACAATCCGGCATCCAACTATGCCCACAACACCCAGGTATGGTGGGACAGCCGCGACAACCAACTGAACCTCTATCTGTATCACGACGGAAACGGAGAGAATCCGGCCGAAATGGACGCCGACCTCCTCAAGGAAAAACAGGACGTACTCAGCATCCCTCTCACCGAAATCCGCAAAAACGGCGAGTTCTCCCGCTTGTCCGTCACCGTCTATGAACTCTCGTCCGACAGCAAGGAAGTGACGAAAAACACCTACAACCTCACCAACTAGGCGGTCCCGGTACAGCAAATTAACCAAAAAAGCAGCCCCATCAAAATGAAGGCTGCTTTTTTGTGGGGTGGATGATGGGGCTCGAACCCACGACACTCGGAACCACAATCCGATGCTCTACCGACTGAACTACATCCACCGTATTGGGACTGCAAATGTAAGGAATTTTTCTATCTTTCCAAAATTTTTCAATTATAATTCCTATCTTTGCGAATACGCAAATACTGAAAACCGACTATGGCAAAACGTGAAATCAAGTTCTCCCTGGTTTACAGGGACATGTGGCAGAGCTCCGGAAAATATGTCCCCCGGGTGGACCAGCTGCTGGAAGTGGCGCCCGCCATCATCGACATGGGCTGTTTCGACCGCGTGGAGACCAACGGCGGTGCCTTCGAGCAGGTGAACCTCCTGTTCGGCGAAAACCCCAACAAAGCCGTGCGCGCCTGGACCGCCCCCTTCCACAAGGCCGGCATCCAGACCCACATGCTCGAACGCGGCCTCAACGCCCTCCGCATGAACCCCGTCCCGCTGGATGTGCGCGAACTCATGTTCAAGGTGAAGAAAAAGCAGGGAACGGATATCGCCCGCTCTTTCTGCGGCCTCAACGACCACCGCAACCTCAAAGGCTCCGTCATCGGCGCCAAGAAGGGCGGAATGATTTCACAGGTTGCCCTCTCCATTACGCATTCCCCCGTTCACACGGTTGCCTATTACATGGACATCGTGGACAAGGTGGTGGAATACGGGGCCGATGAAATCTGCCTCAAGGACATGGCCGGCATCGGCCGCCCCAATGTGCTGGGAGAACTGGTGGCCGGCATCAAGCAAAAGCATCCCCATATCAAGGTCCAATACCACGGACATTCAGGACCCGGCTTTTCCGTAGCTTCCATGCTGGAAGTGGCCCGCGCCGGCGCCGACTACCTGGATGTGGCCGTCGAGCCGCTTTCCTGGGGAAAGGTTCACCCGGACGTCATCACCATCCGCGAGATGCTCCGCTGCGACGGCTTCCTGGTGAAAGACCTCAACATGGACGCTTACATGGAAGTTCGCCGCCTCACCCAGAAGTTCATCGACGATTTCCTGGGCTACTGGATCAACCCCAGCAACAAGCTCATGACGTCCCTCCTGGTGGGCTGCGGTCTTCCCGGCGGCATGATGGGTTCCATGATGGCCGACCTCAAAGGCTTCCAGGGTGCCATCAACGCCGCCCAGCGTGCCCACGGCCGCCCCGAAATGAGCCTGGACACCCTCATGGTGAAACTCTTCGAGGAAGTGGAATACGTGTGGCCGCGCCTGGGTTATCCGCCGCTCGTGACACCGTTCAGCCAGTATGTAAAGAATACGGCCCTCATGAACCTTTTCAACATGCTCAACGACAAGCCGCGCTGGACCACCATCGACAAAGACACCTGGGGCATGATTCTGGGCAATATGGGCAAACTTCCCGGTGAACTGGATCCGGAAATCGTGGCCCTGGCCAAGGAGAAGGGTCTGGCGTTCAGCAGCGGAAACCCGCAGGACAATTATCCCGACGAACTTCCCAAGTTCCGCAAGATGATGGAGGAGGAAGGCTGGGACTGCGGCGAGGACGAGGAAGAACTCTTCGAACTGGCCATGCACGAGCGCCAGTACCGGGATTACAGGAGCGGCATTGCCAAGGAACGTTTCAACAAGGAGCTGGAAGAGTTCAAGGCCAAAGCCGGCGCCCCCATCGCAGTGGAACGGCCGGTGGTGGAGATGCCCAAGTTTTCCGTGGAGGAATACACCGCCCGCTATCCCAAGGCCACACCCCTGCAGTGCCCGGTCAAGGGTCAGCTTCTGTGGGAACTGGACGTGGACGACGTTTCCAAGGCCCCGGCCGTCGGAAAGAAAGTGAAGGCCGGAGAAGTCATCGGCCATGTGCAGACCTATTACGGCATCGAAGATGTCGTGGCTGCCGTGGACGGGCTTGTGGTAGCCGTCCTCGGGAAGCAGGGAGACAGGGTGGAGAAGGGCGAGATCGTCGCTTTCATCCAATAGGAATCGTAAAAAACAGCAAATAAACACCTGAAACAACACAATCTTTTTTCCGATTGTGTTGTTTTTCTTTTTTATGGGGTATCTTGGCGTCATGAAGATTTTGGACATGTGCCCGGACGAGCGGCCCCGGGAGAAAATGCGCCTCAGGGGCGCGAAGGCCCTCTCCAATGCCGAACTGCTGGCAATCCTGCTGGGAAGCGGCACCGAAGGCAGGAATGTGATGGAAGTGGCGCAAGGACTGATGGCCTGCGCCAAAGGGCGGCTGACCCTTCTGGGGGCAATGCCGCTGGAAAGGCTCATCTCGCACAAAGGGGTGGGAGAAGCCAGAGCCGTGGGCATCGCAGCCGCCCTGGAACTGGGACGGCGCGCTTTCGAAGAGGCGGCCGTTATCGACAAACGCTCCGTCACTTCACCGCAACTGGTGTATCAGCTCATGCTTCCTTCCCTCAAAAACCTGGATCACGAGGAATGCTGGGTCCTGTTCCTGAACAAGGCCAACTACATCATCGGCCGGGAGATGATTACCTCCGGATCCCTGGACAGCACCCCGCTGGATATCGGCCGGATTCTCAAAAAAGCCATCGAGAAGCAGAGCAGCCACATCATCCTTGTGCATAACCACCCTTCCGGCTCCCCGCTGCCCGGCCAGGCCGATATCTTCCAGACCGACCTGCTGAAGAAAGCCCTGAGCGCGATTGGCATCACCCTGACCGACCATGTCATCGTTGCCGACGGGGCCTTCTATTCTTTCTCGGAAGAACGGGTAGGGAAATAAATTTTTTCTATCTTTGTAAGGTAGTCACAAATTCCTGGAATATGAAAGTCGTCAACCTTGGAGAGAACAACTCTGTTCTGAACACTTACATTGCAGAGATACGCGATGCGCGCATCCAGAAAGACAGTCTCCGTTTTCGCACCAACCTGCAGCGGGTGGGCCGGGTTTTCGCCTATGAAATTTCGCGTACGCTGCAGTATTCGGAAAAAGACGTAACCACTCCGCTGGCCGTGGCCAGGGTCTCCACCTTCGACACTCCGCTGGTGATTGCGGCCATCCTAAGGGCCGGAATGCCCCTGCAGAGCGGCATCCTGGACGTTTTCGACCATGCAGAAAGCGCGTTTCTCTCCACCTACCGCAAACACGGGAAGGGAGACTATTTCAAGGTTTATTCAGACTATTGCACCTGCCCTTCACTGGAAGGGAAAACCCTCATCGTGGCCGACCCTTTGCTGGCCACCGGCGCATCCATGGAAAGCGCCCTCCTGAAACTGGAGGAAGAAGGCGGGGAGGCTGCCACCATTCATTTGGTCTGCCCCGTCGCCAGCCGCTACGCCGTCGATCAGCTCCTGCAGAAACTGGACAACAAATACACCCTCTGGGTGGCCGCCATCGATGAGGAACTCACCAGTCACAACTACATCATCCCCGGCCTCGGAGACGCCGGAGACCTGGCCTACGGCGGCAAAAGATAGCCGTATCCTTCACTATGAAAAAAGCCTATATCGAAACCTACGGGTGTCAGATGAATGTCAATGACACCGAAGTCATTTTTGCCATACTCGGGGAAGCCGGTTACGAGCGCACGGAGAAAATGGAAGAAGCCAGCCTTGTCATGGCCAACACCTGCTCCATCCGCGACAATGCCGAGCAGCGCATCTGGGGACGCCTGGACGTGTTCAACCAGCAGAAGAAAGCCCGTCCCGGGGTTCTGGTCGGCATCGTGGGCTGCATGGCGGAGCGCCTGAAAGACAAGCTCCTGGACACCGGGAAAGTGGATCTTGTCGTGGGCCCCGACGCCTACCGCTCCCTGCCCCGCCTCCTGAATGCCATCACTCCGGACAAGCCCCAGATAGACGTTCTCCTCTCCAGGGACGAGACTTATGCCGACATCACTCCCGTCCGCACGGATCGCAACGGCATATCGGCCTTCATTTCCATCATGCGGGGATGCAATAACGTATGCTCCTACTGCGTGGTCCCCTATACCCGCGGAGCCGAGCGCTCCCGGGACGCCCATTCCATTGTCCGCGAGGCCTGCGACGTGTATGCCCGGGGCTACAAGGAAGTGACGCTCCTGGGGCAGAACGTGGACTCCTATCTTTGGAAAAGCGCCGGCGAAAGCGTGAACTTCGCCCGCCTGCTGGAAATGGTCGCCGCCGTCGCGCCCGACCTGCGCGTCCGTTTCGCCACTTCGCACCCCAAGGACATCAGCGACGAAGTCATCCGGACCATGGCCGAGCATCCCAACATCTGCCGGCATATCCATCTTCCGGTGCAGTCCGGCAGTTCCCGGATGCTGGAGAAAATGCGCCGCAAGTACGACCGGGAATGGTACCTGGAGCGCGTCGCCAAAATCCGGAGCCTCATCCCGGACTGCGGGCTCACCACCGACGTGATTGCCGGATTCTGCTCGGAAACGGAGCAGGACCACCGGGAAACCCTGTCCCTGATGGAGGAAGTGGGGTTCGACTGGGCCTTCATGTTCGCCTATTCGGAGCGCCCCGGCACCCTCGCCCAAAGGAATTATCCCGACGACATTCCGGCCGATGTCAAAAACCGCCGGCTGAACGAGATTATCGAGCTCCAGAACCGCAAGTCGCTGGAGCGCTACCGCGCCCAGATTGGCAAAGCGGTGGAAGTGCTGGTGGAAGGCCCGTCAAAAAGGGACCCGGAACAGCTCTGCGGCCGTGCCTCCAACAACATGATGTGCGTCTTCCCGGCCCTGGACCGCAAAATCGGAACCTATGTGCGCGTCCGGGTGAAAGACTGCACATCGGCCACCCTTATCTGCGAATAAAAAAAAATCATTACCTTTGCGTCCATGAAAGTGTTCAGACATATCGGCATCTTTCTTGCAGCAACCCTTCTGCTCAGTTCCTGCGGCCTTTCCAAAGTGAAAGACATTGCCGTAACCAACGTGGGGATTGCGTATATCGTCCCCACATCGGCCAGGTCTGTGGACGCAAAACTGCTGCTGGGAATCAACAATCCCGCCTGCAGGCTGGCTGTCCAGGAAGTGAGCGGTGTCCTCCGCTACAACGACAAGCCCGTCGCCCATTTTTCAACCGGTCCGCTGGAACTGCAACCCAAAACGGAGGACACCTACGAGCTCCCCTGCACCGTGGTCCTGGACGACGGTATTTCCATCCTGGAAGTGCTGATGATTGCTGCCAAAAATTCCCTGGACGGTCTCAAGGCCGACGTTTACATCCAAGGCGCCCTCAAGAAGAACGGAGTGCTGAGAGCTCCCCTCTCTTTCCGGGACCTGGACATTTCCCAATTCAAAAAGTAAGTCATGAAACGGATTTTTGTCATATTCACGCTTCTTATGCTGGGCGGGGTTTCCCTGCGGGCACAGGACACAACCCGTACCGCTCCGGTTGACTCCACGCTCATCGGCAAGAGCATTCTTTCCGTCCTGGGGCCCGGTGTCCAGCTGGAGCAAAGCGCCGCCGTGCGCCAAGCCCTGGAAAACTACACCCGGTCCAACGCGGACAAGCCCATCAACGGTTATCGCATCCGCGTTTTCTACGACAACGGTCCGCAGGCGCGCGCCAAATCGGAGAGCATCGAACAGGTTCTCCGGAAACAGTTTCCGGGAACGGGCGTGTACCGTTCTTTCGAGAGTCCCAATTACAAGGTGAGCATCGGAGATTTCCGTTCCAAGGATGAAGCCCTGCGTATCTTCAACGCCCTCAAGGGGGCCTATCCCACGGCATTCATCATCAAAGAAAGCATCAACTATCCGCATTAAGCCATGGCTGCCATCGAACAGGGACTTCAACAGAAACAGCAGCAGAAACTCTCACCGCTTCAGATTCAGACCATCAAACTGATCGAGATGCCGGTGCAGGCCCTGGAACAGCATGTGCGGGAAGTCCTCAGCGACAATCCCGTCCTGGACGACACCCCCCGGAAAGGAGAAGACGAGCCCCGTGACATCTCCATTTCCGAAGTGGAGGAAAAAGAACAGAGCGGCGGCTCCCTGGAAGACAACTACGCTCCGCAGGACGACGACATCCCCTCCTACAATCTCCACGTGAACAACTGGGGCAAGGACGAGCGTCCGGAATACAACACCTTCTCCGTCAAGCAGAGCTTCACCCAAAGTCTCCAGGAGCAGCTTGGTTACCGTAATCTCACGGACCACCAGCGCACCATAGCCTCTTTCATCATCGGCTCGCTGGACGATGACGGCTATCTGCGGCGGGACATCGAAACCCTCGTGGACGATCTCGCCTTCCGGGCCGGTATCGAATCCAATGCCGAAGAAGTGGAGAAAATGCTGCGGGTGGTGCAGGAATTCGAACCGTCCGGCGTAGGGGCCCGGGACCTTCGTGAATGCCTCCTGATCCAACTGGACGACAAGAAACGCACGCCGTCCGTAGTCAACGCCATCCGGGTTCTGACAGACCAGTTCGAAGCCTTCAAAAACCGCCATTTCCAGAAAATCATGGCCCGGCTCCACCTGTCGGAGGACGAAATGAAGGCTGTGCTGGAAGAGATCCGCCGCCTGAATCCTTCTCCCGGCGGCCAGATTGACGATTCCTACAACGACCAGGCCCAGCAGGTGGTGCCGGATTTCCAGCTGGACTATGAGAACGGCCAGCTCATCCTGTCGATGCCCCGTTTCAGCATCCCGGAACTCCGCATCAACCGCAAATACTCCGAAATCATGGAGAACGGCCGCATGTCCCAGTCCCGGGCCGACAAGGAAGCCGCCACTTTTGTCAAGCAGAAGATTGATTCGGCCAAGTGGTTCATCGAAGCGCTCCGCCAGCGGCAAAATACCCTGGAAAGCACCATGCGCGCCATTATAGACTACCAGCACGATTACTTCATCGACGGGGACGAAAGTTCCCTCAGGCCGATGGTACTCAAGGATATCGCGGAAAAGACCGGATTTGACATCTCCACCATCTCCCGTGTGGTGAACAGCAAGTGGATTGAGACGCATTTCGGAATTTTCCCCCTCAAGTATTTCTTCTCCGAAGGCCTGGAAAACAGCGAAGGAGACCAGGTGAGCACCCGAGAAATCAAGAAGGCCCTCCGCGAGATGGTGGACGGCGAAGACAAGCACAACCCGCTCACCGACGACGAACTGGTGGACGGACTGGCCGCCAAGGGCTACAAAGTGGCCCGCCGCACCATTGCCAAGTACCGTTCCCTGCTGGACATTCCCAAAGCCCGCCTCCGCCGCGAACTGTAAAGCTTTTTCGACCGATCATGAACGCCTTTGCCTTCTGGCAGGGCGTTATTTTTGCGTGTTAAAAACTTTGTGGAAAAAAATGGAAGAAAGTGTAATAAAGTGGAAAAATTTTCTTACCTTTGTAACCAAGCGTGAAAGTAGAAAGTCAAACAAGGGTCTATGGTCAGATTTTTCGGCAATGCCACCGGCAAGGTAGATGACAAGGGGCGCATCGTGCTCCCTGCCATTTTCCGTGACGCCCTGGTGCGTGGCGGGGCCGAAGAAATGACCCTCATCGTAAAGAAAAACGTTCAGCAGCGCTGTCTGGATTTGTTTGCGTATGAGGAATGGGTGCGCCGCAGCGACCTGGTGCTGGAAGGCCTGGACCCCGAACTCAATACCGAAGACGCTGATTTTTGGACCAAGTACAACGACGGCGTCTTCCCTGTTGTCCCGGACGGAAAACTGGGCCGGCTGAATGTCCCGTCGCAGCTGCTTGAGAGTGCAGGTATTACCAAAGAGGTAGTATTCGGCGGTGTCGGCTACAAACTCCAGATCTGGGCTGCAGAGGCCAGGGAGGCCGGCCTTCTCTCCGACGAGAAGTTCAAAGAGACCGCATCGAGACTATCTTCCAAGAAATAACGGGAGGGTCTCGAAATGTCTGAATATCATATCCCTGTGCTCCTGACAGAAAGCGTTTCTGCTCTGGTCACGAATCCTGATGGAACATACGCAGATGCCACTTTCGGAGGCGGTGGACACACCGCCGCCGTACTTTCACGCTTAAACGCCGGCGGGAGAGTCATCGCCTTCGATCGTGACATCGATGCCATCGCCAACGCCCCCGGGGACCCGAGGCTCACGCTCATCCACAACAACTTCCGCTTCATCGAAAACTACGCCCGCCACGAAGGGGTGCAGTTCGATGGCATCCTGGCCGACCTGGGCGTTTCCTCGCATCAGTTCGACACCGCCGACCGGGGATTCAGCTTCCGCTTCGAGGAGGCTCCGCTGGACATGCGCATGAACCGGGAAGGAGCCCTGACGGCCGCAGAGGTGGTGAACAGCTATGCCGAGGAAGACCTCGCCCGCATCCTGGGCCTGTACGGAGAAGTGGACGGTGCGCGCAACATGGCCCGCCTCATCGTGAAAGCCCGCGCCCTGCGTCCGCTCGCCACCACCGGAGACCTGGACCGGGCCATCGCCCGCATGCTGCCCCCCGGGGCCGAGCACAAGGTTCTGGCCAAGGTGTATCAGGCCCTCCGCATCGAAGTGAACCAGGAGATGCGCTCCCTGGAAAAATTCCTGGAAGGAGCCGCCAGAAGCCTCAAGCCGGGCGGCCGCCTGGTGGTGATCACCTACCACAGCCTGGAAGACCGCATGGTGAAGAACTACATCAAGACCGGGAACGTGGAAGGGAAGATGGAAAAGGATGCCTTCGGCCGCATGGAAACGCCGCTGCAGGCCGTGAACCGGAAGCCCGTCCTCCCGGAAGAAAGTGAAATCGCCGGAAACACCCGCGCCCGCAGCGCGAAGCTCCGGATAGCGGAAAGGAGGGCGGCCGAATGAGTTTCAAAAGCGCCTGGACCACTTTCCGCAACCTGATGCGCGCCCTTCGGAACGGAGAATTCCTGCTCCGCGTCCGGGCCGACAAATACTATATGCACATCATGTACCTGTTCCTGCTCATGTGGGTGACCATCCTCCTGAGCCTGCAGGTTGACAAGACCCTTACCAAAGCCGGAGACAACCAGGCCGCCCTCGACGTGCTCCGCATCCATTATGCCGAGAAAGAGGCCGCCCTCGTGAAACTGCACAGCGCATCGGCCGCAGAAGCCCGCCTGAAACAGCTGGGAGTGGACATCAGCCTGCCCCAGGAACCCGCGACCATTATCAAGAGCAAATGAGCAAGAAACAGAGCGAAATAAAGGACACCATCGAAAACCGCGACAGAATCCACGTGGTGATGTTCTTCCTGTCCCTGATGTTCATGCTCCTGGGCGTCGCCATCTTGGTGCGCATCGTCCAGATCCAAGCCACGTACACGGTGGACGAAAAGGTAATCGGCCTGTTCCGTCCCTCCGTGCAGAAACACGTGGACCAGCCCGTACGCGGGAAAATCCTTGCCACCGACGGAAGGCCGCTGGCCATTTCGGCCCCGCTCTACGACATTTACATGGACTGCACGGTGCGCAAGCAGGATTATATCGATCTTGGAAAAGACAGCCTGGAGCGCGCCTGGAGGGCCAAAGCCCGTGAGCTGGCCACCTACCTGAGCAACGAGTTCAGGGACAAGAGCGCCGAAGCCTACGCCAAGGCCATCCTGGAAGGCCGTGACAAGGGAGCCAAATACCTCCGCATCCAGAAGAACATAGACCTGAGCACCCTGAACAAGGTCAAAACTTTCCCCCTGTTCCGGGAAGGTCCCTACACCGGCGGATTCATCGTGGAAAAGCACGAAGAGCGCATCTATCCGTACGATTCCCTGGCCCGCCGCGTCATCGGCTATGTGAAAGAGCAGAACCGGATTGGCCTGGAGTCCAGTTTCGACAGCCAGCTGCATGGCCGGGAAGGATATGAATGGCGCCGTGTCACCGACAACAAGCGCTGGGTACGGGACCTGGATTCGGCCCAGGTGAAAGTGCAGGACGGCAATGACATCCGCACCACCCTCAACGTGGACTTCCAGGACATCGCCGACCGGGCCCTGCGCGCCCAGATTCAGGCCGATGACGGAGTCCGCGCCGGCATTTGCATCATCCTGGAAGCCAAGACAGGCGCCATCCGCGCCATGGTGAACCTCTCCCGCGGAAACACACCCCAGACCACCCTGTGGGAACGGGAGAACCTGTGCCTGCGGGAAGTGGGCGAACAGGGCTCCGTGATGAAAACGGTCACCCTGGTATCCCTGGTGGAGGACGGCTATGTCAAGAGCCTGGAACAGACCATTCCCACCAACAACGGCTTTGTCCCCGGCGGTTACAACCAGGACGTCCACATCCTGGATTACCAAAGGCAGACCGGACGCCGGGACATCACCGTCATGCACGGCTTCGAGATTTCCTCCAACTACGTATTCACCTATCTGGCCGAGAATTACTACGGCAAGAGGCCGCAGGAAATGTTCGACCACATTTATTCCTACCGCTTCGGAGAGGCGTTCGACTTTGACATCTCCGGCATGGGAACGCCTGTGGTGAACCGGCCCGGCACGCCCGGCTGGTCCAGGACCACCCTGGGCACAACCGCCTACGGATACAGCATGGCCGTCACGCCCCTGCACGTCGCCACTTTCTACAACGGCATTGCCAACAAGGGCACCATGATGAAGCCCTACCTGGTGGAAAGCGTGGAGAAAGACGGGAAGGTGCTCAAGCGCTTCGAGCCGTCGGCCCTGAACAGCAGCATCTGCTCCCCCGCCACGGCCGATACCGTCACCCGGGCCCTCCGCGCCGTGGTCAACGAAGGTACCGCCACACGGCTCAAGAGCGCCAAACTCTCCGTCGCAGGCAAAACCGGAACGGCCCGGGTCGTGCTGTCGCCCGGCGAAAGGGGCTCCAGCACAGATCCGTACAGCGACGGGGCGGGCCGCAAGAAATTCCAGGGTACTTTTGTCGGATTCTTCCCGGCAGAAAACCCCAAATATACCATCCTGGTAACGGTTTACTCCTATCCGTCGCACCGGAACTTCTACGGCGGCACGATGCCGGCCCTCGCCGTCCGCGAGATTGTGGACAAACTCTATGCACTGGACGGGGAATGGGACCAGGCCATCAAGCCCACCGCCGCCGTTCCCGTCATGGAGAAAGGAGCCGTGTCGGAGAAAGGCCTGGTGCCGGACCTGAAAGGATTCGGCCTCAAGGACGCCCTGTACACGTTGGAATCCATGGGGCTGAACTGCCAGTATAGCGGAGTGGGCCATGTGTCGGCCCAGTCTCCTGCCCCCGGGAGCAAGTATGAAAAGGGGCAAACGGTGAAAATAACGCTGAAATAATGAAACTGAACGAACTCATACAGCACATTGATACGGTCTCTGTCCAGGGACCTGCCCACGTGAATGTGACGGCTGTCTGCAGCGACTCGCGGAAAGTAACGCCCGGAGCCCTGTTCATCGCCGTGAAAGGCTACGCCAGCGACGGTCACGCCTATATATCGCAGGCTCTGGACAGAGGTGCTGTTGCCGTCATCTGCGAAGAACTTCCGGAAGGGGCGGAGGCCCTTTCTTCCGCGTCGCTTCGCGACCCAGTCCGGGCAAATGCTTCAGAAAGAGCCTCTGTCCCTTCCGGGGTATGCTTCGTGCAGGTTGCCAACAGCCGGAAGGCCGTGGCCCTTGCGGCCGATGCCTTCTATGGACATCCTTCCGGCAAACTCACGCTGGTGGGCATCACCGGCACCAACGGCAAGACCACCACGGTAACGCTGCTGTACAATCTGTTCCGCAATCTCGGCTATTCCTGCGGCCTTCTGTCCACCATCGCCAATTATGTCGACGGGCAGCGTCTGGAGACCGAAAACACCACCGTGGATCCCATTACGCTCAACAGCCTGCTCGCCCGGATGGTGGAAGCCGGCTGCGAGTACTGCTTCATGGAGGTGAGTTCCATCGGCGTGGAACAGGACCGCGTCACCGGGCTTCAGTTTGCCATGGGCATCTTTTCCAACCTCACCCACGACCACCTGGACTATCACAAGACCTTCGCCGAGTACCTTCGCTGCAAGAAACTGTTCTTTGACCAGCTCCCGAAGGACGCCATCGCCCTCATCAATGCCGACGACCGCAACGGGTCCGTGATGGTACAGAACACCAGGGCACAGGTGGTCACGTATTCCGTACAGGGACTGGCGGACCATACCGCCCGCGTCCTTGAGCAGAACTTTGACGGAATGCTTCTCAAAATAGACGGGACCGACACCTGGTGCCGCCTGATTGGCCGGCACAATGCCTATAACCTGCTGGCCATCTACAGCACCGCCGTATGCCTGGGGGCCAACCCCACCGAAACGCTGGTGGCCCTTTCCCGCCTGGAAAGCGCTCCGGGCCGGCTGGAGAATCTCCGCGGCCCCAAGGGGCTCTCCGTCATCGTGGACTATGCCCATACGCCGGACGCCCTGCAGAACGTACTGACCACCCTCCGGGACATCGCCCCGGAAAGAACGCTGGTATGCCTGTTCGGCTGCGGCGGAGACCGCGACAAGACCAAGCGTCCGGAGATGGCCCAGGTGGCCGCGAAACTGGCCGACCGGCTGGTCATCACGTCGGACAATCCCCGCACCGAAGACCCTGAAGCCATCATCGGCGACATCAAGGCCGGCCTGGACGGGAAGGGACTTGCAAAATCGCTGGTGGTTACCGACCGCCGGGAAGCCATCCGCACGGCCATCCTCACAGCCCCCCGGGAGAGCACCATCCTGCTGGCCGGAAAAGGGCACGAGACCTACCAGGTCATCGGCCACGAAAAACATCCCTTTGACGAAAAGGAAATCGTTACTGAAACTTTCAAACTGCTTGCCGAATGATTTACCATCTTTTCCGATACCTGGAGTCCGTCGGGTATGATTTCCCCGGCATGGGACTGATGAATTACCTGAGTTTCCGCGCCATGCTGGCGGCGGTCACCGCCGTGCTGGTGTCCATGTTTGCCGGCAAACGCATCATCGCCCGCCTGCAGCGCCTGCAGATCGGCGAAACGGTCCGCGACCTGGGATTGGAAGGGCAAATCCAGAAGAAAGGCACCCCTACGATGGGCGGCATCATCATCATCCTATCCATCCTTGCGGGCGTGCTGCTGTTCTGCGACCTCACCAACATCTATGTGATTCTCCTGCTGGTAAGCACCCTGTGGTGCGGTGCCCTGGGCTTTACCGACGACTATATCAAAGTGTTCCGGCACAACAAGGAGGGAATGTCCGAGAAAGGGAAACTGCTGGGACAGGTGGGTCTGGGCCTCCTTATCGGCCTCACCGTCTGGATGAGCCCGGATATCGTGGTCCGCGAAAAAGTGGTCGCCAATCCCAGCCCGGAGCATGCCCCGGAGACGGAAACCATGGTCACTTCCGGCCGCTATGTGGAGGAAGATGTGGTGAAGAGCACCAAAACCACCATTCCTTTTGTGAAGAACCACGAGTTCGATTACCGCTGGCTGTCGCCGGTGAAGGGAGCCTGGGGCTGGTACACCAAATGGGGCATCTATGTGCTGATGATCGTCCTCGTGATCACCGCCTGCTCCAACGGCACCAACCTCACCGACGGCCTGGACGGCCTGGCCGCCGGAACGTCGGCCATCGTGGGCGTGGTACTGGGTATCATGGCCTGGCTGGGAGGCAACCTCATCAACTCCAACTTCCTCAATATCATGTATATACCGGGGTCCGGAGAAATCGCCATCTTCATGAGCGCCTTTGTGGGAGCCCTGATTGGCTTCCTCTGGTACAACTCTTTCCCCGCCCAGGTATTCATGGGCGACACAGGCAGCCTCACCATCGGCGGCATCATCGGCGTGAGCGCCGTGCTGATGCGGAAAGAGCTGCTGATTCCCCTGCTCTGCGGTGTCTTCTTCGCCGAAAGCCTGTCGGTGCTGATGCAGCGCAGCTGGTTCAAGATCACGAAGAAACGCAACGGGGTGGGAACCCGCATCTGGAGCATGACGCCGCTCCATCATCATTATCAGGACAAAAAGGCGCCCGAAGGACCGGTCATTTTTGCCAAACCGGTTCCTCCGCAGCATGAAGCAAAGATCACCGTCCGTTTCTGGATTGTGGGAATTATATTGGCAGTGAGCACATTAGCATTGTTAAAGATTCGTTAGTTTATGTCTAGAGTAGTTGTATTGGGTGGTGCCGAAAGTGGCGTAGGCGCCGCCGTCCTGGCCAAAGTGAAAGGTTTTGATGTGTTCCTGAGCGACAAGGGGCAGATCAAGGAGGAGTATGCCAAGGAGCTTCAGAAATGGGAGATTCCCTATGAGGAAGGACAGCATACGGAAGACAAAATCCTGAATGCCGATGAGATTGTCAAGTCGCCCGGCATCCCCGAAACGGCTCCAATGGTGAAGAAAATCCGCGAGAAAGGAATCCACCTGGTATCCGAAATCGAGTTTGCCGGCCGCTTCGACTCGGCCAAGAAGATTTGCGTCACCGGGTCCAACGGAAAAACCACCACCACCTCGCTCATCTACTATCTGCTGCAGAACGCCGGCCTGAACGTGGGGCTGGGCGGCAATATCGGCAAAAGCTACGCCTACCAGGTAGCCACCGAACATTTTGACTTCTATGTGCTGGAAATCAGCAGTTTCCAGCTCGATGACATTTACGATTTCCGGCCCGATATCGCCATTATCACCAACATCACGCCGGACCACCTGGACCGCTACGACCACAAGATGGAAAACTATGTGGCCGCCAAATTCAAGATTGCCAAAAATCTCCGCAGCGACGACTGTTTCATCTTCGACTCCGACGACGCCATCACGGTAGGACATCTGTCCAAAATTGTGCTCCGGTGCAAGATGCTCCCCTTCTCCCAGGAGAAAGAGGTTCCGCAGGGCGCCTTCCTGAAAGAAGACAAGATGATCGTCCGTTATGACAAGGAGGAGACCGACATTTTCCTGAAGGAACTGGCCCTGGGCGGAAAGCACAACATTTACAACTCCATGGCGGCCGCCCTGGCCGCCAAGGCCACCGGAATCGAAAACGACGTCATCCGCCGCTCGCTTTCCACTTTCCAGCCCATCGAACACAGGCTGGAGCCGGTCCTGAGCATCAAGGACGTAATGTATATCAACGACTCCAAGGCCACCAACGTGGACAGCGCCTGGTATGCCCTCGAATGCCAGACACAGCCGGTGGTATGGATTGTGGGCGGAACCGACAAAGGGAACGACTACAGTATCCTGAACGAGCTTGTGAAGCAGAAGGTGAAAGCCATCGTCTGCCTGGGCGTGGACAACAGCAAGATTCACGCGGCCTTTGAGGGGATGGTCCCCGCCATCACCGACGCCTTGTCGGCCCAGGAGGCCGTCCAGAAGGCCTCCCGCCTGGCCAAAGCCGGCGACGTGGTGCTCCTGAGCCCCTGCTGCGCCAGTTTCGACCTGTTCAAGAATTATGAAGACCGGGGCGAGCAGTTCAAGGCTGCCGTCCGCAACCTGTAAGATATGGCTGAAGAAAAGACGAAAGGCAGCTTCCTGGGACATCTCACCAGTTTCATGGACCGCTTCTCCGGAGACAAGGTAATCCTCCTGATTGCCCTGTTCCTGATGCTCATCTCCGTGATCTCGGTGTTCTCCAGCACCCCGCGCCTGGCCAACGACACCGGCAGCGACCGGGTCACCATCATGGTGGACCAGCTCAAAGTGGTGGCGCTGGGCTTCGTCATCATCTTCAGTTTCTACTACTTCGTGAAGGTGGAATGGTACCGGAAACTGTCGCAGTTCGGCTTCGCAATCAGTTTCGGGATTCTCATCATTCTGGTGCTCAACCTGAACCTGGGGCTTGTGAGAGCCGGTGAAATCAACGGCGCACGGCGCATCCTCATCATCGCCGGAAAGCAGATACACGTCTATGAATTCGTAAAACTGTTCATGGTCATGTACCTGGGATGGGCCCTGGACACGTTCAAGAGCGGAGACTTCAAATGGGGACCGCTCCTGGGCCGGCATGTCCAGCGGCTCTCCTTCCTTACAAAGGACATCTGGCAGAAGATTGTCTATATCTACCTCCCCATCCTCCTCACCACGCTCATGGTGATGATGGGATCCAATTCCAGCGCCCTCTTTATCGGCGCCATCATGGTACTGATGGTGCTGGTAGGCGGAATTGACGCCAAGGACGTCGGTTTCGTGATGGCCATCGGCCTGGTTGCCGTGGGAATCATGTTCGGGGCCTACAAGGCCGGCCTCCTGGAAGGAAGCCGCTTCGGAACCGCCATCGGCCGAATCACCCAGGACGACGACACCACCATGCGGCAGCTGATGTCCTCCAAGCGGGAATCGCTGGAATGGCGGCAGGCCCGCGGCAAACTGGACCAGCCCGTGGGGGCCCTTCTGGCCATCAAGGAAGGGGGGCTCATGGGAAAGGGTATCGGCAACAGCACCCAGAAATACCAGGTGCCGGTGATTTTCGGCGACTACATGTTCAGTTTCATCGTGGAGGAAACGGGCCTGTGGGGCGCCGTCATCCTCATCATCCTGTACTTCAGCCTGCTGGCCCGAGGGACGATGGTAGCCAAGGAATGCGAGCGCTACTACGACAAAATCATTATGACGGGGCTAATCATCCTGGTGACCGGCCAGGCCTTCATGCACATGGCGGTGAATGTCCATCTGCCGCTGGTGCCACAGACAGGACAGACCCTGCCGCTGGTGAGCCACGGGACCAACGCCTTCCTGGTTTTCAGCGTGGTCTTCGGCATCCTGCTGTCCATCTCCAAGGATGCACGGGACAACATGGCGCGCCGGGAAGCGGAAGCGGCTCCGCTCATCGAAAGACATGACGATTGGACGCAAGACACGACAGCATAATGGAATACAAACCGATCAGAGTCATCATCAGCGGCGGCGGCACGGGAGGCCATATCTTCCCGGCCGTCTCCATCGCAAACAAGCTCAAGCAGCTGAATGCCGCCACGGAAATCCTTTTCGTAGGAGCCGAGGGAAAGATGGAAATGGAAAAGGTGCCTGCCGAAGGATACGCCATCAAAGGCCTTCCCATGGTGGGAATGCAGCGGCAGTTCAACATGAAGAATCTCCTGAACAACCTCACGGTCCCTTTCCGGGTGCTGGACAGCATCCGCCGGGCCAGGGCCATCGTCCGGGAATTCAAGCCCGACGTGGCCGTAGGGGTGGGCGGTTTTGCCAGCGCTCCCCTTCTCTGGGCGGCCACCGGCATGAAAATCCCGGCCGTGATCCAGGAGCAGAACGGCTTCGCCGGTCTCACCAACAAATTGCTGGGCGGGCGTGTACAGTCCATCTGCGTCGCCTACGAAGGTATGGATAAATTCTTCCCGGCCGACAAAATCGTCATGTCCGGCAACCCCATCCGCGCGGCGGTCTCCTCCCCCGCCACCCCCGAAATGAAAGCCGAGGCCATGGAATATTACAAACTGACCCCCGGGGCGAAACACCTGTTCATCGTGGGAGGCAGCCTGGGAAGCGGAACCCTCAACCGCGCCATGAAACATTGGATCCAGGACGGATGCCAGGACGGAGAAGGCGTGGAAATCATCTGGCAGTGCGGCAAGTACTACAAGAAAGACATCGATGCCTTCATGGCGGCGCATCCGCAGGTCAAAGGCATTGTCCATTATGACTTTATCGCCCGGATGGACCTGGCTTATGCCGCCGCCGACGTGGTGGTTTCCCGGAGCGGAGCCAGCACCGTAAGCGAACTCTGTGCCATGGGGAAAGCCACCGTCTTCGTTCCCTCTCCCAACGTGGCCGAAGACCATCAGACCCATAACGCGATGGCCCTGGTGCGGAAAGACGCCGCCATGCTGGTCAAGGACAGCGAAGCCATGGACGAGCTTCTCCCCACCGCCCTGGGACTCCTGAAAAGCCCCGAGCGCATTGCCGTGCTGGAAAAGAACGCCCGTGCCATGGCGCTTACGGACGCGGCCCAAACCATTTGTGACGAGATTTATAAACTGGTATAACCCTTCATGAAGTACGTTTATTTCATCGGAATCGGCGGTATCGGCATGAGTGCCCTGGCCCGCTACTACAAGTTCAAAGGCTTCGAGGTGGCCGGCTATGACCGCACGCCGTCCGATCTCACTTTCGCACTGGAAAGAGAAGGCATTGACATCCATTATATGGACAGGCCCGACCTCCTGCCCGAAGACAAGAACGAGACGCTGGTGGTGTACACGCCGGCCGTTCCGGAAGACCTGAAGGAGCTGGTCAAGGCCCGCGAAGACGGGTATCTGCTCCTCAAGCGTTCCCGTACGCTGGGCGAGATTTCCCGCGGACAGCGCTGCCTGGCCGTCGCGGGCACCCACGGAAAGACCACCACCTCCACCCTCCTCGCGCACATCCTTACCCGGAGCGGAGAAGGATGCAGCGCCTTCCTCGGCGGCATTTCCCGGAATTATGACACCAACCTCCTCATGTCCGAGACGCCGACCATCGTGGCCGAGGCCGATGAATTCGACCGTTCCTTCCTTCAACTCTACCCGGAGATTGCCGTCATCACGGCCGTCGATCCGGACCATCTGGACATCTACGGCGACTACGCCCATGTGGTAGAGGCCTTCAAGGCTTTCGCCGCGCAGGTCAGCGGCACCCTCATCACCAAAAAGGGGACGCCCGTCGGCCCGGAGGATACGAAAGCCAAGGTCTATTCCTACCACTATACCGACCCGACGGCCGATTTCCACCCCATAGGTGCAAGGCCGGACGAGTGCGGCTGTTTCCACTACGACCTTCACACCCCCTTCGGAACCGTGAAGGACATCCGTGTGGGGGCACCGGGATGGGTGAACTGCGAGAACAGCGTCGCCGCCGCTGCCATGGCCCTGTGCTATGGCATACCGGCCGATGCCGTGAAAGAGGCCATCGGCACCTTTGAAGGCGTAAAACGCCGTCTGGAAGTACATGTGAACACCCCGCGACTCTCGTACATCGACGACTACGCGCATCATCCGGCCGAACTGTCATCGGCCATCAGTTCCATACGGGACATCTTCCCGGGCCGGAAACTCACGGCCATCTTCCAGCCGCACCTGTACACCCGCACCCGCGACTTCGCCCCGGAGTTCGCCCAAGCCCTGTCCAAAGTGGACAAACTCATCCTGCTGGACATCTATCCCGCCCGGGAGGCCCCCATCCCCGGCGTGAGCTCCGAAATGATTTTCCAGGATGTCACCTCCCCCGAAAAGGTTCTCCTGAAAAAGGAGGAACTGATGGACTATCTGGCCGATGAGCCGCTGGACGTGCTGGCAAGCTTCGGCGCCGGCAACATCGACCGGTTCATCGACCCCATCACCGAACTGCTGAAAAACCGTTTGAAAACGGAATGCACTCCCCCAAAAAAGGGGTAACGTCAAACCTGTAACGTTTCATGAAATGAAGCCCATCGTCCGCCGAGGCCTCGGCCTCCTTGTCATCGTAATCTGCTGTCTGGTCTGGATTCTTTCTTCCGGAATGTCGGACAAGCAGCGCCGTGCCAGGACTTGCCAGGGCAAAGGGACGCTGGACGTGCTGGTGACCGACAGCCTGGAACGCCGTTTCGTCACCCGCGAAGACATCGAATCGTGGCTGGACAATGAATACAGGGCCTACGCAGGCCTTCCGCTGGACAGCGTGGATCTGGACCGCATCGAGAAAATCATCTGCAGCCACAGCGCCGTACGGGACTGCGAGTCCTGGCTCACCGACGACGGCATCCTGCATGTCTCCCTGAGCCAGCGGCAGCCGGTGGTCCGTTTTCAGGACGGCCAGAACGGCTACTATTCCGACGCGGACGGGTTCCTGTTCCCCCTGCAGTCGCGGGGCAGCGTACAGGTTCCGGTCATCGACGGAAAGCTGCCCCTGAACGTTCCGCGGGGCTTCAAGGGAGAACTCACCGACCCCCTGGAGAAAGCCTGGCTTTCCCAAGTCCTTCATCTTGTCAATTATATGGACGGAACCCTCTGGCAGGAGAACATCAGCCAGATTCACATGAACAAGGACGGGAACCTGGTCCTGATTCCCCGGGAAGGGAAAGAACGCTTTCTATTCGGGACTCCGTCCCGGGTAGAAGAGAAATTCGGCCTCATCGCCGCCTATTATGAGAGTGTGGCCCCCACAAAAGAGCCCGGCTGGTACAGCCTGGTCGATGTACGCCACAGGAAACAGCTGGTCTGCAGAAAATAAAACTATACGATATGGAAGAGAAATACATTGCCTCGATTGATCTGGGGAGTTCGAAGTTCGGACTTTGCGTCGCCCGCGTGAACGGGGAAGACATCCAGATTGTGTACTACAAGGAAACCCCGTCCGAGGGCATCCGCACCAGTCTTATCTCCAATCCGATGAAAGCGGCCTCCCGGCTCAAGGAAGCGGTCCGGGAAGCCGAGAAAGAACTGATGATCCAGATTTTGCAGGTCGTCGTGGGCATGCCCCGCAGCGAAGTGGCGCAGGTAACGGCATCGGCCCGCATCGAACGCACCAACACCGACGACTACATCTCGTCCGAAGAGGTGGAGAACCTCAAGTCCATCGCACTGGAAACCTATCCCCTCTCCAATCCCGACAAACAGATCATGTACGGGGCCGTTGCGCAGTCTTTCTCGACCGACGACGAAATCCAGCTGGTGGAAAGCGAGGTGGTCGGCACCCTTTCCGCATCCCTGGAGGGCAATTTCAAAGTGTTCGTGGGAAACCGCAGCGCCACCACGGCCCTCGACAAAATCTTCAATCAGCTGGACATTGCCATCGCCAAAAAGTACTTCCTTCCGGAAGTGGTGGCCCATGCCGTCCTCACGGACGATGAGATGGCCGGCGGCGTCGCACTGATCGACGTGGGAGCCGGGGTCACCTCCGTCTCCATCTACCACGGCGGCATCATGCGCTACTACGCTTCCATCCCCTTCGGCGGAAAGGTCATCACCAACGACATCCGCACCGAGTGCTCCATTTCCGAGGAACTGGCCGAGAAGATCAAGAAACGCTTCGGCGCCTGTCTCCCCGGCAAGCTGGCCTCCCTGAGCGAGAAAGTGCTCCAGATTCGCCTGGATCCGCCTTACAAGGAGGTCCCGGTACGCTATATCGCCGAAATCATCGACTGCCGTTGCCGCGAAATCGTGGAAGCCGTCCTGTACTACATCCAGGAAAGCGGCCTGCAGAACTCGCTGCGCAGCGGTCTGGTCATTACCGGCGGCGGCGCGGAACTGGCCAACTTCATTCTCCTGGTGAAAGACCTCTCCGGCTATGAAGTCCGCAAAGGCTATCCCCGCTACATGTTCTCCGCATCGGTGGGGAGCGGGGTGTATTCCACGGCCGCCACATCGGCCATCGGCATGGTGCTCGCCGCCAAGGAAGACCACCTGCCCGACTGCGTGACCCGTCCCGAGATACCGGCGGAGCCCGTCGAGGAAGAGATGGTGGAGGTGGAAGTGACCAACGAAACCCCGACGACGCCGGACGACATGCTTTTCGCACCCGAAGAGTTCGGCGACCCGGTTCCCGAAGAGGAAAAGCCCAAGCCGGCGCCGCAGACCAAGAAAGTGAAAGTGGCCAAGAAGGAAGGTACCGGCATCCTTTCCATCTTCTGGAGCAAGGTGGAGAAAACCGCGCTGAAAGTTTACGACAAAGCCAACGAGGAGGAATAGACCATGAATTACGACATCAACACCAACATTGTCCCCAACGACTGGACGCAGGAAAACGCCATCATCAAAGTAGTGGGTGTAGGCGGCGGCGGTTGCAATGCCGTGAACTATATGTACCGTCAGAACATTCAGGGATGCAGTTTCATCGTGTGCAACACCGATGCGCAGGCCCTGCAGGGCAGTGAGGTTCCCGTCAAAATCCAGATGGGGCAGAACGGCCTGGGGGCCGGGACGGATCCCACGGCCGGACGCAATGCCGCCCTGGAGGCCCAGGACGAGATTGCCCGGAAGGTCCTGGACTGCGGTACGCAGATGCTCTTCATCACGGCCGGCATGGGCGGCGGCACCGGAACGGGCGCTTCCCCGGTCATTGCCAAGATGGCCAAGGACCGCGGCATCCTCACCGTGGCGGTCGTAACCATTCCTTTCAAGAACGAAGGAAACGAATCCCAGTCCAAAGCCGTTGACGGCATCCACGAACTGGAAAAGAACGTGGACGCCCTCCTGATCACACCCTCATCCAGGAAGCCTTCCCCAAGGCCGACGAGGTGCTGGCCACGGCCGTGCGCGGCATCATCGAGGTCATCAGCCGCCACGGATACATCAACGTGGATTTCCAGGATGTGTGCAAGATGATGCGCGGCAGCGGCATGGCCCTGATGGGCAGCGGCGAAGGAACGGGGCCCAACCGCCTTCAGGACGCCGTGAGAGGCGCCTTCGAGAGTCCGCTGCTGAACGACTTCGACCTGAAAACCGCCAAGAACGTGCTCATCAACATCACCACGGGCAACAACGAACAGGGCGCCAAGATGAGCGACCTGGAGAAGATTGACGACATGATTACCGAATATACCGGCGATGCCAACCATGAATTCGGCGACCGCGTCCGCATCACGGCCATCGTCACCGGGTTCCAGATGGACCTGGGCGGCCTGGGCCTCAACAAAGACCTGGGGAACCTGGTCATCATCGACGAAAGCTTCGAATGGGACACGGCCTCACACGGGGAAGAAGTCTCGCTGCCCGGCGGCACCGACACCATCAAAATCGGCTACAACAACTCCGACAACGCCAAATACTACAATTTTGCCACGGAGAAAAAACCGGTCCTCTGCGTAAGCCCCGGCGAAAAGAAGGCCGACCTGGAAAACATCCCGGCCATCCGCCGGAAGCACTGATTTTCCGACAGCCGGATTCATCTTAGCGCCCGGTAGAGACGGGCGGTGCGGACGGCCTCGGCCACATCGTGTACGCGCAGCCAGCGGGCACCCCGCTCCAAAGCAGCAAACTGAGCCACCTGCGTTGCGGGCATCGCTTCTTCGGGAGTGATGCCCAACGCTTTATAAATCATGCTCTTCCGGGACACCCCGACCAGGATGGGCCGATTCAGCTCATGCAACTCTGCCAGCCGCCGCAACAACTCCCAGTTCTGTTCCAGCGTTTTGGAAAAGCCGAAGCCCGGGTCCAGGAGCCAGTCGGCGATGCCGGCATCGGCAGCCTTGGACGCAAAGTCCCGAAAATAGGCCTTGATATCCTCCACAAGGTCCCCGTAGCGAGTGAATTGCTGCATGGTTTCCGGCGTCCCGCGCATGTGCATGGCCACGAAGGGAAGGCCCAGGCGGCCCACCGTCTCCAGCATTTCCGGGTCCATTTCCCCGGCGCTGATGTCGTTCACCAGGAACGGGCCGATAAGCCCGTAAGCCCTGCGGACAATCTCGCTCCTGTAAGTGTCAATGGAAAAGAGCGGCAAGGCGGAGGGGGTTTCCGGAACATTTGCCCGGACAGGGTCGCGAAGCGACGTGGAGGAACCCCCCTCCGCCTTGCCGGACAATTGCCGGAGAACCGGTTCCAGGCGGGACCACTCCTCCTCCAGGGAGGGTTGTACCGAGCCGGGACGGGTGGAACAGGCTCCGAGGTCCACGACATCGGCCCCATCGGCCCGCATCTTCTGAATCCGGTCCAGGGCGGTGGTGGAATCGGCCCGGCTGCCGGCGTAAAACGAATCGCCGGTGAGGTTCACGATGCCCATAATATGAATCTTGCCGTCCATACACCGCAAAGGTAGGAAAATTTCACTATCTTTGCAGTGCAATTGCAGAAAATATGGAAAAAAGAACCCGCGTAAGATTTGCCCCGTCCCCCACCGGCCCGCTTCACATGGGCGGCGTCCGTACGGCACTGTATAATTACCTCTATGCCAAGCAGAAAGGTGGCGACTTTATCATCCGCATCGAAGATACGGATTCCCACCGTTTTGTTCCCGGGGCGGAAGCGTATATCATCGAAGCCCTGAACTGGTGCGGCATCATCCCGGACGAGGGTGTCGATGAAAACGGGAAGGTGGTGGAAACGGCATCGGCCCGTCATCCCCATGCCCCCTACCGGCAAAGCCAGCGGCGTCCCATCTACCGCCAGTATGCAGAGCAGCTGGTGGCCGCCGGATGGGCCTATTATGCCTTTGATTCGGCCGAGGAACTGGACCGGCGCCGGGCCGAAGCGGAAGCCGCCAAGGAAACTTTCATGTACAATTCGGCCACCCGCGGCGCGCTGCGCAACTCCCTAACCCTGAGCGCAGAAGAGGTGAAAAACCTCCTCGAAACCACAACGGACTGGACCATCCGCTTCAAAATGCCGGTCGGCCGCATCGTGGAAATGGAAGACCTGATCCGCGGCCACGTGGAAGTGAATACCGATACCCTGGACGACAAAGTGCTCTGGAAACGGGCCGACGAGCTCCCCACCTACCACCTCGCCAACATCGTGGATGACCATCTGATGGAAATCACCGAAGTGATCCGCGGCGAGGAATGGCTGCCCTCCCTGCCTCTCCACTACCTCCTGTACGAAGCGTTCGGCTGGAAAGACACCATGCCGCGCTTTGCGCATCTTTCCCTTCTGCTGAAGCCCGTCGGCAATGGAAAGCTGTCCAAACGCGACGGTGACAAGATGGGCTTCCCGGTGTTCCCGCTCCGCTGGAAGAACCCGATTACGGAAGAAGTCTCCCGCGGCTATCGCGAAGACGGCTATTTCCCGGAGGCCTTCGTGAACATGCTCGCCATGCTGGGCTGGAACCCCGGAGACGAGCGGGAGCTGTTCACCATGGAAGAGCTGGTGCAGGCCTTTTCGTTGGACAAAGTCCAGAAAGCCGGCGCCAAGTTCAATCCGGACAAAGCCAAGTGGTACAACAAAGAGTATCTGCGGATGAAAACCACGCAGGAACTCACCGCCCTCTTCATCCCGCTGCTGGAAGGGCACGGAATGAAAGTGGTGGACTGCCCCTGCAACGCCCTCACCGCCGGCGCCCGCTTCGAAGGGTTCGGGGCCGATTTCAAAAACCACATCTTCACCCGTGAATATGTGGAGGCCGTCGTGGAACTGGTGAAGGAACGCGCCACCTTCGTGGCCGATTTCTGGGACATCGCCGCCTACCTCTTCATTTCCCCCGAGGAATTTGAGGCTTTCGGCGTGAAGGCCGGAGCCGGACTGCCCTCCAAGCCCGCGGATCCCAACCGTCCGGCGGATCCCCGTGCCAAGGTATTCGACGACAGCCTCACGGCCCCCTTCCTGGCCAAGGACGTGGACAAGTTCTGGAAAGAAGACCACTACGAATACTGCTTCGAACTCACCCAGTACATCTCCGGCGCAGCCTTTGGCTTTGACGATCTGGACACCTACCGGGGTTCCATGGAGAAAGAGCAGCTGGAAGCCGCCATCGAGCAGTACATCAAAAAGGAAGAATACCCCATGGGCAAGGTGATGAATACCCTGCGGATGGCCCTTACGGGCGCCGCCAGCGGCCTGGGCATCGCCGATATCCTCTCCTTCATCGGCCGAAAGGAATTCGCCCGCCGGATGGGCTACGTGGCCGACCGCCTGGGAAGGAAATAATTATTCTACAATGTAAACGTCGTCTCCGGGGGCGGCGAAGTGATAGGTGTCGCGCGCAAAGGATTCCAGGGAATCGCGGTTGTTGCGCAGATTGTCTATTTCCCGCTCCATGCGGTCTATTTCGCCCTGGATACGGGCCATTTCCTTCTCTTGGTTTTTCACCTCCACCGTGGCACGGATCCAGTTGAGGACACTGTTGTGCGCAAAGAAGAGCAGCCACAGGGCCACCACCGTTGTCACAACGATCACGAACGGAATCAGGTAGTTGTGGTCACTGCGCTTGAGGATGGCCCAGCGGTCTTTTTTCACTTCTTCTTCCATAACACAGATTCTTCACTTCGTTCAGAATGACAGGGGCTATTCCACGGACAGTTCTACCGTGTCAATATTGCCCCGCTCCTGCTGCAGCGGAATGCGGCGGAAAGCCATCAGACACGCCGCCACAAGGATCAGTCCCAGCACATAGAGAATCACGTAGGTGGTCCGGGGAACCATGTCAATCCAGAAATCGACTTCCTGCAAAGAGGGGAACTGGGACAGGATCACGGCCGTGCCGTTGTTCACGAAATGCATGAGCATGGTCAGCAGCAGGGAGCCCGTCTTGTAATACACGTAGCCCATCACCACGCCGATGATAAAGGCATTGAGCGCCTGCCAGGGATTCATGTGGATAAGGGCGAAGAACAAGGCCGACACCACAATAGCCCAGACGGGCTTCATCTTGGTCAGAAGGCCCCGCAGAATCATGCCGCGGCACAGCCATTCTTCAAAGAAGGGGGCGAAAATGGCCGCCAGAAGGAAACTGCTCCACAGGGGACCGTCCGTCATCTGCCGCATGATCTCCACCACCATGTCGTAGAAAGACTTCAGGGCGGGAGAAGCCGTGGTCAGTTTGAAATTCCAGTAGTTGGGAAGATCGGCCGAGATCATGGTCCCGAACGTGAGGGCTACGGTAATGAGGACCATCTGCCACCCCTTGAAAGGACCCCAGTGCCTGTTGTCGAGCTTGTAGCCCGTTTCAAACAGGCTGTTGCGCTGACTCTTATGAGCCACGTACACCATGGCCGGCAGGAAGGACAGCGGATAGATGATCAGGTCGCCGTACCGCCGAATCATTTCCGGCGGGATGAAGGCGCCGCAGACGACAATGACAAGTCCCCCGAGAAGAGAACCCAGCAGGAACCAGCCCAGCAGCACGAACAGGTCCTTCATGCCCGGCACATACCAGGCATGATTGGCGAAAAGGTCATAGTTGTTTACTTTTCTGGCTTTTTGGAAAAGCGGAGGGGGAACTGTACTCATCATCTTCAATCAATAAAGGGGAGAGGGATAAATACCTTTCTGAACGAGTTCCGCGAACTTGGCCACCACGCCGGGACGGTCCTCCTTATAGGTGACGCCGAACCAGCGGGACGGGGTGGACAGGACTTCGCAGGCGCCCTTGCCGCTCTTTACGATCACATCCACGGCGTAAGGGATGTAGTACTCCTTCTTGGGTTCGGTGATGTGTTCCTCCAGGAAGGTTTTGAAAACGGCCGCGCTCTTTTCGAAATAGTCGGGCGTGAAGCCCCACATGTTCATGGAACAAAGGGCCTTGGCATCCAGCAGTACATGGTTTTCTCCGTTCACGGAATTGTTGCCATAGACCTTTCCGTCCCCCTCGCGGGCGATTTCCAGGTGCTCGGCAATGTCGGAGAGAAGGCCGGAAGCGTCATAAGAGCAGATGCCGCGGGAAACGCTGCCGTTCTCGCTCAGGGTGTTCTCAAGTTCGAAACCGACGATGCAGTACTGCCCCGAAGTGTTTGCATGGGCACGACACCAGTCTCCCAGAATCTTGAAAGACTCCTTGCCGTAGAAATCGTCTCCGTTGATGACGGCGAAAGGCTCATGGATGACATCGGCCGCCATGAGGACGGCGTGGGCGGTGCCCCAGGGTTTCACCCTTTCTTCCGGAACGGTGAAGGGGGCGGGTATCTTATTCAGTTCCTGCGTGACGAAGACAAAGCGGAGAGGCTCGCCGTCAAGGGTTTTGACACCGGCGTATTTTTCCTTGACAGCCTGCTCCATCTGGGCCTTGAAAGACTCTCGGACGATATAGACCACCTTGCCGAACCCGGCCTCCACGGCGTCGTGGATGCTGTAGTCGATGATGGTTTCTCCGTGCGGTCCCAGACCGTCCATCTGCTTGAGGCCGCCATACCGGCTGCCCATGCCTGCTGCCAGAACAAGTAAAGTAGGTTTCATGATGTATCGTTTAAGTTTTATTTGCTCGAAATACAAAGATAAGAAAAAATTGAGTAACTTCGCATTTAGTTTTAAAACGTCAGAACATATCATTCCCATGTGGCAAAGAATCCAAACCTTATACCTCCTGATTTCGGCCGCTCTCATCGCCGCCCTCTGCTTCTCCACGGCTTATACCGCAGCCAGCCCTGACGGACTGGTCAAAGTGTCCTACTGGCAGCTCCAGAAGCCTTATTTCGGCATTCTGCTGGGGATTCTGGCCGCCATGGTGCTCCTGGCCCTGACCGTGTACAAATCCAGGATCCTCCAGATGCGCCTGGCCACCCTGTCGGCCATCGTGGCCCTGGGCATGCAGGGCTGGCTGGCCTGGATGTACTTCACATTCGAAGGAGCCGTCTTCGGCTGGACGGCCATTTTCCCCCTGGTCATCTGCATCAGCAATCTGCTGGCGGCCCGCGGCTGCTTCCAGGACCAGCTCATGGTGGAAAGCGCATACCGGGTCCGCAATCGCCGCAAGAGAGGCCGAAAGAAATAATTTTTGTATCTTTGCATTTTGCATATATGATACACAGCCCTATATGTAATATCCTGGGCATTGAAAAACCCATCTTTCAGGGAGGCATGGCATGGATTGCCGATGCCCGCCTGGCTGCGGCCGTTTCTGAGGCCGGCGGCCTGGGCCTCATCTCGTCCATCAACGCCGGCACCGAGGCTGTCCGGGCCGAAATCCGGAAAGCCCGCGAACGCACCGCCAAGCCCTTTGGCGTGAACATCATGCTGGCGGCGCCCAATGCAGCGGAAATCGCAGACCTGGTGGTGGAAGAGGGTGTCAGCATCGTCACCACCGGCGCCGGCTCCCCCGCCCCGTACATGGAGCGCTGGCTGGCGGCCGGAATCCGCGTGATTCCCGTCATCGCCTCCGTAGCCTACGCCCTGAAGATGAAAGAACTTGGCGCCACGGCCCTCATCGCGGAAGGGGCCGAATCGGGAGGCCATGTAGGGGATCTTCATACCATGGCGCTGGTCCCTCAGGTGGTGGATGCGGTGGACCTTCCCGTCCTTGCCGCCGGCGGCATCTTCGACGGCCGCGGCGCCGCCGCCGCTTTCATGCTGGGAGCCTGCGGAGTCCAGGTGGGGACGCGTTTTCTCGTAGCCGACGAATGCCGCGTGCACGAGGTGTACAAGGAGCGACTCATCAAAGCGTCCGACATCGGCACCATGGTCACCGGGAAAAGCCTCGGGGATGCCGTCCGCAGCCTCAAGACCCCCTTCGCCAAGCAGTTCGCCAAGATGGAGGCCGACCCGTCCGTATCGGCCGACGAAATCCGCGCCTTCGGCACCGGGTCCCTGCGCAAGGCCGTCTTTGACGGAGACCTTTCCGGCGGCAGTTTCCTGGCCGGGGAAGTGGCCGGTCTCATCAAGAAAAGAGAATCTGCCGCTGCCATTGTAAATGACATCATGGACGGTGCCGAAAAGGTGCTCACCCAAGCCAACAATTTGATTTATGGATCCTAAAAGAGTAGTAGTGACCGGGATGGGAGTCATCTCATCCATCGGCAAGGATGTAGATACATTTTGGAAGAATCTGATAAACGGCGTCTGCGGAATTGACTTCGTGGAGGAGTTCAAGGACATGCCCGTCACCTTCGCCGGCAAAGTGAAAGACTTCGATGCCGAGTTGTACGGGATGGAAAAGCCCTTCATCCGCAAACAGGACAACTTCACCCTGTATGCCATGGCGGCCGCGTGGCAGGCCATTCAGCAGTCCGGCCTGGTGACGGAAGGCGAACACCTCAATATCGACCCCTACCGCCTGGGCGTTTATGTGGGCTCCGGCATCGGCGGCTTCGAGGTGCAGTACCGCGAAACCAAGAAGATGATTGAAGACCCCTCGGGCAAGTGGATTTCCCCGCTGTTCATCGCCACCATGATTTCCAACATCGCCGCCGGACACATTGCCATCAAGCATCAGGCGAAAGGCCCGTGCCTGGATATCGTGACGGCCTGCGCCACCTCCTCGCACTGTATCGGCGAGGCCTTCCGGGCCGTACGCCACGGCTATGCCGACGCCATCATCGCCGGCGGCAGCGAGCACGCCTCCATTCCGCTGGGCGTAGCCGGTTTTTACAATGCGAAGGCCCTCACGCGCGCGTCGGATCCCAAGTACGCTTCCCTCCCCTTCAATGCCAACCGGCAGGGTTTTGTCATGGGCGACGGCGCCGCCGTCCTGATGCTGGAATCCCTGGAGCACGCCCTGCAGCGCGGTGCCGTCATTTACGGAGAGGTCGTCGGTTACGGAAACACCTGCGACGCCTATCACGCCACGGCTCCGCGTCCGGATGCCAGTACCCAGGCCCGCTCCATCCGCGACGCGCTGGAAGAGGCCGGCTTCGACCCTTCCCGGGACAACCTGTACATCAACACCCACGGAACCGGCACCCAGCTGAACGACGTGGCCGAAACCATGGCCTGCAAACTGGCCCTGGGAGACTTTGCCTACAAAGCACATCTTTCCGGCACCAAGTCCATGACCGGTCACATGTTCGGCGCCGCCGGCGCGGCGGAAGCCATTGCCACCCTTCTGGCTTTGCGGGAGGGCATCTGCCCGCCCACCATCAACCTGGATGTCCCGGATCCGGAATGTGACCTGGATTATACCCCGAACGTCGCCGTGAAGACCCCGCTCACGCTGGGCCTGTCCAATTCCTTCGGCTTCGGCGGGCACAACGCCTGCGTAGCCTTCAGACCATACAAAGGATGAACCGAGAAGAAATTAAAGCCCTGATCCCCCATCGGGAACCGATGCTGCTGATCGACCGCACCGAACTTCAGGCCGACGGCAGCGGCATGTGCTGGTACCGCGTCCCGGAAGACGCCTGGTATTGCCGCGGACATTTTCCGGGATACCACATCGTTCCCGGCGTAATCCTGTGCGAAATCATGGCCCAGAGCACCTGTCAGCTCTTTCCGGAGGCTTTCCAGAATAACTTGCTTGTGTACAGGGGGATGGATCACGTCAAGTTCCGCAGCTCCGTGTATCCCGGAGACGAATGTGAAATCACCTGCCGCCTGCTTGAGAAAAAAAGCAGCCTCTACATCTGTGAGACGGCCCTTCGGGTAAAAGGGAAACTCTGTGCCAGCGCGGTTCTTACGCTGGCTGCGATTCGTTCCAGGGCAGAATAAAGCGATGCCTTAAACCGTGGGGAGAGACGGACTCGGCCCGGATTTCTCCTCCGTGAAGGCGGACCGCTTCATATACAATGGAAAGCCCCAGGCCGGTTCCGCCCAGTTCGCGGCTGCGTCCTTTGTCTGTCCGGTAAAAACGCTCGTAAAGATGCGAAAGGCTTTCCTCCGGAACACCCGGTCCGTCATCGGAGACGGAAAACTGCCACTGGCGGTCCTCCTCCTGTGCTTCGATGCGCAGATGGCTGCCTTCCCCGGCATAGCGCAGCGCGTTGTCAACCAGATTCCGGAATAGACTGTACAGGAGTTTTCCGTCACCCACAAAGGGAATCCGCTCCGGGAGCCGCGTTTCCACCGTCATCCTTTTTTCACTGAAATCCGCCTCCGTATCCAACAGTACCTGGCGGATTATCCCGGCCAGCTCCAGTTTTTCCTGCCGGACGGTCCACTCGGCCCTGTCCAGGGTGCCCAGGTCCTCCAGCAAATCGGCCAGACGGCGGGACAGCGCCAGGCTGCGCCCGACAAACTGCATCCGCGTCTGCTCGGGCATGTCCGGATGAAGCTGAAGGGTTTCCAGATAGCCCCGGATGCCGGCAAGCGGCGTTTTCAGTTCATGGGAGATATTCTGTGTCATCTCTTTCTGCAGGGCCAGGCTCTCCCGGTCCTGCGCCTTGGCGACAATATCCGCCACCTTCCGGGAGAACCAGAACAGGACAAGCAGCAGAAGACCCATCAAGACCAAGGCATACAGGAGAAAGCGATAGTCGGGTTTGAGTGCCAGCGGAAGCCGTTCGTCGTAAGGAAGGGCCGATCGGATCACCAGCTCCTGCGCAGGAATCCACGTGGCCGAATAAAAATACTCGTCGCCCACCGTAGCGCTCCGGCGGTCCAGGCAATAGCCGCTTCCCGTACGCAGGGCCTCCTGAATCTCCTTTCTGTTGCGATGGTCGCTCAGGTTGGGATAGGCTTTGGTCCGGTTGTCAAACAGCACGAACCCGTGCGCATCCAGGATGGTCAGGCGCATGGAAGGGAGATAATGCGCCAGCAGATAGTGCTGAAGCGCATCTTCTTCCAGCGGCATGTGCAGCAGCGCATCGCCCAATGCAAGATTGTAATCCTGCAGCTGCTGGTTCAGCAACGCGATTTTGAATGTCTTTTCCCGCCGTGCCTGATACAGGAGAAACGCTCCGGCAAAAAGCAGGAACAGCAGAATAATGCTGAAAAACAGCTGCCGGCTAAACTTCGATGTCTTCATCCGTAAAACAATATCCGTGTCCGGGACGTGTCACAATACATTTTGCATACGGGCCCAATTTCTTGCGAAGGCGGGTGATGCTCACATCCACGCTCCGGTCCGTAACCACCACTCCCTCCGGCCAGGCCTTGTCCAGCAGCTGATCGCGGGAGAAAACCCTGCCCGGATGCTCCATCAGCAGCTGAAGGATGCCGAACTCCGTACGCGTGAGGGAAACCCTCCGGCCTTCGATGCTCAGACTCTTTCCCCGCAAGTCCAGGGAGAGGGTCTTCCCTTCGGCCGGCTCTTCCCGGAACGCGGGCCGGCGTGCGCGCCGAAGGACCGCCTGTGAGCGCAACAGCAGTTCCTGCACGGAGAAAGGTTTGGAAACATAATCATCCACGCCCAGACGAAGACCGTCAATGATGTCTTCCCGGGCATTTTTGGCCGTGAGCATAATGATGGGAATCTCCGCCGTAAGGTGATTCTCCTTCAAAAGCATGGTAAAGCGGGCTCCGGACATCCCTCCCAGCATCAAATCCAGAATGATGAGGCCGAAAGCGGAAAGGTCCAGCGCCAGGGCCTCTTCGGCCGATGTGACGGCGGTCACCTGATACCCCGAGGCGGTGAAATTGAACCGCAGGACATCCAGAATATCCGTTTCGTCATCGACCAGCAGTATTTTGTTGTTTTCCTTGTTTTCCATTGGCAGTACAAAAATGGGACATTTCAAGCGGATTTACAAGAGTGTAACAATAATGTAACGGGCGCGTATTCACTTGGTAACAAAAGCTCCCTACCTTTGCCTCCAGAAAAACCCAACAACGACAAATATGAAAAAAATCATTCTCGCAATTCTGAGCCTCATGCTCGTGCCCGTCCTGGCATTGGCCGACGGAAGAGTCATTCCTTTTGAAAAAATGCCCGCAGAAGCCAGAAGCTTTGTCAAAGAGCACTTCGGAGACAAAAAAATCCTGCAAGTGACGGCCGAATGGGATGAATATGATGTTCTCTTCTCCGATTTGTCCCGGGTCGAATTTGACCGTTCCGGGAACTGGAAGGAGATTCGGTGCAAAAACGAAGCCATCCCCGGCTCCGTCATTCCTTCACGCATCCTTTCATATATCAAAGACACTTTCCCCGAGCTGTACATCACCCAGATCGAACGAAGCCGGTGGGGATACGAAGTGAAGACATCGAACGGCCTGGAACTGGAGTTCGACAAAAACTGCAATTTTGTCAGAATCGATGATTAAGAAGCTGTTTTGAAATAATTTATATTGTGTTATGAGAAAAACGTTTACCTGCATTTTGCTGGCGGCGATCTTCACGACAGCCTGTCAAAATCGCCTGAACCACAATGGCGCATTGGGCGCCGTAGAAGAGGCTTTTTACAACCAATACCCGAATGCCTGGGATGTGGAATGGGAACATGGCGCCGGGAACACCATCGTCATGGATTTCAAGGATGGCCTGTACGAACGCGAGGCCTGGTTCCTGACCGACGGTACCTGGGTGCAGACCCGTACCGAACTGCCGCTGTACGAAGTCCCCAAAAACGTCATTGACGCCGTTCTGGGCAGCCTCGGCGCCGGTTGGTACGTAGAGGAGGCCGAATTCTTCGAAACCAGCAGCCTCCCGGAAAAATACTATCTGCTGGACTGTGAAAAAGTGCAGTCCCGCCAGGAGGCCCGCATCCAGGTACTCCCCGACGGAACCCTGCTTAATCTGCCCGGAACCGGCGGCAACACCGGTGGCAACACCGGAGGTAATACCGGCGGCAATACCGGTGGCAATACCGGCGGCAACACTGGTGGCAATACCGGCGGCAACACTGGCTCAGGCGATATTTTTGCTGCTGCAAAAATCACGTTTGCCACCATGTTCCCCAACGTACAGCGCGTAGAATGGGAAATGGAATACGGAAAAGTGAATGCAGAGTTCTACCACGAGCGTCACGAAAAGGAAGCCTGGTTCCTGACCGACGGCACCTGGCTTTCCACCCAGACCGAACTGGCTGTAAACGAACTGCCTCAGACCCTGGTGAACGTCGTCATGGCAACACTGGGCAACGGCTGGCACATTGACGATGCCGAGCACACGCTTTCCGCATCGGCACCGAACGAATACTATACGCTGGAATGCGAAAACAACTACACCGACCGTGAAACCCGGCTGCGCATAACGCCGGACGGAACCATCCTGTAGAACAAACGCAGAAGAAAACTACTCTTGACGGGAGAGGCGGTCCCAGGCCAGCTTCTCCCATTTTGTACCCGGACGGCCGTAGTTGGCGTAGGGATAGATGGAGATACCGCCCCGCGGCGTAAAGAAACCGGTGACTTCCAGGTATTTGGGATCCATGAGTTTCACCAGGTCCTTCATGATGGTATTCACGCAGTCTTCGTGGAAGTCTCCGTTGGAGCGGAAGCTGAAAAGGTACAGTTTCAGGGATTTGGATTCCACCATTTTCCTGTCCGGCACGTAGCTGATCCGGATTTCCGCAAAGTCCGGCTGTCCGGTGATGGGGCAAAGGGTGGTGAATTCCGGGCAGTTGAACCGGACCCAGTAATCGTTGTCCGGGTGCTGGTTGTCAAAGGTTTCCAACACTTCGGGGGCGTAATTCTGGCTGTACTCGGTGTGGTGGCCCAGCGCCTTCAGTTCTTCGGGATTCCGTGCCATCTTATGCCTCCTCCCCTGCTTCTTTGAGCCGCTCTGCGTTTTCGGCAATCTGTAGCTGGTCGATGCATTCCTGGATGTCGCCGTCCATGAACACCGGCAAATTGTACATGCTCCAGCCGATGCGGTGGTCCGTCACGCGGCCCTGCGGATAGTTGTAGGTGCGGATTTTGGCACTGCGGTCTCCGGTCGATACCATGGTCTTGCGCTTGGCGGCGATGCCGTCCAGGTACTTCTGGTGCTCCATGTTGTACAGACGGGTGCGGAGCTCTTCCATGGCGCGGTCCAGGTTCTTGAGCTGGGAACGCTCCTCTTGGCACTGGACCACAATCCCGGAAGGGATATGGGTGAGGCGCACGGCGCTGTAGGTGGTGTTCACCCCCTGGCCGCCGGGCCCGGATGCGCAGAAGAGGTCCTTGCGGATATCGGCCGGATTCAGCTCGATATCGAATTCACCCGCTTCCGGGAAAACGGCTACGGATGCGGCCGATGTCTGGATGCGGCCCTGGGTCTCCGTCTGGGGCACACGCTGCACGCGGTGCACGCCGGATTCGTATTTCATGACGCCATACACGCCGTCCTGGCTGCTGGAGAGCTTGAAAACAATCTGCTTGTAACCGCCGGAGGTGCCGGGAGCCTGGTCGGTAACTTCCAGTTTCCAGCCCCTGCGCTCGGCAAAGTGCTGATACATCCGGAAAAGGTCTCCGGCGAAGATGGCCGCCTCGTCACCGCCGGTGCCGCCGCGGATTTCCACCATGGCGTTCTTGCTGTCGTCAGGATCGGCCGGAATCAGAAGGAGCTTGATGTTCTGCTCCATTTCCGGGAGTTTGGGCTCAATCTCCGCCATCTCATCCTTGGCCATTTCGCGAAGGTCTTCGTCCTTCTCGTTCATCATGATGTCCTTGGCCTGCGCGAGTTCGTCCACCAGCCTCTTGTATTCCAGGCCGGCGGCGATGATGGGCTGCAATTCCTTGTAGTCCTTGTTCAGCTGCACGAACTTCTTCATGTCCGCAATCACTGCGGGATCGGCCAGTTGCTCTTCCAGCTTCTTGTATTTGTCCTGAAGGCTCAGCACCTTCTCCAGCAAGGTATTTTCTGCCATAAAAATTGTATTAGCCTGCAAAGATAGTAAAAAATCAGGACTTCTCGCGCAAGGCGGGGTTATCGCGGTATTCGGCCGTCGCGGTAAAGAAGACATCTCCGCTGGAATTGAGGGCGGTTTCCACGGAATCCTGCACCACGCCGATGATGAAGCCCACGGCCACGGCCTGCATGGCCACGTCATTGCCGATGCCCAGGAAAGAGCAGGCCAGCGGGATCAGCAGGAGCGAGCCTCCCGCCACACCGGAAGCGCCGCAGGCCCCCAGCGTGGCCACTACGCTCAGGAAAACGGCGCTGAGGAAATTGACTTCGAGTCCCAGGGTATGGGCCACGGCCAGCGACATCACCGTAATGGTGACGGCGGCGCCGTTCATATTGATGGTAGCACCCAGCGGCACGCTGACGGAGTAGAAATCCCGGTCCAGTCCCAGCTTCTTGCAAAGGGCCATGTTGATGGGGATGTTGGCGGCCGACGAGCGGGTGAAAAAGGCTTGCAGTCCGCTTTCCTTGAGGCAGATCCATAGCAGCGGGAAAGGATTCCGGCCGGTGGCCAGGAAGGCCCACAAAGGATTGAGGACCAGCGCATTGAAAAGCATACAGCCCACCAGAAGCAGAAGGAGCCGGCCATAGGTGGTGAAGATTTCCATGCCGCTTTGCGACACCGCCGTAAACACCAGGCCCATGATGCCGAAGGGGGCGAACTGGATGACCCAGCGGACGATGAGGGAAACCACGTCGGCCAGGTCTGACACAACCTGGATGGTCGCCTTGCCGGCCACCAGCTTCAGCCCCAGGCCGACGAGGAGGGACCAGAACAGGATGCCGATATAGTTGGCCGTACTCAGGGATGCCACCGGATTGGCGACCATGTTGGTGAGCAGGTTGGAAAACACGTCCGAAAGTTCTACCGGTTCGCCGGTTTCCACCACATCTGTCAGTTGCATGGTGACCGGGAAAAGGGAACTGCCCACTACGGCCACCAAGGCGGCAGAAAGCGTGCTGATCAAATAAAGGGCGATTACCGTGCGGAAACGGGATCCAAGTTCGCCTCCCTGGGCACTGGCGACCGAGGAGGCGACCAGCACAAATACCAGGACGGGGGCAATGGCCTTGAGGGCGCTCACGAAGAGCGTTCCGAAGAGTCCGACCCAGCTCCAACCGGGTACCAGCAGTGCCAGAGCGGCACCGATGACCAGGCCGATGACGATACGGAGAATCAGGCTGACGGACGCCCATTTTGCCAGGAGTTTGGAAAACTGGTTTTTCATAGGACAATCATTGGATTTATCGGTGGAACCGCTGGAAGGCAGCACGTTCCAAGGCCTCCCGGTCTTCGGGATGGGCGATGGAAATCAGGAGCCGGGCGCGTTCCTGCAGGGATTTTCCATACAGATTGACGGCTCCGTATTCCGTGACCACCCACTGGACATCGGCCCGGGGGGTGACGACGCCGGCGCCGCTCTGGATCACCGGAACAATTTTGGGGTGGCCCTTGGCGGTACGGGAGGCCAGGGCGATGATGGCTTTGCCGCCCGGGGACAGTTTGGCTCCCCGGACAAAATCCAGCTGCCCGCCGGCACCGGAATAGATGCGCGTTCCGATGGAATCGGCACAGACCTGGCCGGTCAGGTCTATCTCGATGGCGGAATTGATGGACACCATGCCGGGATTCAGCGCGATCACGCGCGGGTCGTTGGTATAGGCGATGTCCCGCATCTGCACGGCGGGGTTGCGGTCGATGAAGCGGTACACCTCCTCGGAGCCCAGCAGGAAGGATGCCACCACCTTCCCCTTGTCGATACCCTTGCAGGAGCCGTCGATGACACCGCTCCGGATCAGGGCCAGGGCACCGTCGGAGAACATTTCCGTGTGCAGGCCCAGATGTTTGTGGTCCTTCAGGCCGGCACAGATGGCGTTGGGCATGGAGCCGATTCCCATTTGCAGGCACGCCCCGTCCGGAATGAGGGCGGCACAGCAGCGACCGATTTCCATGTCCGTGTCGGAAGGGCTGGCATAGGTGCTGGTGATGAGCGGACGGTCGTCCCGGACCAGGGCGGTGAAACGCTCCAGGGGAATCAGCTCTCCGTAAGCGAACGGAACCTGCGGATTCACGACGGCGATGCGCTCACGGGCCACTTCCAGGGCGGCGGGAGAGCAGTCCACCGAGGTCCCCAGCGAGACCATGCCGTCCACCGGTTCGGATACCTGCACCATGGCCACGTCGCAGGGAAGGGCACCGGTGCGGTACATCAGCTGCGTCTCGAAAAGATTGACAGGGATGTAATCGGCCACGCCCTCGTTCACCGAAGGACGCAGATTCGGGCCGACGAAGAAGCCCTGGTCGAAGAACGACTGGCCGAGTTCGGCCGAGCCATAAGGCGCGGGGCCCTCCGTGTGGAAATGGTGGAAGTGTACGTCGGTGAGTTCCCCGGCGCGCTCGCACAGGGCCTCGATGAGGATGTGCGGCACGCTGGCGATGCTGGACAGGTGGATGTGGTCGCCGCTGCGGACGGCCTTGACGGCCTCGTGGGCGCTTATGTAGGGTAAATGCTGCATTTCAAAAGCAAATATAGCGATATTCTTTGTATATTTGCGTCTCCAAAAATAAATATTATGCACACTCGGGAAGAAAAGCTGGCCGCATTCGGCCGTCTGCTGGACATCATGGACGCCCTCCGGGAGAAATGTCCCTGGAACGCCGCCCAGACCATGGACTCCATCCGCCCCATGACAGAGGAGGAAGTCTATGAACTCAGCGACACCATCCTGGAAGGAGACCGGCAGGGAACGGCCAAGGAAATCGGCGACCTGCTGTACCACATGGTATTCTATGCCCGCATCGGAGAGGAAGAGGGGGCTTTTGACATTGCCGACAGCATCGGCAAGGTGTGCGACAAGATGGTGTTCCGCCATCCGCATGTATTCGGTCCCGAGGCCGGCAAGCCCACGTCGGCCAAGGAAATTGCCGACACCTGGGAACTGGTGAAAGCCAAGGAAAAGGACGGCAACAAAACCGTCATGGGCGGCATCCCCAAGGCCATGCCCGCCATTTTGAAGGCCCTTTCCATGCAGGAAAAGGCCCGTGGCTGCGGTTTTGACTGGGAAAAGAAAGAGGACGTCTGGGCCAAGGTGGCCGAGGAGTACCAGGAAGTGTCAGAGGCGTCCGAAGAACACCGGGCCGAAGAGTTCGGAGACCTGCTGTTCGCCGTCATCAACGCCGCCCGGCTGTATGGCGTGGACCCGGAAGCCGCCCTCGGCCGCAGCTGTGAAAAGTTCCGCCGCCGCTTCAACTACGTCGAGGCCGAAACCCTCCGCAGCGGCCGCCGCCTCAGCGACATGACCCTCCCCGCCATGGACGCCCTCTGGAACGAGGCCAAGGCCAAAGGCCTGTAGCGCTTAAGCGTTACGTTGTATTCGAATGCGGAACGCCCTGCATCATGCCGCCGTCCTTTCATTATTCTACGGTTTTGCAAAGCTTGCCATATACCGTTTCTTCCCGCACCGCGTCGAGAATCTTGTTGAAGATCGTTGGGAACGGACGGGCAACCCTGTCGGCCATCGCCATGGGGATTTCCTTGTAGAAAGCCTCGGCGATGCCACCGGTAATGCATGCCAGCGTATCGCTGTCGCCGCCGAGGGAAACCGCTTTACGCATGGCATCCTCAAAATTGGAAGAATCCAGAAATGCTATCATGGCCTGCGGCACGGTTCCCTGGCAACTAGATTCCCATCGGTAAATGGGATGCCAGTATTCATACGTTTTATGAAGATCGTACCCGTAAGTCTTCTCGATGTACTCACGGATTTCTTCTTTGGTCTTCCCGTTCCGGGCCATCCAGATAGCAGCTGCGGTTGCCTGGGCGCCCTTGATCCCCTCCGGATGGTTGTGGGTGATGGCAGCCGAGATTGCCGCCACGCGCTCGGTCTCCTCCAGGGTGTCAAAGAACCAGCCCACGGCACTCACTCGCATCGCGGAGCCATTGCCCCAGGAGCCATAAGGATGGCGTCCGGTCTTTGACTCATACGGTGCCTCTCCGTACTGATCATCATAGTTGTACAAGCCTTCGGGGAAGAAAAGCCAGGTATGGAAACCTCCGCCGTATCCGCCCATGGGGCAGGGGCACTTTTCCCCAAACATAACCATGATGTCCTCAAGTCCCTGGTAGGAATGCTCTTTATCCTTGAGCAGCCAGTAAGCGACAGCCATCGTCATTACGCTGTCATCCGTATAGGCGCTGTTGCCCAAGAACAATGTAAAGTTATAGTCTTTCGTGTTATGGAACTCATAGGCCGAGCCTATGGTATCCCCTGTGATTGCACCTAACATGGTTTTCGATTTATCTATAAAGTTAATGAAAAACGGCAGGCCCGCCAACTACCTTTCACGCCAAATAGAAGGCGGGCCTTGGTTGCCGTTATTAGTGTTTGATGATGAGCTTGTTGTTCTGGTTGTCAATCGTGATAGAGCCAAAGCGTTCCAATACAGACTGCCCCAACAACAGTGGCGCCTTCTGGTTTTTGATGACGGACGCTTCGATGTTCTTCAGTATGCAATCCCCCACTTTTACTTCCTTGATACGCACGACGGCGCCATCGGCGATACTTCCATCGGCCGTAAGGTATCGGCGGGAGCCCTTGAAGTCCTTCTCGCTCAGGTAGTCGTTCTTCAGCATAAAATTTGCCTCCACACTGGACAGGGTCACATCGCTGGCACCGGTATCGAAGATGAATTTGAGCGGCAGGCCGTTGATTGTGCAGGGGACCTCATACGTTCCTCCGGGCATCTTCTTCATCTGGATTTCGGAGATCAAAGCTTCTGCGGATTCTGTGGTGATTTCAGGCTCTTCGACTATCTCTTCTACAGGCTTATCCTTGTATTCGCGGATGAGAGCCTTGTATTCGGGCCGATTACGGAGAGAATCCATATCATCGTCATGTTCAAGGTGAGCGAAGTGTCTGAATCCTTTCCTGAAAGCCTCTTCCAGTGCTTTGATGGCTTCATCCGGGCGTTGCATTCTTGCAAAAAGGCAGGCTTTGTCATAGTAAACACCGTTATTATGGGGGTGGTTCTCAATGATTTTACCCATCCATTCCAAAGCTTCCTCCTGTCGTCCAAGGCCAAGAAGGGCGTATTGCCGGCAGCTTCCGTCATCCGGGTCCGTGTCAATCTCAAGGACCTTTTCATAGTCCCGTTCAGCGGCTTCATAGTCTCCGTTTTGAGATAAAAGATCTGCGCGGCTAAGATAGAGATACGCATAGGACCTATCAATATCAATCCCCTTGTTGTAATACTCCAACGCCGTTTTTTTATCGCCTTGCAATTCATGGCACCAGCCGATAGCATAGTACTCATAACCGTCGGATGGGTCATTGTCCATGGATACCTGGTAATCGGCAATGGCTTCTTTGTACATGCCGGCGCTTCGGTAGATATCGCCGCGATGACTGTAAAGAGATTGGTCTTCTGACAGTTCAATTGCTTTTGTCGCTTCGGCAATTGCCTTCTTGAACTGTCCCGTCTCACGGTAGCAACTGGACTTGTAGTAGGAAATCATTGGATGCTCTCCATATTCACCCTCCACCTTGTTATACAATTCAAGCGCGTGCAGATAGTCACCGTGGTCTTCATATAATTTGGTCAAGAGCACAATCCACCGACTGCCGGCTTCTTCTTTATTCATCTCGGCTTTGATTCTGGCCACTCCGTATGAGTAATGTTTACTCGCAAACGGGGCAACATACCAGGCCTGTGCATCATCGTCAAGTTCGAAATACTTCAATGCTGCATCTACGGTATTATCTTCGCGTCCCATTTTATCATAGACCTGCATCTTGAATTTATAAATCTCTCCATATCCTGCATGATAGGATTCTGCGGTTTCCAGCCATTTCAAACTTTCCTCGTACTCTTCTTTGTCACGATAGTATCTGGCAAGTCCTATCATAGCCGCGACATCCGAAGGATCCGTTTTGAGCATCGCCCTGTATTCTTTTTCCGCTTTGTCAAACTCATCACTCATATACAGAGCCTGCGCCAAATCGAAGTGGTAACTCTGGACTTTTTCCGGGTTATCTTTCTTGGCGAGTTTGACCGCCTGTTTATATGACTCGGCAGCCTCAGGATAACGTTCCATGTCATCATAAATAGCTCCTTGCAGCCCCCATAGCGTTGACTTGTAAACTTCGGGCTTTCCTTTGTAGTGCCTGATGGCATAAGATATGTCCCGCAAAGCGGCGTCGTATTTATCCGCGCTCCAATAGATTCGAGCCCGAATGAAACGCGAATCTATATGGTTGGGAGTCTCGTCAATCTGTTTATTGAGCAGCTCAAGCGCCTTTTCATTGTCGTCATCTTCGAAAAATGCCTCAACCGCTTTACGATAGTTGTAGTCAGATACTACTTTTCTTTGGGCGCAGGCGATGACGCTCACCAGGATAAGGGTTAAGGATAAGAGTTTTTTCATTGGATGTAAGTGTTTAAGTTTTTACGAAAGGATTGTTTCCGGATATAAGTCAAAACTGACATGCTCAAGCATCGGCGGGTTATCCATGCGCGCCTGGACGGATGCCAGCGCATCCCAAATTTCCGCACAGGAGTGGGTGGTGTCGTTCTCTTGCCGATGAAGGTTCATCAAAAGAGCCGTGTAGGTATCGTTGCCCGAAGAGATAATCTTATAACTATTCACCAGGGAGCCTTTCATCTGCTCTTCCCAAATGTTCAGGGGCACATGATGCCCGTCAAACAAGAAGAATAAATGTACACAGGTGTTTACGTCAACCGCCTGCAAAATTCGCAAAGAGGTTATTCCCTCCGCATGCGTGAATAGGGTCTCCCCTACTTTTTTGATGACAGCCAATGTACTGTCTGCTATTTCCAGTTTTTTCATAAGGTTTGAATATGTTTTTACGATAAATCTTCTTCCTCCTCCTTTCTCACCGCTTTCAGGCGGCTCACCCATACGCGGTAGGCTTTCCAGCCATCGGATTTCTTTTTGCGCTCGGCCCGAAGTTCCTCCAGGAATTGCTCCTCCGTCACTTCCGGGTTCAGCATCAGCTGCGCAAGCGGGTTGGAATCGTCCGGCATACGGGCAATTCCGCTCAAACGTTTCTGAAGCATCCAACGAAGATCGGCATAATACCTGTCGTAGGAGGGATTCTCTGCAATCAGTTTGACGATGAGTTCAAACCCCACATTTCCAAACCGTCGCTCGTTCAGCAAGGCCATGCGGTATTTAAACTTCCGGAACGACGGAGAATCCAGACCGTAGCCATATTTTTCCCCGTAATAATCGGCCATCTGTTTGTACAGGGTCTCTACCATCGGCCAATCTTCTTTAAGCTCCAGCGCTCTTGCCAACAGATACATTCCGTTGAAATACTCCGTCTCTGCAGAAACTACTGAGGTAAGCAGTTCGATGCTCTCGTCTGATTTTCCGGCATACAATAGGCCGGCCGCATTCAGGACAATGTTGTTCCTGGAAGTGTTCGGCAGCATTTCCCACTCTTGCCCGAACAGGCAGGCGTCATCGGCCACATAAGACAAAGCACGGTTGAGCAGGTCACAGGCGAAGGCCGACCGCCCCTTGCGCGCCGCCTCTGCACACATCTCAAAAAGACGGCAGGCCGCTCCATCAAAATCGCCGCTCTTTTCATACTCCCGGACCGCTTCCCCTACGGCCAGTTCCGTTGAAATGACATCTTCGTCATTGTAAGTCGCCGCGAACGCCTGCACTTCCTTGGAAACCCGGATTGAACTGTAGTCCAGCGGGGAAACCAGATGGATTCCTTTGAGGCTGCGGGAGCGGCTCAAAGCCACATAAGCCTGCCCGGGGGTAAAGGCTCCACGGCCAAAATCTATCTCCACTTTGTCAAAAGTAAGGGATTGGCTTTTATGGATAGTAATGGCCCAGGCGAGTCTCAGCGGATACTGAGTCACACTACCCACGACCTCTTTCTTACACTTCTTTTCCTCTTCATCATAGTGGTAATCGAAGGCCTCCCAGGTCTGTTTTTCCACAGGAACCACATTGTCGGGGTCATTGCCGATTTGAACGAATATGTCGTCCTTATCCAGGTTCACCACTTTACCAATGGTCCCGTTTGCCCAGCGGCCGGAGATATCATTGCGAAGAAACATGACCTGGGCATCTTTCCGCAAGACAAGTTCGTTGTCCACAATGTCTTTCAGCCGGTTGGCATTTCCTTCGTATGTGGCCTCATAAGTGAAACTTTCACCGGGGAGGTCGGCAAGGCGTCTCTCGTTAATCATTTGTGCGTCACCACGATAGGCCGTCAACGTTATACGCATATCGCCCTCATCCTTTTTGGTAAAAGGAGTAATCACGTGCGAGTTAATGCGATTCAGGTCTTTCGGTGTCACCTGGCCGATGCGGAAATGCTCCAGCAGCTGGATGAAGTCCTTGTCGTTCTGCCGATAAATCTTCCTGAATTCGATTTTTGGAAGTGTCACTCCCTGCAGGCAACGCGCTTTATAGAAGAAGAAATCGTCCGTCCCATAAATATGGCGCAAAAGGGGTTGATCCTGCGGCGTCGCTATCGGAAGCAACTGGAACATATCGCCCACAAATACCATCTGCACTCCACCGAAAGGCAGACTGGAGTGCCTGCAATCACGCAGCATCCGGTCCATAGCGTCAATAAGGTCACAGCGCACCATGGATACCTCATCAATGATAATGGTATCCAGATGCTGCGCAAGCACAATCTTGTTGGCATTCATCTGTCCCATGTCCTTCGGCCCCTGGACCCCAAAACCAAAGCCGAAGAAAGAATGAATGGTTTGCCCGCCGGCTTGAATGGCCGCCACCCCGGAAGGGGCCAACACCACGAAGTTCTTCTTAACCTCCCTCTGCACCGCCCGCAGAAACGTGGTCTTCCCCGTCCCGGCACGCCCCGTGAGGAAGAAACTCTGGTTGGTTTTGGCGATGAGGTCAAAGGCATGTTTCTGCTCTATGTTGTTAGTGTCGAAAGAGGTTTGCATGATAATTGGTTTTGTTTGATGCAAAGATAATCCACATGCGCGAAGCCTATTTTCGCATCATGGGTTTCTATCATTGCTCGTAACAGTCAAACTGTATTGGAAATGATTCTAACAATCGGTATATTTGTAAATATACATCTCGCGAGTCATGAAGAATTACAATACTTTCCACAAAGATTTGCCTGCCTTACAAAACGGGTATAACTATTACAAACTAAAAGAATTAGTAGATGCTTTAGAAATAAAAGATGACACCTTCGCATGTTATGTTGATATGCGAGAAAACGACATACGTGAAATACGTCACATACGAACCGTCAATTTGAGTAGCGATTATCGTAATTGTGACATTAATACTCTCTCTGTAACAAAAGCTCCGTATTGGGTGCGAAGTTATCAGCCATCGACAAGCAAGTTGGTTGATACCTTGGAAGTATATGATACGGATAACAACAACGGCGGATATGCGGCATTTGTCGATGGACAGATTAAAGTTGGAAAAATGTCAGCTACTCCAAATAGTTTTCCAATCAGCAAAAATATTGCTCATTTTGCAGCTAAAGCCAATGGCGTAGCCCGAACAGAGTATATTCTTCGAGAATTAACTTCGGAATACGTGCGTGAGCGAGTTTCACAGTTTTATCAAATCTATCACGAAGTCAACAGATTCGATTTATATGAGTTGATGATAAGAGTTCCATCTTTAGAGGTACAGGATGAATTACTTAAATCTGAAGCTCTTGTGTCCATTCAAATGGAAGATGTCTTTACTATCATTGACAAATACTTCAGCGACGAATCTAAGCAATTCTGTATCAACAATCTCCGCGAGATAATAGGCACAGCTACATCTGGATTGATAATGGACACAAATAATAGATTTAATAGTTTGCGAATTATATTGGAGTATTTGTTTAGAGCAGCTAATACTATGGGATTCCTTCATGATAACTGTATCGTATCAGGGGATGTAAATATTTGGAATGCGTTTCATTTTATGTCAGGGCACATCGCATATCAATGTGGCTATGTTCAGTGTAAGAAAACTCATTTTCCTGCACCTATTGAAAAAAGTGTCGAATTCATTATTAACGTGACTCACCCAGGTTCCCATTCAGACCGATCCACACCTGAGGGCATGAAACTGCAGCAATATTTACAATATATGGATACCCCTTATCTCCTATACAGCACAGCCTACCTGCTATGTGACGTAATTATATGGTTTGGAAAATATTCAAAGGAGTATCCTAACAAAGAAGAAAACAAAAAGCTCTGGCACTAGAAGAAATACTTAACGAAATTCAAGCAAGCTACTACAAATATAGTTCGAGTTGTTTCTTCACGTTTTCTTTCATTTCTTCACGTAAAGAACTGGGAGAGAGGACTATCAAGTTGGCGCCGTAACTCCTGAACAACGATGATAGTTCGTAGTTCAACTTGCAATCAAGGGAGAAAAAGGAATAATCTTTAAGTTTTGGATTCTCTCGATGCAGTTTGGCCTGATCCTCCTTCGACAGTTCGGCCTGATATGGGTGCATAGGCTTCGTGCGGATATAGTTGGCGGAGGACTTGTGGACAGCGAACACTACGTGTTCAACGGGTTTGTCCCAGTAATATGTCACTCCCACGATGTCATCAAAAAGTTCATCAATGTCAACCTGGCACTCCACATAAGGGATGGTCTGTACTTCCTCATAAGCCTCGATCCTGTCCAGCGGGATAGTGGCGATGAAGTGTGGGTTATATGGCAACTTTTTGTCGCAGGTGGGAGTGCATAACAGATACCATCTATCCTTGTATTGCTTAAGCATATAAGGGTAGGCAATGATTTCCTGTGCTTTGTCAGCATCAAATTTCCGGTATGTGATTGAGATGACTTTCTTGTTGGTTATGGCAGAGAAGAACCACCCTAAATACTCCTTGTTCTGAAGGAATTCGTTTGAGCTGAAACTAATCACTTTTCTCTGCGGAACCCCACCCTTAATGTCAAACTCACTTCCTCCGAAAGACAGCTGATTCCCCAACTTCGTTTTCAGATCATCTAACCACTCGAAATTATCAAGGCCAGAAAACTGTCCAAGTGTATTCAAAACTTCATTGAGAAGCATTTTCTCATCGTCCGACAGTGGCTTTGAGAAGATGGATCTCGTTTGATCTGCATAACGAATCACTTTCTTTCCGTTGATAACCTTACTTTCATCAAGATCTATCTGGAAAATGTCTTCCATATCCCTCAAGTCCATCTCAATCGTACGCTTGCACACCTGCAGGGCCTCGTCAATGCCTTTCAGTGAATCGTTCACAGCATTCAACAACTGGGTGCGGGTGTAGTAATGGTGCTGGTCCAACAACATCCTATCCAGAATAATATATCTTACGACGGCGTTTTTGTTAGCTGGCATATTGCTTCTAATTGGTTACAGAAACAAAGGTACGGATATTTTGCGAAACGTATCTTCGCAATATTATAAAGAGCACAAGAAGAGGCGCCCGAATGAGCGCCCTATTTTATTTGATTTCACCGGGATTGAGCCATGACTCGTCTGGTTTCGCTATCACCCTGGCGTCTTGATAGCCATCTTCAAGGTCCAGAATAGTGCGTGCTACATAATAACCTTCTTCAATGACCTTCCCTTCGTCATTCAAGACGGGCGGGATGTTCTGAAGTACAAGGGCAAAATCGGGCCGCTTCTTGTAACTCCTTTCAAGGAAGATCGGCATGATAAAGGAAATTGTATCAAACCTAGGATAGTAAATGGGAACGATATACTTGTAGTTACGCTGGGCAATGGCTAAAGCATAATCGATCGCGTTATAGAGTTTGTTCGCAAGATAGTCTGCCGTCTTTCCCTTCTGCTCTTCAGGGAACCGGTCAATACGCTGTTCTATAATATGTGTGAGGCTATCGTAACTTTTCTCAATATAGTACTCCGGGTGGAAAATAACCTCGTTCACATTATCGAAAAACTTAGGAGGCTTTGGCGCGACATCCCTCGAGAAGCCATACTTGATGAGTTCAGAGCCGGAATCTCTGGATACCCGAACAGGGTTGATGTAGACTTCTTCAGCATCATCGATTTTCTTGACTTCGGCGATGATGTACTCGTCATTGAAGAACCGATCAAGGAGATTCGTATTGAAGATGATGTGGCTTCCGTCTCTGCTACGGATAATCTTATCGGATTCTCCACCCTTCTGTTCTTTTTCCAGCTTTGAGAAAAGAGTTTGGATATACGAGCGCAAGATGGGAGCAGATATCTTTGAGGGTTTCTTCTTATAATTCCAATCCTCCTCAATAGTTTTCCCTGCCAAATCCTCCAGAAAGGTGTTGCAGTCGTCAAGATCTTTGAAGTAGAACTTCCCCATTTTAAAACTCTTCAACTGGAACTTCTGCACAGAAGCGTAAGCCCGAATTTCAGCCATGGTGTTCCAGTTTACGCCGACAAAGACTCCATTGTCCTCCTTCTCAAACCATCCATAAACATCTTCTCCTTCAAGGGTCTGATACCCAGTATTGAAAGCAATGAACTTGGCCAATGTTTCTGTGACTGGAACGCCATCTCTGTCTTGAGGATAACCATGGGAGTTAAGATAGATTATCGAAGCAGCGTTCGCAATCGTACGTAGTTCTTGTGAACTCGGAAGTTCTTCTACGGCTCCTTCGATTACGCGATGTAACTCTTTGAGGAAAACACCCTGCTTGAGATTGGCGACAAGCCCGAATCTGAAAAGGCCCTCTTTGGTTTTGGTTGTTTCATTAATAACCATAAAAATAGTATTTGTTGTCCGCTTCGTTAACACTAAGCCTCTAATCAGTCCCTTGAACGCGGACGAACCAGGAGAGAGAGACCTCGGATTCTTCTTGGTATTAGATTGCTGCCATTGGCAGCCCAAGGACATCCTAAAACAAAGGCGATTATTTTTGGGGAAACTCCTTCGTTCTGTTTGCAAAGATATTCTGCATTTGCGAAGTCAATTTTCGCAATACTCGTCTTATTTGAGCCAGAATCCGGGAAAGGTGAGTTGTATTTACATTATTCTCTACCTCACCCGGGAGGAAGGCATGAGGGCGTTCCCACTCTGATGCGGCAGCTCTATCATACAGTATGTTCAGCAGTAGCCATAAGGCAATAAGAAACAGAACAGCACAGGCAATCAGTAGGTGTTTCCAAAATGGGGACAGTATGTTACCGTATCGGAAGATTAACCCACCGAACAGCATAACGAAAGCGCTTATGGTGAGCATTCCCCCTTGAAAGACGCTCCGTGTCCGGCGAAACGCCTTCTTGCCTGCCCGGAGGAGGCCTGGATTGATGTTTGGGCGGCCTGGACCGTGATGGACGGCAAGCTTTTCAAAGTAAACAGTTCCCTCATGGCATTCAGGGCATTCGCAGGAGGCGAGTTTTTCTTCATCAAGGCCGACCTCCACATTACGGGTCATGAGATGGTCGCACTTATTGCATTGACCAAGGAGGTTGATGTACATTGCGTGTTTCATGGCTTTGCTGTTAGAAAAAGATGGTAGCTTTTTTCAGAAGGGCAGGGATTCCGGCTTTTCCGACTCTTGCGACAGTGGTGAGGATCTCGGGGCCTTTCTTGATAGCAAGGGAGAGAACCTTCCCGGCAGCCTTCTGGGCTGTATTCTGGGAGTACTTTCTCGGAGCGCGCTCTCCTTTACTGAACTGCTCGTCGCAGTCCAAGCAGAGGTAATCGCCCAAAGGAAGGGCAATGACGTTGTGTGAACTACAGTAGGGGCATCGTATCATAGTGCAGATGAGTTATTGATTAGACTTACGGTTTTTTCTGGCTTTGTAAATACTCCGTCCGACTGCGATGGCGCCCACGCTGGCGAGTCCCAGGCCGACAGGACCTAGAGCGGAAAGAATGGCTCCGCCAAGGGCCATCCCGCCGCCACCTGACGCGAGGCTTCCGAACCCGCACCAGGCAAGGAAACCGTTCAACTCGGCCGCCCCTGTAAGTGCCGCTCTAGGACCGGCGGAATAAATTGCCCAAAGGGCCGACTTGCCGCCGAGGGCCACTGCCGTCCCGGCTACCGATGTGGCGCTGCCAGCGCCGATGATGGCTTTGTCTTTCTTTGTCATATACGTTATGTGTCTATTAAAAAGTTAAAGTATGGTCATAGCGGTATCTTTATTCGTTTTCATATTTCTTAGTTTTATTCATTCCCACATTATCTAATACGCTTTTTCTTCTCAATGTTACAGCAAGATTTCTTATTTTTGCAAATAAATTTCTCTGCGTATGCCGAAGTCAAGAAAACAATCGAAAGAATATCGTTGGGAGGTATTGGATGGATTGCTTAGTCAGGGGGTGCCGCTGACACAAAACCAGATTTTTGATGAATATGAACAAAAAGAGCTGGTTGCGAAAGAGAATGTTGGATTCTTGCCCAGTTTCCAGAAGGACATTGCACTATTCAAGGACACATTGGAAAAATCTGGCAAACCGGGTATGCTGGTTGTAAACAGGGTTAAGGATGGCGACAATCGCTACCGGACCTACTATTATAAGGAAAAAGGGTTCACCATTTTGCCAATTCTTACCGGCGGTATGTCGGATAGTGAATACCGCCACTTAGTAAGTGCCATTAACAAGTTGAAAGAAACGGTTAGCGACGAAACTTTTGAGGAGGTGCTGTTTGCCATCAGAAGCCGGGTAGAATCGGACTACCAAAAAGGGCCGATTTATGTAGACTACGAGGATAACCGGCGGCTGAAAGGGAGAGAGTATCGTCCGCTATTTTACCGTGCCATGCTAGAAAAGCAAGTGCTGCATATCCATTACAAGACGTTTCGTGGCGAGGAGTTGGAGTATGATTTTCATCCGTATCTTCTAAAACAGTATAACGAGCGCTGGTTTGCATTTGGCTGGAGCGAACCCTACGGCCCTTACACATCTGTCCCTTTGGATCGTTTGGAAATGCGCCCTGAAATGACTGGTAATTTCACAGAAGAACGGCCTGAGGATTATATGGAGTATTTCAAGATGAGGGTTGGTGTTTCAAACAATCTTGGAGCGGAACGAGAACATACAATTATCTTATCTATTCACAATATAGAAGCATGGGGGCGTATAATTACCAAACCGTTGCATTCATCCCAAAAGACCCTCACAATTTTTGAAGAAGGAAAACAGGATGGCATTGTTTGCATCAAAGTTTATCCAAACAAGGAGCTATTGTCACGGATTCTATCCTTAGGAGAAGACATTTTAGTTGAAGATTCAGAGGCTTCCCATGTTTTTCGTGAAAAGCTAATTGAAATGGTAAAAAAAATCTCTGGGCAGTACACCCAGAGATAATTCAAGAATAGAAGTCTGTTATTTCGCACTGCTTTCCACCTGTGGGAACCAATTATCCCTTTCATTATTCTGGGAAACTAGTCGAATGTTACAGAAAACCTGTTTAAGGGTCATTATTGTATTAGCTAAATAAATTTTGTTTGCCTGATCTCTTTCGAGGACCATCACCAAATCCACAATGTGGTCTCTATTGTCCTCCAAAACTAAAGGGATAAGCATATCGACCCTTTTCCCTCTGGGAAAGTACATGGGAATTGCGTAACGATAGTTCCATGAAACATGATTAAGAGCTCTTTTCATTGCAGAATCAAAGAGTTCAACTAATTTTCGGTAAGAATAAATGTCATTTCGTATAGCTTCTCGGAGATTCTCATAGTATTCTCGGGGATTCTCCGGGTCATCGATTAATAGAAAATCTTGTGGTCTATAGGATCGAATATACTTGAGGGGAATTCTGTCGACATTATCAATGATAATATGTTCCCAATTAATAGCACTTATAGTTGATTCGATATCAAAAACCAAATCGTCAGGAGAATCATAAAATTTGGCTGGTTTAGGAAGATCTTTCCATCCTTCGGAGTTTTTCACATCGCTGAGGATTTTCTCAAATTCGGTATGAAAGCCACTAAAAAGCCATTGTTGCCTTCCTTTCGTGTTTTTCTTGAAAAGGGCAAACAAGGGATAGTAAATACTGTTTACCAAACCAGTATTATAAAGTGCATACTTTGCTCCTTCGAGAATCTTTTTTTCTTTCTTTGATGTGTTTCTTGAATCTTCATAAACAAGCCTGTCAAAAGTGAATAAAAAGTAATTTTGCAAGTTCTCCAGGCTCCAATCTTCATCAAGTGCTTTCTTCCTCAGTTCTTTTATCATCGCAGTAATCCCATTCTCTATGCCGTCTTTTGGCATCGGAAACCATGCAAAAGAAATAAGCTTTTCATATGGTGTTGAGAATGGTGAGAGTTGTACGCGTTCAATATTTTGTGGTTTAAGACGTACGTGTAATTCGGTCGAGGATATACGTTTTAATTCCACTACATTGGGCATAGACTGTAAAAACAACTTGAGTTTGGCGAACCCCAATTTCTTATAATCAATCCCTTCCTTTAATAATTCAGGACTGACGTAAATACTATCAATCCATCCACCTGGAATTGTGTTATGTTTGGAGCTCAAATGAGAAAGAGCGGACACTACTTTTAGTATATAATCAGGCATTTCGGCTTTTTGATTGTCCATGCTTTCACTTGAGGTGTCCATGTTTGATTTTTCTTGTAACTTCAGGGTCACGAGAATCTCTGTACTCGATGCTTTTTCCGAAATTAGGATATCATCTAATTTTGATATCATATCTCGCAACTTCGGATATCCAAGAGTTTTATAATCAACCCCTGCTTTAACGAACATTGGAGCTAATCTAACAAGTGGGACCCATTGTAAGTTTAAATCAGAGGACGCATTTTTTACTGTTGTTATCACTTTTTCTTTTAACGATTCAGGAAACTCAGGCAACTCAACCGGATTATCTTCCTGGTTTGGATTAATGTAACCCGAGGGTCGGATATAACGATACGTTGTTCCTAGCTTGTCATTAGTAATAGAACTGATGGTAAACTCTGGAGAGATCTCTGAAAGAACCTCAATGGAGTGAGGCCGTTCTGAAGGAAGACTTCTCAAAAATTCTTCAGAAAAATCATCAAGTAAAACCCATCTGTCTTGTAAAATATTTAAATATGACTCTACATAATCCGCCTGATCGTCTTCATCTGAAAACGAACTCATGGCACGTCTTACTATAAGACTTTCGGATTTTCCGAGAACTGTTTTATAAGCCTCAGCTGCTTTTTCCAATAATTGTTCTTTATTCATTTTCAGTGCGGTTGTTATTGCCATTGAACCATAATTAAACTACAGTCATCGGAAGTATGCGCCCGGAAATGCTTTTCCATGACTTCCTTAAGCATTAGATTAGAAGCCTCACAGTTGTTACTAAAATCGGCGCTTAAAGCTGCAGAAAGCTTACCAACGGCAGGCGCAAATCTACTCTCGGAAGGCAGAAACAGACAGTCTGCAGATCCATCGCTCATTAAAAAAAACGAATTGATATCACCAACAGTCCCTTTCTGGACTCTTATATGTTTTAGTAGATCTGGCGATGTCGTAAAAAAAGTGTTATTAGCAAACTCTCCTCTCTCTGGATTAGATAATACTTCTTCTACTCCATTCATTGATGCCCCAATTACTCCATCTCCGATATGCCCAACAATGTAACGCTGATTATTAATTGCCGCAAACAGTAATGTGCTACTTAATTCTTTTTTGCTAATTTTAAGTAACTTTGCTTTTCTTATTAAAGCGGCATCGATTCTTTTTTTTAGGTGCTTTTTTATAGCATCAAAATCTGAATCATACTCTTCTTCAAAATGATTAAGCAACCACTTGGCACAAACGGAAGAAGCCGTCTTTGCCCCAATATAAGATCTTGTAGCGCTCCCGGCTCCATCGGCAAGTACTATAACACAAGTATCTGAGTCAAACGCAGACATTACATAATCCTGACATATCTCATTCGTTTCCAAATGTGATTTCCCAATCATGAGGTAATTCATTATTTTCCACCTTGTCATAATCAATTAGAATAATAAAGAACGATTGAGTCATAAAGCCATGAAAAGAATTCTTCGTAGCAATCAGGTTGCATTGGAAGAACTCTTTGAGTTAACTTAAGATTCGAATAAGGGTCTTTTTGTGAAGCTAAAACAATTGGATAAACTTTTACAGCCTTTTTTAGGGCGTTATATGTTTTTGTTAATTCATATGAAGAAATTAATGATGCCCCCCCGAAGAGCGTCATCAGCATTCCTATCCCAGATTCATTTAATGCATTTAATGCGTAAATCATGGACTCTTCTCTAGGAGAACTGGTCTCGGCGATGATTTCTATGGGCTTATCGGTTAGATCACGTACTTCGAAAGTGCGTTTATCAGAAACGATAAATTTGAAACAAATTCTTTTCGATAACGTTGTATTACTAATAATATCTAACCTAAACTGACGCGCTGCCTGATTGAATATCTCACGTTCCTCTTTTTCTTTTATGGCTATTCGGTCAATACAACAAAAAACAGGAATTAGACTACCATTTTTGTGCTTGCTATGAGTAGACCTGAGTCCGGAATAGCAGGCCTTAATACTAATTGGGATAGGTGAATCTGTTATTGTGCTAACAAACATAGCCATACGCTTTAAGCAACAAAGATACTTAAGACTATCGACTTCAACATCGTCATGCATAACCATATTGAAGCTTTTGCGCATCCTATCAAACTCTTTCCAGTCATCTTCAATTGCCTTGTTCCCTAAGGCAGATTGAATTCTCTTCATCCCTTCAATATAAAAACTTTCTTTTGGAGCAAATGGTCCAGTCGCCTGCCTTAACAGATAGTCGAATCGGCGTCTAAGAACAAGCATTTTCTGCTCATCAGTTCCCAATGTGTTATGGTTGGAAATGAGGAGCTGAAAAAAACCTTCGGGATTAGAAAGGGGTAATTTCATTTATCAAACTATAAAACAGCCCAGGTTTTTATGTCGGGGAGTGAGACCTCGGTTCCAACGGTTGACTGAGAAGTGGTCCTCACGCTTCTACTTAACCAATTGAAAAACTCTGAAATCTTGTTAGCATTTAAGCGCATAGGCGCCCGTTTGGGCGAAAATTTTTTCAACTGCGCCATATTTGCCCCATTCCCAATAGCTAATGGGAATAGAACAAGTTTTCCTTCTTTTACCAGCTCTGAACAGCGTGCGGCAGCAGATTCAATTTCATCTGTTGCCTGACCATCGGTCATTAAAACCAGCCATGGCTGCCAATAGTCTATGCTTGAACTCCGATATAACGCTTTCCTTTTTTCCAAAAGATCAAGCGAGAGGTTGACAGCAGCACCCATTGCGGTATTTCCATCGGCGATTAGATTCAACTCTTCAAAGGCTGATGCCTGTTTATCAACATAATTAAAGTCGATTAATTGATGAGCCTCGTTATTAAATGCAACAATGCATATCTCCGCAGCCCACTTTGCAATGCTATCATCCCTAACAGAATCAAAGAAAGCCTTAACACCTTTATTTAATTGTTCAATACGATTCTCCATAATCATGGAAGAACTCACGTCTAAACACAGAACAACTGGAACGCGCGTCGTAGGGTTGTCAAACATGTCTTGGTCAGTAATGCTAACATCCCACACGGAACTTAATTCATTGGGAATTGTTAGCCCAGAAAGAAGCGCAATAAACTCTGAAATGATTTTTAGAGTCCTCCTATATTCTTCATTGTCAACATCCCTGGGATTCTTCAGAAGATTATTCATCCCCCTATAAACCTTGGTAACTTCATCTGAGAGGATTTCGCCAAAATTAACAGGCGAATTCTGAATAATGTATTGGAGTAAATCCCAAACACTAGCTTTAGCTATAGTTACTTCATTCTCGTGTATAATGTCATGAATAGTACTAAGCATTACTGAGCGAAAGCATGTAGGGACTTTCTCTATTTTGCTCTTAGCGGAAACGATCTTATCGTACAAAGTTTGAGGACTGACAACAATGGCTTTGAGTTGTTCAAATCGTTCGCTCGCTACTTTTTTGGTTAGATATTTAAGTGCCATAATTTTTATATTATCTGAGGTAAAATTACTCTGGAAAACTTATTGCGTTCTAGGTCGGACAGGTACCGTCGTAGCAACTCTCGCCATTCAAGATATCCTACACTATCACCTTGCTTAAAAGTACGGTAGAAAGCGTTGCGAATATTACTAGGTAACGCTTCCCAAATTCGCCCCCATACGCTTCGTTTAGAAAAAGATATAATCTCTTCTGGGCTTATGGGGAAAGCAAAGTTTCTATTAATTATGTTCTCTCCGATATTACCACCTTGATTTGAAAATGGGAGTTTCCCAAGATGAAAAATCATAAAAAGTAGGGTGGCCGTTGCAAATTGTTCGTCTTCGATTGTCCGAGGCTCAGATTTGAAACTTTTTCCATGTAACCGTGGTGATGTAAAGGGAGAAACAGTGCCAACCTTGCATCGTAATTCTCCAATTTGATAACTATCAACATCTATGAAACTCACATTCCCAGGCGACTCAACTATAATGTTAGACGCATTCATGTCTCCAATCAAAATATCGTATTTATGGAGATTCTCAATGGCTTCTAAACATCTTAGTGCTAGGGTTGTCAGTTCAATTCTAGTCCATCCGGGGAACCGATTGCTAAACTCTTTCGCTTGGAAAATCGATTCTGCTAGTATAAAGCCAGACCTATAGGACATTATATAACCGGCCAGTTTGCCGTTTTTGTTATAAAGCAACCTTTCCGGTAAACAAAATGCATTATCCAGGTTGACAAGTTGCAATAATAACTTTAGTTTTTTTTCTTTCTCAGGATCTTCTGTGCGGAATAACTTGGCTACTTTATCAGAACGATATCTATAGACATCTGCTTCACCACCACGCCCGATTTTTTGTCCACTTACGAATACGGTTTCTCCATTTTGATCAGTGAAAACTCCGTAAATAGGTGGCGCATCATCCTTCGGAGTGGAGGATTTGATACTCGTTGCATTGACAGTTGTCCAAGATTTAGTGTTTGTCATGTGATTTATACGTGGTATTCCGCGAATTGTTACACTTGTCTTTCCTTAAACATTCTATTACCTACAAATATACAAACTTATTTTATAAGTCTCTCATTTTAAGAAAGTACTTTTAGTCTCTATTTTCAATTCTGAACAAATGATGTAACATCGATATGAGAGGACCGTATAATTTACATATTAACCTATAACATGCATTAATATCTTATAATGAAGATGACTAATCATTGCGTAACCAGTTTGTTAGACATATTAAATATCATAAGAGAAAACGGACTTATTGTTCTCCCAGACTTTGAAAATAAAGAGGGTGTTAAATACATCCGTAAACTGTTGGGTATCAATGTTATGCAGGTTTCTCTTGTCGCATGTATCCTGGAATCATCTTTCACGCGCGCGGGTACTACAGTAAAACAGATTTGTACATTGCTTAAGTGCTCGAATATTGAGTTCCTTAAATACAGTAATGATCTTGATGACTTAATCAAACGACGGATGATTAAGCAGAACATCACGCTGGGCGCATTCTCAGAGTCGACTGGCTATGTGGTTTCACCAGAAGTCATTGAGGCCATCAAGAAAGATATACCTTACGTTGAAGAGCCAACAACCGGCTTGACTCCAGAGGTATTCTTTGATCGTGTGGGTAAGCTATACATTGAGTCTAATGATGACCGATTTCGGACAGAGGAATTGAAATCTTCTCTTGAGGATCTTGTAAAGAAAAACGGACATCTTGCATTCTGTAAAGCGCTCTCGGAATATGACTTTTCGAATTGTGATTGTCTCGAATACTTACTGTTTATGGCAATGTGCAGCAACTATGTAAACCAAGGAACTGACTCATTCCCCAAGGATAATCTCCTATCATTCATCAGTGCAACGTCGAGTCTGCGCTCTGCATATACCGCCATCAGAAACGGGAGTTTGATGATCCAGCAAAAGGGACTGATTGAATACGGTAATGACAATGGGATGGCTGACACCGACGCCTTCTTTCTCACCGATTATTCGAAGGACAAGTTCTTTACTGATTTCGACATTGAACTTGACGTGAGAAGTTCATGCCCGGACATTATCTATGCGGATTCTATTTTAGCTAGGGAGCTCTACTTCAACGAACCTGTCCGGCAGCAGATTCATAGCTTATCAGAAATCTTGGAGGATGCTCATTTTAAGGAAATCCAAAGTCGCTTGGAAGCGGCATCCATGAGGAAGGGTTTCAATTGCTTATTCTACGGCGCACCAGGGACAGGAAAAACCGAAACGGTTTACCAGCTAGCCAGGAAAAATGGGCGGGATATATTGCAGATTGACCTCGGCAAACTGAAGAGTAAGTTGGTTGGAGAGAGCGAAAAAACGGCTCGCGCAATTTTCCGATATTATCAGTGGCTGGTTAAGCATAGCAACGCTACCCTCATCCTGCTTTTTTAACGAAGCAGATGGCATCTTGGGCGTCCGGACAAAAATGGCAGAACGGTCTGTGGATAAAATGAACAATACCATTCAGAACATCATTTTGCAGGAGATGGAGAAGATGGAGGGAATCCTAATTGCCACCACTAACCTGACCGAGAACTTGGATTATGCTTTTGAGCGGCGTTTCTTGTATAAGGTGGAGTTTACGGCTCCGGAAGCATCTGTACGTGCTCATATTTGGGCACCTATGATGCCATTCCTTACAGCCGAGGCCAAGTCTTACTTGGCGGGGCATTATCCGCTATTTGGAGGACAGATAGAAAACATCTTCTGTAAATGCGCCGTGGAGTTCATATTAGATGACCGAAACCCCGAGATAAACGTTATTGGTCAGATGTGTGAAACGGAGAGTATTTGAGAGAGTAAGAGGCCACGTATAGGTTTTTGCGTGGGCTGAAATCAAAATAAATTAGCCGTTCGTTCCCGAACGGCCACCAAAGAACGTCTCTTCATCTTCAATTTGTTGCCCCCATTGGCTATCTTCGTCAAAGTATCGGGACGTCCACTCATCGATGTCTTGGAAGTGCCTGGCATCCAAGGCGGCTTTGAAGCGTGCCACCGCGCGGGAGAGAGCAACCCGAAGTGCCACGTGCTCCATGTGCAACTCTTGAGCCATCTCTTCACCGCCTAGTTTGAGGTCCCAGCGCATGTAAAGCAGCATCTGGTCCTTTTCGTTCAGCGTATGGAAGGCGGCCTGCCAGCATTCTTTCTGCAAACGGGATTTGCGACGCTCCTCAAAGGAGAGTGCTTCATCATGGGCCGACCAGCACACGATAGCCAACTGATCCCGCTCTGAACGGCTAAGGCGGTCTATTCTCTGACGCGAGACATCGTCATCTTCTGCATCAAAGTAGTTACCGTCCATCAGCCTAACCTGTCGTTTCTTTAGTTTCAGGAGGTCACACGCTACATTGTGAGCAATCTGCCACAGCCAGCCGACAAGGTCACCCTTGGCCGGATCGTAGGTACACGCCCTGTCGCACGCTTTCAGGTACGCGTCCTGTAAGAGGTCGGCGCACTCGTCAAAAGACAAACGCATTCCGTTCTTGCCATTGACGAAGGCGATGGCCTTCTGGAAAACCTCATAGTGTTCTGCTGCCAGAAGTCTCATCTGGTCTGCAGTCAGTTTGTTGATGGAGTCGTAGTTTTTATTCATGACTTTGTCTTTTAAGCGTTATCGGGTTGGCACCGTGCTTTCCCTTTTCATTAAATGGTTTCGGTCCGAAGCGAAGGCCACCTAATCTGTGACCAAATAATAAATAATAAGGTTGCTTCCGAAACGGTTTTCTCAGTATTCTGAGAGACGCCCAAATCGACTTATCAAAGAGTAAAACGCTGACTGACATCAACTGATGCAAAGGTATGACTTTATTTCTAAATCACAATTGTTTCTATAATGGAATCAATACGAAAAATAATTTTCCTACTATTTTTCTGGTATTTCATGTAACATCTTCGGTCTTTTCAAGTTATCAAAGCGGGCAAAGGTGAAAGAGTCATCCAAAACTAATTATGCTTATGTGGAAAAAATGGAATCTTTGGGAAAAGTTGAGACAGGAGACTATGAAAGTCTATGAAGAGGAGACAGCAAAAGACCCTCATTGGAACGATCTTGACCTTGAGCAAGTACAAAGGAACAGGCTGATTTTGTTTGTGCTTCTTTACTTTCTTGTTATGGTCGTAGCGAAAAAATGTGCCCTCATATGATACCGCTTTTTAATCAAAAGAGCTCCCCATGAAACACCTGCTCAAAATCCTGCTTTACACGATTCTGTCTATTGTGGCTTTTATTATACTCCTCATTTCGGCGGTCTTTGCCCTGGATTTACACTATGGCCGTGAGGCGCAATCGTATGAGCGCTTGGTGAAAAAAGCCGGGCTGGGCGGATTGGATTATGTGCTGGTTGGAACGTCTGTAGATACCATAGACTGCTACCCCGTGGGAGATTTTATTCAGCACCGATATATTCTTCAGTTTCAAGACACTTCCGCCCTAAAGAAGAGGACTTCGACATGGAGCAAACGCGACGATGGTTTACCCATCCGACAATTGCCCCATTTTGATAATTTCTTTGGTGCACAAGTCGCGGAAATCACAAGCACCGGCGAGGTAATCATCAAGGCCGATTATCCGGTGGAATCTCTGTCTGCCGCCTGTTTCCCTCTGCCGCGTTGACGCAAAATCGCCCCCTGGGAGCACTCCGCCTGTCAACGTGGCAAGGATTTCAACGGCCATTAGTTCATTCTGGCTGTCGAAGCGAGAGGACCAGGAGGAAGGGATACCCTCCGGAGGGCTTGTGCACCCCCGCACAAGGGGAGGCCGCTGAAAAAGGTATCAGTTTTATTAGCCCGCGAGAGTAGTGTATTTGAGTGCCATTCTGAGATTATCGTTATTGTCTTTGAATAATCGATTCTCAAAGTG
>CADBFO010000017.1 GCA_902794005.1 uncultured Bacteroidia bacterium
CGAGGGGAAACCCACCCCCGTGGCCGCCAAGCGCGGACAGGTGTTCCAAAAGGAGATTATGGCCGATTATCTGGCCTTCATGCGCAAGTTCGTGAAGGACTACAGCGGTCTCACCATCGCCATGGACCTGTCCAACGGCATGGCCAACCTCTTCGCCAAGGAGATTTTCGGAACGGGTGACAACATCCACTACCTCTTTGACACCCTGGACGGCCGTTTTCCCAACCATGAGCCCAATCCCCTCATTGAAAAGAACTGCTTCCCGCTGGAGGAAAAGGTGCGCGAGGTAAAGGCCGATGCCGGCGTCATCTACGACGGCGACGCAGACCGCGTGATGTTCGTGGACGAGAAGGGACAGTTTATCTCTCCGGACCTGATGATAGCCCTCATGGGCAATTATTTCGTGAAAGAACGCGGCCTCAAGGGCCTGGTGCTGCAGGATATCCGTTCCTCCAAGGCCGTAGGGGAGTACCTTGCGCCCATGGGCTGCGAGATGCGCACCTGGAAGGTGGGCCGTGCTTTCGCCGCCCGCAAGCTCCGGGAAATTGACGGTGTGTGGGGCGGAGAACTGGCCGGTCACTATTATTTCCGCGACTTCTTCTACAGCGACAGCGGCCTGCTGGCTTCCATCATTCTCCTGAACATCGTTTCCGGTCTCAAGAAGGAAGGAAAGACCCTGAGCCAGGCCATCGCCGGGATTGTCCGTTACCGGAACTCCGGTGAAATCAACTACCGGATAGAGGACAAGCAGGGAGCCATGGATGCGATAAAGGATCATTTCATGGCCCGGGAAAAGGCCACCGCCTTCATGGACTTTGACGGTTACCGGGTGGAATTCCAGGACTGGTGGTTCAACATCCGTCCGTCCAACACGGAGCCCTATCTCCGGTTCATCTGCGAAGCTACTTCCGGGGAACTCCTCCAAGAAAAAATCTCCGAGACGGATTCCATCCTGGTGAATCGCTTCGGAGGCAAACGATGACGAATGAAAAAAAGCCTGCTCATATCCCTGACGCTTTGTTTTTTCCTTCCGCTTGCGGCCCAGGAAACCAATGACCATGCGGCCGATTCCCTCCGTCATGTGTTCGGCCGTCAGCAAGTGGTGCCTACAACGCTCACCACCTCTGAATATGCCGATACCCTGGACACCGGGAATCCTTCCGTGAAAGTGGTCCTGTACGACAACGGGACCTATCGTTTCGTAAAGGACCCTTCCGCCGTTGCCGATTCGACGGTTTTTTCCGAGTTCTGGGATACGCGCACCGTGAATCCTTACAATACCTCCCCGGAAACCCTTCCGGACCAGTTTTCCATCTGGATTGTGGACTCGCTGGATTCTTATTGCTGCCCCAACAAAGTGACGCCGCGTTCCAAGTTCGGTTACCGCCATGGCCGCCGGCATCAGGGCATCGATCTTCCGTATCCCAAGGGGACACCGGTTCCGGCCGCTTTTGACGGCAAGGTCCGCATCTCCGACTATATCGGCGGTTACGGCAATCTGGTGGTCATCCGCCATGCCAACGGGCTGGAAACTTTCTATGGCCATCTTTCGGAGCGCAAAGTGGATTCGGGCGATTGGGTGAGTGCGGGCGACATCATCGGCCTGGGCGGCTCCACGGGCCGTTCCACCGGTCCGCACCTGCATTTCGAAACCCGGTACAAGGGTGCGGCGTTCGACCCGTCCTGGATTATCGATTTCGAGACGGGTACGCTCCGTCACCGCCTGCTGAAGATTCGCAGCTGGTATTTCAATCCCAATCAGCGCTATGTTCAGAATGTGGATGACGAAGACGAGATTTTCCGCACCGACGAGGAAGACCGCATTGCGGCCGAGGAGCAGGCCAAGAAAGAAGCCGCCGCCCGCGCCAAGGCGGAAGCCGCCGCCCAGAAGTACCACACCATCCGCAACGGAGACACCCTTTCCGGGATTGCCAAGAAGTACCGCACCACGGTGAAGCGCCTTTGCCAGCTCAACGGCATCAGCGAAAAAACCATTCTCCGGGTGGGGAAACGGCTCCGTGTCAGATGATGAAAAAGGGGACTGAAAAGATTCTTCGCTTCGCTCAGAATGACAGGATCCCGGTTCAGAATGACAGCCTCATGTCATTCTGAGGCAGGTTTACCTGCCGAAGAATCTACTTATATTCAGCCTCTTCTCTATTTCAGGCGGCTGTTGTAGTGCGGGTGTACCTTGCCTTTGGTGATATTCTGCAGCTTGCCGGATATCATCTTTTTCCGGATGGGCGCGGCGTGGTCCGTGAACAGGTCTCCGTCCAGATGGGACATTTCGTGCTGAATCATCCGGCATGCGAAATTGTCAAACTCTTCGGTCACTTCCTGAAGGTCTTCATTGTAGTAGCGAACCGTCATTTTCTTCGGACGAACCACGTCGCAGTAGATGCCGGGGATGCTCAGGCAACCTTCCGAATAGGTGGTTTTCTCCTCACTTTCGGAAACGATTTCCGGATTGATGAGGGTGCGGCGGAAGCCTTTGAGGTAGCTGTAGTTGTCGGAAACCACATCTCCGTCCACAATCACGACACGGGTGCTCACGCCAATCTGGGGAGCTGCCAGGCCACAACCGTCGGCCACCACAAGGGTGTCTTTGAGGTCCTGAACCAGGGCGGCGATGCCCTCTTTGTCGTTGAGGTCGGCCGGAGCGGCGGTCTTGCGCAGCACTTCTGCGCCATAAAGGTAAATCGGTCTTATCATTTCTTTCTTCTTGTCTTGTTGCGGGACAGGCTTTCGGGGACGGCCGACGGATCGAATCCGGCGCTGCCGCCGGCGCTCCGGTCCAGATAGCCCTGCAGGATGATGGCGGCGGAAATCTTGTCCACGGAGCTTTTGTCTTTCCGCTGCGATGCCTTCATGCCGCCGTCAATCATCACCCGGTGTGCCAATACCGATGTAAAACGCTCGTCTTCCAGCGTTACAGGCGTTTCCGGGAAGGCTTTGGCGAGACTCTTCAAAAAGAGGTCAACGTCGGCCCGGGCCTCGGACGGCTTTCCGTCCATGTTTACCGGATACCCCACCACAAAGCGAAGGATTCTCTCGGAGATGGCGTAATTTTTGAGATAATCTATTAACTTTGTAGAATCGATTGTATCCAGGGCGGTGGCAAAGATTCCAAGCGGATCACTGACCGCGAGGCCGGTTCTCCTGCGTCCGTAGTCTATGCCGATGATTCTGTCCATACAATCCGCAAATATACGAATAATTATGGATAAACCCGATAAGAAAACCCGCAACTTCCGTCTTACCCTGGTGGACGCCAATTCGCATGAGCGGCTATGGAGTCTGCGTTTTTCCAGTACCAATCTCCTGGTAGGCGGTATTTCGGCCGTCGTTGTCGTCCTGCTGGTTATCTTCTCCCTCATCGCCTTTACGCCCATCCGTACCTTCATTCCCGGCTATCCGGATGCCAATTCCCGCCGTCAGGCCGTGCAGAATGTCCTCAGGATCGATTCGCTGGAAACGCGCATCCTGCAATGGGAGCTTTATACGGAAAACCTTCGTCGCGTGGTGGCCGGGGAAGCCCCTCTCCGCCTGGATTCCCTGATTCTGGCCAGCCAGGGCTCCCGCTCCGTTTCCGATGCGCGTTATCTGGCCATCCGGGATTCCCTTCTTCGGCAGGATGTCACCCGGGAGGAACAGTTCGGGGTTTCGACCGGTGCGCGCCGGGGGAATCTTCCCATCGAGGCCCTTTCGTTCTATATGCCGGTCAAGGGGGTCATCTCCAAAGGTTACGAGCGGGTGCAGCATCCCTGGCTGGACATTACGGCCCCGGTGGGCAGCACCGTCATGGCTGTCCTGGACGGGACGGTGGTTTATACCAGCTGGGAGCAGGAAACGGGCTATACCCTGATCATCCAGCACGGGAGCGACCTTCTTTCCGTCTATAAGAACAATCAGAAACTGCTGCACCGGAGCGGAGATGTGATCAAGGCCGGTACGCCCGTGGGCATGTTGGCTTCGTCTTCGTCACTCACGAAGGGAGATCACCTGCACTTCGAACTCTGGTACAAGGGTGCCTCCGTCGATCCGTCACAGTACATTAAGTTTTAGGATGAAGCAAAAGACCATCGCCATTCTGGGCTCCACAGGCTCTATCGGCACACAGACGCTGGATGTCGTCAGCCAATTTCCGGAGCGTTTTTCCGTTTTCATGCTGTCGGCCAACAACAGTGCCGATTTGCTCATCGAGCAGGCCCTCAAGTTCCATGTCCCCCATGTGGTCATCTGCAATCCCGAGAAATATGCCCGGGTAAAGGAGGCGCTTCCGGGCGTTCAGGTTCATCTGGGCATCGAGGCCGCCTGTGACCTGGTGCAGGCTCCGGAGGTGGAGGTGGTGGTGGCTGCCATGGTAGGGTTCAGCGGACTCAAGCCCACGCTGGCCGCCATCCGTGCCGCCAAAACCCTGGCTCTGGCCAATAAGGAGACGCTTGTGGCGGCCGGCCCGCTGGTGATGGGCGAGCTGGAACGCTGCGGCGCCCGCATTTATCCGGTGGACTCGGAGCACTCGGCCATCTTCCAATGCCTGCTGGGGGCCCGGGAAAACCCGGTTCATCTCATTCATCTGACAGCTTCCGGCGGTCCGTTCCGCACCTGGTCCCGGGAACAGATTGCCCGTGCCACCAAGGCGGAGGCGCTGAAGCATCCCAATTGGGACATGGGGGCCAAGATTACCATCGATTCCGCCACCATGATGAACAAGGGGTTCGAGGTTATCGAGGCCAAGTGGCTGTTCAATGTCCCGGCAGAAAAGATTCACGTGCTGGTGCATCCGGAGTCCATCATTCATTCCATGGTGGAGTTTGCCGACGGGGCCGTCATCGCCCAGCTCGGCTGCCCGGACATGCGGCTTCCCATTTCGCTGGCCATGGCCTATCCGGACCGCCTCCCTCTTGCAGGGAACCGATTGGATTTCAACGCTTTGAAGGATCTGACTTTCTTCGAGCCCGACCGTGTCAAATTCCCTTGCCTGCAACTGGCCTTCGACGCCATCGGCCGTGGCGGAAACATTCCCTGCGCCATGAATGCCGCCAATGAGGCGGCCGTGGCCGCCTTCCTCGCCGGAAGAATTGCCTTCTACGATATTCCCCGTACCATCACCCGTGTAATGGATGGTGTGAATTTTGTAGAGAATCCTTCGCTGGATGATATTTTTGCCACCCACAACCTGGCCTGTCAACTGGCAGAGCAGTCCTTTTCGCGCGTATGACGGTACTTCTGAAAGTCTTGCAGGTTATCCTGGCCCTTTCCGTCCTCATCATTATCCATGAGGCCGGGCATTTTATGTGGGCGCGCATCTTCCGCATCCGGGTGGACAAGTTTTTCCTTTTCTTCGATATCGGAGGCGTGAAACTGTTCTCCACCCGCATGGAGTGGTTCCGCAAGCTGATCCCCGCATCGGCCCGCTGGGAGACGGAATACGGCATTGGCTGGCTGCCGCTGGGCGGTTATTGCAAAATTGCCGGAATGATAGACGAGTCCATGGACACGGAGGCCCTGAAGCAGGCCCCGCAGCCCTGGGAGTTCCGCAGCAAGCCGGCCTGGCAGCGCCTGCCGGTGATGAGCGGCGGGGTGCTCAACAACTTTCTGCTGGCCATTGCGCTCTTTATCGCCATCCTGGCCATCTGGGGAGACAATTACATGCCCAACGAAAGTCCGGTCTATGTCAATGAACTGGGAGAGGAACTGGGGTTCCGAACCGGGGACCGCATCCTGCTTTATGACGGTTATGCCCCCCGGGATTTCCTCAGCCTCCATGCCGACCTGGCCCGCCGCCAGGTGGAGAAAGCCACCGTGCTCCGCGGTACGGATACCTTGGACATTTATATCGACCAGTCCCTGATGGGCGATATTCTGAATACCCCGGGGATGTTCGACATCGCCCTTCCTTTTGTGGTGGACAGCATTATGGCCGGGTCGCCCAACCGCCTGTCCGGCTTGCAGAAGGGAGACCGCATCGTCGGTGTCTGCGGGGAGGGGACGCCCTATCTGCAAGATGCGCAGAAGCTGCTTCGCGCCCATCCCGGCGAGACGCTTCCGGTGGCGGTCCTCAGGGGAACGGATACCCTGTCGCTGACCATGCAGGTGGACACCCTGGGCATGCTGGGCGTTTTCTTCCGCAATCCTTCGCTCCGGCACCGCGACTACTCCTTTTGGGAGTCGGTTCCGGCCGGCTGCGCCCTGGCATGGCGGTCCGTCACGGGCTATCTGCAAGACTTGCGGCTCGTCGCCACTCCTTCCACCGGCGCCTACAGGTCGGTGGGCAGTTTCGTCGCCATCGGCCAGGTGTTCCCTTCTTCCTGGAACTGGCATCAGTTCCTGTATATCCTGGCGCTCCTGTCCATCATGCTGGGGGTGATGAACCTTCTGCCTATTCCGGCCCTGGACGGCGGGCACATCGTTTTCTGTCTATATGAGATGATAACGGGACGCAAACCCAGCGACCGTTTCCTCACCATCGCCCAGCTCATCGGCATGCTCCTGTTATTGATGCTGATGTTTCTGGCCTTTGGGAATGATATTTCACGTCTAATCCATTGAGAATTATGAGATTCCGTACAATTCTGGCCATTGCGGCCTGCCTTTTGGCCCTCTCTGCATGCAAAAGCGGCAACAAGAAGACCTTGCTTCCCAATGTAAGCGGGAAGGCGGGAGAAGTCCTGGTCACAATCGAGCGGGAACAGTGGGAAGGGAATCTGGGGGTGGCCATCCGCGATGCCCTGGCCTCCGATACGCCCTATCTGGCCCAGCGGGAACCGCTTTTCGCCCTGTCCAATGTTCCTCCGGGGAGTTTCAATAATATGTTCAAGATGCACCGCAACCTGTTGCTGGTGAACATCAATCCGCAGAATGCCCAAAACGGGGTCGTGTACAAAAATAATGTGTGGGCGCAGCCCCAGGCCGTCGTTCAGGTCAATGCCGCAGACCAGGAGCAGGCTCTGTCATTGTTCCAGGAGGCGGCTCCCGTCATTGCCGAATTCTTTGAACAGTCGGAGCGGGACCGCAACATCGCCAATGCCAGGCTGTATGAGGAACGCGCCCTTCAGGAACCCGTGAAAAAGGTGACCGGGGGAGTCATGCATCTCCCTTCCGGCTATCGTTGCCGGAAATTCACAGACGATTTCGTCTGGATTGCCGACGAAAAACAGTATGTCCAGCAGTATGTGATGGTGTACCGGTATCCGGTAAACCGACAGGATGTTTTTACGGTGGAGAGTATCATCCGGGAACGGAACCGTGTCATGCAGGCCAATGTCCCGGGCATGTTCGAAGGTTCTTATATGACGACCTCCACCGCCCAGGAACCGACCACGCGTTCGCTCCGCTACCACGGCCGCGATTTCATGGAAACCCGCGGTTTCTGGGAAGTGCAGGGAGACTTCATGGGGGGGCCTTTTGTGTCCCACTCCTTTTACAGCAGGGACGGAAAGGACATCATTGTACTGGAAGCCTTCGTCTTTGCTCCCCGTTATGACAAGCGCCAGTATCTCAGGCAGGTCGAATCGCTTCTTTATTCTTTTGAATGGGAAGATGAATCTGAACAGTAGATTGTGAAAAAAATAAGTTGGATTCTTTTTCTTCTCTTATCCGTATTTTTTTTCTCTTGCGTGGAAGAAAATACCGGAGGGAATGAAGCTGAAAAACCGGTAGCGGTAAAACTCCAGATTCTGCTGGCCGACGATGCCTTCCAATCCCTGAGACCCGGGGAAACCCTGCAGGTTGCCTATGAGGTGAAAACACCTCAGAATGTAACATATACGCTTTCTTCATACCACCCGGAAGGATGGACGGTCACCCTCAGTGCGCCCAGCGGCAACAAGGGGACGATCAGCGTATCCCTTCCCGCCGGGGCTTCTGTCGGCCGGATGATGCTGGCAGCCAACGGCAGCGACGGCAGCTGCTTTGTGAAGGTGATCGGGGTGGGGGTCGGAAATGCCGGAACCGTGGATGCCTACGAAGCGGTGGACGCTTCCGGAGGTTCTCTGGAACTGCCTTCCGGCGCCTCTTCCATCCGTATCACTTCTGCTGACGGCTGGGTTTCCCTGAACGGGAACCGCCTGGTCCTGGCCGAAAACTCCACCTATGACTCCCGGAAGGCCCAGGTCAGTTTTACCGTTGACAAGCGGAACTGCGAACTGAGCCTGGTCCAGGCCCAGAAAGATGCCATCGTCCTCACGGCCGATGAACTTGAGGCCCTTCCCGAAGGCGAAATCCTGCAGTTCGTGGTCCGCGCCAATGTGGAAGTGGAAGTCCGCTGCAATGCCGACTGGCTATCGCTTGCCGCCGCCACCAAGGGGATGGAGGACAAGCCCTTCAACATCACGGTATCGCCCAATGAAACCGAGGAAACCCGCTCAGCGGTGATTTCCTTCACTTCCGGAGATCTCCTCCAGGAGCTTACCCTTACCCAGGCTCCTCTTCCTCCGCCCGTAAGCGGAGACTTTCTGCTGCTGACAGACGCCTCCATCTTGGAGCCGGGAGACCAGCTGATTGTCGTGAACCCGAAAGGGACCATGGCGATGAGCGCCCAGAACGGCACCTACCGCAGCCCCGTCGCCATAAGCCCGGAATATGATATCATCCGCAATCCCGGAAGGGGAGTGGCGGTGATTACCTTGGGCGGAACATCCGGTGCCTGGGAGTTCGGCGTGACGGGCGGTTATCTCTCGGCCCCGTCCGAGGCCAAGAGCCAGCTGCTCACGGTGGAAACGCCGTCGGATTATGCCCGGTGGACCATTGAGGTGGCCGATGACGGAACCGCCGTCATCAAGTCGCTCGAGGGAAGCAGGAACCAGCTGTGCTACAATATGCGGGATATGCGCTTCTGCTGCTATCTGTCTTCCACTGCCAATGTGGTGGAAGTTACCTTGTACCACAAACCGGCCCGTCCCAAGTCCGTCACGGACAATGCCGATCCCGGTATCTATCTGGGCGGTCGGAACCATCGCATTTACCAGTCCGGTACGGACCAGCAAGTCCGTTCCTGTCAGGAGGGGCGGCTGCATTATGCCCTGGTGAACCCTGCCGGACGGGAGCAGATATCGATAGAGGGCTATCGGGAAGGACTTTCCCCCGGAGAATCCGTAAAGGTTCATGTCCTGTGGAAAAAGGGTTGGAATGTCCTCCTTTCCAGGGAGTTTGACTTTGTCCTGGAAAAAGAGGAAAACGGCAAGGTCTGGCTCGGAAACGAAGTGGGCCAGGGCGTCATCATCAAAAAGTAACGAAGCCATGAAAAAGATACTGTTGCTTGTAACGTTTGTGGCGCTCTCCCTGTCCGTGCTGGCCAAGCCGGCCAGACCGGGTTTCTTCCGATACGTCCAGCCGGACGGAAGCACGATCCTTATCCAGCGTCACGGTGACGAATGGGGCCACTGGACCACCGATGACAAGGGACGGGTGGTCGAACGGGGTGCCGACGGGTTCTATCGGCCCGTGGCCGGAATGACGCCGACGAAGGCCGCACAGGGAGCGGCAATCCGTGGCAAGGCTGCCCGGCAGAAGCGTGCATCGTCCCCGTCCCGGGCTCCGCTTGCCTTGGGAACGAAAAGGTTCTTGCTGGTGCTGGTGGAATTCAGCGACCTGGCTTTCACGGCGGAGAATTCCCATGAAGCCTTTGACCGGATGATCAATCAGCCGGGCTATTCGGCCAACGGAGCGTCCGGAAGCGTCCGCGATTTCTATTTCGACAATTCCCATGGCGTTTTCGAGCCCGTTTTTGACGTGTTCGGCCCCGTGAAACTGGAGAAAGAGATGGCCTATTACGGAGCGAATAACAAAGAAGGGAACGACGAAAGGGCCAGTGAAGCGCTGCGGGACGCCCTTGCCATGCTGGACAAAGAAGTGGATTTTTCCCGCTACGACCAGGACAATGACGGCATCGTGGACCTGGTGTATATGATTTATGCCGGAAAGGGTGAGGCTGACGGCGGCGATGACGATTCCATCTGGCCGCACCAGTGGGACCTCCGGGCCGGCGGAATCGAACTCACGCTCGACGGAAAGACCGTGGGCCGATATGCCTGCGGATCGGAACTGAACGGTTCCGGTGTCATGGACGGCATCGGGACGCTGTGCCATGAGTTCGGCCATGCCTTGGGCCTGCCGGATTTCTACGACACGGATTACGATACCAACGGGCATGCCAGAACCCTTCTGGGCTATTCTGTCATGGATTTGGGTTCCTACAACGACGGAGGTCGCACGCCTTATTTTAACATGGAAGAAAGGATTCTCCTGGGCTGGCTGGAGGAAGATGCCATCCCGGTGTTTACGAAAGACGGCGAATATACCCTGGAACCCCTGGACAACAATGTGGCATACAAGACCCTCACGGATACGGAGGGTGAATATTTTGTCTTTGAGTGCCGTCCCCTCACGGGCTGGGACCGTTTTATCCCGGCACCCGGACTCATTGTCTATCATGTGGACAAGTCGGCCCGCCAGGTGAGCATCCTGGATGCGAACGGGCGCTCTTCCCAGCATACGGCCAAGGACCTCTGGGTAAACTGGTCTTACACCAATGCCATCAACGAGAACGGGGAACATCCCTGTTTCTATGTCGAGGCTTCCGCTGCCCCCGGTGATGTTTCCTTCGGCATGGAATACTACAGCGGTTACGGTTATTATTTCAATGACGGGTTCAACAAGCGTCTGCCCTTCCCGGGAGAGGACAAGGTGACCGAATACATCCCGGTGAGTTGGAACGGGATTTTGTCGGATGTCAAAATCTCCGGGATAGCATTTGCCTCCGACCGTGTCACCTTTCAGGTACAGGGCCTCTCATCCGGCATTCTGGACTATCCGGTCATCGCCAATCCGGGCGAGGGCCGATATCAGGCCGGCTCGCAGTTCAACCTCTCCCTTGTCCTGCCGGCAGCGTATGTTGCGGAAGAAGTGAAGTGGCTGTTCGATGGCACTCCGGTGAATACGGCATCCGTGACCCTTTCGGCCGGTACCCATGTCGTGGAGGCGCAGGTGAGCCTGGAGGGTGGCAGAAAAGACATTATTGCGCTGGAAATAGAAGTTGAGTAAAAAAGATTCCAAATTATTTTGGATGCTAATTTTTTTTTCTTACCTTTGCAGTCCCAAGTTTGGTGGGTTCGTATAACGGTTAGTACTCGGGATTTTCATTCCCGCAATAGGAGTTCGATTCTCCTACCCACTCCCACTACCAAATATAAAAAAGTAAAATAATGGCAAACACTAAATCCGCCCAGCGTGCCGCGCGTCAGAGCGAGCGACACAGACTGCATAACAAGTATTATGCAAAAACAACGAGGAACGCCATTCGCGACCTCCGTAACACAACCGATAAGGCAGCAGCCCAGGAGAATGCCCCCAAGGTCTATGCCATGATTGACAAACTCGCAAAGATCGGGGTTATCCACAAAAACAAAGCGGCCAACCTCAAGAGCGGTCTCCAAGTGTATATTAACAAGCTCGCCTAAGGGCTTGTTTTTTATCGGGAATCGGGATGTAGCGCAGTTGGTAGCGCACTACGTTCGGGACGTAGGGGTCGCTCGTTCGAGTCGAGTCATCCCGACCAAAATAACAGCCAGGCTTTCGGGCCTGGCTGTATTGCGTTAATGGGGAGGCTGTTGTTAATTTCCGGCAATCACGATGCAGGCGAGGCCTGCGATGAACAGACAGAACATGAGGGCCAGCATGCCGTAAACATTTTTTCCGGCGCCCTTGAACTCTTTCCAGATGAAGACGCCCCAGATGGCGGCAATCATGGGCGCGCCCTGTCCCAGTGCATAGGAGACGGCAGGACCGGCCTTTTCTGCGGTAATGTAGCTGAGGGCCGTTCCCAGGCACCAGATGGCGCCGCCCAGCATGCCCACAAGGTGGGTCTTGAAGTCTCCGGAGAAGTATTCCTTATATGATACGGGAGAGCCTACGAAGGGTTTCCGCATCACAAGGGTATTGAATACGAAGTTGCTCAGGAGGACACCGAGGGTGAAAATGACGATGGCCGTATAGGGTGTAACCTTGCCTGCGGCGGGGCTTACGAAGTTGGTCGTATCCATGGCCCGCATCACGAAGGAGGAGAAGAAGGACATCACCACGCCGGCAATCAGGGCCAGGATAATGCCCTTGCGCTGATCGGCCTTGGAAATGCCGCTGTCTCCCTTGCGGCTGGCTGCCATGCCGTTGCAGACGATGGCGCAGACAACCAGGGCCACCCCGATGGCCAGAAGCACAAGATTGCCGGTTTTGGAACCCTGTTGCACCGCGACCCGGTAGTTGTTGACGACGCCCAGCACCAGGGCCAGTCCCACTCCCAGCGGGAAGGCGACGGAAAGTCCGGCGATGGATGTGGATGCGGAAAGCAGGATGTTGGATGCATTGAAAATGACGCCGCCCAACAGAATCCACAGGATGCTGGATTGGGAGGCTTGTGCAAGGTCTGTCAGGAACGGACGCCCTTGGGAACCGATGCTGCCGGCCGTAAAGGCGAGAAGCAGGGCGAAGAGAACCATCCCTATTACATAATCCCAATAGAACAATTCATACCTCCAGCTTTTGGCGGCCAGTTTCTGGGTGTTTCCCCACGAGCCCCAGCAGAGCATGGTGACAAAGCACAGGATGACGGCTAATGCATAACTGTTGACGATAAACATGACTTATTAAATTTTTAGAAATTCATTTTGGCAAGAAGGGCATCAACTTCGGGCCGATGCGGTACGCCACTTTGGGCGCCCGGGCGCGTGACGGCAATGGAAGAAGCCAGGGTGGCAAAACGGGCGGCATCCGTCAGCGACTTTCCTTCGGAGAGCGCCGTCACCAATGCGCCGTTGTAAACGTCTCCGGCACCGACGGTGTCCACGGCCGCCACCTTGCGGGCAGGAACAAATTCGCGTGACGCGGAGTTGCAGACGACAGACCCGGAACAGCCCAGGGTAACGATGACATTCTGAACACCTTGCGACAAAAGGAAATCCGCCGCCCGGAATGCATCTTCGGCCGAGCCGATTTTGATGCCGGTCAGTTTTTCGGCCTCCGTTTCATTGGGAGTGATGAGCCACAGTTTGCGGAGTACCTCCGCGGGAATGGCTTCCGAAATGGGGGCGGGGTTCAGAATCACTTTGATTCCTTTCTGGAAGGCGACATCCACGGCGTGGTAAACGCTTTGGAGAGGAATCTCCAGCTGCATCAGCAGCCAGGAAGCTTCTGCCAGGGCGCTCTCTGCCGCGTCGATGTCTTCGGGGAGCAGTTCCCGGTTGGCCCCGGGCGCCACAGCAATGCAGTTTTCTCCGTCATCGGCCACAAAAATGAGCGCTGTACCGGTAGGGGAGGTGGTGCTGAATTTCATCAGGTCCGTGTGAATGCCGTCCCGGGCGAAGACCTCGCGGAGCATGCGCCCCTGCATATCGTCTCCCACGCAGGTGAGGAACTGAACGTCGCCGCCCAATCGGGCGGCCGATACAGCCTGGTTGGCTCCCTTTCCGCCGTTGGCCTGTAAGAATCGGCCGTCTCCGATGGTCTCACCGGGCCGGGGAAGGGTTTTGACATAGGCAGTCATATCGATGTTGGAGCTGCCTGCAACAAGTATTTTTCCCATATACTATTCTTTTATCCATATAAAGATAGTGTGGAAAAATCAAAAACCCAAATATTTTCGGTATATGCGCAAAAAAACCACCTGCATTTCTGTAGGTGGTTCCGGGAGCTCCCCCTGTTGGACTTGAACCAACGACCCTCTGATTAACAGTCAGATGCTCTAACCAACTGAGCTAAGGAGGAATTTTCCGTTATTTCCGTAACGGGATTGCAAAGGTACAACCTTTTTTGGATTCTCCAAAGGTTTTGCAGAATTTTTTCAAAGGATTTTTTGTATATTTGTGAATTAAACCAATCTAAAACAAGTAAGATGGATATCGACCTCCTTGCCAAAATGGTGAAAGAAGTGGTGATGGACCATGACAGTGTCACGCTTCCCGGTGTAGGTTGTTTTGTAACAGAACTTGTTCCGGCTACCTTTGCCGACAGGGGATATACCATCTTGCCCCCGTATCGTCGCCTCTTTTTCACGCCCAGGCAGGGCGATGACACGTTGCTGGTGGATTTGTACGCCAAGGCCAATTCCGTCCCCAAAGCCGATGCCAACCGCATCCTCACCGATTTCCTCACGGAAATGAAAGAGGTGCTAAAGGTAAAGAAGACCATCGTTTTCCCGGGCCTGGGCCGTCTCAGGGCCACCCGCGAGAATCATTTCTTCTTTGTGGCCGACGAAGATCTGGACATTTATCCGTCCGGTTTCGGTCTGCAGCCCATCTCCCTCAAAACCCATGAGGAAACCAAGGAAGAAGTGGAGCAGGCGGTGTCTTCCCTCGCCGAGATGCTGGAAGTGGCCCCCGCTCCCGAAGCTGAAAACGAGCCTGTGGCGGAGCCGGAGCCTGTTGCGGAGCCCGAGCCTGTTGCGGAACTTGAGCCTGTGGCAGAGCCTGAGCCCGTGGCGGAACCCGAACCCGTTGCGGAGCCGGAACCCGTTGCAGAGCCTGAACCTGTTGCGGAGCCGGAACCTGTTGCAGAACCTGAGCCCGTGGCGGAGCCTGGGAAGAAGGGAAAGGCAGGAAAGGTGATTCTGCGGATTCTGCTGGTTCTGCTGGTGATTCTGGCTGTTCTTGCGATCGCACTTGCGGTGACGGGACGAGTGGCCCCGGAGTGGCTGGATTCTTTCCTGTATTCTCCGGAAGAACTTGAAATTCTCCATAAATAGTGCTATCTTCGCGGTCCCAAAAAGTAGTGTAAGCATGAAACCTGTGAGCCGTGAAAGTTATAAGTTCCGTCAAGATGTCTGCAAGTTCCGTCAAGATGTCTGCATCCCTTGCTATCAGACCAATGACAAAACCCTTCTGAGGCCATCCGCCTTTATGGATCTGGCCCAGGAAATCGCCTACTGGGCGGCGCAGGAGCTGGGTTTCGGCTACGACACGCTCCACATCCACCATACGGCCTGGGTACTTACCCGCATGCATGTCCGTTTCAGCAAAGCTGTTGCGTGGAGAGATTCAGTGTCCCTCTACACCTGGCATAAAGGCGCCGGCGGCCTGTTCTACCTCAGGGACTTCGACCTCCGGGGAGAGAACGGGGAATCCTGCGTGACGGCTACCAGTTCCTGGGTGGTCATCAATGAGGAAACCCGCCGCCTGGTGCGTCCGGAAGAGATGGCCCACCTTCTCCAGGTGGACGATGATGTGGACGACGCCATCGTGGAACCGGCCCCTAAAATCGTCTTGCCGAAAGGCATGGTCCCCGAGCTGGCCGGAGAGCACACGGTGGCATTTTCGGACATTGACCTCATCGGCCATACCAACAATGCCCGCTATGCGGTCTGGGCCATGGATTGCCTGCCTTTCGAGGAGGCCGAAAAGCCTCTCCGGGAATTGTATATCAATTTTAACAAAGAGACCAAGGCCGGCGAAACGGTAGAACTTCTCCGCCTCAAGGACGGAGATGCCTGGTATGTGGAGGGCCGCGTGGATGGGAAGTCCTGTTTTGTGGTAAAAATGGAATTCTGACATGAAAGACTTGTTTTTCGGATATGGCATCGCCCACTCCATCATGCTGTTTGCTTTTGTGATCGGGGTGGGAATCTTTCTGGGCCGCTTCAAGGTCAAGGGGGTTTCCTTGGGCTCTACCTGGATCCTGTTCCTGGGCATCCTGATGGGACATCTCGGCTTCAAGGCCGATCTGGATGTCCTCCATTTCGTAAAAGAGTTCGGCCTTATCCTCTTTGTCTTTTCCATCGGCATGCAGGTCGGCCCCGGCTTCTTCCATTCGTTCAAGAGCGGTGGCGTCAAGATGAACCTGCTTGCCACCCTGTGCATTCTGTTGGCCGTGCTGGTGACCTGGGGCATTTCCGCCCTGACCGGGGAGGACCTTGGCACCATGACCGGCGTCATGTCCGGCGCAGTGACCAATACGCCCGGTCTGGGTGCCGCCCAGCAGACGTACATCGATGTGGCCGTGGCCGGCGGTGTCAGTAAGCTGGCGGCCGGCGAGGCTTCCGAACACCTGGCATCGGCCTATGCCGTGGCTTATCCGATGGGCGTTATCGGCGTCATTCTGATTATTTTGCTGGGCAAGGCCATTTTCAGGATCGACCCTCAGAAGGAACTGGATGACCTCAAGGCCCAGGACGAGGTCGTGGACAAAGCCCGACGCATGCATGTAGCGGTGGAGAACCCCGCCATTTTCGGCAAGAAACTGGAGGATGTCCTGAAGGACTTCGGCAGTGGCTTTGTGGTGTCCCGCGTCATGAAAGGGGAACAGATTATTTCCCCGGGCGCCGATACCGTCCTGGAAGAAGGGGACAAACTGCTTGTCGTCACCTCTCAGCACGAGGTGGACAAAATCCGTATTCTCTTCGGCCAGGAAGTTGCCATGCACCAGACCGACTGGGTGCGGAAAGACCACAACATGGTCACCCGCCGGATCGTGGTTACCAAGAGCGACCTTACCGGCAAAAAACTCAAGGAACTGGCCTTCCGCAGCGCTTACGGCGTCAGCGTGACGCGGGTGATCCGCGCCGGCGTGGAGCTGGTTGCCGGCCCTGACCTGTATGTGCAGATGGGGGACGGCCTCATGTGCGTGGGCACGGTGGACAATATCGAGAACCTGGCCAAGAAAGTGGGTAATTCCAACGACGCCCTCAACAAACCCAACCTGGTTCCCATCTTCCTGGGTATCGTGGTGGGGATTGTCTTCGGCTCCATTCCCATCCGTTTCCCCGGCATTCCGCAGGCCATCAAGCTGGGCCTGGCCGGCGGCCCGCTCATCATCGCCATCCTGCTGGGTCACTTCGGCCCCAAATATAAGATTACGACCTACACCACCACCAGCGCGAATTTGATGCTGCGTGAAATAGGCATTTCCCTCTTCCTGGCAGCCGTGGGCATCGGCGCCGGCGACAATTTCTGGAGCTCCATTGTCGGCGGAGGCTACTGGTGGATCCTGTACGGAGCGCTTGTGACCATGATTCCGGTGGGCATCACGTTCATTGTGGCCCGCGCCCTGTGTCACCTCAACTTCTATCAAATCTGCGGTCTGATCAGCGGTACGTGCACCAACCCTCCGGTGCTGGCGTTCGCCCAGGGCATGTACGGCAGCGATTATACCTCTGTGAATTACGCCACGGTGTATCCGCTTTCCATGTTCCTGCGGGTGTTGGTGGCGCAGCTTCTGATTCTGATCGCAATGGCATAGCGTTATGATGGATTTGTTGTATCCGGCCGATCCTGCTCCGTATTATCCCAAGCCTTCCATCTCCAGGCCCGGCAGGCAGGTGATCCCGAAAGGGGAGAAGGTCCCGCTGGTGGAGCCTGGCGGTCTGGTGTACGGCCAGGCCACCCGGGAATGGTGCCACGGTGGCTCCAAGGCCCTGCATCCCGTGGTGCATCTTCACATCATCGACCGTTTTTCGCGAATCTATCTGCAGAAGCGTTCCCTTGCCAAGGATTTTCTGCCCGGATACTGGGATACGGCCGTGGGAGGTCACATCACTTATGGAGAACGGGCCGAAGAAGCCCTCTACCGTGAAGCGGCCGAAGAACTCGGCTTGCAGGCGTTCAACGCCCATCCCATCGAGTCTTATCTCTACGAGACAGACCGGGAACGTGAGCTTATTCTGGTCTATGCCACGGTCGGCCACCCCTGTCTGAACCCGGATAAGGGTGAAGTCTCTGAAGGAAAATGGTGGAGCCTGGAAGAATTGGAATCGGTCTGGGACAAAGAGATCCTTACCCCCAATTTCCAGTCGGAATTCCTTCGCATCAAGGACAGATTGCTGGCACTTCTGTAGGATTTTCCCTCAAAATGCCGTATCTTTACAAGGTATGGCAACAGATATCGACAAATTTGTACACGACCAGTTGTCGGTTTGGCCGGCGGTGGCAGCCAAGTACCGGGCCCTCAAAAGCGCCCGGACACGCACCGTCCCCATCGGCGGCATCCTTGTGACGCTGCAGTCCAATCCCGGCCGGCTGCCCGTCTTCGACCATGGCTGCCCGCTTTGTGAAGAAAACTACATGGAGCATCAGCATACCCTTCCGTTCGAAGGGCGGAAGGGCCGCAAGTACGATATTCTGGTGAACCGGGCTCCCATTTTCCCCAACCATCTGGTGATCACGCGCGATATCCATGTGCCGCAAACCATCTGGCACCGCTTCCCCGACATGCTGGACCTGGCGGCCCAACTGGACAATTACATTGTTTTCTATAACAGCCCCAACAGCGGGACGTCGGTTCCCCAGCATGCGCATTTCCAGGCCTGCCCCAAGGGCTATATGCCCCTGGAACGGGTGACGGAGCGCCTCCTGAGGGCCGTGGCGGCCGGCACTGTCCCGGAAGAACTGGCGTTCATCGATACGGCGCGGGATGCCCAGCTGTTTCATTATAAGCGCTTCAACCGGGGCATTTTCATGCTTCGTGCCCAGACTTCCAAGTCCATGGCCAAACTCTTTTACCGCCTTCTTGACTGCCTGAACCTGCTGGCCGAAGAGACCGAACCGCGTTTCAACGCTTTCACTTATTGCAGTGAAGGGGAGTTCCGCACGCTGGTCACGCTCAGAAGCGCGTCGCGGCCGCATTGTTATTATGCGGAAGGGGAGGAGCATTTTTCGATTTCCCCCGGTGCGGCCGACATGGCCGGCTTCGTCGTGGTCCCGGAAGAGGATGACTTTGACCGGCTGAATGCCGCTGTCCTTCAGGAAATCTACGAAGATGTCACTCTTTCGGAAGCGGAGGAAAAACGCCTCCTCTGGCGTCTTGTGCGTACGCAGCCCAAAGTGGAAGTGGGCATCTGCGCAGCGCAGGAGGTTGTTTTTGAAATCATTTCCGACGGCGCCGGCCCCCAAAAGGTCAGTTACCGGGAAGGAAAGATCGACTACAACGGTGTCCTGTACGACGAACTGGTCTTCGAGGCCGTCACCATCTCCACCCTTTTTGCCGAACCTTCTTTCATCCTTTATGGGGAGGGGAGTCCCCGCCGTTTTGCCGGTACGCTCAAATTGCTGGCCGAAGAGGGCGGGGTAAGGGCTGTCAACATTCTGGGTGCGGAGGATTACCTTCTGAGCGTCGTGTCCCTGCTGCCGGAGGAGCGTCGAAGGGAAGCATCCATCGCCATCCGACGCTCCCTGCTGGAACAGATGGAGCAGCGCCGGAAAGGGCGCTTGCATATCTCAGGCCCGGAACTTGTAAACACCCCGGAAGTGATAACCTGGCTGGAGCATCGGCCCGTTTCGGAGAAGCGTTCCGGAGAAGGCCCGGTCCACGCTCTTTTTGACGTGTGCGCATCGGAGCATTGTTACCGTTATGAAGGACTGACGCCTGCGGCCGATGCCGACGCACGTTCGGTCATCGACGAAACCTGGGGACAGACAGAATAACAACGTTATGGCAACTATCGGCATATTCGATTCCGGCTGCGGTGGCCTTTCGGTCTATCGGGAACTGGTAAAAGTGCTCCCGGAGGAACAGTATCACTATTACTCCGACAACGCTCACTGCCCGTACGGGGAGAAATCGGCCCTGTACATCCGGCGGCGCGCGCGCTTCATCACGGAATTCCTTCTGGACAAGGGGGCCGATATCATCGTAGTTGCCTGCAACACCGCCACGGCGGCGGCCATCGCCACGCTTCGGGCAGCGTATCCGGATGTTCCCTTCGTGGGCATGGAGCCTGCCGTGAAGCCGGCGGCTCTGGGAACCCGCAGCGGCGTCATCGGCGTCCTGGCGACGGCCGGCACTCTAAAAGGGTCCAAATATCTTAACACCAGAGGTTTATACGAGGACGACGTTACCATTGCCGAGCATGTGGGCCAGGGCTTTGTGGAACTGGTGGAAAGCGGGATTCTGGATGGTCCGGAGGCCGAAGCGCTTGTCCGCGCCTCCCTCCAGCCGCTGCTGGATACCGGGGCCGACACCATTGTCCTGGGCTGCACGCACTACCCTTTCCTGCAGCCGCTGATTGAACGGCTGGCCGGCCCGTCGGTGCGGGTCATCGACCCCGCCCCGGCCGTGGCCCGGCAAACCCTCCACGTGTTGGAGCAGCGCGGCGTCCCCATCGGCGCGGGCCCTTTTTCCGTGAAACTATACGCTTCCGGCGACCCCGCCGCCCTCAACCGTATCTTTGGCTCGTTGACGGGTGGCTCGGAACATATTAATAGTCAATAATTTACGTATATTCCTCTGCGCTTTTTGCGCAGAGAAATACAAGCAAGTAACTGATTTACAGAAAGATGCGAATCACCCAAATGTTACTCGGATTGCTGCTGGCAGTGCTTCCGGCCAGGGCGCAGGTGCTCACGGGAATAGATGTCCTGGAGCGCGACGGATTTGAACCGCTGAAAGGGAAGCGTGTGGGGCTTGTCACCAATCCCAGCGGTGTGGACCGCAACCTCCGTTCCACCATTGACGTTCTTTTCGAGGCGCCGGAAGTGCATCTGGTCGCCCTCTACGGGCCGGAGCACGGTGTACGGGGGGATGCCTATGCGGGAGATCATGTGGAAAGCGGCAAGGACCCCAGGACCGGTCTTCCGGTGTATTCCCTTTACGGCAGCACGCGCGAGCCTACGCAGGAGATGCTCAAGGGAATTGATGTCATGGTGTACGACATTCAGGATGTGGGTGTCCGCTGCTATACCTTCATCTCCACCCTCGGTCTGGTGATGCGTGCCTGCGCCCGGGCCGATGTGGAAGTCCTCGTCCTGGACCGTCCCAATCCCCTGGGCGGCAACAAGGTGGAGGGACCGCTGGTGGAAGAAGGTTACTATTCTTTTGTGAGCCAGTTCCATATTCCTTTTGTCTATGGCCTCACGGTGGGAGAACTTGCCTCCCTTATCAATGAGGAGGGATTGAACCGAGGTCAGAAAGGGGACCAGAAGCCCCTCAAGTGCCGCTTGAACGTGGTCCCCATGCAGGGCTGGCAGCGTTGGATGCAGTTCCGTGACACCGGCCTTCCCTGGATTCTTCCTTCCCCCAATATTCCTTCCATGGAGAGTGCTCTCTGCTATGCCAGTTCCGGTATCTGCGGAGAATACGGCTACCTGAACACGGGCGTGGGCTACACCATTCCGTTCCAGACGTTCGCGGCTGAATGGATCGATGCCGACAAACTCAAGGACCGTCTGGACAGTTATGCCCTCCCCGGGGTGGCTTTCCGCACCATTCACTACAAGCCCATTTCCGGCTCCCTGTCCGGAAAACTCATCCATGGCGTACAGTTCTTTTTTACCGATTATGAATCGGCCCCGGTTTCCCTCCTGCAGTTTTATGTGATGCAGGCCATCCAGGAGCTGTGGCCGTCGCGCAGTCCCTATCCCCTCAAGAAAACCCGGATGTTGGATATTGTTTGTGGTACGGATTATGTAAGGACTACTTTCGGAAAGCGAATGAAAGCAGCCGACATCGTTGATTATTGGAACAAGGATACCGAAGATTTCAAGGCGCTTTCCCAACACTATTACTTATATCGTTAATCCTAAAAACGAAGATGCTATGAGAAGTTTAACCACCCTTGCCACTTCCATGATGCTGGCGTTTGTCATGCTCATGGCACCTGATATGCTGGCCCAGTCCCGCTCTAAGGGCGGCAGTTCTTCCGGCCGGTCCACCACTTCCGGAACCACCACCCGTTCTTCGGGCAGTTCCGTTTCCCGTTCTTCCGGAACCACCACCCGCTCGTCCGGCGGCACGGTAAACCGTTCTTCAGGAACCACCACCCGTTCTTCCGGCAGCGCAGCCGTGCAGCAGGACCGTCGGAGCACCACTTCGACCAGCCGCTCCTCCGGCAGCGGTCAGGCCACCCGCTCCTCCGGCAGTTCCGTAACCCGTTCTTCCGGCAGCAGCACCGCCGGTACCGGCACCAGCCGGTCTTCCAGCGCTACCCGCTCTTCTTCCGGCAGTTCTTCGGCCGCCAAGAGCACCGGCGCACCGTCCGGCGGCACTACGGTCCGTTCTTCCAGCCAGTCCCATTCCAACCAGAGCGTGAGGCAGCCCGTGCAGAACACCGGGTCGGTTTCCTCTTCCGGCACTTCCCGCACATCGGCAGGCGGCGGCACTACCGTTACCGGCACCACCGTCCGCTCTTCCAACGTGAGCCGCACCGGACTCACCTCCGGTGTCGTCACCAAGGACTCGGCTCCCGTGCAGCCCACTTATCGGGATGACGGTTACAACTACCGCTACAACGATGACATGCGGGTGGACGATCGGCACAACATGTACCGCATCCCTCCGCGCCAGCGGGATCCCATGCCCTGGGACCGTGCAGGTTATTTCTGGGGAGACCATCCGCACTATTACGGATATCGTATCCACAGCCTGCCTCCGCAGTGGCGCCGTATCAGCCACTGGGGCATCGACTACTACTTCCACAACGGGATTTATTACCGTCCCTTCGGAGGTGTGTATGTCGTCTGCCGTCCTCCTTTCGGCACTCCGCTGGAGGCCGCCATCGACCGCGCCATTTTCCGCGCTGTCACTTTCGCCTACTATTGCGATACCTACCGTACCTATAGCCGTACTTTCGACTATTACAACGTAATTGCCAGACAGAACCTCATCATTGCCCAGCAGAACGCCCGCCTCATCGCGCGGAACAGCAGTTATGCCATCAATGCAAACCGTGCCCTCACCGCCTATGAGCTGGCCGAGAAACTGGGCCTTGTCCAGAGCTATGCCTACGCCAACTCCGAGTATTTCTACCAGGACGGCGTGTTCTACACCATCTCCGCCTCCGGCGTGTATTCCACCATCGTGCCTCCTGCAGGCGCCCTGGTTTCCTCCCTCCCGGACGACTATGAGATCATCGTGATGAACGGTGCCGAGTACTACATGGTGGACAACACCGTATATCGCACCACCCTCTTCGAAGGCGTTCCCTACCTGGAGGTCCTGGGCCAGATGTACGGCAGCCTCTACAACCAGTACAACGTGTATCGGTGATCGGCAAGTAATTGACAGTTAATGCTTTACGTATAATCCTCTGCGCTTTTTGCGCAGAGGATTATACGTAAGTGGCTGATTATAAATAGATTCCGTGCCACCGGAAAATGCGGGATGATTTGAAAGGGATTATTACTATCTTTGTAAAGTACGCATTGTCGTGAAAAACCACCTTTTTCCGGAGAGTAATGAACCCGTTCCTGCTTCCTCTGCTCTGTTTCGGCATCATTGCCGGACGTAACGCAACCACCGACGGTTATGTCTATCTCGGCCATAACGAAGACCAGCACGGAGAAACGATGCTGAACATCTATCATGTCCCGGCCAATGACGCACGATGTGCCTATCTCTGGTTCGAGTTCCCGGGCCAGGCCGCCGGAGACAGTTATGCCAACGAATACGGCGTGAGCATCGCTTCCAACCAGTGCCTTTCCCGTGAAGACAAGACTCGGGGCGGCATGGTTTACGAAATTCGCACGACAGCCATCCAGCATGCGCGTTCCGCACGCGAAGCCGTTCACATCATCGGCTCGCTTGTAGAACGATACGGCTATGCCGATTCCGGACGCTCTTACCTGGTGGCGGACCAGCGGGAAGGCTGGATTGTGGCGGTGGTCAGGGGCCGGCACTGGGTGGCGCAACGGGTTCCGGACGATGAGATCGCCACCATCCCCAACTACTACACCATCGGGGAGATTCATCTCAAGGATACCGTCAACTTCCTGGGCAGCAAGGATTTGGTAAAGTATGCCCGTAAGCGGGGATGGTATCATCCAAAAAGGGACGGGAACTTCAACTTCCGCAGGGCCTATGCCCATCCCGAGACGCTTACGGACAGGCATAACTGCGATCGGCACGCTTTGGCACAGGAGCGCTTTTTCGGCGACTTCCAGGCGGAGACCTTTTCCCGGAAGCCTGCACAGAAGTTCCATCGCAGGCATCTTTCACAGCTTCTGACCGAACCGCCCATCCGCAACGATGCCACCGCCCTCACCACGGTGTTCACGATGAATCCGTCCTTCCCGCCAGAAAAAGGGACCGTGGTCTGGGTGGGCTTCCCGGGGCAGGATGCGGCAAGCCAAAGCCAGTGGACCGTGTTCATGAGAGTGCCGGAATCCTGCCACCGCTACGCTACGGCCGATGAAGCGCTGGAGCGTCATTTCACGGACGTGGGCAATTATCGTGAACGTTGGCCGGGGCACTTCTACTGGCACTACCTTTATCCGGAAACGGATATCGACGTGGTCCCGCACGACTTTACCGTCTATGTCCCGCGGCAGCCCCGCGTAGAATCGGAACGGGACAAAAACAAGGTGGGAGACACGTTCAACGACCATTTCCATGTGCTGGAAGACCCTTCCCGCGGTCTTCTGTACGCTTTTTGGACGCAGGGATCCTTTGAGGCGGCCGACGATGAGCATGTGGTGTTCTCCAAGAGTGCGGACAAGGGCAGAAGCTGGAGCGAACCGGTCGTCCTTGCCGGTTCTCCCACCCTGGCGGCCCCCAAACCCGTTGCCGGCTGGCAGCAGCCGATGATAAGCCGGAGCGGACGCCTCTATCTGCTCTGGAATCAGGAAACCACGGTCAAAAAACACCTCCAGGGCATTATGTGCGGCCGATATTCCGACGATGGCGGCCAGACTTGGAGCGAGCCGGAAACCGTCCCGTTCCCCATCCGTTTCGAAAGCGACCCAGAGGACCCTTCCCTCCCTCCGGTCTGGTGCATGTGGCAGAGACCGCTGCGCCTGGGTGCGGACGGACGCTACTTGGCGGGCTGCTCCCGATACGACCGCAAAGGCATCGCGCGCGTGGAGTTCTGGCAATATGAGAACATCGATGAAGACCCTCAAGTGCGGGATATCCGCATCTCTTTTTTCAACACGGGAGGGCAGTCGTTCGACTCTTCTACCGTCGCTGCCGAGGAGGATTACCATCCCAGGGAAGGGAAAATAACGGAAGAGGCCTGTATCACCGGTCTGCCGGACGGGCGGCTGTTTGCGGTGATGCGCACTTCCATCGGCCATCCTGTATGGTCGGTCAGTGCCGATAACGGACGCAGCTGGAGCCGTCCGGAAGTCCTGCGCGAGAAAGACGGAGGCGCCGCCATCCTTCACCCCTGCTCTCCTTGTCCGCTATATGACATCCACGGGCCCGAAGCCCGCAGCGGCCATTATATGCTTCTGGTGCATGACGCCTTCGATTTCAATTCCCCGACCTCTTACCAGAACCGGGGCCCCCTGTACCGAAGGGACGGCGTTTATGTTCCCGGCGCCCATCAGCCGATATGGTTCGGAGAAGGCTCGGTTTTCTCTCCCCGGGAAACCGGGAACTCATTCTACACAAGTTTTACCGCCTTGGACGGCGAAAGCGTCCTGTGGTTCGGCGACCAGAAATTCTACCTTTTCGGCAAGCTGATCCATTCGCACTAGTCCAGGTCGTCCGGTTCCGTAACGGCGCTGCCGGTGCCCATCAGATAGGTTTTCATGAATTCGTTGAGGTCTCCGTCCAGGACACCCTGGGTATCGGCCGTATTGTAGCCGGTACGCAGGTCTTTCACCAGTTTATAGGGGTGGAGGACGTAGTTTCGGATTTGGGAACCCCACTCGATGCGCTTTTTCTGCCCTTCCAGCTCGGCCTGCTTTTCCTGCCGCTTCTTGAGTTCGATATCGTAGAGACGGGATTTGAGGATGAGGAGGGCTCTTTGCCGATTGTCTTGTTGGCTGCGGGTTTCCGTATTCTCCACCATGATACCGGAGGGGATGTGGCGCACGCGGACGCCCGTCTCCACCTTGTTCACGTTCTGGCCGCCGTGGCCGCCGCTGCGGAAAGTATCCCACTCCAGGTCGGAGGGGTTGATTTCGATATTGATGGAGTCGTCCACCAGCGGATACACAAATACGCTGGAAAAGGTGGTCTGGCGCTTCCCCTGGGCATTGAATGGAGAGATGCGCACCAGCCGGTGCACGCCGTTTTCGGCCTTCAGATAGCCGTAGGCGTAGTCTCCTTCCACTTCGATGGTGCAGCTTTTGATGCCGGCTTCTTCGCCTTCCAGCAGGGAGCTTACCGTCATTTTGTACCCGTTGCGCTCTCCCCAGCGGAGGTACATTCTCATGAGCATGGCACTCCAGTCGTTGGCTTCGGTGCCGCCGGCGCCGGAATTGATGGTAAGGACGGCGCCCAGGTTATCCCCTTCGCCGCCCAGCATGTTGCGCAGCTCCAAGGATTCCACCGATGCGGTGGCCGCGGCGAAAGCCTGGTCCAGTTCCCGGGTATCGGCCGTCTCGATGGCTTCGTCATCGGCCCCGGAAAGGCTGTCTTTGGCAAAATCGTAAAGGACTTCCAGGTCGTCGGTCTCGCTTCGGGCTTTGTCAAAATCTGTGACCCAGGACTTGAGACCGGAAAGTTTTTTCAGGAAGGTCTCGGCCTGCTTGGGGTCGTTCCAGAAATCCGGAGCCAGGGTCTGTTCCGTTTTGGCGGCCACCTCCCTGCGTTTTCCGGCAATATCCAGACAAGCGTCCAGCGTAGCCATCCGCGCCTGCAGGTCTTTGATTTGTTCAAAAGTAATCATATAGTACAAATATACGCAATTTTCTGCTAACTTTGTAAAAAATGCAACTTTGATGAAAGACAGCGCACTCATTGTCGTGGATATGCTCTACGATTTCATAGACGGGAGCATGGCCTGCCAGGAGGCCGATAAGGCCGTAACCAATACGCTCGACTATCTGAAGATGCTCCCGGCCCGCTCGGATTTTCCTGTCCTCTTTGTCCGGGACCACCATCCGGCCAACCACTGTTCCTTCCAGGCACAGGGAGGCCCGTGGCCACCGCATTGCGTGCAGGGCACCCATGGGGCCGATATCCATGAGGCTCTGGCCCCTTATGCCCATGAAGACCTGTGCTTCTTCAAGGGAGAAGACCCCGAAAAAGAGCAGTACAGCGGCTTCGAGGGCATGAACCCTGCCGGGCAAAGCCTCTGCGACGTCCTGCAGATCCTGGAGATCCGGCATGTCGTCGTCTGCGGCATCGCCACGGAATACTGTGTGTACAATACGGTCAAAGACCTGCAGGGGGCCGGTTTCAAGCTGAGCGTCCTCAAGGACTGCATTGCCTATGTAGAAAAAGAGGGGCATTTGAAAACCCTGAAAACCATGGAAAAAGAAGGCATCGTCCTCATATAAATCCGTACCATGAACAAAATCAATTACGCCTATGTATCGGACAAGTACCAGTACACCATGGGAAAGTCCTATCTGGACTGTGGAAAACAAGACCAGATTGCCGTGTTCAATCTCTTTTACCGCAAGGCTCCGGAAAACAACAACTGGGCTGTCGTGAGCGGCACCGAGGAAGTGATTGAAATGGTAAAGACCCTGGGGACGGAGCCCGAGGACTTTTATGAGAAATTCCTTCCCGGGGAGGAATACAAGGAGTTTCGCAAGTACCTGAGCACCATGAAGTTCACGGGGGACGTGTACACCATGCGGGAAGGGGAGATCGTGTTCCCCAATCAGCCCATCGTCACCGTTGTGGCGCCGCTCATCCAGGCCCAGGTGCTGGAAACGCCCATGCTGTGCATCCTGAATCACCAGATGGCCGTGGCCACCAAGGCCTCCCGCGTGTGCCGGTCCACCGACAGGCCCGTGAGCGAGTTCGGCTCACGGCGCGCCCACGGTCCCTGGGCGGCGGTCTATGGGGGCAAAGCGGCCCAGATTGCCGGATGCGCCAGTTCCTCCAACATCCTCACGGGCGCTTTCAACGGAGTGCCTTCCACCGGCACCATGGCCCATAGCTTCATTACTTCTTACGGCAGCACGGTAGAAGGGGAGCACAAGGCGTTTACAGATTACATCAGAACGCACAGGGGAGAGAATCTGATTCTCCTCATCGATACCTACGACACCCTCAAGTGCGGTGTCAAGAATGCCATCCGCTCCTTCAAGGAAAACGGTATTGACGACAGCTACGTCCCCGGTTATGGCATCCGTCTGGACAGCGGAGACTTGGCATATCTCTCGCAGGAGGTGCGCCGCATTTTGGACGATCACGGCCTGACCAAGTGTAAAATCTTCGCCACCAACGGCCTGGACGAGTATCTGATTACGGATCTGGAGCGCCAGGGCGCCAGGATAGACAGTTACGGCGTGGGCGACGCCATCGCCACCTCCAAGGCTGCTCCCTGCTTCGGAAATGTGTACAAACTGGTCCAGATAGACGACCAGCCCGTTCTCAAGCGGTCCGAGGACAAAATCAAGCTCATCAACCCCGGCTTCCAGATTACCTGGCGCATATCGGCCCAGGACAAGGAGAAGGGAGATTCCATTGACGGCTATGTCTTCAAGGCCGATGTCACCTGTCTCCGCGGAGATGAGATGGACCTTGCCATCCAACAGGGGAAGACCATCACCCTCCGCGACGAATACGACTCCTTCAAGACCAAGACTTTCGAGGAGGGGAAGTATGAGGCCCGTCCGCTCCAGCTGCAGTCGGTGCGGGGCGGAGAACGCATCGCACCGTATTACGACCTCCAGACCAAGAAGGCCTTCTACAAGGACAACCTCCAGCATTTTTCACCGGCAGAACGGCGTCTCATCAACCCCCACTATTACAAAGTGGACATCTCCGATGCCCTTTACGACATGAAGATGTCCATCATTGGAAAACTGGTGAAGGAGATTGACGCCTTCGAGATTTAGTCGGCGAAATTCATTTCATCGAAAAGATAGGCGGCGTTGCCTACTTCCTTGATTACAAACAGGAGGTAGCGGACGTCCAGTGAGATGTTGCGGCAGATTTCGGGGTCGTACACAAGGTCACTCATGGTGCCTTCCCATACGCGGTCGAAGTTGATGCCGATGAGTTCCCCCTTCGCATTGAGCACCGGAGAGCCGGAGTTTCCGCCGGTGGTGTGGTTGGTGGCCAGGAAGCATACGGGCTGCTCCTCGAACCCGCCGCGGGCATAGATGTCACGCAGCACCTGGGGAATGTTGTAGTCGAAAATGTCCGGATTGTCCTTCTCGATGATGCCCCGCAGCGTAGAGACCGGATTGTACCAGACCGCGTCCACGGGGCGGTAGCCGGCGACCTTTCCGTAGGCTACGCGGAGCGTGAGGTTGGCATCGGGGTAAAAGTCCCGCCCGCTCTCAAACTCCATCTGGCCCTGCATGTAGTCGCGGTAGGTGAGGGTTATGGCGCTGCTCAGTTCGCGCAACTGCGGAGTAAGCACCTGGGTGTAATACGCATCCAGGCCTTCGGCCAGCTCCTTGGCCAGGGCATCGTCGGCAAAGACGGCGTCCTTCCAGGCCTCCACCGAAGCAAAGGCGGCCCGCTGCCGTAGGAAGGACTCCGGCTTGTAACTGTCGTCCAGGGCTTTGTCGAAGGCCGATACCATGGCGACGAAAATTTCCTCGTCGATGGGACGATAATAGTCTTTCTGCGCAACGGGGCGCCCCGATGCCATCTGGATTTTCTCCACGGCGCGCACGGTCTCGTTGTAGTATTCATAGGACCGGTAAATGGGGTTGTAAGCGGCGTACAGCAGGGCCAGCCGATCGGTAATTCCTTCATAGCGGGTCCCTACGGCCCACTCGGCAAAACGCTTTTCATAGGCTTGCTTCACCGGAACGACCTTGTTCTTCCGAAGGCCTTTTTCCTCTCCCTGCCACTTTTTCCAGGCATTGGCCACGCCGGCATATTTGGAAGAGTACTGGATGCGGACGGCCTGGCTCTGATCCATGTGCTTTTTCATCAGATTGAGCCGGGTGGTGCGGAGGGCGATCTTCTCGGGGTCGGAGATGTCCTGGATGTATCGGACTGCCTCGGAGTGGATATATTCCTGGGTGCTTCCGGGGCATCCATAGACAAAGGTAAAATCGCCTTCCTTGACCCCTGCACGGGAGATTTTCAGGGATTTTTTGGGCCGATAGGGCACGTTGGTCTCGCTGTATTCGGCCGGCATGTTGTCCTGGCCGGCGTAGATGCGGAAGATGGAGAAGTCTCCGGTATGGCGGGGCCACATCCAGTTATCCGTTTCTCCGCCGAATTTGCCGATGGAGGAGGGAGGGGCTCCCACCAGCCGGACGTCGCTGTATTCGCGGAATACGAAGAGGAAGTACTGGTTGCCATAATAGAGGGCTTCCACGCTGGCCCGGAGGCCCTTTCCTTCCTTGACGGCATCGGCCTTCAGTTTGTCGCTGTTTTTCTTGATGAGGGCCTGGCGCTGCTCTTCGTTCATCTTGGCGGGTTTGTAGCCCTTGAGGACGGCGGCGGTCACGTCTTCCATCCTTTCCAGGAAGCGGACGGTGAGGCCGGGATTGGGCAGTTCCTGGCTACGGTTCATGGCCCAGAATCCGTCCTTGAGGTAATCGTGCTCCACGGAGGAATGCCTTTGGATAAAACCGTATCCGCAGTGATGGTTGGTAAAAAGGAGCCCTTCGTCGCTCACCAGTTCTCCGGTGCAACCGCGGCCAAAGAGCACCACGGCATCCTTCAGGCTGGCCTGGTTCACGCTGTAGATGTCTTCGGCGCTGAGCTGTAAGCCTTTGGCTTGCATGTCACCGATTCTTTGGGAAATGAGGGCCGGCAGCCACATGCCTTCATCGGCCTTCAGGGGCTCAAGGGCGGCAAAAAGAAGAGCCGCCAGGAGGAAGCTTTTTTTCATAATGTACTTAATAGTGCGGTTTGTTAACAAAGATACTGCTTTTTTTCGTACATTTGAACCTTGGATTACCAAAACAAACGATTATGAAGCATCTCCATTTCATCGCCATCTTTTCCATGCTGCTTGTTTCTGCCTGCGGCGTATTCACGCAGACTCCCGAGGAAAAGCAAAGAAGCGCACAAATTATCCGCGAAAGACTGGACAGTCGCACCTACACCATTGATGTTGACTATATGGTTCCTCTGCGCGGAAATTCCCGGATGGTGGATTCCTTCTCCATCACGGTGGACGGTGATATCCTGAACTCGCACCTGCCTTACTTCGGCGCTGCCCAGAATGTGTCGTATGGCGGAGGAAATGCCCTCAGTTTCAAGGAGCAGATGTCCGGATATTCCGACACGGGATTCGTGGGTGACAGGCGGAACATTGTCATCCATGTCAAGACCAAGGAAGACATTTTCGTATATAACATCACCGTCTTCGACAACGGATCGGCCGATATCAAAGTGAACTGCCACAACCGCGACGACATCTCCTATCGCGGAAACCTGCGTACCCGGGATGCTGAATGACAAGCTGAAGGGACATCTTTCCATTGCTGTCGCCTACACGATATTCGGCCTTAACCTTGTATTCTGCAAGGATATCGCCAACTCAGACACCATTTCGCCCTATGTGCTGTTTACATTGAGGGCGGTGGGGGCCAGCGCCATTTTCTGGCTCGTTTCCCTGTTCATGCCCCGGGAAAAGGTGGAGCGGAAAGACATGGGGAAGATAGCCGCTGCGTCGCTGGTGGGCCTTTTCATCCCGCAGATGACCTTCCTCATGGCCATTACGATGACATCGGCCATCGATACCGCCATCATCAGCACCCTGGGCCCCATCTTTACCATGTTCTTCGCCTTCCTGTTCCTGAAGGAACCCATCACGGGGAAGAAGGCCGGGGGAGTCGCCTTGAGTTTTGCGGGCATCCTTTTCCTGATTTTCAATTCCGTGCACGAGGGCGGATCGGCGTCCACCTCACCGGCAGGTGTCGCCCTGCTCCTGCTGAACAGTCTTAGTTTTTCCCTGTATCTGGGACTGTTTCGTCCGCTTATTTCCAAATACAGCGTGGTCACGTTCATGAAGTGGTCCTTCCTGTTCTCGCTTCTGCTGTCGTTGCCCCTTTCGGCCCGGGGGCTGTCCACCACGGATTTTGCGGCCATTCCGGGCAATGTCATCTGGGAGATTGCCTATCTGATTATCTTTGCCACTTTCGTGGCCTATTACCTCATTCCCTACGGGCAGAAGTTCATCCGGCCCACGCTGGTGAGCATGTATTCGTATCTGCAGCCCATCATTGCGGCCATCGTGAGCATCTGGGCGGGCATGGATTCGCTCACCTGGCAGAAAATCCTGGCCTCCGCCCTGGTCGTAGGCGGCGTGGTGCTGGTCTCCAAGAGCCGCGCGGTTGACGCTTCTTGAAGATTCCGGGATGTGGATTGCAAGCGGGACCGGCAGTACGACGGGGGACACAGGTCAAGGTAAGTCGCCCGCTTTGATGAAGGCGGCACGCAGGGTCCTGATGGAGCCGCTGTCGAACTGGACGTCGAAACTGGTGCAGTCTTTATTGGCGGCGATGATGATTCCTTCTCCGAAAACCGGATGCACCACAATCTCTCCCAGCTTGAAAGGAGAAGCGTAGGCGGCGCGCTCGGCGCTGAAGTCTTCCTGGTCCAGCACATGGGAGAGCCCCCGGGTTCCCTTCCAAAGTTCCTCAGGCACGACGCCTTCCGTCACCACCAGGTTCTGCTTGATTTCGGCCAGGAAGCGGGAAGGGTATTTTGCCATTTTGGTGGAGATGTTGAAGCCCTCGGATTCCGTGAGGAACAGGGCATTCTGGGCGCGGGTAATGGCCACATACATAAGCCGGCGCTCCTCTTCCTCGCCGTTCTTCTTTCCCTCGCGGATGCTGCGCATGTTGGGAAAAATGCCCTCTGACAGGCCTGTGACAAAGACATAAGGGAACTCCAGCCCCTTGGCCTGGTGGATGGTCATGAGCTTGATGGTGGGGGTGTCCTTGCGGTGGTCGTCGTTGGTGTAGAGGGCGATGTCCTGCAGATAATCGGCCAGCGTGCTCTCTTCCGGGGTGCGGACGCTCTCGTAGAAACGGATGCTGGAAAGGAGTTCGTCCAGGTTTTCCAGGCGGTCTTCGTCCTGGTCTTCGCGCACCATTTTCTTGTAGCCGGAACGCTCCAGCAGGCGGTTCAGCAGGTCGCTCACCCGGTTTTCCAGCGCAAACTGCTTGGCATCCTCGATAAGTTCCACAAAGGGGGCCGATTTGGCATCCCCGTTCATCTGCAGGGCGCTGTAGAGCGAGATGCCCCTTTCGTCGGCCATGGCCCGGATGCCGTCCAGGAACTTGCGGCCCAGCTTGCGGGAGGGTACGTTGATGATGCGCTCGAAGGAGAGGTCGTCGTCCTGGTTGCTAACAAGGCGCAAATAGCTGAGCGCATCCTTGATTTCCCGCCGCTCGAAAAAGCGTGTGCCGCCCCAGATGGTGTATTCCAGGTGGGCGCCCAGCAGTCCCTGCTCCAGGGCGCGGGAGAGGTAGCTGCTGCGGTAGAGGATGGCGATGTCGCTCACGCGGGCGCCGCCTTCCAGCAGGCGCTTGATCTGCGTCACAATCCACTCGGTCTCCTCCTTCTCGCTTTTGCCGTGGAAGTGAATGACGGCCTTGCCCTCGGCCTTGCGGGTAAATAAATCCTTGGGGATGCGGTTCTGGTTGTTGGAAATCACGCAGTTGGCTACGTCCAGGATGCGGGGGGTGCTGCGGTAATTCTCGTCCAGGATGATGGTTTTGTCGGCCGCGAAATTGACAAAAAGATCCGGCCGGGCGCCGCGCCACTCGTAGATGGCCTGGTCGGGGTCCCCTACGATAAAAAGGTTCCGGTGCTTGGCACTGAGGCGGTCGATGAGGTCCCAGTCGTCCAGGTTGCAGTCCTGGGCCTCGTCCACCATGATGTAGTTGAGGCGGGTCTGCCACTCCTCGCAGGCGTCCGGGAAACGGTCCAGGATGTACTTGGTCACGTTCATGAGGTCGTTGAAGTCCAGCGCGTAGTTTTTCATCTGGCGGCTCACGTAGGCCGCCAGGCGGGAGGTGCGGCGCATCTCGTCGGAAACCACACTGCCCGGCAGCATATACGTCTGGATGTAGCCGTTGAGGGCTTTTTCGGCCCCGATGGCATCCAGGAACTGCTTCACCGTTTTTTCCGTGCGCTTGAGCCCCAGCTGGTCCATGGCCTGCTTGGCAATGGCCTTGCTGTCTTCCTCGTCCAGCACAGTGAAGGATTTGGGAAAGCCGATGCGGTAGATTTCCTTGCGCAGGAACTTGACGCAGAAGCCGTGCAGGGTGCACACGAAGTCGTTGTAGTCCCCGCTGTGGACCATGGCGGCGATGCGGCTGCGCATCTCCGCCGCGGCCTTGTTGGTGAAGGTGAGGCACAGCAGGTTGGCCGGGTCGATGCCCAGGACATTCACCAAGTAGGCGTAGCGGTGCGTCAGGGCCTTGGTTTTGCCCGTCCCGGCGCCCGCCACCACGCGGATGCGGCCCTCGGTGGCCTCTACGGCCTCCCGCTGGCGCGAATTCAGTCCCTGGAAAATGTCCGTCATAGTACAAATATAGTCATTTTTTTGCATATCGGACATGGGTGCGGCAGGTATGGGGGTCGATGGAGGGGATATGGGTGCCGCTAGGGGTCCGCGCCGATGGTAGGGTAGGGTCAAAACGGGGCGTTTTCGCCCATACCCTGTCCCGGTTTTGGACCGGTAGTAGCAGGCATGTCGTAGTCATTGCGAAAAATTTCGCAACGAAAATTTTCGCAATGAAAGAAGTTATACGGGATATGCAAGTGCGGCCGACTTGAAACACATCATAGAGGATGGAGAATAGGGGCGCCCGGGGCATGTTCTGCAGAATCATTCCGCATAGAGCTAAATGAACCAATGTGAACTTGATTGAGTTACGCCTATGTTTTTTCTTTGTATCGAAATAAATTATCAAACAAATCATAAGGATGGACCAGAGGAAACTTACTAATGAAGATGTCAAGGCTTTTCTTCTTAATGCCTATTTTGGTGATGTCACAGCCCCGTTATATACAGCAGCAAATTCGGCTTATCTGGACCTGAACCGGACGATTGAGTATAAGAGAGCGCAAGGAGTTACGGAAGAGAAGAAAGCAACGATGCGACAGACTTGCGTAGAGGCGATAAAAGCCCATATTTTAGATTTGTCTAATTATGGCTTCTTTGATAAAGAGATGTTTGATTCTTGGCATTCAAAGCTTTGTGAGGCGATTTGCCAAAAATACAACGATGCCGGCATTCATTTCCATTATGGACAGGCCCAGAAGTGGGTTAATATGACAATGAAGTATTTGTCTGTCATTGACAGCAGCAAGACGGGTTTTTGTTTTGAATGCCTCCACGTGCCGATTGACTCGATTGTTTTTGATTTGGCGTACAAAGAATTTGGACTGGATCGTCCTGCAAATCGATGGAGCCGGATGACCAAGGAAGAGTATTTCGATTATCAAGAATCGTTACGTTCCAAAATTAAAGAGAATACAGGCCTGGCACCCCTTCTTTGGGAGTTTAGAAGTTGGAATCGGTAAAAACGATTTTTAGTATTAACAAACTGTTGATAATTATTGGGTTATGACGTGTCAAGAACTTACAATCGTGTCTTTTCGCAAAGCATACGGTTACGTGAAACAACTTAATGGGATTGGAATGACAGCAGTAAATATCCCGTATGGGCGTCAGAACAATCTTCATTTCCGAGCGTGGGCTTTTGCTGGAGATATTCTGCTAAAAAGCAGTGAAACAGCCCACACCCAGCAGGATTACAGGTTGACCATAGAGAAGTGGAATGAATTTACGAACTATGTCAAACAAAATCCTACGATGCAGGTTAACGATTTAGCCGAACACTATCAGGAATTTGGTTGTACCAATTTTACCTTCTGGCCTTCAATCATCAAAGTTTCCACTGCAATATTGAATTCGATAAATAATTCATAGACTTCTACCCTATAATAGCTATCCCAGAACTAGCTGAAAAAATGAACATTAGCCCGTCTTTTCCTGCTATATGCAAGGCGTATTGGCGCTATCATAAACGATACATCATCATACATTAACCCTAAAAAATGAACTAAAAATGGCTTTAATTACGTGCAAGGAATGTGGCGCGGAGATTTCCGATAAAGCCGTGACATGCCCTAAATGTGGCGCACCCTTACAAGAAATTCCAGGGGTGGTTGAAGAAGAGAAAGAGGATGCAATCGAACAGTGGCTTGATTTAAGATGGTTGTGCTTTATCCTTCCACCACTTGGTCCTATCCTTTATTTGATACAGAAAGACGATTCTCCTGAGAAAGCTAAAAAATATCTCATTGCGGCAGGAATCGGGCTTGTTTTTGACATTGTTGCTTTTGCATGGTGGGGAATATTCTAATTTAACACTTAATAATCAAATAATTATGGAACAGAAAAAAGAAAATTCAAACAAAAAGAATCTCATCATCATCCTTGGGATTATTGCCGCGATTGTTGTTTTCTTTGTTGCGCGTGCAATTTATGTGAATGCCGTTGTGGATCATGCCTATGATAAAGCAACTAAAGAATACAACAAGGCATACGACAAGGCAAAGAAAGATGTTGATAGGATGATGAGAGACTATAGCTTTTAGTATAGCTAGTATGCCGATCAGTCTTGTGTAGAGGCGGGAAGGAGCCCTTTCCCGCTTCTGTAATTGTTTCGTGAAATGGATGAAAGAAAAACACCCCCCCAAAAGAGGATTAGTTATTATTCTCTTGATTATTGCTTTAATACTTGGCTTTTCGAAGTCCTCCAGAAAAAAACTGCCCAAAGAATATGAGTGGATATCGGGTATTTGGACATGTCAGACAATGTATGGGCCGATGACATATCGAATGGGCCCGGATATGTCCTTTTCCGATAATGAAGGGCATACCGGGACCTATCGCTTAGAGGAAGGGGTAATATATACACAATTGAACGGTACGCTCGGCTTTCGTATAGAGGTCGATGATTTAAATAAAAGAATTGGCCCGGGTGGAGGGTACTGGATGAAAAGAATAACAAAATAAGGACTCGTATGAATATTAATAATTTGAGAAAGATAGCGGAGCTCCAGAGCTCAGAGAATGATACTACATATTCTGGGTTAGATGCAATAAAGGCAGATCTTGATCGAGTTGAAGACTCTCTGAAACGAACAAGTGTATCCCTGAATCTTCCTCGTATTACCCTAATTGTGGCCACCTCAGTATTTATTATCTATTCAATTGTCTTTGGCTTCGGAGTAGCCCTTCTAATGGTTATAGCCATCGGCGGTGCTTTTTGGATAATTGAACCGGAGGTTGATATGCTAGCGGGATTCTCAAAAGAATCAATTGATGCCCTTAAGGAGTATCGAATCAATCAAATGACCTCAGTGTTTGATGGAATCGTAAAGGAAATAAAGTCATTATCATGAAGAAAATAATAATTGTACTGGCAGCCCTTTTAATAATCCTAGTGGCTCCGTTTATCATTAGGACGGCATCTTATGGATTTGGTGGCGATGATTTATTTGATTCTTGGGATGTATCTGATAGCAACTCGATTGATGGTACATATACCTGGAGTGACGGATGGAGTTCTGTCACTGTTGACATCTATGGAGATACTTGGTACGGGGAGGTCTCATTTGGGCCATATGGAGAAACCAAAAGGGAATCAGGAAGGGTAAAAGGGAATTCGTTGTATTCAGGTTATGCTGGGTGGATAGTAGTTGGTAGAGTTTCAGGGAGAAATCTTACATATGGTAACTCCTCATTGAGAAAACAGTAAAAATTCAATTATTGAAATTTGAATAATTGAGATTTAAATAATATCTTTGCAAAAATATCAAAGATATGCTTCAGCCGAATCCTTTTATCATCACTGCCGATTACCAAGGCCCGGAATACTTTTGCGACCGTGAGCAGGAAACCAAGGTACTGGAAGACAACATCCGGAATGGAAGGAACACCGTCCTCATTTCCTCGCGCAGGATGGGAAAGTCAGGACTTGTTGCGCATGTGTTCGGAAGGGATTTTGTCCAAACGAACTTCAAGACGTTCTCCATAGACTTGTATCCGACATCGAGTCTTGCCGAAATGGTCCTGATGCTGGCAAAAGCCATCACAGGGCCGTTGAAGAGCAAAGAGGAGAAAATCCTGGATTCCTTCCTCGGAATTGTGAAGTCGCTCCGCCCCGGTTTCAAAACAGATCCTGTGACCGGACAGTTCGTATTTGACCTCTCACTCGGGGAAATCGTTCGGCCGACAGAATCGCTGGAAGAAATATTCTCCTATCTGGAAGACAGTGAGACTCCCTGCCTGGTATCCATAGATGAGTTTCAGCAGATAGCGGAGTACCCTGAAAGCAATGTCCTGGAGCTGCTCCGCACGCATGTACAAAAGTGCAGGCACACTTGGTTCATCTTTGCCGGAAGTAATCGGCGAATGATGGAAAGGCTGTTCAACAACCCGGCGGAACCGTTTTACCTCAGCTGCTCTCCCTTATACCTTGATGCCATTGCATATGAGAGCTATCTTCCGTTTGCCAGACACCACTTCGAGCAGGCCGGGAAGGCAATCACGGAAGATTGCTTCAAGCGCGTTTATACCCTTTTTGAGGGACATACTTGGTATGTACAGCGCCTGCTTAACGAACTGTACGCATGGACTGGCAAGGGAGAGAAGGCCACCGGGGAACTTTTCCCTGCGGTACTGACATACGTCATCAAGACTTATGCCCGCACATTTCAGGATCAAATGAGTACTCTTCCTGAAATGCAGAAAAAACTGCTTATCGCCATCGCCAAAGAGGGGAAAGCTTCGCAGGTGACATCCATTGCTTTTTGCAAAAAGCATTTTTTAAAAAGCCCCAGCTCGGTTCAAAGTGCCTTGCGGGTGCTCCATGACAGCGGAGTCATCCAAAAAGAAGGTGAAACGTATTCACTTACCAATCGGCTTTTGGAGCTTTGGCTGGTCAAAGAGTATTAACCATGCCCAACCAGATTCCGGAAATAGCGTTCCTGCTCAAGGAAGTGGAACGCAAATATGGCCGGGAGGTGCATACCTCCACGGACTTTGAGTCGTTGTCGGTGGTTATAGAGCGGGAAATCAACGAGTACATCTCCTCGGCCACCCTCAAGCGGCTGTGGGGCTATGTGAGCCTGAAACCGGCGCCGCGGGTGGCCACGCTGGATGTGCTGTGCCGATTCATCGGCCAACCGTCCTTCAACGCCTGGCGGGAGGAACTCAAGCATTCTCCGGCCTTCGAGTCCGGTTTTTTCAGTGCCACGTGCATCACTTCCGAGGAACTGCAGGCTGGAGACAGGGTTCTCATCGGCTGGTCGCCCAACCGCCTGGTGACACTGCTCTATGAGGGCAATGACACCTTCACCGTCCTCAAAAGTGAAAATGCCAAGCTGCAGGCCGATGACCGCTTCCGCGCCACGCAGTTCCTGCTGGGCTACCCCCTCTTCATTGACCATATAGACCGCGTCGGCGGTCCTACACCTTCTTATGTAGCCGGAAAGAACGACGGATTGAACCGGCTTGAGAAACTGTAAGTCCGACGCGATATTGGTTTTTATCCATTTTTGCATTATTTTTGCAAAAATGGGTTTATTATGACAGCGATTGCTCTAAAAAACCTCGAGTGGTACACCAGTATGCTGGAGCCTCTTGATAATGAAATGAAAATCGGCATTATCAATCGGCTTAGCCATTCCATGCTCGTTAAGGAGCATGATACCGTCTCTGACTTTTCTGACTTTTCCGATGCCTGGAAAAATGACAGTTTGTCTCCTGATGAGGAGGCGGAAATGATTCGTAATGCCAGAACCAGTGGGGTGACCCATACAGTAATTGATTGGTAAATGGCGCAGAAGTACCTTCTGGATACAAACATTTGCATCTTTCTTTTGAAGGATGCGTACGGTGTCCGTGATAGGGTTTCTCAAATTGGAGTAGAGAACTTTGCGGTATCAGAGATTACCGTCGGTGAACTTTTCTACGGAGCATCCAAGAGTACCCGCAAGGAAGAGCGCCTCTCAGATGTGGAGAAGATTATGAGGAAGTTTGTTGTATTACCGATATTCCCGTGTTTGCCCCTCTATGGAGATGTAAAGGCTTCCCTTGAAATAAAAGGGGAACGAATTGACGATTTCGATTTATTGATTGGTTCTACGGCTTTGGCAAACGATTTGGTGTTAGTCACGGACAATGTCAAGCATCTTGGCCGCTTACCGAATATCAAACTTGAAAACTGGATTGAGCGATAGAGGCATAATTCTGGTTCTCTTCATGGCTCTCTTTACCGCTTGCAGCGGCAAGGAGAGCGGGCAGTTTGCGGCACCGGAGTTTTTGAAGGCCGATGTGGCGGTGAAAGGGGCCGAAGCCACTTTCGTGTGCGAACTCTCCGGCAACCGTGTGGAACAGTGTGGCATTGTACTGGAGGACAGACTGATTGAGGGCAAGATGGAAGGACAGGCATTTACGGTGACGGCTGGCGGCTTGGAGACGGGCCGGACCTATACCTGGAGTGCCTTTGCAAAGGCCGGAGGCAGCGAAATCACCACTCCGGTACAGGAATTCACCGCCCCGGACGGTAACGTTCCCATTCCGGATCCGGCCTTCAAGACCTACCTGACTGAGCACTACGACTGGAATCGCGACGGTGAACTTTCTCCGCAGGAAGCAGGGCTTATCCGTCGGATAGACTTCCACTCCAATCAATTGGGCGTCAAAACCCTTCGAGGGATTGAATTTATGCCTAACCTGGAGGAAATTTGGTGCTGGGGCGATTGGTGCCATGATTATAATCTGGAAAAGTTCCCTTTTTACTATTTGAGCAAGCGTTATCATTTTGACGATTGGTTTGGCCCCGTAGGGACGCTGGAATCCCTGGATGTCTCCAACAATCCCAAGCTAAGGATTCTGATTGTTAACAACAACAGTGCTCTGGGAGATCTGCAAGGGAGCCTGAATCTTTCCAATAATCCGCACTTGGAAGAGGTGGATTTGGGCATGACCTCCTTGTCTGTTCCTGATTTCTCGGCCTGCAAAAGTAGTCTTGTCCGCTTGATAATTACCCACTTGTGGGTCAGCTTTCCGGATTTTAGCCGGATGCCCCGATTAAAAGAGCTGGACATTTCCTATGCGCAGAACGGACGGTGCGTGCCTGTAGATATTTCCCAATGCCCGCTTCTGGAAAAACTCAATGTGGCCGGAACGGCGTCTGAACTCTCCGACCTGCGTTTTAATTCCGAACTCAAGGTCCTGGATATTCGTTACTGCGATTTTTCCGAAATAGATATTTCCCAGCTTCCGCATTTGAGGTCCTTTGATGGTAGGATGTCTTCATTAAAGTGTTTGGATGTATCGGCCAATACAGAGCTCCAGGAACTTTTGCTTTCTCCTATGCACAACGATGCCCTGGAAACGCTTTACATTGCACCCGGGCAGGTGATTCCGGGCGTTACGGTGGACCGTAGCGAAGCGTTTATTCCCGCCTATACCCAAATTATAGAGAAATCAGTCGAATAGGTCCGTGGCCTGGCGGAAGAGTTCGTCGATGGCGGCTTCGTCCACCGTAGCCTCCGTGACGGGCTTTGCTTCTTTTTGTTTCACGGGGGGCGTTGAACGGGCTGGACTCTCCGGAACAGTCTCCAGGGTATCTGCGGGCGGAACGGTTATGGTATCGGCCGGTACAACAACGGCTTCTTCCTTGCCAAGCCATTTTGCGGCATAAGGCGTGAGGACGATGGCGAAAACCGCCAGGATGAACACCATCCCGGAAAGCACGGGCCAGCGACTATGCAGGGCCTTCTTGACTTCCGCGGCCGATGCATAGCGCCGCCAGGGCTTCGGTTCGCAGCATTTGCGGGCCACCCGCCGGAAACTGCGGGAAAGCTGGGCCAGGATAAGGCCCAGGGAGTAAACGTCGCTCCGCACATCGGCCTCCTTGCCTTTCAGGACTTCCGGAGCCGTATAAACGGCTGTTCCGGCCGATACTTTCAGGACGGAGTGCGAGTCGGAGTCGGAAAAGCCGAAGTCAATCAATTTGACCGTGTCACCTCTATGCGTAATCAGGATATTGGAGGGCTTCAAGTCCCTGTGGATGACCTGTTTGGAGTGGATGTAAGAAAGAGCGTCGCAGAGTTCGTCGGCCATCTTTTCCGTCAGGGCTTTTTCGGGCTGTCCTGTAGCCAGCAACTGTTCCAGCGTGCGACCGTCAACCCATTCCATTTCGATGCAATGGCCAAGCGATTCTGACTTCCGGAAGGAGTAATACTCGCAGATGTTGGGGTGGTCCAGGGAATAGCCGATCTCGAATTCTTTGCGAAGCAGACGCTCGTACAGATCTTTGCCCCTGTATTCCGGTTTCAGGCATTTGAGTACGCGGAATCGGCCTTGGCGATTGATCCGGTACAAATCACAGCATCCGGCCTCCGAGCTATGGATGAGCTGAGGCTGGGGACTGCTTGCTTCCGGAACATCCGGAGAGGCGAGGAATGAGGAGGTTTCGTCCATTTGTTCTTTCAAAGATAGCATTTTTTGTGTACATTTGTATGTTTATGAAGCGTTTCCTTGCATATTTTGCTGCTGTTTTCCTAAGTACGGCCGCCTTTGCCCAATCTTGGGTTGCCGCCCTGGACCAATATGAACAGATTAGCGAAGCGTGCATCCGTTTAAGGCAAAAGGCTCAGGAAGGGGAAAAGGTGTCCGGGAGCGCCCTGGTGCCCCTTTTGAACCAACTCTCCGACTTGCGAAAATCGCTGCAGACTGCCGGTGGAAATATGACATGGGAACAAAGGGAGCGTTTTAAGGCCATCAGAAGCCGTTACGACGCCGCTTTCGGAAATCGGAAGGCTGTGGCTGCCGTCCCTTGCCGAAAGCCGGACCCTCTTCTTTACCGGGCGATGCTGCCTCCTGTTCCGGAAACGGGCCGGCCCTCGCCGGAGCCCAGGCATCGTCCGCTGACAGTTCCTGCCACCCCTTTTCATGTATCGGCACTCCTGTATGTCGGAATCCCCGATTTCTGTCCCGGACTGCTGCTTTCTTTCACCAAGGGCAAGTGGGGCGGCTTCGTAAAGGGTTCGGTCTCGCTGGCTTCCATGCAGGCCTCTTATGCGTGTTATGCCGATGGAACCACGGATTCCGGCTATATATGGACGACAGGGAAAGAGGCTACAAAACGCTTCAATATCTCCGCTGGAGGCGTTTTTTCTCCCTTGGATTTCTTGTCTTTCTATGCCGGTGCCGGCTATGGAAAGCGACAACTGTTTTGGGAGGATACCACCAGCCTGTGGGCCTCTGTCCAGGACCGTTCCGTTTCCGGAATGGCCTTGGATGCCGGGGTCCTCTATTCCTGGCGGCATCTTTCACTGATGGCCGGAGTTTCCGCGATTGGCTTTAAGACTGTCTGTGCGGAGCTGGGTGTCGGATATTGCTTCTAAAGCGAGCGGTTTTGCTTGTTTTTTCTTAAATTTGTACGCAGGAAGCATCCGATATGGAAAACGAAAGGAACATCGATAAACTGGCCGGTTGGATGATGAAACTGGCCGTATTCGCCGTAATCCTTGCGGCGTGCTGGTATTTCAGGAGCGTGCTCGTCTATGTGCTGGTGGCCTTCGTGGTGTCGCTCATCGGCCATCCCATCCTGCGTCTTTTCCGCAAATGCAAGATTCGGGGGAAAACTCTGCCGGATTCGGTACTCACCGTTTTTACCATCGTGGTCATTCTGCTGGCGATTACCCTTTTTGTCACGCAGATGGTTCCGGTTGTGATGCACATCGTCCGTGATGCCTCGGTGATGAACGCCCAGGATGTACCGTATAATTCCCTCCTGGATCAGATGAACGAATGGCTCGTGGGCCTGTTCCCGGCCCTGGGAAAAGACTTCAACCTGGTTTCGGTGCTCCTGGAGCAAATTCGTTCCGTCGTGAGTCTTTCCAACGTGACGTCCATCATCGGCTCGGTGGCCTCTGCGGCGGCCAGCATCGGCGTGGGCGTTTTCTCCGTGGTGTTCATTTCGTTCTTCTTCATCAAGGACGAGCATCTTTTCTGCAAAATCATCCGGGCGCTGGTTCCCGACAAGATTGAGAGCAGCGTAGAGAACACGGTCAACGACATCACCCACCTGCTGTCCCGCTATTTCATCGGCCTGGTGGTGGAGGTGATGGGCGTCATCCTGGTGGATTTCCTGGGCCTTTGGCTCATTGCCCGCATAGGGGCCGACTATGCCATCGGCATCGCCTTCATCGCCGGCGTGCTCAACGTGATCCCGTATGTGGGACCGCTGATGGGAGAGGTCATCGGCGTCCTGCTGTGCGTGGTGCTCAAGTATGGCGCCGGCGTTGGGCTTGATGTCCCCATCCTGGCCTTCGCCCTCATCGTCCTGGCCATCATGCTGCTGGCCCAGCTCATCGACAACTTTGTGTATCAGCCGCTTATCTATTCCACCAGCATCAAGTCCACTCCGCTGGAAATCTTTATCGTCCTGCTCATTGCCGGCCGCATCGGCGGAACGGTGGGTCTTCTGGTGGGCATTCCGGTCTATACGGTGGTGCGTGTGGTCGCCGCCCGTTTCTTCTATAAACACAAGGCGGTCCGGCGCCTGATTCCGGACATCGAAAAGGAAAATACCGGTTGGATCATCTAGGTTTCCAAGTTAGATTATGAAGAAGATTTTAATAAGTGTCATGCTGCTTGTCGTCCTCCTCTTCCCGGGCAGGAGCTGCAGCCCTTTCACCTCGTGGGAAAAGCGCGTCATCCAGGAGCAGGATTCCGTCCTTTATGTGACAACCCTCTGGCAGGACAGTTCCATCCTGCGTACGCCCAGTGCAGACCTCAGTTCCGCGGAACTGCGATCGGCCCTCCTGAAAACCCTGGAAGCCAAGATGCTGCGGACGGTCACGGACCCTTCCCAGGATGGCGTGGGCATCGCCGCTCCGCAGGTGGGCATCAACCGCCGCGTGGTGTGGGTGCAGCGGCTGGACAAGGAAGGGGAGCCCTTCGAATGCTACGAGAACATCCGGATAGACAGCCTGTTCGGGGAAACCGTTCTCCTGGAAGAGGGCTGCCTGTCGGTTCCGCCCCTGCGCGGCCGCGTTCCCCGATACAATGGCGTAAAAATATCTTATCTTTCCAACGGACAGAAGGTGACGGAAACGGTAGAAGGTTATACCGCCCGCATCTTCCAGCACGAATGCGACCATCTGGACGGCATTCTGTACATAGACCGGGCCGATACGGTTTTCACCCACACTTCCTGGGCAGCCACACGGTCCGCTTTCGACTACATCCGTCCGGAAGTAATGAATAAATAACACTGAAATGAGCAAGAATAACAACACCCCCACGCCCCACATCGGGGCAAAGAAAGGAGAAATCGCCCCCTTTGTGATCATGGCCGGAGATCCGCTCCGCGCCAAATTCATGGCCGACCATTACCTGGAGAATCCCGTCCTTTTCAACAACGTGCGCGGCATGCTGGGTTTCACGGGAACCTATAAAGGAAAGCCCGTGAGCGTGATGGGCCATGGCATGGGGATTCCCTCCATCGGCATTTATACCTACGAGCTCTTCAATTTCTATGGCGTAAAGAGCATTGTGCGCATCGGCTCGTGCGGGGCTTGCCATAAAGGGCTCAAAATCGGGGACCTGGTGCTCGCGATGGGTGCCTGCACGGACTCCAATTACGCTGCCCAGTACCAGCTTCCCGGCACTTTCGCCCCCATTGCCGATTACGACCTTCTCACCAAGGCCGTGGATGCCTGCAAGAAGCTGAAATACCGTTACCATGTGGGCAACGTGCTTTCTTCCGACACGTTTTATTCCGATACGCCCGGAACCGACAAATGGATGAAAATGGGCGTCCTGGCCGTGGAAATGGAAGCTGCCGCCCTGTATATGAATGCCGCCCGGAGCGGCAACAGGGCCATGTCCCTGTTCACCATCTCTGACCACATTCTCACGGGCGAGGCCACCACGTCTGAAGAAAGACAGACCACGTTCACCAAAATGATGGACGTGGCCTTGTCTCTGCTGTAGAAACAACTTACATCTGCGGCGGAATATACCGCTGACCGGTCTGTGCTTTCATCGCGTCGATAAAGGCGGGAGCGTAGGCCGGTGACGTATGGCGTCCGGGGACGATTTCACCGTCCTTGCTGGGACGTATGATCTGGTCGTTGTGTTTGACTACCAGGAATTTGAAGAGCTTTTCCCAGCGTTTCATCATTTTGTCGGTATAGCCGATGGTGGTGGCGGTGAGATAGTCGGCCCGCTCGCCCGGAGTGAGTTCCCGGGCCTTTGCGTCCACGGCCGCCTGTTCTGCCTCAAAATAGTCTTCCAGTTCCGTCTGGGCTTCCAGGAGATCCGGATACAGGGCGCTCCAGCGGGGATATACCATATTGGCCACCATGTTGTTCATCCAGAAAGCGCTTTCCCAGGAGAATTCCATGACGTTGTTGTTCTCGCGGCGGTACGGGTCCGGCAGGCGGTTGATGCCGCAATAGACAGGCACGTAGGCCACCATGGTGGCGTCGTCCATGTTGAAGTAGGTGACACCGCCCACGGCATCGGGCAGCCAGGAACGCATGCGGCACACCATGGTCATGGCGCTCTGCTGGCAGCCGATGGGCCGTTCGCGGAACATCTTGGTACCGTCGGAGGCTTCGAAATTCACGGGTTGGTTGCGGTACGGGGAAGCCCAGGGACCGGCGCTCATGTCGCTTGTCATGTCCAGGGCGGTGCCTTCGTAGTGGTCTCTCATGTCGTTCTGGATGTCCCTGTAGCTCAGGGGCTTGTCCGGAACGATCCACAGCGGGAGGTGGTCGATTTCCGACATGTCGCCGTTGATGAAGGGCAGATAGCTGTCCATCACCTCGGTGCTGTAGTGGCGGCGGTAGAAGCTCCACACGCGGGCTTCGCAGGCTCGAATCTTGCTGAAAGTCATGGGCTGGTAGGCTTCACGGAAGCTGAAGTCTTTGTCGGCCCCTTCATAGTAACCCATTTCGCGGGCGAAGGAGATGACGTCGGCGCTGTACATGCACTGTCCGTCCGGCGTTACATAGAAGCCCAGTTTCTTATCTATTTTCTTGGCCTGCGGAAACTGCTGGATACGGCTGGAGTTGGCATAGGCGCAGATGGCGTTGTCGGGGACGCGGAGGGCCACCCAGACGGCGCCTTTGCGGCCTTCTCCTTTTCCGATGAGTTCCATGATCCAGGCCTCGTCCTTGTCACAGACGGCGAAGGATTCGCCCGTCTCGCAGTAGCCGTATTCCTGAACCAGCTTGTGCATGACCTGGATGGCTTCCCGGGCCGATGCGGCACGCTGCAGGGCCAGCTGCATCAGGTTGAAGTAGTCCAGCCAGCCTTCCGGATTGCGCAGTTCCGGCCGGCCGCTCCAGGTTGTTTCCATGATGGAAACCTGCTTTTCGTTCATCAGGCCCACCACCGAGTAGGTGTAGGGGGCCTGCGGGATAAGATGGACTGTTTCCCGTCCCCGGGGGCGGACGGCAACCATCTCCGAAGGGTCGTGCTTGCCGGCGGGGGTGTAAGGCAGGGAAGTAACATAGCCGAAGCTGTCACAGTTGTACGTGCAGATGACGCTTCCGTCCACGGAAGCAAGTTTTCCGACGATGAGATTGGTGCAGGCATCTGATTGGAAGCCCGATGCCAGGAGCAGGGTGGCGGCGAAGGCCACAAAGATGTTTCTTTTCATATTTCCAAAGATAGTGAAAATCCCGAAATATCGCTATCTTTGCCAAAGAAAAAGCTAACCGACATGAGAATACCTGAATCTGAATTCATCATCAACGGGGACGGCTCCGCATTCCATATTCACCTGAAACCCGAACAGCTGGCCGACAATATCATCATGATGGGAGACCCCGGCCGCGTGGACATGTTGGCCGATTACCTCACCGACATTGAGTGCCGCAACGCCTCCCGGGAGTTTGTATCCGTCACCGGCAAATACAACGGAAAACGCATCACGGCGCTGTCCCACGGCATCGGCCCGGACAATATCGACATCGTGATGACGGAGCTGGACGCCCTGGCCAACGTGGACTTTGAAACCCGCGAGGTGAAGCCTGTGCACCGCAGCCTGAATATCCTCAGGATCGGAACCTCCGGCGCCCTCCATGCCGATATTCCCCTGGGAAGTTTCATCCTTTCGCACATGAGCGTGGGATTCGACGGTGTGCTGAACTGGTACGGCCATCGCGAAAAGGTTACCATCCCCGAAGTGGAAGAGGCCTTCAAAAAGCACATGAACTGGGATCCGACGCTCCCGTCCCCTTATTTTGTGAAGGCATCCAACAAGATAATTGACCTCATGAAGGATGTCACCATCAAGGGCGTCACCATTTCGGCTCCCGGTTTTTATGGCCCTCAGGGCCGCGTGGTGCGCATTCCGCTGGCGATGCCCCGCATGCTTGAAGACATCGAAAGTTTCCGCTTCAAGCTGGGGGACGAAGATTTCCGCATCACAAACTTCGAGATGGAAAGTTCGCCGCTGGCCGGCATGGCCGCCCACTTGGGTCATAACGCATGCACGGTGTGCTGCGCCATCGCCAACCGTTACCTCAAGAGTTCCGATCCGGATTACAAGCCCGCCATCCGCAAACTCGTGGAACTCTCCCTGGAAAGAATGTCCATGCTCTAGAGGGACAATAAGATATCATTCAGCAGGCCGCCGGCAGTTTGTCTTGTTCCGGCGCCTGCTCCTTGTATAAGCATGGGAGAAGGATAGTCGCCCGTGGTGATGAGAATGGCGTTGTCGGTGCCGCGAAGGTTGTACAGCGGGCTTTCCGGCCCCACTTCCTGCAGGCCCACCACGGCGTGTCCTTCGGCATCCACCGAGGCGACATAACGGAGTTTCTTTCCGGCGGCGGAAGCCTTGGCAAAGCGTCGGGCGATATCGGCCGGAATGGGAGTCAGCGTCACCTGTGAGGCTTCCAGCGGAAGACCGGCCTGGCGGCTCAGAATGAGGATTTTACGCAGTACATCCTTCCCGGAAAGGTCCACCTGCGGATCCGGTTCCGTGTAACCTTTTATGCGGGCGTCTTCCACAAGGGCGTCCCAGTCGGTGCCGTTGTAGTTGTCCAGCAGGTAGTTGAGGGTGCCGGAGAGGACAGCGTCCATGCGCACCAGCGTGTCTCCGCTCTGGACCACGCGGTCCAGGGTTACCAGGACGGGCAGGGCGGCGCCGGCCGTGGTTTCGTACCGAAGGGAGACTCCGGCCTTGTGGGCTTCCAGCTGCAGATTCTTGAACTGGGCATACGTTCCGGAGAACGGAATTTTGTTGCAGGCTACCACCGAATAGCCGCTGTGGAAAAGGTCCGGGTAGCGGAATCCCAGTTCCTCATTGGCCGTGCAGTCGATATAGAGGGCGTTCTCCAGGGAAAGCCCGCAAAGGGCGTCGATAAAGGCGCCCGGCGTGCCGGCGGCCAGCAGCTGCCCGGCTTTGGCGAGGTCAATCCCTTCGGTGTCAATTACATAGCGGCGGGAGTTGGCCAGACCGCATACCCTCAGCTGCTTTCCGGACCGGCGGGCGATGGCGGCGGCATTGTCGCGCAGCATTTCCACCAGGGCCTTCCCCACGCGTCCGTAACCGGCGATGAAAAGGGGAATGACCTCCGTGTCAAAGCGGTCGAAAAATTCGTGGTGGATGGCACGGATGGCTTCGTCGGCCCGGTCGGAAGGGACGATGACGGAGATATTCCGCTCGGAAGAGCCTTGGGCCGTGGCGCGGACGGGGATGCTGTGACGCCCCAGGGCGGCCAGCATCTGGCCGGTGGCCCCGCTGTGCCCCAGAATGTCGTCACCGATGACACAGGCGATGGAGTATCCCTTCTCTACGCGCAGCGGGTTCAGTTTTCCGATGGAGATTTCATAGGCGAAGCAGGCGTCGGCCGCACGACGGGCCTTTTCGGCATCGGCCGCGGCGATGGCGATGCACATCGAATGGACGGAGGAGGCCTGTGTGATGAGGATAATGTTGATGCCGGCGCGGGAAAGGGCGTCAAAAAGGCGCGAACTGAACCCCGGAACGCCCACCATGCCGCTGCCCTCCAGCGAGAGGAGGGCCATCCCGTCTGAATGGGCGATGCCGATGACCCCGCCTCTGGTCCGCGGTGGATTCTTCTCCACCAGCGTGCCCGGCTCGTCCGGGTGGAAAGTGTCTTTTACGTAGATGGGAATCCCTTCGGCCACGACGGGTTGGATGGTGGGCGGGTAAATCACTTTGGCGCCGAAATGAGACAGTTCCTGCGCGGCCCTGTAAGAGATGTTGGGGATGGGACGGGCCGACGGAACCACCTTCGGATGGGCGGTCATGATACCCGGAACGTCGGTCCAGATTTCGACGCGGCGGGCGTGGATGCCCACGGCGAAGAGCGAAGCGGTGTAGTCGGATCCGCCCCGTCCCAGGGTGGCGGGCCGCCCTTCCTCATCGCGCGCGATGAAGCCTGGAACGATGAACAATTCCACCCGGGAATGCCGGTCGATGGCTTCCTGGATGTGGCGGCAGGTATCGGCCGTGTCCACCACGCCGTCATGCACCCGAATGAGGTCGCGGGCATCCAGCCATCGGCACGCAATGCCTTGAGAGAGGAAGCTGTCCGTAAGGATGCGGGTGGAGAAAAGCTCGCCGAAACTTTCCACTGCGCTCAGGCTGGCAGGGGAGAGTTCGCCCAGCAGGAACACGCCCTGCAGGATGCGTTCCAGGTCTCCGAACAGGGCATCTACGGCTGCCTGTGTCTTGTTCCTGTACCCTTCCGGAAGGAGTTTCCCGACGATGGTGCGATGTTTCTCCTGCCAGTGCGCCAGGCGGAGTTTGTAAGCCTCGTCGCGTCCGGCGGCCAGGCGGCCCATTTCGATGAGCCCGTCCGTGCAGCCGCTGATGGCGGAGCTCACGACGATGGTACGGTCGGCCTCCAGGGCCTTTTCCACTATTTTGATGGTCTGAAGCATGGCTTCAGCGTTGGCAACGGAACTGCCGCCGAATTTGAGTACTTGCATACGCTTACAGGATAAGGGCCGACAGTTTGGCGGTTTCCAAAAGGAAGCCGTCATGGCCGAAGTTGGAAGTGATTTCTACATATTGGGCTCCCGGAATCCAGGATGCCCATTCGCGGCTTTCTGCCGGCGGGAAAATGAGGTCGCTGTCCACGGCGACCACGGTGACGCGGGCCTTGATGCCCTGCAGGGCCTTTTGCACGCCGCCCCGTCCGCGGCCGACGTTGTGGCTGTCCAGTGCGTTGCACAGGCAGTAATAGGAGTAGGCGTCAAAGTTGCGACGCACCAGTTTTTCACCCTGATAACGCTCATAGGAGGCCACGCGGCTTGCAAACAGGGTGTCCGGGTCCGCCTCCGCCTGGGTGAGGCCGTAGCCTTTGAAGCAGCGGTAGCTGATAAGGGCCTGGGCGCGGGCGCACTTGAGGCCTTCTCGGCCGCCGTCCAGCGAGCGGGCTTCGCGGAAGGTCGGGTCCGCTTCCAAGGCCATGCGCTGGGCTTCCACCGTCGCTCCCAGGAAGGGGGAGATGCGCGGGGCCGTGCAAAGGAAGAGGCAGCGGGTAAACAAATCCGGCTGCATCACGGCCCATTCAATGGCGTCGAATCCGCCGTTGGAGGAGTTTGCACCGTATCGCGGATGGTGACGTCCGGATAATCCAGCATCCAGGGCTTTCCGGTGGCGGGATTTTCCCGGGCGGGGCCTTCGCTGCCATAGGCGCTTCCCAGCATGTTCACGCATACGACGTAGTCTTTCTCCGTGTCGATGGTTTTTCCGGGACCTACCATTTCCGGCCACCAGTCCTGGGGGTCGCTGTTGGCGGTGAGGGCATGGCAAATCCACACCACGCGACCGTTGCGGGCGCCGGAGGTGTGGAAAACGATGCGCGCATGCTCCAGCACGCCGCCACATTCCAAGTTCAGCTTTGCTTTAATTTCTTGTCTGATCATGCTTTTTTTGCAGCTTGAAGGGCCTGTTCCAGGTCTTCAATGAGATCTTCAGGATGCTCCAGTCCCACGCTGAAGCGGATGAGGTCGGAAGCGATGCCTGCCTCCCGGAGCTGCTCGTCGGACAGTTGCCGATGGGTGTGCGACGCCGGGTGCAGGACACAGCTGTGGCAGTCGGCCACGTGGGTTTCGATGGTGGTGAGTTTGAGGGCGTCCAGGAAGCGGTTGTCAAATGCGCGGCCGCCCTTGAGACCGAAGCAAAGCACGCCGCTGCATCCGTCCGGCAGGTATTTGAGCGCCAGGGCGTGGTGCGGGTCGCTTTCCAGACCGGGATAGTGTACCCAGGCTACGTCCGGGCAGTTTTCCAGCCAGCGGGCTACTTGAAGGGCGCTGCTGCTGTGACGCGGCATTCTCAGATGCAGGGTTTGCAGGCCCAGGTGCAGGTAAAAGGCGTTCTGGGGGCTCTGCGTGCTGCCCAGGTCGCGCATCAGATGGGTGGTACACTTGACGATGTAGGCCGCTTTTCCAAACTTTTTGGTGTAGGTAAGGCCGTGGTAGGAGGCATCCGGGGTTGTGAGGCCGGGGAATCTGCCGGCATACTTGTCCCAGGGGAAGTTGCCGCTGTCCACTACGGCGCCGCCTACGCTGACACCGTGTCCGTCCATGTATTTGGTGGTGGAGTGGGTTACGATGTCGGCCCCCCATTCGAAGGGACGGCACAGGCAGGGCGTGGCAAAGGTGTTGTCGATGACCAGCGGAAGACCGTTTTTGTGGGCGGCCGCCGCCCAGCGTGCGATGTCGAGGACTTCCACGCCGGGATTGGAAAGGGTTTCGCCGAAGATGAGCTTGGTGTTGGGGCGGATGGCGGCTTCAATCTCCGTGTCGGTGGCATCGGCGTTGAGGAAGGTAATGTCGATGCCGAATTTGGGGAGGGTGACCCCCAGCAGGTTGAAGGTGCCGCCATAGATGTTGCTGGCGGCGATGATATGGTCGCCGGCCCGTGCGATGTTGATGACGGCGAAGAGGTTGGCGGCCTGGCCGGAGGAGGTGAGGATGGCGCCCACGCCGCCTTCCAGCTCGCAGATTTGCGCAGCGACAGCATCTACCGTGGGATTTTGCAGCCGGGTATAGAAATAGCCGCTGTCTTCCAGGTCGAACAGGCGGGCCATCTGGTCCGAAGTTTCATATTTAAAGGTAGTGCTTTGGATAATGGGGAGTTGCCGGGGCTCTCCTTTTTGGGGAGCGTAGCCCGCGTGTACGCAGCGAGTATCAATTTTTGCCATAGGTTGTTCGTTTTGAATGACAAAGATAGATTAAATAGAAAAAACAGTCAAGTAATTTTCAAAAGTTAGAAAACAATTCTATATTTGTAGTCGTAATTAGAAAAACAAGGTTGTTTTTCCGGGGATTATTGACTGTTTCAGAATAATTTTCTTATGAGCGAAACTGTACTGGATGCAGTGGATTTGCAAATTTTGCGGGCCCTGCAGGAGAATGCGCGTCTTACCACCAAGGAACTGGCGGCGCGGGTGAACCTTTCCACCACTCCGGTCTTCGAGCGGCTCAAGCGGCTGGAGAAAGGCGGCTTTATCCAAAAGTATGTGGCGGTATTGGATGCGGAGAAACTGGGCCGGGGCTTCACCGTGTTCTGTTCGGTAAAGCTTAAACAGATGAGCCGGTCGGCCGCCCGGAATTTTGTTTCCGTAATCCGTGACATCCCCCAGGTGGCGGAGTGCTACAACATCTCCGGCGAGTACGATTACCTCCTGAAGATTCAGGCTCCGGACATGAAGTACTACAATGAGTTTATCATCAATGTTCTGGGAAACATCGACTCCCTCGGTTCCATCCTCTCGTCCTTCGTGATGGACGAGATCAAGAACACCCACGCGATTTATTTGTAGCGGCTATTGATTCCTGCGATAGATATCGTCCATCGACAGTTGTCCCCAGCGGGGGAGGGATGCATCGTCCACCACTGCGTCGATGCAGCGGGAGCGCCCCTGGATTACATTCAGTTCCAGGAAATCTTCTTCAATGTCCCAGAGGTAGTCCATATAGGCGGCCACGTCGTGCGAACTGTCCTTGAAGCGGTAGATACAATAGTTCCCGTATCCTTTTTTCTTCCAGTCTTTTACCAGCCAGCTGCTGCCCCAGAGGCCTTTTCCTCCCAGGCTCAGCTGCTTGTACTGCACCGCTTTGTCGGCCGTTCCGTGGAGCAGGAGCACGGGGCAGGGGGCTTTCTCAAAATGCGGCGCGCCCGTGGTGCTGATGACGCCCCCGGCGAAGGACATGACGCCCTTGAAGTTGAAGCCTTCCGGCAGCCCTTTCGCCTTCCCGTTCACGATGCCGTATTCGGCCGCCAGAGAAATGATGGCTCCGGCCGACGAGCCGGCCAGCACGAGATTGTCCGTATCGATGCCGATGCTCTCCCGGTTGGCCGCCAGGAAGGCGACGGCGTCATAGACATCTTCCACGCCCACCTCCTGTGACAGCAGGAAGCGGTCCACGGCCTTCAAGGCTCCGGAAAGCCCTTTTCCTACCTTATATCCTTTCATTCCCAGCCTGTAGTCGATACTCACTACCGGATAGCCGTTTTCATTGAGGCGCCGGAACCACTGCCGGTTCCATTTGCCGGACCGTTCTCCCTGGATGAAGCCTCCGCCGAAGACGAAGAGGATGGCGGGTTTGGCGAGGCTGTCCAACTGTGTCTGAGACCCTTCCGCCGGCCTGAAGACGTCCAGGTAAAGGTCACAGGTGTCCCGCTGGGCAAAACGATACGTCTCCTGTGCTCCGGTCGTATGCAGGCCGATGAGCATCAAAATCAGAAAAAGTGCAATTTTTTTCATAATATTTTAGCTTGGGCAATAGTTTGGCTCAAGATGGCCATATCTTTGCATCAGAAATTTAAAGGAACAAAGTCATGCGTAACACGGAATTCAATATCGACGCCCTCGGCGGATTCATTTCTTCTTCCACTTCCTTCCAGGCGCTCAAGGACATCATCGAAGACCTGGACCTGGAATTCGAACAGGCCGCCAGCCTCTAAACCTCCTTGATGTCCACTGCCGTGGATTCCTTGTCCGGGGAAAGCCCCACGCGCAGGGTTCTCAGCGCATCGGCCCCCTTCTTCCGGGAAGTGAGGATGCGGTCGCTGATGATAAACTCGGACACGGGGTCTTCCACATAGCGCATCACGGCCCGCTTCAGCGGCCGGGCACCGTAGGCCGGATCGTAGCCGGCATCGGCGACCAGACGTTTTGCGGCCGGAGTGATGGTGAGCTTGTAGCCCGCCTCCAGCGCCCGCTTGCGAAGGTCCTTGAGTTCGATGTCGATAATGGATTCAATGGACTCCCGCGTCAGGGAGTTGAAATAGACCTGGTCGTCCACGCGGTTGATGAATTCCGGCGGAAAGGCTTTCTTTACGGCTTTCTCCACCACCGCCCGCCGGTCCATCTCCACATTTTTGCCGGCCGTGGCAAAGCCGATGCCGTTTCCGTATTCCTCCATTTCGCGGCTGCCCACGTTGGAGGTCATGATGACAATCGTGTTTTTAAAGTCCACCGTGCGGCCGTTGCTGTCCGTGAGCCGGCCTTCGTCCATCACCTGCAGCAGCAGGTTGAAGATATCCGGGTGCGCTTTTTCAATCTCGTCCAGCAGCACCACGCAGTAGGGTTTGCGGCGCACCCGTTCACTGAGCTGGCCGCCTTCTTCGTACCCCACATAGCCCGGAGGCGCGCCAATCAGCCGTGAAACGCTGAATTTCTCCATGTACTCGCTCATGTCGATGCGCACCAGATTGTCCTCGCTGTCGAAGAGATACTCTGCCAGAGAGCGGGCCAGCTGCGTTTTTCCGACTCCCGTCGGGCCGAAAAAGAGAAAAGTGCCGATGGGCCGGTTCGGGTCTTTGAGCCCCGCCCGGTTGCGCTGGATGGCGCGCACCACCTTCTCGATGGCCTCGTCCTGGCCGATGATGCGCTGCTGCAGGCGGGAGCGCATTTTCACCAGGCGGTTGCCTTCGCTTTCGGCCACTTTGTTCACGGGAATGCCCGTCATCTTGGATACCACGGAGGCAACGTCTTCGGCTTCCACCTCATTTTCATGGCCCTTTTTCCGGGCGATGGCCAGGCGCACCATGCTGCCCGCCTCGTCCAGGGCGTCGATGGCCTTGTCCGGAAGGGATTTGTCGGAGATGTAGCGGTCGGTGAGGCGGACGGCGGCCTCAACGGCGTCGTCGGTGTAACTCACGCCGTGGAACTCCTCGTATTTGGGCCTGAGCTGCTGCAGGATGCTGATGGATTCCGTTACGCCGGTAGCTTCCACCACGATTTTCTGGAAGCGTCGGTCCAACGCGCCGTCTTTCTCCACGATTTTGGTGAATTCGTCCAGCGTGGTGGCGCCGATGCACTGGAATTCTCCGCGGGCCAGGGCCGGTTTGAGCATGTTGGCGGCATCCAGGCTGCCCGATGCCCCGCCGGCTCCCACGATGGTGTGGAACTCGTCGATAAACAGGATCAGATCCGGATTCTCGGCCGCTTCCTTGATGATGCCCTTGAGGCGTTTTTCGAAGTCTCCGCGGTATTTGGTGCCGGCCACCACCGAGGCGATGTCCAGCGAGAGGATGCGTTTTTTGGCCAGGACGGGGGAGATGGCGCCGGCGGCGATCCGCTGTGCGATGCCTTCCACGATGGCCGATTTCCCTACGCCCGGTTCGCCGATGAGCATGGGATTGTTCTTTTTTCTCCGGCCCAGGATTTCGATGACACGGGCGATTTCCGTATCACGGCCCACGACAGGGTCCAGTTTCCCTTCACGGGCGGCCCGGGTAAGGTCGTAGGCGAATTCTTCGATATCCAGTTTCTTTTCATCTTCAGTGGCTTCTTCCGGCCCCTGGGAGGGTTGTTTGGGTGCATTCTCCTCCGGCTCCGTCCGGGAACGGAGCAGCCCTTCATCTTCCATGAAAGCCAGCAGCCGTCCGTAGTCGATTCCGTGGGAGCGGAGATACACCTGACCGTAACTTTCCGTGGTGCGGCACAGGGCCAGCAGGAGGTGCTGGGGAGCCGCCGCGCCGCTTTTCAGGCGGGCGGCTTCCATGACGGTGATATTCAGGACATTCTGTGCATGGCGCGAAAAGTTGATATGGTCCATCTCCTCGAAGGGGATGGTTTCTCCGGTGAAAATGCGCTGGTCGATGAAAGCTTTTACATCGGCCGGTTCAATCCCCAGGCTCTGCAGCGTCCTGAAGGCCGCATTGTCTTCCTGGCGGATGATCCCCAGGAGAAGATGGTCCGGGCCGATTCCGTAACTGCCGGTGCGCATGGCTTCTTCCCGGGCATATTTGATGACTTGGTTGAGTTCTTCCGTTACTTTCAGTTGCATACGTACAAAAATAATGATTTTCCTTTGTATCAACAATCACGCCCCGGATTCTTTCATGACAAAATGTCAATATCCTGCGGGCATTGTTTTTGCAGCGTCAACTCCCGCTATGAAAAAAATATTGACCCTTGCCCTGCTTCTGTGCGGTATCGTCGCCGGAGCACAAGACCTTGAAGGTACATTTACCCAGGCCAAGACTTTGAAAATTTCCGGCCGTGTCATCAAGAGCGAAGGAACCATTACCTATTCCGCTCCCGACCAGCTGGCCATGCTTTATACCAAACCCGACGGGGACTATTTCATCATTGACGGCCCCTATCTCCGCATGGATATGCGGGGCGTTGCCCTGGATGTGAATACGGAGAACAACAAAACGGTCAAAGCCCAGCGGAACGCCATCCTGTACGGCATTGCCGGAAGATATGAGGAGATTGCCAGGGAAATGGATGCGGACTGCACCGTTTCGGCCGGGAAGGACGGAGGCAAGCACGTGGTTATCAAGGTGCGCAAGGCCCTCCCCAAGGGCTATACTGGAATGGAACTGGACTACAAGAAGAACGGGCAGCTCCGGCGCATGGTCCTGGAGGAATTCGGCGACATCAGCACCGAGTACATCCTTACGGTAAATTAGTGTTTGAAAAACCGAATAATTTGCTTATCTTTGTATGTTATAAAGAAAGGTAAGTAAATATGGATATTAACGAAGAGAAGAACATCCCCGAAGAAGGTCTGGGTGGAGCCGGTTACATCGAGCAGGTAGAGATAGACCACGAGATGCGCACGGCATACATCGACTACTCCATGTCGGTAATTGTGTCCCGTGCCCTCCCGGACGCTCGGGACGGTCTCAAGCCAGTCCAGCGCCGTGTCCTTTTCGGCATGGACAATATGGGCCTCAGTTTCAGTGGCCAGACCAAGAAGAGCGCCCGTATCGTGGGTGAAGTGATGGGTAAGTTCCACCCGCACGGAGACTCCAGCGTATATGATGCCATGGTCCGTCTGGGCCAGGAATGGAACCAGCGTTACCCCATGGTCAAGGGGCAGGGCAACTTCGGCTCTGTGGACGGCGATTCTCCGGCCGCCATGCGTTATACGGAGGCCAAACTTCAGAAAATGGCGGAAGATGTCCTGGGAGACATGGACAAGGACACCGTGGACATGACCCTCAATTTCGACGACACGCTCGAAGAACCCACCGTCCTCCCCACCAAGGCTCCGCTGCTTCTTCTGAACGGCGCTTCCGGTATTGCCGTAGGTATGGCCACCAACATGGCTCCCCACAACCTGGGAGAGTGCTGCGACGCCATCTGCGCCTATATCGACAATCCCGAGATTACCACCGACGAGCTCATGCAGTACATCAAAGGTCCGGATTTCCCGACCGGCGGCATTGTCATGGGCAAGTCCGGTATCAAGGAAGCTTATGAAACCGGCCGCGGCCGCGTGGTCATCCGGTCCAAGACGGAAATCGAGGTGGATGAGCACGGTCGCGAAACCATCGTGGTGACGGAGATTCCGTACATGGTGAACAAGCGGGAGATGATTGAGAAAATCGCCCAGCTGGCCGACGACAAAAAGGTGGAGGGCATCTCCTACATCAACGATGAGAGTTCCCGCGGTGAAACCCGCGTGATCATCCGTCTCAAGCAGGGAACCAACTCCGGCGTGGTGCTCAACATGCTGTTCAAGTACAGCCCCCTGCAGAGCAGTTTCTCCTTTAACAATGTGGCTTTGGTCAAGGGGCGTCCCCGCACCCTCAGCCTCAAGGAAATCATCAAGGAATTCGTGGACTTCCGCCACGAGGTGGTGGTGCGCCGCACCAAGTTCGAACTGGACAAGGCCCAGAAGCGTGCCCATATCCTGGAAGGCCTCCTCAAGGCCATGGACCTCATTGACGAGATTGTCCATATCATCCGCTATGAGTCCAAGAGCATCGACGAAGCCCGCCAGATGCTGGTGGACCGTTACCAGTTCTCCGACGTCCAGGCGGCCGCCATCGTGGAAATGCGTCTGCGTCAGCTCGTCGGCCTGGAGCGCGAGAAGCTCCGCAGCGAGTACGACGACCTCATGAAATTCATCGATCGCTGCAATGTCATCCTCGGCTCTGTCGAGGAGCAGTTCAAGGTCGTCAAGGACGAGACCATGGATCTCAAGGCCCGTTACGGAGATCCCCGCCGCACGGAAATCACCCTCGCGGAAGACGAGTTCAACCCCGAGGACTTCTATGCCGATGAAGACCAGGTCATCACCATTTCCCATCTGGGTTACATCAAGCGCACCGCGCTCACCGAATTCCGCACGCAGAACCGTGGCGGCGTGGGCATGAAGGGCAGCGCCACCCGTGACGAAGACTTCATCGAACACATCTATATCGCCAATACCCACAGCACCATGCTCCTGTTCACCCAGAAGGGCAAGTGCTACTGGCTCAAGGTCTATGAAATCCCGGAAGGCAACCGCACCTCCAAGGGCCGTGCCATCCAGAATATACTGATGATAGACCCGGATGACAGCGTCCGCGCCTATCTGAATGTCAAAACCCTGAAGGACGAGGAGTTCATCAACAACAATTTCATCTTGATGGTCACCCGGAAGGGCGTCGTGAAGAAGACTTCCCTCGAAGCCTATTCCCGCCCGCGGACCAACGGCGTGAATGCCATCAACATCCGTGAGGACGATGAACTGCTGGAGGCCATCCTCACCAACGGCCGTTGCAACGTGATGATTGCAGCCCACGGAGGACGGTGCGTCCGCTTCGACGAGGCAGAGGCCCGCGCCATGGGCAGAACCTCTACCGGCGTCCGTGGCATCAATCTTGATGAAGGAGATTATGTGGTCGGTGTCGTCTGCCAGGATCCCCAGGCGGAAGACGTGGAAAAGCACCAGGTGCTGGCCGTATCTGAAAATGGCTACGGCAAAAGATCCGACCCGATGGACTACCGTCAGACCGCAAGGGGTGCCAAGGGTGTCAGAACCCTGAACATCACGGAAAAGACCGGCAATCTGGTGGCGATCAAGAATGTCACCGATGAAGATGACCTGATGATCATCTGCCGCAGCGGAATGACCATCCGAATGCCTGTCAACACCATTCGTGTTGCCGGACGTGCCACCCAGGGCGTCAAGCTCATCAACATCCGGGAGAAGGATGCCATCGCCGCCATCTCCGTCGTCGCCCACAACGATGAGGAAGAAAGCCAGGCCGCAGAAGGAACCCCTCTTGCCGAAGCTACACCTACAGAAGAATAATTATCTAACCAGTTACTAGTATGAAAAAGCTGTTATTCACCCTCGCGCTTGTCTGCTCCCTGCAGTTTGCGTATGCTCAGAAGTCCGATGCCGACATGCAGAAGGCCGTTGACAAGGCCCTTGCAGCCGCTCAGGATGCCAAGAAGGGCACCAAAGCCAATACTTGGATGAACCTGGCCAAGGCTTATATGGCCGCCTATAACAATCCTATCGCCAACATCACCCCCGGTGTGGACAAGTCCACCTTCGGAATGATGAACAAGGAGCAGCCCGCCTCCGTGTCCAATGTGACCCTTGGCGGCGAAGCCTATGAAAAGCTGCAGCTCTCCCACATGGATGTGTACTTCAACCAGGCCGGTATGCTTTCCTTCGCAGATGTGACCAAGCCCTCCGTCCCCGGAGATCTTCTGGGAGAGGCTGCCAAGGCCTATGTGAAGGCTTTCGAACTCGGTGCCAAGGAAAAGGACGTGGATCCCAAACTTCAGGAGGTTGTAAACGCCTATTACAACGACGCTTTCACCGCCTATACCCTCGGTGATATGGCAAAAGCCAGCGACCTGTTCAAAGGTGCCGCCGACTGGTCCATGACCCCTCCCTGCTCCGTGAAGAACGATGACGCCGCCTACAACTGCGCTTTCACCGCCCTCGCCTCCAAGAACTACGACCGTGCCATCGAGTACTACAACAAGTGCCTTGCCAACGGTTACACCTCCGAGGGTAACATCTATGCCGCCCTTTCCGAGTGCTCCCTGGCCAAGGCCGATACCCTGGCCGCCAAGGATTATCTGGCCACCGGTCTTACCTCTTACCCGGACAACGCTTCCATCCTTACCAGCCTCATCAACCTGTACCTCCAGACCAATGAGGATCCCAAGAAAATTGTGGAACTCCTGGATGAAGCCAAGAAGGCCATGCCCGACAATCCTTCCCTCTATTATGTAGAAGGTAACATCTATACCGGTGTCAAGGATTTCGATGCGGCCATTGCCGCTTACAACAAGGGCCTTGAAATCGACCCCAAGTACGATATGGCCTATTACGGCATCGCCAACGTGGCCCTGAAGAAGGGCGAGGCCCTCGTAGAGGAAATGAACGCCCTCGACGTCCGTGAGTGGAAGAAGTACGATGAACTCAACGCCCAGCTGGTCGGTGTTTACGAAAGCGCCATCGAGCCCTTCGAGAAGTGCTACGAAGTAAGCTCCAACCCCGACGTGAAGGCTGCTGCCGCAGACTTCCTCAAGAGACTGAACTTCCAGCTCCGCGGCGTGGATCCCAAGTACCAGGCCGCTTACGAAAAGTGGAACGAGATTGTCGCCCAGTAGGCGTATTCATGTCTTCCCTGCATCGAAAAGCTCCGTTCGTCATGAACGGGGCTTTTTTTGTCATTCTGAGCGAAGCGAAGAATCTTTCCGGTCGAAGGCTTTTACGATTTTGGTGACGAGGGGGTGGCGGACAATGTCTTCGTTCGTGAAACGGATGGTGGCGATGCCTTTGATGCCGTCCAGAAGGCGGATGCCGGTGAGGAGACCGCTGTCTTCCCGGCGGGGAAGGTCTATCTGGGTGGCGTCTCCCGTGACGATGAATTTGGCGCTGGGGCCCATGCGGGTGAGGAACATCTTGAGCTGGCCCAGGTTGGTGTTCTGGGCTTCGTCCAGGATGACGCAGGCCCGGTCCAGGGTGCGGCCGCGCATGTAGGCGAGGGGAGCAATCTGGATGGTTCCGTCGGCCATGAATTCCTGAAGCTTGCGGGAAGGAATCATGTCCGAAAGGGCGTCGTAGAGGGGTTGCAGATACGGATCCAGCTTTTCTTTAAGGTCTCCGGGCAGGAAGCCCAGCCGCTCGCCGGCTTCTACGGCCGGGCGGGTGAGGATGATGCGTTTGATTTCCCTGTTCTTGAGGGCGCGCACTGCCAGGGCGATGGCCATATAGGTTTTTCCTGTACCGGCCGGGCCGATGGCGAAGATGAGGTCATGGTCGAAATAGGCTTTTACCAGTTCCTGCTGGGTCTTGTTTCGGGCGCGGATGGGCTTGCCGTCGGTCCCGTGGACGATGACGGCGTCGCCTGTCAGGACAAAATGTCCGTTGCTGTTTCCGGAGAAAATATCTTCCACGTCATAGACGGTGAGATTCATCTTGTGGTGGCGCCGTTCCACCAGTTCTGCAAAGCGGATATTGAACTCCGAGATGTCGCTTTCGCGGCCTTCCAGGATGAGTTCGTTTCCACGCGCAACTACTTTAAGATGGGGAAAATAGGTGCAGAATTCGGAAAGGATCTTGTTCCCGACGCCATAAATCTCAATAGGGTCGATGGCTTCCAGCTGGATTGTTTTCTTCATATGGACACAAATATACGACTTTTATTTTGATGAACTTTGAAAAAAGCGTATTTTTGCAGATTAAGGAGGATTATGTATGAAAAAGACCTTCGTCATATTACTGGCAATCACTCTGCTGTGTACCGGCAGTTGCGATTTCGTGAGAACCCTGGCCGGCCGTCCTACCACGGCGCAGGTGGAGCAGATTCGTCTGGAACAGCTGGCCGCCGAGGAGGCCCGGCAGCAGGCCCGCCTGGACTCGATGGCCCGGGTCGAAAAACAGATGGCTGATTCCCTGGCCGCTCTGGAAGCCCATTTGCTGGATTCCTTGACGCAGGCCAAGGGCACGATCCTGAATCCGGCCAAGATGGGAGGATTGTTCACCACCAAACTGGAAGCCCGTTACTGCATTGTGGTCGGGGCATTCCGTGGCCGATACTATGCCGACCGCAAACTGAAAGCCTGCAATGAGGCCGGTTACAAGGCTTCCATCATCAGTTTCAGAAACGGTCTTCTGGCCGTGGCCGTGTGCCCTTCGGACAATCTCAACGAAACCGTACAAACCCTCAAACAGCTGCGCGGAAAGGGTGTCTGCCCTCCCGACAGCTGGATTCTTGTGAATCAATGATGAAACGCCTGCTCTCCCTCGTGGCTGCCCTTATGGTGGCCACCGGTCTCGATGCCCAATTCAGGACCCCGCTGGAAGATTTGGACGACTCCGAAACCGTCCGGGCCTTCAAGGAGCATGTGGCCTATCTGGCCGGTGCGCAGATGGAAGGCAGAAAAGCCGGGTCCGAGGGTGAGAAAATGGCCGCGGATTATCTCTCGGCAAAACTGAAGGAATACGGAGTCGATGTCCTGACTTCCAGTTCCGAATTCAAGATTGCCCAGGGGGCGGATACACTCACTTCCCGCAACGTGATCGGCCTTTTGCAGGGATGGGACAAGAGTATGAACGGCCGATACATCGTAGTGGGCGCCCGTATGGACAACCTGGGCATGGATCGGCTTACGGTTGACGGAGAGGTGGTGAACCGCACCTATTATGGCGCCAACGGCAATGCTTCCGGCATGGCCATGCTTCTGGAACTGGCGCAGAAACTGTCCTATGCCCGAACCCTTCTTCGCCGGAGCATCCTCTTTGTCGGATTCGGCTCCTCGTGCGAGTCTTTTGCCGGGTCGTGGTATTTCCTTAACCGGGCATTTTCCTCGGATGTGGAATACATCGACGCCATGGTGAATCTGGACATGCTGGGCCTTGAACAAAACGGATTTCAGGTCTATACCGCCTCCAATCAGGATTTGAACGCCCTTGTACAGAGTCTCCAGGGAGAACTGCTCCCCATCCAGGCGCAGATTACCCATCAGGAGCCTTACGCCGGAGACCATATTGTCTTTTACAGCAAGGAAATTCCTTCCGTCCTCTTTACCACGGGACGCTATCCGGAACACGGAACCGGCCGGGACACGTATTCCATCGTGAATTTTGAGGGAATGGAAAAGGAACTGGAGTATATTTTCAGCTATGTCCAGCATCTGGCCAACGGGCCGCGTCCGTTGTTCCGCGGGCGTTCGGAGAGCAAGAAGGAAACTCCGGTGGGAACATACGCCTTCAGCGATGTGGACGTAAAGCCCATGTTTCTGAATTCACAGGACCCCCGTACCTTTATGGAGCGTTGGGTCTATCGGTATGTCAAGTATCCCAAGTATGCGTTGGACAATGGCATCCAGGGGACTGTCCTGGTAGATTTCATCATTGATGAGAAGGGCGAGGTGACGGATGTAAAAGTGTCCCGCGGTGTGCATGAGTCCCTGGACGAGGAAGCCGTCCGCGTGGTGTCCGCTTCCCCCAAATGGCGCCCGGGCCGTCACCGCGGCAAAAGGACCAAGGTGGCTTTGACGGTGGCCGTGGAGTTCCGTCTCACCAAGGAGAAAGGCCGCTTCGGCATCAATGGAAAGACTATAAAATAGATATGGATTACAATTTTTTAGAGATCGAGAAGAGATGGCAGCAGTGGTGGGCCCAGAACAAGACCTACCGTGCCAGTGCAGATTCGGACAAACCCAAATACTATGTGCTGGACATGTTCCCGTACCCCAGCGGCGCAGGACTCCATGTCGGGCACCCGCTGGGATACATCGCCAGTGACATCTATGCCCGCTACAAGCGTCTGAAGGGATTCAATGTCCTTCATCCGATGGGCTACGACGCCTTCGGCCTTCCGGCCGAGCAGTATGCCATCCAGACCGGTCAGCACCCGGAAAAGACCACCCACGACAATGTGGCCCGTTACCGTGAGCAGCTGGACCGTATCGGCTTTTCCTTTGATTGGGACCGTGAATTCCGTACGTCGGATCCCGATTATTACAAATGGACCCAGTGGGCCTTCCTCCGGATGTTCGGCTCCTGGTACGACAACAAGGCGCAGAAAGCCCGTCCCATTGAAGAGCTCGTGAAGGCTTTTGAAGAAGGGGGCAGTGCTGCCGTCGATGCTGCCTGCAGCGAAGGTCCGGCCTTTACCGCAGCGGAGTGGAAGGCTTTTGACGAGAAGGAGAGAGCCCAGGTGCTTATGCGCTATCGCATCGCCTATCAGGGCGAAAGCACGGTGAACTGGTGCCCTGCGCTGGGAACGGTACTGGCCAATGACGAGGTGAAGGACGGTTATTCCGAGCGGGGCGGCCATCCGGTGTTCCAAAAGAAGATGACCCAGTGGCAACTGCGTGTATCGGCCTATGCCGGCCGCCTTCTGGAAGGCCTTGACCGGCTGGACTGGACGGAATCCCTCAAGGAAATGCAGCGCAACTGGATTGGGCGCAGCGAAGGGGCCGAAATGGTGTTCAAGGTGCAGTGCGACGGGCAGGAGCATGACGTGACCATCTTCACCACCCGGGCCGACACCATCTTCGGTGTCACCTTTATGGTCCTCGCGCCCGAGAGCGAATGGGTACCCCTCCTGACATCGGCCTCGCAGAAAGAAGAGGTGGACAGCTATCTGGAGCAGGTGAAAAAGAAGACGGAGCGTGAAAGAATGGCCGGGAAGGCCGTCACGGGCGTATTCTCGGGCTCTTACGGAATCAATCCGCTGACCGGAGAGAAAGTGCCGGTGTGGATTTCGGAATACGTGCTGGCCGGATACGGAACCGGCGCCATCATGGCTGTTCCCGCGCATGACAGCCGTGACTATGCCTTTGCCAAGAAGTTCGGCCTGCCCATCATCCCTCTTATAGAAGGGGCCGATGTTCGCGAGGAGAGCCTGGACGCCAAGGAAGGCATCATGTGCAACAGCGGCTTCCTGAACGGACTCAGCGTGAAGCAGGCCATTCCGGCCGCCATCGACTATGTTGAGGCGCACGGACTGGGCCACCGGAAGGTGAATTACCGCATCCGTGACGCCATTTTCTCCCGCCAGCGCTATTGGGGCGAACCTTTCCCCATCTATTACAAGGACGGCATCGCTACTCCGCTTCCTGTGGAGGATCTTCCGCTCACCCTGCCGGAAATTGACCAGTACAAACCCACGGAAGACGGTCAGCCGCCGCTGGCCCGGGCCAAGGACTGGACATACAACGGTTATCCGCTGGAAACCAGCACCATGCCCGGGTTTGCCGGTTCCAGCGCTTATTACCTGCGCTATATGGATCCGCACAACGGCGGCGAACTCGTTTCGCGCAAGGCCGACGAGTACTGGCGCAACGTGGACCTCTACATCGGCGGAACGGAGCATGCCACCGGACACCTGATTTACAGCCGTTTCTGGAACAAGTTCCTCTATGACCTCGGTTATGTCTGCGAGGACGAGCCTTTCTGCAAGCTCATCAACCAGGGCATGATTCAGGGCCGTTCCAACTTTGTGTATATGATTCCCGGCACCAACCGTTTCGTGTCGGCCGGCATCAAGGACCGGTATGAAACCATTCCGGTGCACGTGGACGTGAACATCGTGTACAACGACCGGCTGGACATCGAGGCTTTCCGCGCCTGGCGTCCGGACTACAAAGACGCCGAGTTTGTCCTGGAAAACGGCGAGTACATCTGCGGCTGGGCCATCGAAAAGATGTCCAAGAGCATGTACAACGTGGTGAATCCCGACAAAATCTGCGACACATACGGGGCCGACACGCTGCGTCTTTATGAGATGTTCCTGGGGCCTATCGAACAGGCCAAGCCCTGGGATACCAAGGGTATCGACGGCGTAAACCGCTTCCTGAAGAAGTTCTGGCGCCTGTTCTGGGACCGCGAGAAGTGGCTTGTCACAGACGAGGAACCCACGCGCGATGAGCTCAAGGCCCTCCACAAACTCATCGGCAAGGCGCAGGAAGACATTGAGCATTTCTCGTACAATACGGCCATATCGGCCTTCATGATTGCGATGAACGAGCTGGGCAACTGCTCCAAACGTGCTGTCCTGGAGCCGCTTACCATTGTTTTGTCGCCGTTCGCCCCGCACATCGCGGAGGAACTGTGGCACCAGCTGGGACACGAGGATTCCGTGGTCTATGCTTCCTTCCCCGCATACAATCCTGAGCTGGCGGCTGAGAATCTGGTGAAGTACCCGGTCTCTTTCAACGGAAAAACGCGTTTCTTCCTGGAGGCACAGGCGGACGACAGTCCCGCAGAGGTGGAAGCCGCAGTCCGGTCCCATGAGAAAACGCCTCAATATGTGGGAGATATGTCCATTGCCAAAGTTATCGTGGTCCCCGGTCGCATTGTGAATGTAGTCCTGAAAAAGTAGATTATGGAAAAGAAAAAAGTCCTCATCGGGATTTTCGACTATATCGTCATCACCATCGGCGTGGTGCTGTTCGTGATGGCCTGGCAGTCGTTCCTGCTTCCCAATCACATGATTGACGGCGGCCTTACGGGTGCGTCGGCCCTGCTGGCCATGGTGACGGGAATCTCTGTGGATATCTGGTACTTCGGTATCAACGTGCTGCTGCTGGTTCTGGCCTGGTTCATCCTGGGGCAGGGGTTCGGGGTCAAGACCATCTACGCCATCCTGATTTCCACGGCCCTTTTCCGCATCCTGGGAGATGAAAGCATGCGCTGGCTCTGGTCCGTGGAGGGAGAGGCGCTGTATGTGGGAGACGGGATTCTGGTTCCCATCATCGGCGGTCTGCTGGAGGCCGTGGGTCTGGCCCTGATTATCATGCGGGGCGGTTCCACGGGCGGTACGGATATCCTGGCGCTCATCGTGAACAAGTTCTGGCCCATTTCCATCGGCCGATTCTATCTTTTTGCGGATTTTATTGTCATTACCCTCCTGATCTTCGTTCCGGGCCGCTGCTTCACCGATGTGGTGTACGGATACATTACCATGGGCGTATGCGCCTACGTGCTGGACCTGATTATGCTGGGCAAGGATTCCACGGTCCAGATTCTTGTTTTCTCCGACCGGCTGAAGGAGATCGGGGACTATATCAACAGGGATATGGGACGCGGCGTCACGGCCCTCAAGGCCGTCGGCTGGTACACGCAGGAAGACCGTCAGGTGCTGATGGTTATGCTGCGCAAAACCGAGATGCCCGAGCTGGTAAAGATTGTGAAAGAGCTGGACCCCAAGGCGTTCGTGACGGTGGTCCCTGCCAAAAACGTTTTCGGAGAAGGGTTCGATGAAATGAAAACCGGTATTACACGCAAGAAGAAAAAATAATTATGCCGATCCTCCAAAAATCCTTATTCACCCACATCAAGGAGTGGCTTCTGGTTACCCTGGGTATTCTCATCTATGTGACCGGCTGGGCCACTTTCCTCATCCCCAACAACTTGATTGGCGGTGGCGTTTCGGGTATCAGTTCCATGATTCAATACGCTACGGGCGGTACCATCCAGATGGGTTACAGTTACTTTGTCCTGAATGCCATCCTGGTGGCTGTCGCCATGGTCGTCCTGGGAATGGGTTTCGGTGCCAAGACCATCTATGCCATCGTCCTGGCTTCCGTGGCGTTGCGTTTCCTTCCGGACTTGATTCCCGTAACCATCATCAAGACCCTGGCTATCGACAACGGAAAACTGCTGAGCGTGCTGATGGGCGGCCTCATGGCCGGGATCGGCATCGGCATGAGCATCTCCAACGGAGGCTCAACGGGCGGGACGGACATCATCGCCCTAATCTATACCAAGTATCACAATGTGTCTCCGGGCAAGGTGATTCTGGTGCTGGATTTCATCATCATCGGTTCCTCTCTGCTGATTCCTTCCTACGTGAGTGAACTGGATCCTGTAACCGGTCTTCCGGTGCTGGATGCCGCCGGAAATCCGGTCATGTTCAGGATGCCTTTTGCCGAAAAGATCACGACGGTCCTGTATGGTCTCATCCTGGTGACGGTGAACAGTTATGTGCTGGACATGTACATTTCCGGTTCGCAGCAGAGTGTCCAGTTGTTTATCCTGTCCAAGGAATATGAGAAGATTGCCGATGCCATTACCCACGAGCTGCATCGCGGTGTCACCGTGCTGGACGGAAAAGGCTGGTATTCCCAAAAGGATACCAAGGTGCTGATGGTTCTTACCCGAAAGACAGACTTGAACCTGATGCTCCGTTATATCAAGCAGATAGATTCTACGGCATTCCTTTCCGTGAGTTCAGTGAACGGCGTTTACGGAAAGGGATTCGATTCCATCAAGAAATAGAGTTCTTTGACATAGAGGAGAACGTGCCCGCCCGGCCGCTTCGGAAAAAACCATGAACCTTTTAGTCCTGTTCCTGGCTTTTTTCTGCGTGCTGGCTGTGGGTGTGGGAATTGTCCTGTATTTGCGCCTGCGCAGAAAAGAAGCCCGTCTGAGGGATGCCCTGGAGCAATCCGGCCCTTCGGACCTGTTGTCTGACTCTTATGAATTGACGGCGATCGATCAGATGCTGTACGACAGGTGCTGCCGATATATGACCGAACGAAAGCCCTTCCTGGTGGAGTCTTTCTCCCTTCAGGATCTGGCATCGGCGGTTTATACCAACAGGAGTTCGCTGAGTAAAACTATCAACCGTTATTCCGGACGCAATTTCCGGCAGTACGTCAACTATTACAGGGTGATGTACTCCATGGAACTGTTCCGTAACAACATGAGCCTGAGGGTAGTAGACTTGGCGCAGCTTTCCGGTTTCCGTTCCGTGACGGCTTATTTCCAGAACTTCAAGAAAGTGATGGGGGAGCCTCCGAGCCAATGGTGTGCACGGATACGGAGAAAATACATCAAGGATAGAAAAACGTAAAATCCGGTACGGGCACGTTATCCTTCCACTCCTTTCCAACTGTCCGGAACAGGAGCTGTTACATCCACCTCGGTCTTTTTGACGGGGTGGATGAACTGTATATGGCGGGCCAGGAGGGAGATTCCGCCGTCCGGGTTGGAGCGGCGTGCGCCGTATTTCAGATCTCCCTTGATGGGACAGCCCATGTGGGAGAGCTGGCACCGGATCTGGTGATGGCGGCCGGTGTAAAGCTCTATTTCCAGAAGATAGTAGCGCTCGGTGGTTTGGATGAGGGTGTACTTGAGCCTGGCTTCCTTTCCGTTTTTGGAAACATAGGACTTGTTTTGGGCTTCGTTCCGGGTAAGATAGTCCGTGAGGATGTCGCTTTCCTTGGGGGGCTTTTCTGCGGTGAGAGCCCAGTAGGTCTTGTGTATTTCCCCTTGGCGGAGCATATTGTTGAGCCGTTCCAGCGCTTTGGAGGTTTTGGCGAAGAGCGTGACTCCGCTCACCGGCCTGTCCAGGCGGTGAGGAACCCCCATGAACACCTGGCCGGGTTTCCCGTCCCTTCGGGCGATGAATGCCTTCAGCGTTTCACTCAGGGGTTCGTCTCCGGTCTTGTCTCCCTGCACGATTTCTCCCGTACGCTTGTTGAAGACCAGCAGGTGGTTGTCTTCATAGAGGATTCTGTTTTCGATATCCCGGAATTCTTCCGGACTCATGTCTCTGTAAACTCCCATGTTGCAAAGATAGTCTTTTTTTGACTCCATTAGGTGAATTCGAGAATATTTGTTAGTTTTGTGACTATGAAACAGCTATTTGCAATGGCGGCCTTCATGGCCCTCCTCGTATCCTGCGGGGTGTTCTCTGCCAATGAAACCATGGGGCCCGTTCCTTCGGAGGAGGTGGTGGATATCGGCTACGGAAAAGAAGTACGGGGCAAACTTTCGACATCCATCTCCAGCGTGAACGTGAGTTCGGACATGACGCACTATCGGGATATTTACGAGATGATTCAGGGGAAATGTGCCGGCGTTTCTGTCCAGGGAAACCAGATTACCATCCGGGGAAAGAATTCCATAAACGCCAGCACAGAGCCGCTGTTCATTGTAAACGACGCTCCACAAAGCTCCATTGACTGGATCAACCCCAATGATGTCAAGAGCATCAATGTCCTGAAGGATGCCGGAGCTGCGGCCATCTACGGTTCCCGTGGCGCCAACGGCGTTATCATCATCACCCTGAAGTAGGCACGGTGTCCATATCGGTTCATCCGCATTCTGCGCCGTAGCCTCTCGAATCCATTCCGCTGTTCTGCTTGCGGAAAGCATAGCGCATCAGTCTTTTTAGCGCACTTTGCCACATCCGATATTTAAGCTTATCGCACTTTTAGTGCTGAATATTTCCGACTTATCGCAAAGAATCGTTTTACATAAGTAAAAACCCGCTTTACTAAATTGGGGAAGCGGGTTTGGAGGTCACATCAAGTTTGGTTGCTCTCAACCGAGGGCCGAGGCATAACGGCTGAGACGCTTGCCGAACAGATTAATCTGCAACGGCTGCATCGGCGCAGGGACGGGCAGCCCGTGGGCACTTCGCAGATTTGGGCGGTTGTGTTCCGATATCCGAAGATGTTTGTGCGGGATGGGAAGTTGATAAGGTTGATGGTGTAAAAACTGTTATGTAACCCTCTGAGAGTGAGAATAACTGCATTTTTTAAGGATTATCCAGCGAAAAAGGTTAAATTTGTAAGATTAAGGATTTATCATCTTCAATAACACGAAAGCATGACAGCACAAAGCGAACAGGCTCTTGAGAACGGGCTGATTGCGACTTTGAAGGACATGAGTTATGACTATGTCCAAATCAAGGAAGATACTAATCTGCTCAGCAATTTCAAGGCGCAACTTGAAAAACATAATGCCAAAGCCCTTGCAGAGATTGGCAGGAATTCTTTTACGGAAAAGGAGTTCGAGAAGATTTGCATTTATCTGGAAGGTGGAACACTGTTTGAGAAATCCAAGAAACTTCGTGACCTCTACCCGATGGAGACGGAAAATGGTCAGCATCGCATTTGGGTGGAGTTTCTTAACAAGAATCATTGGTGCCAGAACGAATTCCAAGTATCCAATCAGATTACGGTAGAAGGCCGCAAGACCTGTCGCTACGACGTCACCATACTTATCAACGGCCTGCCTCTCGTTCAGATTGAGCTAAAGAAGCGAGGCGTAGAACTAAAACAGGCGTACAACCAGGTTCAGCGCTATCAGAAAACCTCCTTCCGTGGCCTGTTCGATTATATCCAGCTTTTCGTTATTTCCAACGGCGTAAACACACGCTATTTTGCCAACAATCCCAATTGTGGATATAAATTTACTTTCAATTGGACGCTGCCGAATAACGAGCCGGTCAATGACCTGAGCCAGTTCGCCACTCATTTCTTTGACAAGTGCGTACTGGGCAAGATAATCAGCAAGTACATTGTCATGCATGAGGGCGACAAGTGCCTGATGGTACTTCGTCCATATCAGTATTATGCTGTAGAGAAGATTCTTGACCGGGTTCAGAACACAAACAAAAACGGATACATTTGGCACACAACAGGCGCCGGCAAGACACTCACATCCTTCAAAGCTGCCCAGCTGGTGGCCGAACTCGATGGAATTGACAAGGTCCTCTTCGTCGTTGACCGTCATGACCTTGATACCCAGACCAAAGCCGAATATGAAGCCTTCGAGCCGGGAGCCGTGGATGGAACAGATGACACTTATGAACTGGTCAAACGACTGAAATCGGACAAGAAAATCATCCTTACAACCATCCAGAAGCTGAATACCGCCATTAAGAAGGACTTCTACAACAAGCGGATTCAGGAACTGAGGGACAAGAAGTTCGTGATGATTTTCGACGAGTGCCACCGCAGCCACTTTGGTGAGTGTCACAAGAACATCGTCAATTTCTTCCGGAATCTCCAGATATTCGGATTCACCGGCACACCCATCTTCGTTGAGAACGCCAAGCAGGATATCACTACCAAGGAAGTCTTCGGAGACTGCCTGCACAAGTACATGATCAAGGACGCTATCGCCGACGAGAACGTCCTTGGTTTCCTGGTCGAGTATTACCAAGGGAAACTGGATGCCAGCCAGGACAGCGACATTCGAATGAAAGAGATTGCATCATTCATTCTGAAGAACTTCCGCAAATCCACTTTTGACGGAGAGTTCAATGCTCTCTTCGCCGTGCAGTCTGTTCCGATGCTCCTAAAGTATTACAAGATCTTCAAGGACCTCCAGCCGGACATCAAGATTGCAGCCATATTCACTTACGCCCCGAATGTCAGTCAGGACGATGCCAAAACCGGCATGAATCAGGGCTTCGAGACAGACGCTGTTCAAGCCGATGAATTGCAGGCCATCATGGATGACTACAACGCTAATTTCGGGACGGCCTTTACGACGGACAATTTTGGTGCATACTACGATGACATCAACGAGCGAATGAAAAAGCGCAAGGCCGGGATGGAACCCATCGACCTGCTTCTGGTCGTGGGGATGTTCCTTACCGGTTTTGATGCTAAGAAACTGAACACTCTCTACGTGGACAAGAACCTGGAGTACCACGGACTCCTGCAGGCTTTCAGCCGTACAAATCGCGTCCTCAATGAGAAAAAGCGTTTTGGTAAAATCCTCTGTTTCCGTGACCTTAAGGATAAAGTGGATGAGTCTCTGAAGCTTTTTAGCGCAGGAGGTATTGAAGATGTGCTCCGCAAACCGTTCCAAGAAGTCAAACGCACCTTCAACGAACTCTCCGAAGCTTTCCTGCAGAAGTATCCCACAATGGAATCGGTGGATGCTCTCAAAAGTGAATATGACAAGAAGAAGTACCTTCTGGCGTTCCGTGAAATCATCAAGAAACGTGCAGAGATTCAGATTTACGAGGATTTCGATGCAGATGATCCAGGGCTGATTCTGTCTGAGCAGGATTACAACGACTACCGTTCCAAATATCTGGATATGACTGTTGGCTTTATCAAAGAGGAAAAAGTTGATGAACCCGGTCTTCTGGAAGAACCGCAGGCAGAATATGGGGATGGCGGGAAGTTGGAAGATATTGACTTTTGCCTGGAACTTCTCCATAGCGACGTGGTGAATGTTGCGTATATCCTTTCCCTAATCAGCAACTTGAATCCTTCTGACGAGAACTATGAGCAGAAGCGCCAGGAGATTCTTGATACGATGATCAAGGATGCGGCAATGCGCAAGAAAACCCAGCTTATCGATGACTTCATCAAGAGGAACGTCGATTACGACAAGGCTGGATTCCAGCGTGCCAAGGCCGATGGCACCATGGACCTTGAAACCCGGCTAAAAGATTACATCATCGAAAAGAAGACGGAAGCTATTGAAGATCTTGCCAAGGTTGAAGGTGTTGATCCCGAGGCACTCGGCAAGTATATGTCTGAATATGATTATCTGGGCCGAGAGAAACCTGAAATCATTCAGGAAGCCGTCCGTAAAAAGAAAATGGGGCTGCTTGCCCGCAGCGCCACAGTGCGCCGTATCATTGAAAAGATGCGGGAAATCATTGATTTGTTCAGTTGGGAATAACCACCTCCTGTCATTCTGAACGTAACGAAGTGAAATGAAGAATTTATAAAATAATGAGTGAAGAATTGCAACAGCGCCTGCGTACCCAACTCTGGGACGTGGCCAACAAATTGAGAGGCAACATGAGTGCCGGGGACTTTATGTACTTTACCCTCGGCTTCATTTTCTATAAATACTTGTCTGAGAAGATTGAGCTGTACATCGACGACCAGCTCAGCGAAGACGGTCTTTCTTTCAAACAGGCATGGGCCTCCGATGACGAAGATCTCAAGGCAGAAATCAAGCGCCTCTGCATGGAGGATTTGGGCTATTTCATTGAGCCGGAATATCTGTACTCCTCTATTATAGAGGCTATCGGTCACAAAGAAAACATCCTGCCTCAACTTGAACGCAGTCTCAAAAAGATTGAGGACAGCACCATCGGCCATGAGAGTGTGGACGATTTCGGAGGCCTGTTTTCCGACATCGATCTTGCCTCTCCGAAGTTGGGCAAGACGGCCGATGACAAAAACAAGCTTATCAGTGACGTACTTGTGGCTCTCAACGGCATTGACTTCGGCCTTAACGAAGCGCAGGATATCGACATCCTGGGTGATGCCTATGAATACATGATTGGCCAGTTCGCCGCCGGTGCCGGGAAGAAAGCAGGGGAGTTCTATACCCCGCAGGAGGTGAGCCAGATTCTTTCCGAAATCGTCATTACCGGCAAGACCCGCCTCAAGAATGTGTATGACCCCACTTGCGGCTCCGGTTCGCTGCTGCTCCGTACGGCCCGCAACGGTAATGCGGACGAAATCTTCGGTCAGGAAAAGAACCCTACCACCTTCAATCTGGCACGAATGAACATGTTGCTTCATGGCGTCAAGTACCGTGATTTCGACATCGAGAACGGCGATACGCTGGAGAAGGATGAATTCGGCGACCGCCAGTTTGATGCCGTCGTAGCCAATCCGCCCTTTTCCGCCGAGTGGTCGGCCGATGCCAAGTTCAACAACGATGACCGTTTCAGTAAGGCCGGTGTCCTGGCACCCAAGTCCAAGGCCGACTATGCCTTCATCCTGCACATGATTTACCATCTGAACGACGGTGGTACCATGGCCTGCGTAGCGCCTCACGGTGTTCTCTTCCGTGGCGCTGCTGAAGGGAAGATCCGCCAGTTCCTAATTGAGAAGAAGAACTTCATTGACGCCATTATCGGTCTCCCGGCTAATATTTTTTATGGCACCAGCATCCCTACTTGTATACTGGTGATGAAGAAATGCCGCAAGGAAGATGACAACATTCTTTTCATCGATGCCAGCAAGGAATTCGAGAAGGTGAAAACGCAGAACAAACTGCGTCAGGAGCATATCGACAAGATTGTCAGCACTTACAGAGAGCGTAAGGAGATTGAGAAGTACAGTCACTGCGCCTCCCTTCAGGAGATTAAGGACAATGACTACAACCTCAATATCCCGCGCTATGTGGACACCTTCGAGGAGGAAGAGGAGATTGACATCAAGGCAGTGATGGCCGAGATAAAGGAACTGGAGGCGAAGCGTGCTGAATTGGATGCCCAGATTGACGTGTACCTCAAGGAACTCGGCATCATCTAATCCCTAATCAAGAATTTGACTGACTGACAATCGTTATGAGTGATACTCAGAAAAATAAGAAGCCCAATGTCCCGAATTTGTCGGTTAAGCGAGAGCAGAAGGAATTGCAGATTCATTCTGCCGAGCGGGAGACAAATGTGGGGCGGAACGTCCCAAATTTGAGAGCGAGATAACAGAACTTTTTAGTCGACGAAACAAAAATAAGACTGATTTCCCTATGTTTTCAGTAACAAACGCCCGTGGTTTCGTTAATCAGCAGGAACAGTTTGAGGACAGAGAAATGAAGGGAGATGATATCGCTGCTTATAAAATTGTTTCGCCTGGGGAATTTGCTTATAATCCAGCCCGAATAAACGTTGGCTCCATTGCTCGCTATGATGGGGAAACAGACTGTATGATAAGTTCCCTATATGTCTGCTTCAAAGCAAGAAAGGAACTTGTGGATTCCCAATTACTGCTCCATATCCTTAAATCACCAAAGATGGTATACAACTACGGGATAAATGGTGAAGGAGGAGTACGTATTTATTTGTTCTACCCCAACTTCGCCAGAATCAGAGTTAAACTTCCTTCCCTTGAAGAACAGCGAAAAATTGCGTCTTTTCTCAATCTAATCGAAGAAAGGATACAGATACAAAACAAGGTGATTGA